>DAOTUD010000039.1:0-38178 GCA_034437275.1 Anaerolineae bacterium
CGTGTGTCGATGGTTTACCCCTCCCTAAATCCCTCCCCGTGAACGGAGAGGGACTTTGGGTCCCGGTTTGTTTCCCCCTCTCCGCGCGCGGGGAGGGGGCCAGGGGGAGGGGTAAAACTAGCATAACGCACAAACTGCAAAGGTGTTGTATCATGGTAGCAACCGTTATTTTCATAAGGAGGATTCTACTATGTTCGAATTTCTTGCCAGCCGGAACGGTCGCATTCTTCGTATCGTTGTTGGCGCCATCCTGCTGATCATTGGCCTGGCGCTCGTCTTCACGGATGCAACGGTTATCGGGGCCATTATCGCGGTGATCGGTGTCTTCCCAGTCGTTGCAGGCGCTTTCGATTTGTGCCTGTTCGCCCCATTCGCCGGTAAATCCCTCAAGGGGCCGGAACTGCGGCAGGAGGAGATGGGTGCCGCTGAAATCGAAGAGTAAACGCGCGTTGGAGCCAGTGTCGTAAGAAAAACTGGGCGATCGGGGAGATCGTCCAGTTTTTGGGTGTCCGGGCACACGTTATGAGGGAAACTCGGGGCGGTGTGCCCGGACAGGTCTTGGGCATTTATAGTATATCGAACATCCGTTCTGCTTGTCAAGTGGCAATTTGGCCGCCCGGTGGCATTCCCACCTCAGACAAAAAAATGCTATAATCTAGGGCAAGTCTCACAGCGACAAGCAAGGATCGGCGGCCTCCACCACCGGCCATCGTAGGGAAGCCGCCGCCAGTTTCCGAGGAAAGGAACGAGGTATGACCGCACCACGCATTTATTACAGTGACGAAGCCGAACGTGTCGCCCGCCGCCAGCAGATAACCAACGTGCTGCTGTTCATGGCGCTGGGGATGGGCATCGGCGCGATTGTGGCGATCTTGTTCGCGCCGGACCAAGGCGACAAGACGCGCAAGGCGATCACGCACGCGATGGAGGACGGCTACAAACGCGGGCGCGAATCGACGCGCGACGCGCTCAAGCAGCTTGAGCCGGAGTTCCCCAACCTGCGCGAAAAGGTCGATGGCTTGATGGACAAGATCAAGCGGTAAACCACCCGCGCGAACGACTGCCATGCAACACGCAGGGCGTACCGGGCCAGTGATGGCTCGGCACGCCCTGTTTTGATGGTACAGCAGCACCAGCGTGCGCCCGCAGCTACACCATTGGCATCCGCTTGTAGGCTTCCTGGACCGCTTTCTCCGGATACTCGTAGTCGTCCAGTTCGCCCGCGAAGTACTTGTCGTAGGACAGCATGTCGAAGTGGCCGTGCCCGCTCAGGTTGAACAGGATCACGCGCTCTTCGCCGGCCTCTTTGGCTTCCAGCGCCTCGTCGATCGCGGCCTTGATGGCGTGCGCGCTCTCCGGCGCAGGGATGATCCCCTCATTCTGCGCAAACTGCGCCGCCGCCTCGAAGATGCTGTTCTGGTGGTAGGCCTGCGCCTCGAGGATGCCCTCCTCGTGCAGCAGCGACATGATCGGGGCCATGCCGTGATAGCGCAGCCCGCCTGCGTGGATGCCGGGCGGCATGAAGTCGTGCCCGAGCGTGTTCATCTTCATCAGCGGGGTCATGCCCACCGAGTCGCCGAAGTCATACGCATACATGCCCTTGGTCATGCTGGGGCACGCCATCGGCTCTGCCGCCAGGAAGCGCGTGTTCAGGCTCTTCGCGTTCTTCTCGCGGATGAAGGGCACAATCAGCCCGGCCATGTTGCTGCCGCCGCCCGCACAGCCGATCACCACGTCGGGGTAATCGTCGGCTTTGGCCATTTGCAGCAGCGCTTCCTCGCCGACAATCGACTGGTGCAGGATGACGTGATTCAGCACGCTGCCCAGCGAATACTTGATCGCGCCGCCGCTCTTGGCCGCCACCTCGACCGCCTCGCTAATGGCGATGCCCAGGCTGCCGGGGTTGTTGGGGTCGCGTTCGAGCATCTTGCGCCCGGCGTCGGTGAGGTCGGTGGGGCTGGCGTGGACCGTCGCCCCATAGGCCTGCATCATGCTGCGGCGGTAGGGCTTCTGCTCGTAGCTGACCCGGACCATGAAGACCTCGATCTCGACACCGAAGAACGCCCCGGCCATCGCCAGCGACGATCCCCACTGGCCCGCGCCGGTTTCGGTCGCGATCTTCTTGATGCCGGCCTCTTTGTTGTAATACACCTGGGCGACAGCGGTATTCGGCTTGTGGCTGCCGACCGGGCTAACGCCTTCATACTTGTAGTAGATACGGGCCGGGGTGTCGAGGTCTTTTTCCAGCCGGCGGGCGCGGAACAACGGGCTGGGCCGCCACTGGCGGTACACGTTGCGCACCGGCTCAGGAATCTCGATATAGCGTTCCTGGCTCATTTCCTGCTCGATGAGCGCCATCGGGAACAGCGGGGCGAAGTCCTCCGGCGCGGCGGGCTGTTTGGTGCCCGGATGCAGCGGCGGATCGATGGGGTGCGGCAGGTCCGGCAGGATGTTGTACCACGCGCGGGGCATTTCGTTCTCGTCGAGGACGTACTTCACGTGCAGTTTGTCGACCATTGGTGCAGCTCCTTTAACATAAAATCAATGAGTTAAGCACATGTGTTGCACGAGGCGGAGCGCCTGGTCCCATACAACACAAAACGCCCGTCCCCGGTACAGCCAGGGACGAGCGTCAACAGCCCGTGGTGCCACCCTGATTAGGCTGCAACCCTGCGTCTGCGCGCCCTAAAAAACAAACATCCGCCGGTGATGGCGGAAGCGTTCGACACGCAGCGAGAGCCAGCCTCACTCATTGCGCCCGGATAACGGCGGCGACCCCGGCGCGGCATTTCCTCCGCGCAACTCCCCGGTCCATTCCGTTCTGGCTGCCCGTCCCGCCCTCGCAGTCGGTGAGGCGGTTTCCTGTCCGGCGCTGTAGAACGTACTCCTCCGGCTCAGCGTCATTATGCTAAAAATAATAAACGGCTTTGGGGCAGATGTCAAATACTTGCCGGCTGGCACCAGTCATGATACGGCAGCAGGTCCGCCAGCTTCACGACGTGCGCCACGCCCAGCACCACGTCGGTCTGCGCCCAGTTGGCGGGGTGAATCTGCCGCATGAACTCGCGGCAGCGCCCGCACGGTGACAGCACGCACACATCACCGTCATCGTTTTTCCACACCGCCACAATCTTCGCGATCTGGTATTCGCCCGCCGTGATCATCGCCGCGATAGCGCTGTGTTCCGCGCAGAAGCCCATCCCGGAGCTGGCGTCGATGCACACGCCGCGATAGACGTTCCCCTGTGCGGAGATCAGCGCGCAGCCCACATCGCCGATCAGGTAGTCGCCGACGCGCCGGGGCCGGATCACGGCCTGCGCGCGATCGATCAGTTCGGTGTTGGGCATGGTGGTCATGGTGATCCCCTTTTTTCGCCTGCCTGACGTGTATCCCAGATTACCACAGGCGGCCATGCCCGCCCAGCTATTGGGTTGTGAGCCTTTGACGTCATAACGTCTATAAGGTTAGAATGACCTCAACCCAAATAGGCGGAATCTGCCAGGATGATCGTACAATATGGATAAACCAATTCGCTTTACCAATCATGCACGCCAGAAATTCGTCGATCTGGCCAATCTGGGTTTTGTTGTAACGGAAGCGCAAGTGCTCGATACAGTGCGTGACCCGAGTTATGTAGACACCAGCGTTGATCCGCCTATTGCCCAGAAACCGATCAGTGACCGGCACTTGATCCGGGTGGTATTTGTAGAAGCAGAAGATGAGATACGGATTGTGACTTTTTATCCCGCGAGGAGAGAACGTTATGACCCTGACGATGCGCTATGATCGCGAAGACGATGTATTGATGATCTGGTTTACGCGTGACCGGCAGGTTGATCATGCTGAACGGACCGGACAGGGCATTCTGCACGTCTCGGCCCAGGGCGAACCGATCCTGTTGGAGATTCTACGCGCGCGGGAATTTGTGCCAGAATTAGTGCGCACAGTGATGCTGAGCGAACCCGTCGAACCCGCACGTCATTAGGCGTGTTCCGCCTCGATTTCCCCAATGCACCAGGAATATCCGCTGCCTGCCGATCGCGCGCCCCCTCATGATCGGCAGGCAGCCGTCCGGTCTGATCGGCCCCGTCACTCCCCGGCGGCGGGTGCGATGTCCAGCCGGTACAGGCCGTAATCGGTCGGGTCGAGGTACACGATCGTGCGCCCGTCCGGCGAGACGTCCCACTCGCCGTTGGCCACGCAGATCGGCAGCTCCGCCGGGGCGGTCAGCGTGCGGTGCGTCCCCCCCTGGATGTCGATCACGCCCAGCGTGTGCACGTCGCCGGGAAAATCGTAGCTGAGCGTGTACAGCGAGCGATCATCGCGCCAGCGGTAGGCCCCGAAGAAATCCAGCTTGACCGGCTGCGCGCCGATCTGCGTGGGCTGCACGTAAACCCCGCTGGCCGCCGGGTCCTCCTGGAATGGCAGCCAGAAAGCGATGTGCCCGCCGCCCGGCGAAACACGAATCCCGCGCAGGAAGCGGTACGAGCCGAGCAGCTGCGGCGTCACGGCGGGGTCGTCGATGTCCAGGATGTACAGCGCGGCATCGGCGGCATACGGCACCGGCTTGACGATCAGCAGGCGGCGCGCATCCAGCCACATGCTCCACCCGCCGGACTGGGTGTGCACCATGCGCCGCAGCGACCCGTCCAGGTTGCTGACCCACACCTCGATGCCCGGCGGGACCTGGCCCGGCATCATCTCGCCGTAGACCACCTCCCACAACAGGCGCGACCCGTCCGGCGACACAGTGGGGTAATTGCCGCCGGTGTACACGTCCCACGCCTCGCCACTGGACCGGCGCGTAATGCGGAACGACCCGCCGCCGATGTTGCGCACCGTCACGTCGCCGTTGGGGGAAACCAGCGTCGGCGGTGCGGCTTCCACATACTCGCGCTCGGACCCATCGACCGGCTGGCGGAAGACGCCGGTGTCCTGGCCCGGCACCATGTCGATCACATACACGTTCTCCGCATCGCCGGGCCGCCACCACCAGCCGACGTTCCACGTGTTACGCACGACCGGCGCTTGCGTCACCTGCACCGCGTCCGGCAGCGGTGCTAACGTGCGGGCCGCCGGCGGGCTGATCGGGGCGCGGAACTCAATCGCCGGGGGCCAGGGATTCTGGTAATTGTTGAGCGTGTCGGTGCTGAACTTGATATCGGGCTGGTCCTCGATGCGCACCCAGCGCCGGGGCGTGTCCAGGTCCTGCTGGAAGCGGTTGGTAAACGGGCCGAAGCTGGCCAGCATGTGCCAGTTCACGTCGAAGAACGGCAGCGGATCGTAGGCGGTCTGGTAGTCTTTGCTGCGGATCTCCAGGTGCAGATGCGGGCGCGACTCGCACGAGCCATCCGGGTCGCCGGACAGGCCGATCTGCTGGCCGCGCGCGACGCGGTCGCCCCGCACGAACTGCGGCGTCTCCAGCAGGTGCCCGTACAGCGACGCGTAGCCCGTGCCGGGATGGTCGAGCACCAGGTTATGCGGCCCAGCCCCAAACCCGCTGGCGTCGACATAGGCCACTACGCCATCCGCAATCGCCAGCACCGGCGTGCCGCACGCGGCCTCGAAATCCACGCCGAAATGCAAGCCCTGCCCGGTCAGGTACCACACGTTGCCATAGTTGAAGGCCGAGGTCGTGTTGCCGTAGTGCTGCTCGTAGAGCCAGCTATTCGGCCCCGGCATTCCGTCGAACGGCAGCGAAAACGGCGGCTTGTCCAGCCCGCTGTTGTCGTCACCATCCGGGGACTGGGCGAGTACCGGTGGCGCGCTGAGCGCCAGGATGATCAGCAGAAGGGTCAGTTTGCGCATGATGTGTATGTCGTCCGTGTGTGTCTAGCCAACAGGAGCGCGAGCGATATATGCCAGAGCATACCCGTATCGGCCCGGTTCGGCCACTTTGGGCGGGTTATGCGTCGTCCCGCGCCGAGGCGGGGTCGGGGACCGGCTTGAAGGCGTCGGGGTGCGTGGCGAAATACCAGATGTACACGCCGTTGATCGCCAGGAAGAACAGCGTGCCGAAGATGTCCGCGCCCTGGCTGAACTGCCCCTCGTCGATGCCCTCGCCATCGTCCGCATCGTCGACAACGGTCGATGGACCGGTCGTCAGGGGGGCGTCGGTCTTGGTGCTGGCGTCGAGGTCCTCTGGCGCGGGGCCGAAGAAGATCTGCGCCAGCAGCAGGGCCATCACCACCACCTGCAGCGCGATGGTCGGGTAGCGCGCCCAGCGTTCCATGCGCCACAACGCCACCAGCACCACCAGCACCGCGATCATCAGCAGGCCGACCAACGCCAACACCACCAGATCGACGGGCGAAAACGTGGCGCTGGCCGCAATATTGGCAGCGAAGCTCATCGCCATCAGCAGCGTGTAGGCCCCAAACAGGATGATCCAGCCGGTGATGAAGCCGGGCCGGTTCGCCCGGCGGCGTTCGGGGGGTGGATTGTCCTCGGGCCGGGGAAGCTGCGCCTGGCAGCGCTCGCAGGTCGTGCGCCAGGAAGGGTTAACGTGCTTGCATTTGCGACAGGTCAGACCGTGTTCGCGTGGTTCCGGACCGGTATGTTCCATCAGTGCATACACCTCCACGCCAGAAGATACCACAAACCGGCGGCGATTGCATCTGGTCCCGGGGGACAGGGTCCACGAACGAGTTGTCAGCGATAGGTGAATATGGTCGCCAAAGCTTGTTACGCCAGGCACTGGCGCGCGCGTGTGATGAACTGACGCAGGCGGTTACCAGGAGATTTTTCCCGTGCGTTTGACCCCTCCCTAAATCCCTCTCCGTAAACGGAGAGGGACCTGCGCCTCCCCCCTTTCTCCGCGTGCAGGGAAAGGGGTAACAGCCGCTAGCTGCCGCTTAGCTTAATGCGTGGGGGTGAGGAGCGTTTTTTGCGCCGGCCAGACTCGACGCGACAGGTTATTCGTGGACCCAGGGGGACAAGACAGGTATTTTCCAGGGGGATGTGGTACAGTACACGCCAGGTTACATGCGTTCAACAGTTCCGGAGAGCATGGAGATATGGAAATACTTGACATTGTGGGCTTGATTCTGGCCGTGCTGAGCGCAGTCGGCGCGGGGATCAGCGTTTCTCTGGCGTATTGCAACGCACGCGCCCAACGCCGGGCCACGACAGCAGAGCAGGCTGGCGAGTCTGCCGAACAGTGTATCGTCCCCGCCCCGGTCAAGACGTGGGTCACGCTGGGCGCGATCAGCACGCTGGTCTTCATCGGCGCGATGGCGCTGCTCATCACGCGCTACACCGAACAGGAAACCAACGTCAACATCATCTCGCACCGCCCCGGCGACGAGGTCCAGGCCGAAGAAGTGGTGCGCGGCGAGTCGGAGCACATCCCGGACGAGGCGACGATCTGGGTGCTGGTCCAGCCCCACGACGAGGACCGTTACTACCCGCAGCGCGAGGTGAACGTGATCGCGTCCGGCAGCGACTGGTCCACGCGCGCGATCTTCCCTGCCGAGGGGCAGGCGTACGACCTGCTGGCGGCACTGGCCGAGGGCGACGCCTACGCCACGCTGCAAGCGCACATCACGCGCAGCCCCGACGACCTCACCCCGCTGGAGGCGCTGCCCGGCGGCGTGACGATCTACGACCGGATCAGCGTGGTCCGGCGCTAACGATGCTGCGTTCGCTGCTGCTCAGGCTGCTGTCGCGCCATCTGATACCGATCCTCTGGATCAGCGGCGCGCTGACCGCCGCGATCTTCATCGGCTTTCGCTTCGTGCTCGATCTGCCGGCGGGCGCGCCGTCGGTGCTGGCGCTGCAGCTGGCCTTCAGCGAGGGCACCTTCCGCGACATCATCGACGAGTGGGGAGCGGCGGGCGTGGACAGCTACCGCGCCTCGATGTGCCTGGACATGCTCTTCCCGGCGGTGTACGCGACCTTCCTCACCAGCCTGCTGATCTGGCTGGAGCAGCGGCACAACGCAGACCGGACGCCCGGCCCGGTGCGCCGCGCGGCCTTCTGGCTCGACGTGCTCAACCCATTTAGGCCGCGCGGGGCGGCGTGGCTGCTCCTGCCGGTAATCGCGGCGCTGGGTGATTACGTCGAGAACGTGCTGCACCTGATCATCCTGGCCGACACGAGCAGCCTGTCCGCCGCGCTGATCCTGCTGGCGTCGCTGGCGGCGGCGATCAAGTGGGCGCTGCTGGCCGTGATCGTGGGGCGGGCCGGCGTGCTGCTGCTGCGCGCGTCTCGCTGAGCGCGGCAGGACTTGCGGCCTCTTTTGCGCAGCGCGGCATTGGGGTATCATGCAGGTGTGGCTTTATGCGTGCTTTACCCCTTGTATGATGAAGTGAGGAGTATACAATACATAGAGTATACTCCATGCGGCCAGCACCGGGTGACGTTGGATATTCCCCTGAAGGCGTGAGACCTTGTGGGAGAGATGAACGCCCCGGTGCCCAGGGCGGTGAGGAAACCGAACAGTATCGGAAGCCCCGCGCACCACGAAGCGGAGAGCTTGTATGGCACAAGGTGGGTTGTTGCACCGAACCGGGCCGCGCGAAGCGAAGAGGAGCGATAGGTGATGGACCAAGCAATATTGGGGATCGATGTATCGAAGGCGAAGCTGGCGGTGGCGTTGCTGCGACCGGGGCAAGGGGTGCAAGAGGCCGCGTTTGACAATACGCCGCGCGGGTTCAAGAAACTGGCCAAATGGCTGCGCAAACGCAAGGCGGGCCAGGTGCATGTCTGTCTGGAAGCGACGGGCCTGTATGGCGATGGGGTGGCGTGTTTTCTGCATGAGGCGGGGCATACGGTGAGTGTGGTCAACCCGGCCCGGATCAGCGCCTATGCCAAGAGCCAGTTGCAGCGCAACAAAACCGACCAGTTGGATGCGGCGCTGATTGCCGATTTCTGCCGGACACAGCAGCCACCGGCCTGGACCCCGCCCGATCCGGCCTGGCGCGAGCTGCGGGCGCTGGCGCGCCATCTGGTCGACCTGAAAGACATGCGCCAGCAAGAGCGTAATCGGCTGCAAGCTGGCATTCAGTCTGAGGTGGTGCGTGATACGCTGGAAGAGCATATCGCCTTTCTTGAGGAGCAAATTGCTGAACTGGAACGCCATATTCGTGAGCATATCAAGCAGCATCCAAGCTTGAAACGGCAGCGTGACTTGCTCGAGAGTATTCCAGGTATTGGCTCCCTCTCGGCTTCCTTGATTCTCGCCGAAACCAACGACCTGCGACGCTTTGATAACGCGGGCCAGGTCGCCGCCTTTGCAGGGCTTAACCCCACGCAGCGCCGCTCCGGCAGTTCGGTACAGGGCCAAACCTCGTTGTCCAAGACCGGCAACGCGCGCTTACGCCGCATTTTGTTTTTCCCCGCCATGAGTGCCTGTACCCATAATCCGCGCATTGCCCCCTGGGCGGCGCGATTGGCTGACAAGGGTAAAACCAGGATGCAAGTCATTGCCGCTGCTATGCGCAAGTTGCTCGTGCTGGCTTATGGTGTGTTGAAGTCGGGGCAGCCATTTGATCCGAATTATCAAGCGGCTACATCTTGACTTTTAACACAGTATCTCCCCCCTGGCCGAAGCGGGGCACGCTCGAAAAGTCCCTCTCCGTTTACGGGGAGGGATTTAGGAGTTGTCCGGTATTAGCCAGGTTGATCCAGGACTGAACGCTGGCAAGTGCCCCGGATGGTCAGCCGGTAACTGCCCCTCACCCCCCGGCCCCCTCTCCCGCAGAGCAGCCGAGGGGGAGTCACAGCGCACGCTTTTTCCCCTCGCCCATTTCATGGGTGAGGGGACACCGCCCGCAGGGCGGAGGGGTGAGGGACTGCAACCGCGCACCGTCGTGTACATCGGGCCAATCCATATCGGACAAGCCTATTTAGGGAGGGGTAAATCGCCTTCACATTCATTACATATCGGGAGGAAGTGGAATCATGCTGCGCAAAATCACAATTCTGCTGCTGGTGGTCGGGCTGGCCCTGGCGGCGGCGCCGGACTTCACCGCCGCCCAGGATGGCGCGGACGGCTGGACAGCCTACGAGTTGAACCTGCGGGCCGGACCGGGCGGGGGCTACGCCGTGATCACCGTGCTGCCGGTGAACACCGGCCTGCTCTTCGAGGCGCGCGATCCGGCGATGGACTGGCTGCTGGGCCACACGACGGACGGCGCGTGGCGCGGCTGGGTCGCCAGCGGCTACCTGCGCTACCGTGACGGGTTCACGGCGGCGCGGCTGCCCGTCAGCGAGGAGATCGTCCCGGCGGACTCGTCCGGCGGGGGGGGCGATGCGGGCAACGGGGATGCTCCCCCGGCCAGCGGCATCATCGCGCAGGAACTCGTCTACGACACCGGGCACTCGCAGTATTACCGCATCTCGTATATGAGCGACGGGCTGCGCGTCAACGGCTGGCTGGGCTACCCGACCACCGGCCCCGACCGGATGCCGGCCATCATCTACAACCGGGGCGGCGCGTGGAACACCGGCGCGCTGATCGGCATCGAGATCGTGCCGCTGGTCGAGTCCGGCTATGTGGCCATCGCCTCGCAGTATCGCGGCAACGCGGGCAGCGAAGGCGCGGAGCAGTTCGGCTGGGACGAGGTGCGCGACGTGCTGAACCTGGTCCCGGTGCTGCGCAGCCTGCCGTTTGTGGACGGAGCGCGGATCGGGATGATGGGCGGTTCGCGCGGCGGGATGGTGACCTACATGGCGCTCAAAGAGGAAACCATGCGCGGCACCAACGCCATCAAGGCGGCGGTCACCGTCGGCGGGCTGGCGGACCTGTTCATGTGGGCCGAGGAGCGCCCGAAGATCGTCGAGGACGTATACCTGCCGCTGATCGGCGTGCGCCCGTCCGAGTCGTTCTTCCACTACGAGATGCGCTCGGCGACCTACTGGCCGGAACTGATCACCACACCGCTGCTGATCCTGCACGGCGAGGCCGACACCGAGATCTCCGTCGCGCAGTCGGTCAAGCTCTACGAGGCGCTCAAAAACGCCGGGCAGCCCGCCACGCTGATCACCTACCCCGGCGACAACCACCAGCTCAGCGGGCAGTTGGGCGGCTATCCGCCCGCGCTGGCGTTCTTCGCGCGCTACCTGGGCGGCGACGGCGTCGACCGCCAACACGCCACTCACTGGCCGGAGATCGACGCGGTGAGCCAGTGGTTCTGGCGCAACATGCGCTAGCGGCGGCCCATCGTACACGGGAGGACAGCGTGAGCATTGACGACACAGCACGCCCGATCGGGGTGCTCGATTCCGGGATGGGCGGCCTGTCGATCCTGCGCGAGATACGCGCCCAACTACCTGCCGAAAATGTGCTGTTTGTGGCCGACCAGGCCCACGTCCCCTACGGCCCGCGCCCGATGGACGAGGTGCGCCGCCTGACAGTGGGCGTCGCCCGCTTCCTGATCGCGCAGGGCGTCAAGCTGATCGTGGTGGCGTGCAACACCGCCAGCGCCGCCGCGCTCTACCACCTGCGCGCGGTCTTCCCGGGGGTGCCGTTCGTGGGCATGGAACCCGCCGTCAAGCCCGCCGCCCATAACACCCGCAGCGGCGTGATCGGCGTGATCGCGACCGAGGTTACCTTCCAGGGCGAGTTGTTCGCCAGCGTAGTGGGACGTTTCGCGCAGGACGTGCAGGTCGAAACCCGCGCCTGCCCGCAGTTCGTGACGCTGGCCGAACGCGGCGAACTCGACTCCCCGCGCACCCGCGCCGCCGTGCATGACTGCCTGGACCCGCTGGTCGCCGCTGGGATCGACCAGTTGGTGCTGGGCTGCACCCACTTCCCGTTTCTGAAGGACGCGATCCAGGCCGTGATCGGGCCGGACATCACCATCGTCGATCCGAGCGCCGCCGTCGCGCGGCAGGCCGGGCGCGTGCTGGCCGCCCACGACGCCCGCCGCCCGCCGGAGGGACCGGGCCGCGTGGTGTACGCCACCTCCGGCGATCCGGCGGCGTTCCGGCGCGTGCGGGGATCACTGCTCGGCGCGGACGAAGCCGCCGCTGCCGAGGTGCGCGCGCTGCGCTGGTCGGCAGGGGCGCTGACGTTCGGGGGGTAGTGGAGAAAAATCAACACAAATATGCTATTCTAGTTTTGGAATGGAATGCACCGCGAGATGTAAAAGGAATTGATCGATGGGCAAAGCCAAAAAAACCGTAGCCGAAAACCGCAATTACAGCGTGCTCAATGTGCGAGATGCCAAAGAGATAGCCCTCGTGTGGCTCAAAGGCGTACACCTGGAAAACGCCGTCGAATTTGGCTTGCCGGAAATTGATGATCGCTACCATGTCTGGCGTGTGCCCCTGGTGATGAAGTATGCTAAGCGCCGTGTTGGGGAGGTTGTGATCGACGCGCGAAGCTCATTGATTCTACTCGAAAAATCAACCGATGCGGCCACCTTAGAAGCCCGGCTGTTAGGTCGAAAAAAGATGCCCAATCAGCCACAGACAGTCCGCAAAAGCCGTCAAACCAAAAAGGACACTTATGAGCTTTCGGACCTGCGAAATACCATCGCACTGGGCAATAGTGAGAATATTTTGCACACGTTGCCCGCCAATTCGATTGACCTGGTTTTTACCTCTCCCCCTTACTACAATGCCAGACGCGAATATGCTGACTATATCACCTATGAGGAGTACTTACTGAACCTTAGAAAGGTGATACAAGCGACTCATCATGTCCTTGCCGAAGGGCGTTTCTTCGTGATCAATGTTGCTCCAGTACTTATTCGTCGAGCAAGCCGCAGCGAATCGTCCCGGCGTATCGCGGTACCGTTTGATCTCCACCGCATCTTTATCGAGGAGGGATTCGATTTCATTGATGATATCATCTGGGTCAAACCGTCAGGGGCCGGGTGGGCCACTGGACGCGGTCGACGTTTTGCTGCCGATAGAAATCCGCTGCAATACAAAGCGGTACCTATCACCGAGTACGTGCTGGTATATCGCAAATACACGTCCCGGTTGATTGATTGGAATATTCGCGCCCACCCCGATCAAAATCTCGTCAAGGAATCTCAGATCGATGATAACTATGAATCAATGAATGTCTGGCATATCCAACCAGCCCACGACAAACGACACCCGGCAGTTTTCCCCTTGGAGTTAGCCGAACGGGTTATCCGATATTACTCCTTCAAACAAGATGTGGTGCTCGACCCCTTTGCCGGGATTGGGACGGTTGGCAAAGCCGCCAGCCGCCTCCAACGGCGTTTTGTGCTGATCGAGCGTGAAAAGGAATACGTCGATATTATCCGCGAAGAAGCCAAGCAATGGCTAGGGAAAAATGCACGCAACATCTTAACGCTCAACTGTGCGCCGATCAATCCAGACGATATGTTGTTCTAGGGAAACGAAATGTCCGATAGCTATGATCACCCCATCACAAGCCTGTCGAGACTGCTTTCGCCGCATGAGCTAGACTTGCTGGTCGCGACCGGGGAGAATCTGATCGAAACGATCGGAATCGACGTTATTCGCGGTGTTGTGCTGGATGTCTTAACAGGCCGAAACATCCGCAGCTCAACTGAAAGCCTGACACGCCGACGCATCGCCACCTTAAACCTTGCTTTATTGAATATGTTTATCCAGGGGACAGTAAAACAGCATGATTTTATCGAACAGTTGCCGTTTATTGCATCCGAGATTCTGTCCCAGAAAAATGATAAAGCGGAGAAATGGCTGGCGCATTGGGCGATGGGCCTCACCGGAAAAGGTATGCAAAACATTCTCCGAGATGATGTAAACCTGATCCCCGAGTATCGAGATATATACATCAAAACCTGCCAAGACATCATTGAGGACGCCAAACGCACCTATGGCAACTTGAGCGGAACTTTGGCCCTGGATACCGGTATCCAGGTGAAAGTAAACTGGCTCTTTATGCTGTATCTGCTGAATATGGTTGGATCCCAAACACTGACTATTCGTGGTTCAGAGAAATCGCTGTATGGTAAATTCTTTGAAAAACTCGTATTGGGATCACTGCTGCACATCCTGGGCTTCAAGCAAGTCCCCGCCGGAACTTTGGACAAGCCAGAGCAAGTATTCTGGCTGTCTTCAAGTAGCGAACACAAACGCGAAAGCGACGCCACCATGCTTTTTGCGCCAGGGCAAGGGGTCCGGATGGATATTGGTTTCATAGGCCGGGGCAATACCGAAATTTCACTTGACAAGGTGGCACGATATCGACGCGAAATCGAACTAGGCAGCACACATTACTTCATGGGCACGATAATTGTTGTAGATAGGGTTGGGCCTCGCAGCCGAATCATTCAACTCGCAGAAGAAATTGACGGGACCATTGTGCAGATGAGTGCAGGATATTGGCCCCAGCGTATCGCCAGGGAATTAAATGCCATTTTTGGGTACGATCATCCTCTTGTCACGATGGTACAAGATGACGTGGGTGATTATCTCCAGACGGCATTGCAGGACGTTCCCCTGATGAACTTCATCCGCTTGGCCTCGGACAGTTAGTCGGCAGGGGCGCTGACGTTCGGGGGGTAGCCAAACGGACACTTTCATGCTGATCGACGACTGCCTGTCGTGCGATATCGTGGCGGGGAAGCGCGCCGCGCCCGGCGGCACGATCTACCAGGACGCTCACTGGCCCCTGGACAGCGTGCTGCCCCGGTGGTGTGGCCGGGTTTCCTGATCGTCAGGCTTACCGGCGCTGGCGGACAAACTGCGGGCTACTCCTCCGCCTCCAGCACTTCTGAGCGCGGATCGAGCAGCACCAACAACCCGAAGAACCCCGCGTTGGCGAACAACAGCGGAGCCAGGAACGGCGCGCCCCGGATGAAGCGTTCGGCGACGAACGTCCCGCCCGCGATCAGGTTGTCCTGGACGTGCAGCCACGCGCCGATCAGCCCGGTGACGATCAGCAGCAGCATGGCCGTGATGTAGACCGTGATGTCGGACGGCGTCGGGCGTTCCAGCATCCCCAGCCCGACCCCAACTACCGTGCCAAAAACGCCGATCACGGTCGGCACCCACAACCATTCGTTCGCAAAACCGGTGCGAGCGTGGTCCAGCACGCTGCTGATGGTGGTCGCCAGCACGCCCAAACCGACCATCAGGAAGTAGGCGCGCGTCTTGCTGAGCGGCAGCTGCAAGCGCCAGCCACCCGGCATCCGCAGTTTTCCGCTGTCGGGCGGGTCTTCGACCCAGGCGGCGCTGATGCCCCACAACCCAACCAGCGAGAACATCAGCGGGCCGATGACCGGCGGCCCCCACACCAGCAGGCGCACCGTCAGCTGTTCGCCTTCCGGGCCGGTCGGCAGCGCAGCGCGGATCACGTGGAAGTACGCCCCCAGCAGCCCGACGCCAATGCTGCCCACCAGCACTACCGTCGCCAACGTGGTCGCCAGCGGTCGGTAGCGCAGCGCGATCAGGCCGCACACCAGCAGTACCACACCGGCAAATGGCCCGTAGATGATCGGAATCCATTCGCGGGGCACGATGGTGCCGCTGATGCTGTGCGCCAGGTAGATGTCGATGCCCAGGAATATCTCGTTCACCGCCGCCAGCAGCAGCATCCACTGGTCACGCGAGAAAGGGATGCGCACACGGCGCACCGGCGGGACAACGGCTTCCAGGTGATACATCGCTACTCATCTCCCCCGGTGTCCGCCTCGCTCTGGATGCGGTCCGCCATCTCGCGCAGCTCGGCCATGGTGTGCAGCACCTCGTACGCGCCGTGCCACTGGGTATAGTCCGGTCCCTGCATCCACGCGCCAAATTTCGCCGTGCGGCCCCAGTGATGCCACAGGTTGAAATGCGTAAACTCGATTGGTTCGTCGAACGGCGCGGCGGTGATCAGGTCTTGTGCGCGCAGCGGGGCCATGATCGTGTCGCTCTCCTCGACCCAGGCATTGATCGCATCGACCAGTTTGTCACCGTCGGTGTACAGGCCATCGACGAAATTCTCGTTATGACACTGGCGGCACACGTTTTGCATCTCGACCTTGTTATCCTGCCAGCTTGGCCGCCGCACACTGACCGGTTGGAACAGATACCACGTCAGGCGCTCACCGATATCGTGGGTGGTCCCGCTTGCGCCGAAACCGCTCATGTGACAGGTGGCACAAGTCGGGGCCGGGAAGTCCTTGACAGTCAGCGTGCCCGGCTCGGCTTCCCACTCCCAGCGGTAACCGTCGGTCAGGTAGGCGATACCGTGCGGCGATTCGACGTAAATTTCCCACTGCGGGTGGTCCGGCCCGATGTGGCAGGCGTTGCAGGTTTCCGGCTTGCGAGCCTGCTCCAGGCTGAAGGTGTGCCGCAGGTGGCACTTCTGGCACTGGCCGATGGAGCCGTCCGGTTGGGGCAGCCCGATGTTGTGACATCCTTCGCACGCGAAGCGCGTAACCGCCGGGCCTTCCAGCCGGTACAGCGCGTTGCGCGTCTCGTTGGGCTTGACCGATGCTTCGGGGATGGCATTGTAAGCAGCGAGTTGATCGGACGTCAATCCCTCCAGGCCAACCATCGCCGCATAGGCCGGGATGCTGTGCCGGCTCTGGCCAAACTCCTTGACTTCGACGGCGTGGCAGGTTTCGCATTTTTTGGGCGTGGGCGAGTTCAATACAAACGTGTCCTGGTGCGCGATTGCGCCGGGATAGTCCTTATCGACGCCGTGACAGTCCATACAGGACACCTCGGCGGCGGCCATCGTGCTGAAGCTGTACTGCTGCACGATGCCGGGCGTGGTGCGGCGGTGGCACGTGACGCACTCGTTATCGCTGGTCGCCAACGCGTTGACGCGCTCGCCACGCTCGGCGACTTCCTCCTCACCAATCGCCATCACGATCAGCACCAGGCCGATCACCACCAGCACGCTCACCACGCCCAGGATCAGAATCCGGCCCGCGTGCGGCCATTCGCGCCGCACTCGAGGCCAAAAGCCGTTGGTTCGTTCCGTCGTTTGTCTGTCGGGTTGCTCCTCAGATTGTTCGGTCATAGGGTTCACTCCTCAAAGTGTGCGCGTCTATTCAAGATCAAATCAAGATCAACAGCATCACCAGCGGGGTGGTCGCGGTGATGCTGTGCGGCAGCCGGGGAGCCATGTGCACCCAGGTGCCGGCCTGGGCCGATTGCGACTCGTCGCCCAGCACCAGCTCAGCCTCGCCCTGCACGAAGACCAGCATCGCCGGACGGGACGCGGTGTGCTCGGACAACTCCTGGCCGGGCGCAAAGCCGAACAACACCGCTTTCGCGTCGTCGCCGTCGTAGATCGTGCGGCTGACAATGCTGTCGTCGGGGATGTCGGGCAAGGCCTGGATCAGATCGGTGAAGCAGGTATAGGCAGGCATGATCCTCCTAAGAAAATGTGAAATGAGCCATATAGCTATATTTAGATGTTAGCAAATATCAAACCAATCAGCCTTGATCCAGATCAAGTTTTGTTCAATTGGAGTTGATATGTCGCGTGGGGAGGGGTATTCCATCGCCATCGTGCGCCGCGCAACTGGCAGGCATACGCCAATAGGTGTAGTAAGCCCCCGGTAATCGCTGCAAAAAAGCCAATAGCTAAAAAAAGCAATATCCCGTATACTGCTTAGCGGTGTTTTGCTTAACCTTATTGCACATATTTTCACAAAAGGAGAAATGACACTATGGATCACGGACCTGCCGTCGAGCTGGAGCAAGACAACGCCTCCGACATTAAGTCGCGCGTTGGCTTTGTGTTGTTCTTGATATACGGGTTAGTGTATGCCGGTTTTGTGATGATCAACACCCTCAGCCCCAAGTCCATGAGTCGAACGATTATCTTCGATCTCAACCTGGCCGTTGTCTACGGTTTTGGACTCATCTTCCTGGCCATCGTCATGGGGCTGGTCTACAACGCAGTCTGCTCACATTATGAAAAGCAACTCAACCAGGGGGATGGCACATGACTTACGATCCATCAGCGCAAGCCGTAGGACTTTTCGTCGCATTCGTGCTGTTGGTGCTCGGCATCTCGTTTTATTTTGCCCGGCGCACCAAAGATTCTAAGGGGTATTTCGCAGCCGGGGGAACCATCCACTGGTCGGTGAACGGGATCGCGTTTGCAGGCGATTATCTCTCCGCGGCCTCGTTTTTGGGCATCGCGGGCATGATCGCCACCGTTGGTTACGACGGGTTTTTATACTCGATTGGCTATCTGGCGGGCTGGATCGTGGCGCTATTCGTCGTCGCCGAACCGCTCAAACGCCTGGGCAAGTACACGTTTTCCGATGCGCTGGACGCCAAGTTCAACTCGAAAAGCATTCAGCTTACGGCGGGGATCAGCACGCTTGTGGTATCGGTATGTTACCTCATCCCGCAGATGGTCGGTGCCGGGGCGCTGGTGACGCCGCTGTTGGGGCTGCCACATTACGTCGGCGTGATCATGGTCGGGGCGATTGTGATCTTCATCGTGGCGACGGCGGGCATGGCCTCGACGACCTACGTGCAGTTTCTTAAGGGTGCCCTGCTCATCGTTTTTTCGACCGTCATCGTGATCCTGGTGCTCAACAATGGGTTCTCGCTGAAGCCCTCGGAGGATTACCACGAATTCGAGGCGATTGGCGCGACAGTGGCCGACGATGGCACGGTGACAGCCTTGGCACACAACCCGTATGCTATTGTCGATCAGACACAGGTGGGCGATCTGACGTTTGTGAAACTGGAAGCGGAGGAGATCGATACCTGGTGGCGGCTGGATGAGCAAGACGGCCAGCCGGTATTGACGGAAACGCTGTCCATCGTCGAGACGGCTGGCGGTGAAACGCTGTACAATGGTGCGCCGCAAGAAGACGAGCGCTTTTACCAGGTCGGACACTTTCACAAGATCATTGTGGATGGGCAAGAGGTCGACTCGATCGAGAACCTGAATCCGGCTGAATTCCTGGCGATCATCGAAGACAGCGAGATTGTCCGCTTCACGAAGGAAAGTTTTAGCCACGATGGGAACGATATCCAGGTGTGGTACCAGACCATCACGCCCGGCGAGCAAATCATGCAACCCGGCCTCAAGTTCAAGGTGGATGAAGGCTCCACGACATCCTCCAAGCTGAATTTCGTCTCCTTGATGCTGGCGCTGTTCTTCGGCACGTCGGCCCTGCCCCACATCCTGATCCGTTACTACACCGTCCCCAACCAGACCGCAGCCCGCAAATCGACCATTGTGGCGATTGGCGCCATTGGTTTCTTCTACATTCTGACGCTCTTTATGGGGCTGGGCGCGATGGTTAACGGGGTGCTGGATGTCGAGAGCAACAACATGTCAGCGCCGCTGCTGGCACAGTATTTTGGTACCACGCTGTTCGCGGTAGTATCCGCCATCGCATTCGCGACGGTGCTGGGCACAGTCAGCGGGCTGATCGTCGCCTCATCGGGCGCGGTCGTGCACGATCTGATGAACAGCTTTGGGGGCCTCAAGCTCTCAGACTCAGCCCAGATTGTGGCCGGTAAAGTGGCCGCCATCGTGGTGGGGGCGCTTGCTATTCTGCTGGGCATCTACTTTAAGGGTACGAACGTGTCGTTCCTGGTGGGGCTGGCCTTTGCTGTGGCGGCCTCCGCCAACCTGCCGGCGATCCTGATGCTGTTGTTCTGGAAGAAGACTACCGCACGCGGGATCGCTGCATCGGTGTTGGTGGGCATGGTGTCGTCGCTCGTGCTGATCATGCTCTCTCCGGCGATGTACGAACGGTACGGCGTGGATGCGACGGCGCCCTTCCCGCTGGACAATCCTGGCATCGTGTCGATTCCGCTAAGTTTCATCACGCTGATCGTGGTGTCACTGCTGACCCAGAAACGCGCATCATCCGAAGCGGCACCATAACCTATCGGGCAGCACAATGCCCAGGTGCGAGGCTGAATATGCTGGCCTCGCACCTGCTCCATCGCCACCGTGCGCAGCAGGTCGTCGTGCTGGATGACGGCTTGCTGCCCGGTTGGGGCGGATCGCGCCCAGGTCTTCCAGCGTGCTCATCGCACCTCAGTTCCACACCAGTTCGACGCTGACCTGCTGTCCCGGCGCGACCGTCACCTCGGCGGTCTGCACGTCGTCGGGCTGTGACTGCGGGGCGGCGCTGATCTGCCACGTCCCCGGCCCGGCCAGGATCGGCGTGCCGGACTCGGCGGTCGTGGAGCCGGTCAGGTCGTCCTGCGTCAGCGTGACGGTCAGCGGCTCGTCGATGGGCTGGCCCGTCGCGTCGACGGTGTCCAGCACGACCGCGCCCAGCTCGACCGGGATCGCCTGGAGCTGCTCCAGTGCGGTGTCTTCCGGGAACTCGACACCGCGCACCACCGCCGGGCCAGGGGTGTGGACGGTGACATCATACGTGCCCAGCGGCACCGGCATTGCATCGCCCATCCGGTAGCGGAAGGTCTGGTCGTTGTCCTGCTTGTGGAACATCACCACCACCGGCGGCAGTTCGTCCACCGGGGCGTTGGCCTGCATATCGGCCTGTCCCCAGATCAGGCGCTCGCTGAGCGTGCCGTCTTCGTCGATCCACACGCCGTAACCACACAGCACGGTTTCGGTGCGTCCCCCGGCGGTGACTTCGACCTCACCGACCATCGTCGCGACTTGCGTCAGCGCGGCGGGCCGCACAAACACCACGTAATCGGTGCCCCGGATGGCGATGTTGGCGACCGGGGTGTCCATCTCGAAGCGCGAGTCGGCATCGAGCGCCTGCTCTACGCGGTTGAACGCCTGCCCGGCCAGCAGATCGAGTTCGATCTGGACCGACTCCCCGGCCTGCCGGAACACGCGGACCTCAAGTTCGGTGCCCGGGGCCAGCACGGTTTCCGCCCCCGTGAAGAACGTCAGCACCGCTTCGCCATCGTCAGCCACCGTGATCCGGTCGCCAGCACGAACCGGGCGGCGCTCGCCGGCGGCGATGGCCTGCGGATCGGTGTCGCCGTTGATCGTCGCGCGGCCCTCGGTGACGCGCAGCGTAGCGACCGCCTCTTCCCAGGCCGGGCTGTCGTCGTCCTCGCTTTGGCTGAACACATAGACGCCGACGACCCCCACCACGATCACGATCAGGGCGGTCAGCAGCGCCAGCGTACGTTTTTGTGATAACATAATATCTCCTTTCCCTATACTAGAACATACACTTACCGGCCCCTAATCGGCCAACAGCGCGCGGATGTGGGGCAGCGCCCGCCGCAGGGCACGCTCGCGGTGCGTGACGTAGCGCGCCTTTTGCGCGGGGGGCAGATGGTGCATCTTGCCCAGCAGCAGTTCCCATTCCGGCACGTAGAACACCGACTCGAACGGAAAGCCCGCGATGCGCAGCGGGTCCGGCTCCTCCAGGATCACGCCGCGCAGCGTGCCGCCGAACAGCGCGATCTGGTCCGGGCTGGCCCCCACCGCGAACGCGGTGCGGAACTGTGCGCCGCGCGCCGCACGCGGGACGCCATCCAGCCGCCGCAGGCAATAGTCGATGACCGCCTGGTCGGACATGCGGCCCTGCCCGGTCCAGCGGCGGACGTGGATGCCCGGCTCGCCGCCCAGCGCGTCGATCTCGACGCCGGTGTCGTCGCCGATCACGACATAGCCGCCGTCGAGGTGTTGCAGGTAGGCGCGCGCCTTGATCGCCGCATTTTCTTCGAGGGTTGCCCCCGGCTCCGGCACGTCGAGCGCCAGCCCGATATCGGCGGGGGCCAGCACGGCCAACCCTTCCCGCGCGAAGAGGGCGCGGATTTCCATCAGTTTGCCGGGGTTGGTGGTCGCGTAGAGCAGTTGGCGAGAATGCGTCATGGTGTGTCCTCCCGTGCCGAAAACTTAGAGGCCTTTTGAGAAAGTCGGGTTATTCCCTCACCCCCCGGCCTCCTCTCCCACCGAGTGGGCGAGGGGAGACCGCCCGCCAGGGCGGAGGGGTGAGGGGCTTTTCAGACGGTCTGTTACTCCCTGTACAACTCCACCGCGTCGCAGTTGGTGCACTGCACATCCGCCACCGGCTCGCCCGCCGCCAGTGCCGCCACCCAGTCGCGCAGCCGCACGCCGTCCACCTGGTAGGTGTAGAAATTGGGAGTATTCGTCAGGCAGTGGCCGACCCCCCACGCGGTATACGCGCGGAAGTTCGGCACGGCAGCCCGGATTTCCGCCAGGTTCGCGGCCAGCCCTTGCGCATAGGGCAGCGCATCATCCATCAGCACCAGGTACGTATTCTGCACCAGGTCGCCGGCGGTGTTCACCTGCGCGAAGGTCGCGGCGGGATAGTGCGCGGCGGTGAGCGTGTACAACGCGGCGAACGTCAGGTCGGCGGGCGCGAGGTCTGCCACCCCATCGACCCAACGTGGCAGCCCGTCGGATGTGCCCCACGACGCGATCAGCTCGCCGACCGCGCCCCGGTAGCCGCCCGCCGCATCGCCCAGGTGTGCAACGGACGCCTCCGGGTACTGCTCCAGGATCGTCGCGGCGTGGAAGATCGACCCCAGGCTGCCGGCGCTGCACCCCATGTTGAAGACCATCGCCGCATCCGGGAACTGCGCGAACGTCCACGCCAGCGCCGCCTGTGCATTGCGGTAGCCCGTGTGATGCACCGGCCTGCGCGCGCCGTCCACGTCATAAAACGTCAGGCTGCTGCCGGTGTGCACGTCGCCGGTACAGTACGGGATGAAGACCATCGAATAATCGCGGAACGGGTTGTCCGGCGCGTCGAGGTCCAGCACGCCTGCACCACTGGTCGCCGGGTTATCCGCCGGGCCAATATCGGGATCGTACAGCCGCAGCCGGAAGCACGTCGCCGCGTCCCAGCACGCACCGCCGCCCTGGAAGAAGATCAGCAGCTTATCCAGCGCGCCGTTATGTACGTAAAACTGGTAGGGCGACCCGTCGGAGCAGATCGTCTCGCCGCCAGGCCGGACGACCGCCCAATACCCGCCGTTCTGCGCCAGCGCGCGCGGCGTCAGCGTCCTGCCCCCGGTCACAGTCACAATCACCACCACCAGCAGCAGGCCCCAGGTTCGCGTCGATTTCAGCATATAACGTTCCTTTCACGAGAAAGTGCCATGCCGCCCATTGTACCAGGGTTCGGAATTTCTAACCCAACCGACCCTGGATCGCAGCCCGGCGCTGTCGTACACTGGAGAGCATGTTAACCTATACCCTGACCCCCGACCCCGGCCCCTTACAGGCCGTGCTGACCGATCCCGACCCGGACGCGGTCGCGGCAGCCGCCGTCGCGCTGGCCAACACCGATGGCGGCGCAATCGTGCTGCACGGCGGCGATCCGGCGGCGCTGCTGCCCGCTGCGACGGAACGCTGCGACCCGCCGCTGGCGCTGGAACCGGAGCCGCTGCCGGACGGACGCACGCTGGTGCGCGTGGCGCGCGGGGAGCGGGTGGTTGCGCTGTACGATGGGCAGGTGCTGGTGCGTGCCGGGGCGGAAAATCGCGCGCTGGACGGGGCCGCCATCCGCCGCCTGATCGCCGCGCGGGCCGCCGGGGATTTCGAGGCGGTGGCTGTGCCCGGCGCAAACCCGGACAACCTCGACCCGGACCTGATCGACGACTTCAACGCCCACCTGACCGGCCCCTGCCTCAGCGACGCGCTGGCCGCGCTCGGCGCAGTAACGCCGGACGGGCGCGTGTCGGTGGCGGGGATGCTGCTCTTTGGCCGCGATCCGCAGCGCTGGCTGCCGCACACGTCCGCGCAGTTTGTGCAGGTCGTGGGGGGCCAGCCGGCGGTCGAGAAAACCATCGACGGGACATTGATCGCGCAGATCGAAGGGCTGTGGGACGTGCTGCACGCGCACCTGCCGCGCGCGGTTATCTCGCCGGAGGTCGCCCATTACCCGCAAGACGCGGTGCGCGAGACGCTGGTGAACGCGGTCTGCCACCGCGACTACCGCGTGCGCAACGGCGGGATCGCGGTGCGGCTGCACGCCGACCGGCTGGCGATCACCAGCCCCGGCGGGCTGCCCGGCTTCCTGACGCTCGACCACCTGGGCCGCTTCAGCCGCAACCCGCGCCTGGCGTGGGCGCTGTGGCAGTGGGGCTACGTGCCGCTGCCGGGGCACGGCATCCAGCGCATGAAGGATGCACTGGGACCGGATCGCGCGCCGCAGTTCGACAGCGGCCCGTATCACGTCACGGTGCGGCTGCACCACGTGCGACAGGCCACCGCTGACCCGTCGTCCCCATCCGCCGGGAACCTCACCGCCCGGCAGCAGGCTGCGCTGGAGCACGTCGCGGCGCACGGCAGCATCACGCTGCGCGAGTTCCGCGCGCTGTGCGACAACGTCCGCGCCGACCTGTTGCAGCGCGACCTGCGCGCCCTCGAAGCACAGGGCCGCCTGCGCAAGATCGGCACACGCGGACGGGCGTATTACATCGCGGGGTGATTGGTTTTACTCCCCCGGCGGCATGATATCCGGTGTGGCGTCCGAATCGAGGCGCAGGTCGTAGATCGTCAGCGGGGCGGCCTTGCCCTTCAGCGTGAGGTGATGAATCGCCTCCGGCTGCACGCGGTCCGCGATCAACTCGTAGGTGCGCGGCCCCAGGAAGCACGAGTCCCCCGCCGCCACCCCGCTGAGGCGCGAGGCGACGTTGACCGTGTCGCCGATGGGCGTGTATTCCAGGCGGCGCTGCGAGCCGATGTTGCCGACCACGACCGGCCCGGTGTTGATCCCGATCCCGAACTGGACCGGCGTCGTGATCTGGCCCTGCGCGTTCAGCCGTTGGATCGCGGCCAGCATGTCCAGCCCGGCCTGCGTCGCCAGCCAGGCGTGATCCTCCTGCGGATAGGGCGCATTCCAGAAGGCCATCAGGTTGTCGCCGATATACTTGTTAATCGCGCCGCCGTAGCGCATCACGATCATGTTCATCTCTTCCAGGAACAGGTTGAGCAGGTGCACCACCTCGTGCGGCGGCAGCCCCTCGGCCAGCGGCGTGAAGCCGCGCACGTCCGCGAACAAGACCGTGATCTCGCGCTCCTCGCCGCCTAGCTCCAACTGGCCCCGGTCGAACGCTTCGACGATCTTCTGCGCGATCTCCGAGGACACGTAGCGGCTGAACAGGTCGTTGATCTGGCTGCGCCGCCGTTCCTCGAACAGGTAGATCGCGATCATGACGCCGATGTAGGTGAACAGCAGCGACGCCGCCGGAAAGACCAGTTCGAACACCTCGCCCCACAGGTCGAACGAGATCGACGCCCAGAAGAAATACGCCCCGTACAGCAGCGCGATCAGCAGCGGGCCGACATACCAGCGCAGGAACGGCAGCAGCCCCCCCGCCACCAGCGCCAGCCCGAACGTGACCAGCAGTTGCCCGGACAGCGGCTGCTCGCGCAGCGGGAAATCCTCGCGGCCCGCCAGCAGCGTGACCTCGGTGAAGCCCAGGTCGACGGTTTTATCGAAGCGGCGCAAGGACTGCGGCTGGGATTGCAGGATCGTCTCCAGGATGTTGGCGTGAATCTCGACGCCGTACATTTTCTCGCCGGTGTCGGTGCTGGGCGTCGGGTAATTGTCGGGCAGCGCGGTCGCGTCCAGCGCGCCGACCAGCACGATCGTGTCGGCGAACACCTCTGGCGGCACGCGGCCCTGGGCCACGTCCACGAACGAGTACACCGGGAAGGTCGAGTCCGGGTCGTTGACGTGCGACGGCGGGCCGAAATAGTAGATCAACATGCGCCCGAAGTCGTCGGTCGGCAGCGCCGGCAGCCCGGCGATTGGCTCGCCCTCGTACCCGAAGCGCAGCCCGTCGGGCTGGATGTCCACGAACGACATATCCAACCCCTGAAAATCCAGGAACGCCGCCAGCCCCAGCGCCGGGATCGGGGCATCCGCCTGTGGGTCAACTTGCGCGCGCAGCCGCGCCATATACGCCACCAGTCCTTGCCCGCTGCGGGCGGCATCGCTCCTGCCCACCACCAGCGGCACGCGCCGCACCGCGCCATCGCCATCCGGGATCACGTTGGAGTGGCCCAGGCCGGGCCGGTAGCGGTCGGCGCAGGTGTTTTGCAGCACCGGGATCGGGTGCACGAACAGGTCGAAGGTGATCAGCTTCCCGGCCTGCGTGGTGGCGGTGCGCCGGTTGACACCCGCGACGGGCTGGATCACGCGGCAGGACTCGTCCATCGTCGCGGCCAGCGCGCGGTCGACCGCCGGATCGCCCGGATCGGCGAACAGCACGTCGAACGTGATCACACGCGCGCCGGCGTCGTCCAGGAAACGGATCAACTCCGCGTGCACGCTGCGGTCCCAGTCCACCGTCGAGCGCCCGTACACGCCCAGGCTCATGTCGTCGATGGCGATGATGACGATCCGCCCCTGTGTGGCGCGCGGCTTGTACAGCCGGTCCTGCTGCTGGGTGCGGATGCTGCTGAACAGCCCCAGGTACAGCCCCAGCGCCATGATCGCGCCCACGCCCGCCCCGATGGCCAGCCCGGCCTCCAGGCGGCGCAGCGGGTGCTGGGGGGTGATGATCAGGCGCAGAATCCGGTTGATGATACGACGCATAACACACTTTCCTTCGCTGGCTCCGGTTGCCTTGCATTATACAGCAGCGCGGCGTTTGGCGGAATTGGGGGCGGTCGCTTACACCCCGTCCTTCACGACCGGCGCGGCTTGCTTCAGGAACCAGCGCGTGAAGGCGCGCTTGTCATCGGCCAGCGCACGGCTGCGGTCGAAATGCATGGCCGGGAAATCCGCCAGATCGTCCTCGACCTCCCACAACGCCATCTCCACCCAGCCCCACTGTGTGCCGCCGGAGACACGCCGCATAATGCCCGCCGCGCCGATCTTGTCCAGCTTGTCGGCGTCGTTGAGGATGTGCGCCAGATCGTCGTCGCCCTCGTGCGTGATGGCTGCCTGGATCGCCGCGATCTGGGCTGGCAGCACATGCCCGCGCAGCGCCACCCCGGCGAACGTCGCGCCCATCTCCTCGTGCGGCGATCCGCTGCGCGCCTCGTCCAGCTTGGCGACGTCGTGGCACATCCCGGCCAGGTAGCCCAGCGCAGGGTCCCGCCCGGCCTCGCGCGCCAGGACGACCGCCACCCCGGTCACGCGCAGAATATGCGCCCACAGATGGGGCCAGCCGGGATGCCACGCCGCCACCCGGCGCTGCACCTGCCCGGCGATATCCGCGCAGAACGCGGTCGGCGGATCGGCAGGCAGCCATTCGCGGCGCAGGTGGTCGACGAAACGCTCGGCCAGCGGCGTCATATCCAGGCGGGTGGCCCAGTCGTCGGGGGACGTCACCGGCTGCCGCTCGCCGACCAGCAGGCCGCGCAGCAGCGCGCGCATCGCGTCGGTGTTCATGTCGTCGCTCCTTTTCGATAAAATTAAGGAAATTTAAACTTTTTGGCCGTTCAAAACCTGCCTGTTGTTTAAGGTTCCTTAAATGTGATAAACTTCATCCTAACAAACGCCAGACACACACATTCTAAGGAGAATCGGGCATGGTCGAACCGCTCAGCCAGGATGAACAAGCGATCTTATCCTATTTTAAAGAACACGGCACTGATGCCGAAACCCGCCGTGCCGAGATCATCCTCCTGCATCATGACGACACCGGCACCAGCAACATCGCCGACCAGGTCGACCTGAGCAAAAGCCAGGTCCGGCACTGGGTCCGCGAGTGGAGCAAAAACGGCGTGGCGATCTTCCCGCCACTGCCGGACCAGCAGCCTGCCGCCGCGCCGGCGGGCGACGTAGCGGTCGCCCCGCCCGCTGTCGCTGAGGTCCCGGCCATCGAGCAGGAACCGGCGGAGCAGTCCGCCCTGCCCTTTGGCGCAGAAGCCAACGCCCTGAGCGATGTCAACGTCGACGACCAGCCGCCGGCCCACACGCACGTGCCCGACGTACGCTTGCCGGGCATCGAAGGGCCGCGCCTGCCGCTGGCGCTGCACGACACGATCGGCCTGGAACCCGACGAGCCGATGGCCGAAGCCGGGCGGAAAGTGCTGCTGTTCCACTTCGAGCGGATGCTGCTCAACGAGCCGGGCACCCGCGCCGGGGAAGACATCGAGGCACTGCACGACATGCGCGTCGCCACGCGCCGGATGCGCAGCGCGCTGCGGGTGGTCAAACCTTTTTTCAAGAAGAAGGCGATCAAGCCTTACCGTAAACAGCTGCGCCGTATTGCGCGCGCGCTGGGCGATGTGCGCGACCAGGACGTGATGCTGGAAAAGGCGCAGCACTTCGTCGACGACCACCCCGCCGCCGACCTCAGCCCGCTGCTGGACCACTGGCAGGAGCAGCGCGAAAAGGCGCGCCGTGCCCTGCTGGCCCAACTCGACAGTGCCAAATTCGACCGCTTTGTGAGCGAATTCTACAATTTCCTGATCACGCCAGGGGCCGGCGCGCGTGCGCTGTCCGACGCACAGAAGATCGTCGCCTACCGGGTGCAGCACGTCGCCCCGCGCCTGATCTACGAGCGTTATGCCCGCGTACGCGCCTACGAGCCGGTCATCGAGGATGCCGCCTTCGAGACGCTGCACGCGCTGCGCATCGACGGGAAGCGGCTGCGCTATACGCTGGAGTTCTTCGAGGAAGTGCTCGGGCCGGAAGCCCGCGACGTGATCAAGGAACTCAAGAAGCTGCAAGATCACCTCGGCGACCTGAACGACGCGGTCGTCGCCGGGGACGTGCTGCGCGCGTTCACCGACGATTTCCGCCAGGACTACAGCGGCGTGCCGTTGTTTATGCGTCCCAATCTGGACGGGGTCAAAGATTACGCGGCGGCCAAAGCCAGCGAAAGGCATCACCTGCTGGAGACGTTCCCGGAGACGTGGGCGCGCTTCATCGCCGACGAGATGCGCCGCAAGCTGGCGCTGGCCGTGGCCGTGCTGTAGGTCAGCGCACCGTGATCCAGGTGTCGTCCGGCGCAAAATCCAGCGGTTGCAGCGTGATGCTGTCCCCGGCGGGCTGCCCGGCGACCGTCACCGGCAGCCGTTCGCCCGTCCCCGCATCGACGAGGCCGACGCGCAGCATCGCCGGGCCGGGCGGGACATCCGCCGGCACCACCAGCAGCCAGTAGTCGAGCAGCGACGCGCCGGGCCGCCAGTACACGGTTGGATATTCGCCTTGCAGCGGGGTGGCGCGCCACCGGGCGAGCAAGTCCTCGTCCGGGCTGAGCAGATCGATGGTCACGTCGTAATTGCGGCTCACATCCCGCAGCGGACGCCAGTACAGCGTCAGCGAGATGCGCGCCCCGCGCTGCCACGCCAGCGACCCGACATTGTGCCCGACGAACTGCGCCACATCGCCGGCGATGACCTCCTCCTCGCGCGCGGCGATGGGTTCCAGCGGGGTGTCGCGCGCCTCGGGATGGATCGTATACGCCCGGTAGCGGAAATTGCCGTCATCGACGGTCACCGCGCCGGTCGGGTGCAGCGGGATCGGCTCCAGCACGGTCGGCCAGGGTGTGCCGTCCGCCGCGATGGCGGGCCATCCCGGGGAGTCCTGCCACTCGCCGTCGACCGTCAGCGGGCGCACTGCGTGATACGCCGCGCCCAGGTCGGCCTCCGCCAGCAGCGAATTGGGGGATTTGTCCGCCTGCTGGAGCAGGAACACGTAGATCGAGTTCTCGACGAACACGTCCACCCCGGCCAGGTCCTCCACGCGGACCGGCAGCTCGTCGTATGCGCGGCTATTGCGGATATCCCACGTCGGGAAGAAGAACGGCAGCCGGTCCTCGCCCGGAATGGACACCACCAGCGGTTTGCCCGCCGCCTCGGATTCGCGCTCCAGCATGTGCACCACGCGCATGAAGGCCGGGTTGGCCTTGTCGTACTTGGCGCGGTCGTTATCCGCCCCACCCTGCAGCCAGTAATCGGCGGTGAACTCCAGGCCCGCCATCAGCGCGATCACAATCGCAGTCACGGCCAGCACCCAGGCCAACTGGCGGCCCAGCCGGTACATGTCCAGCCAGTCCCACACCCAGCCCTCGAGCAGCGCCGCCACCTGCACCGCGAACAGCGGCACGATAGCGAAGCTCAGCCGGTAGTGATACGAAAAGTTCCAGAACCACACCATGCCATACGGCAGCGCCAACCCCCACAGCAGCAGCACGGTTTCGCGCTGGGCGTCGGGCCACATCTGCCACACGCCGCGCCCCATCCACACCAGCAGCGCGAACCCGGCCAGCAGCAGCAGCGTGTCGGTCAGCGTCAGACTCCCGCCCGCCGACAGATCGCCGCGCAGCCAATGCCAGACGTTGTCGTTCGCGCCGAGGGTGTCCAGGTTGAGCGCGGTCGGCAGCGCCCCGGCCAGCAGCAGCCCCGCCGCCAGCAGCGGCAGCACGATCCGCGCCCAGCGCCCGGTCCCGCGCAGCCACACGGGCGGATAGCCGATCAGCGCCCCGGCGAACAGCAGCAGCAGCAGCAGCGGCCAGCCCAACTCCTGCCCGGAGCGCTGCGCGAAGCCGTGCCAGTAGTCCGCCGGAAACGTGACTGCCGGATGCCCCAGCAGCAGGTTCCGCACGTACCACATGCCGCCCAACGGCGCGCTGGCCGCGCCCATGATCAGCGCCACGCGCAGCTTGGGCCACGTCAGCGCCCAATCGAAGCGCATGATCACCGCCCGCCCGATCACCGCCAGCACCACGCCCAGCGCCAGCGCCCCGGCGGTGGGCTTGGTCCACAGCCCGCCCGCCAGCAGCAGCCCGGCCAGGATCGCGGTGCGCGCGCTGTGGCTGCGCCACGCCTGGATGAAGAAGATCGACGCACCAGTCATATACAGCGTGAGGGGAATCTCCAGATCGCCCGCGCCGGACCACGCCGCGACGTGGGGGTAAAAGGTCCAGATCGCCGCCGTGAGCAGCCCGACCCGCCGCGACCCGAACACCAGCCGTCCCAGCGTGTAGGCCATCAGCGTCATGCCCACATTGAACCAGGGCACGATCACGCGCGCGGCGTGATCGTCGATCGACCCCCAGGCTTGCTGCATGTAGCTGTAGCCCAACGGCACCAACTGCGGGTAATAGCCGATGTCGTCCGGGATCGCCTCTTCCATCACGAAAATCTTGGCGTTATAGGCGTACACCCACAGCGGATCGTAGGCGACAAACGGCCAGTAGGCGGCCACGATCACGGTGGACAGCAGCACCACCGTCATCCCCGCGATCAGCAGTTGCTCGATCTGCGTCAGCGGCTTGACGCGCACGAACAGCCCCGACGGAGCCGGGGCGTCGTCTTTGCGCGCGCGGGCCAGCAGCGCCCCCGCCGCCGCCACCGCGAGGCTGCCGACCAGCGTCAGCTCCAGCGTCATGTACCCGGCGCTGCCCAGCAGGAACATCACCGTCGTGAAGCCCAGCGGCCCCAGCGCCATGCCGACCGCGATCACCGTCACGCGGTCTTCCCACAGTTCGCGCGGCAGCAGCGCCAACGCCCAGGGCGCACCCACGCCCAGGAACATCCACGCCGCGAAGGGCAGCAGCAATACTGTCGGCTGTAACCAATCAACCATGTGTCATCCGTCGTTTCAATGCATCGAATCCAGGCCGCAGCCACGCGCCAAGCCGGCGCACACCGGCCCCGGCGATCACCGCGACCGGCGCTTGCAGGGGCAGATAGTACCGCTGCCACGCCATCGGCGTCAAGACCAGCAGCAGCGCCGCCGCCAGCCCGATCCACAGCAGGACCAGCCGCGCCTGCCCCGCGTGCCAACGTTCGCCCAGGCGCACCACGCCGACCGCAAACAGCGCCACCAGCAGCACGCCCCACACATCGTCACCGCCGCGCCCGTCCAGCCAGCCCGCGCGGTAATCGGCGATCTCATCGCCGATGAACTGCTCCCAGACCGGCACCTCGTAAAACTGCGCCTCCGCGAAAAACGCCTGGTCCAGCAGGCCCGCCGTGCGCACGCTCGGCCCCTCGTAGCGTCCGAACAGGTCGGCCTGTGCGTCGAGCAGGTCGCGCCGGTCGTCGATCACGATGCCCGGCATGTGCAGCGGCTGCGACCACCAGGCCGGCGTCAGCGCCAGGAACACGCCCAGCGCCACCAGCCCCGCCATGATCAGATACAGCCAATGGCGGGTAACCGTTGCGCGCAGTTCCCGCTGTTGTACCGTTTCCTCACGCGCCAGCCCCCCGCGCAGCACCGGATCAAGCGCCAGCCCCGCGAACACCACCAGCACCGTCAGCGCGCCGGTGTGCTTGCTGGCGACCGCCAGCCCGCTGCACACGCCCAGCGCCGCATACCATCCGATGTGCGCCCGTGCCCGCACGATCAACAGCGCGACCAGCACCACCAGCCCGGTCGTGAACAGCAGCGCCCCTTCCAGCATGGCCCGCCGCCCATTGAGCAGCACGGCGGGCGTCGTGGCGTAGATCAGGCTGGCCGCCCACGCGCCTGGACGCCCCGCCACCTGCCACGCCAGCGCAAACACCACGCTCACGCTGGCGATGGTAAACAGCGTGGACACCGTGCGCCCGATGCGCAGCAAACCATCGCCGGGCATGTGCCCCTGCGCGCTGTTGACCTGCCAGCTGGCGGGCGTCGCGAGCCACGCCCAGGGGCCGTTGATGTCGTCGACCGTCAGCCCGGCCAGGTCCCAGGCCAGCCCGGTCACGTATTTGGTGACGGTGCCGTTAGCCAGCCGCAGGTCCTGCGCAATGGCCGCGTCGGGGTCGGGCGGGGGGTCGCGGTACAGCACCGCGTCGAGGTCCCGTTCCACCACCAGCCGGTGATAGTCGCGCGTCAGATACAGGTGGCTGGACTCATCGCCATGAAAGGGCACCGCGTCGCGTCCGGCGAACACGTACAGCGCCAGCAGCAGCAGCCACAGCCCGTCGAGCAGGCAAAAGCGCCAGCGATAGCGGCGGGTGAGGCTGTCCGCTTCCGCTTTGCCCTCCTGCACAGTGTTCTTTATACACAAGTCGGGATGAAGGGCGAAATGGGCGTTTTGAGCAACCATACGATCAGGTCGGACCAGGTGCCCGCTGTCCCTCACCCCCCGGCCCCCTCTCCCACACAGTGGGCGAGGGGGTGTCAAGGCGCGTTTTTTTCCCCTCGCCCATTCGATGGGAGAGGGGAGACCGCCAGCAGGGCGGAGGGGTGAAGGGCTTTTTTTCCCTGCGCGCCTGCTCCATTGAGATGTGTCACGCGGAGAGAGGGAATTGTGCCGGGTCGAAAGTCCCTCTCCGTGTACGAGGTGGGGGAAACGAATCGTCACAACAGCCCCCCGCCGTTTACGGGAGGGGAAATGCTGCCATCTGCAACCCTGCCACATCACCATCCTGCTCCTCAAGCTGCTGCACGCACACACACAAAAACACACCGGTCGCTGTCGCGGCGACCGGTGGCCTATTATACGCGAAACTGCGCGCCCCTGCCCTACGCAATCGTGACGAGCACCTTATTCTGCTCGACGTTATCGCCCGCGCGCACATTGACGCGGTGAATAGTGCCGTCGCGCGGGGCCTTGAGTTCGTTCTCCATCTTCATCGACTCCAGGATGACAACCGATTCACCTTTGGCGATGGACTGGCCTTCCGCCACCGGCACACGCACGATCATGCCCGGCATCGGGGAGCGGATCGCCACCTCGCTGCCGGAATCGCCGAAATGCATGAACGCATTTGCCAGGCGGCGGCTGCGCTCGTCGGTGACGTGCACCTCGTACATATTCCCGGCGATCATGACGTAGTGCTGGTCGTCGCGCTCGTCAACGACGCCCTCGAAGCTGCAATGGTCCAGCAGCAGCGAGTACAGTTCGCCCTGGCGCAGCACGCGGAAATCGACCGCGCGCTCCTCGCCGTTCACCAGGATGCGGCCATCCTCGTTGATTTCGATCTCGAACGTCTGGTCGTTGACAATTGTCTGGTACTTCATGCGTGTGCCATCCTCGTTAATGGTGAGCTGGTAGCTGGCGCGTGCTTGGCCTCACCCCCCTCGGTCCCCATGCGCATTAAGCTAAGAGGCAACTAGCCGGTGCTTGGCGCAAAAAGCCCTCACCCTTCCGGCAGAGCCGTCTCCCTCTCCATCCGAGAGGGGGAAGCCAGCCTGTCAGAGGGCGATAACCGTTACTGCAACGCTGCGTTCCCGCGCGACAGCGTTCCGGCCATCGAGCCGTACAGCAGGTCGTCCATCATGAACACCAGGAACTCGATATCGGTCGGGGCGCTGGTGTCGTTGATGATGCGGCTGTCGGCCACCAGTTCGACCGCCAGCACGTAGCGGCCCAGCGGCAGCTCGTAGCGATAGAGCGCGCCGGTCTCGCCGCAGCGGTGCTCGACGCTGGCCGTGAACAAGCGCCCGTCCAGCGCGTCCGGATCGCTGTAGGCGTCGAAAGCGCTCTCGACCAGCAGATCCGCGCGGGCGTCGTCAAACACGACCGTGTCCCCGGCTTCGATCGCGCCGAAGTCGGCGATCTCCAGGCCGATGCGCCACAGCGGCAGGTCTTCCGGGTTATCCGGGCACTCGGCGGCTTCCAACGCCAGCGCCGCCGCGCCCTCGAAGCCCTGGTCGCTCAGGTACGCCTGCATTGCGTCGCCCAGCGCGTCATCGCGCGCCGCCCAGAAGGCCGCTTGAGCGTCCAGGTCGCGCGCGGCGGTGGCGTCCTCGTCGATCACGAACATCGGGCTGCCCGCCGTCAACTGGAACGCCAGCACCTGCTCGGTCATCGCCTGCAAATGATCGACGCTCGGCGGTCCGTCGGGTGTGGCCTCGACGCTGGCCGGGTCCTCGATGATCACGACCGTGCGCAGCACGTCGCCGGTGTACTGGGCGCTCTGCGGGTCGCGCGGGGTGATCAGTTCGTTGACCTCAAGCCCCTGGACCACCTGCCCAAAGATGGTATAGCCACCGTCCAGCCAGGGCGCGGGGGCGTAGGTGATGAAGAACTGGCTGCCGTTGGTGTCTGGGCCGGAGTTCGCCATCCCCAGCCGGCCCGCCTGGTCGAACAGCAGATCGTCGCTGGTCTCGTTATCGAACATGTAACCCGGGCCACCGCCGCCCGTGCCGGTCGGATCGCCGGTCTGGGCCATGAAGCCCGGGATCACGCGGTGGAAGGTGAGGTTGTTGAAGTAGTCCTGCCCGGCCAGGAACACAAAGCTGTTCACGGCCTGGGGCGCGGCTTCCTCGAACAGATCGAAGTAGATCGGGCCGCGCTCGGTGCACAGCACCGCCGCATAATCGACGTCGTCTTCCAGCACGTCTTCCGGCTCGTCAAATTCGCGGCTGTCGGGCGTGGGGATATCCTGGGTGGCCGCGTCGCAGATCGCCTGCGGCGTCTGTGCGCCCTGCCGGACGCCGCTCACGGCGGGGGACGTCGTCTGTGCGCCGGCGACACCCGTCGCCAGCAGCGCGATCACCAGGCTTGCAGTCAGAAACACGCGTTTCATTCGTTTATTCCTCTTCTCCTACACTGAATATACCGGTCTGCATCACGTTATACGCAGGGGCCGCCGGCAATTTGCCCCTGCCAGACTGTGACATATGCCGTCCGTCACCGCAACTACTCCGGCAGCAGGAAGAACGCCAGTGCCACGATGATATACACCGCCAGCAGCATCATGCCCTCAAACCAGTTCGACTCGCCGTCCTCGGCGACCAGCGCCCCCACGTAGGACGCCGCCGCCAGCGCGATCACCTCCGGCAGCGTAAAGGCCAGGATCAGCTTCTCCTCGAACAGCAGGCTGATGAAGACCAGCACCGGCGCGACGAACAGCGCGATCTGCAGGCTGGACCCCAGCGCGATGGTGATGCCGAGTTCCATCTTGTCCTTGATCGCCACCTGCACCGCGACCAGGTGCTCAGCCACGTTGCCGATCACCGGCACGATGATCACGCCGACGAACAGCTCGCTCCAGCCCAACTCCTCGACCACCGGCTCGACGGTGCCGACCAGGAATTCCGCCATCACGACGATGCCCAACGTGGCCCCGACCAGCACCGCGACCGCCAGCCGCGGCGACCAGCCCGGCTCGTGATGCTCCTCGGCGTCATCCTCGGCGGCCAGCGGCGATCCGGGGGCCGGTTCGTGGGACACCAGCGAATACACCACGCTGCCGATGTACAGCGCGATCAGGATCAGCGCGATGCCTTCGCTCAGCAGCAGCTCGGACTCGAACTCCTGGTTTTCGACGAACGTCGCATCGAACAGCGACGGGATCGCCAGCGCCATGAAGGCCAGGATCAGCAGCGTGGCGTTCATCGTCGCCCGCCGCCGGTCGAAGTGCTGGATGCCGTTCTTCAGCCCGCCGAGCATGATCGCCAGGCCCATCACCAGCAGCAGGTTCCCCAGCACCGAGCCGATGATCGACGCGCGCACCAGCTCGACCAGCCCGGCCCGCAGCGCGAAAATCGTGATGATCAACTCCGCCGCGTTGCCCAGCGTGGCGTTGAGCAGCCCGCCGATCTGGGGGCCGGTGCGTGACGCGATGGCCTCCGTCGAGGCGCCCATCAGCCCGGCCAGCGCGATGATCGCCAGCGCCGACGTGGCAAAGATCGGCACGTCGCCGCCGCCGGTCAGCCGCAGGATCACCGCCACCACGCCGAACACCAGCAGCACGTTGAGGTTCAACAGCTTCTTGAGTTCAAATGATTGGGTCATAAACAGGATTTGTCCTTGTGCAAAGTTGAAACGTCAGAATCGCCGGCGGGTTGGCCTCCAGCCAAGCTAGAGAGGGGCCAAAGGAGCAGGCCCGGCGAGGGAGGATTTATCTCACCGCTGCATGCGTTCCCAGCGGCCCATCCATTTCCAGTTGGAGACATCACGCTTGGGCCGCGCCACGATCTGCGAGGCCTGCTGGCGCGCCTGGTGCTCGACCAGCGTGGCGATGATCGCCGCCACCTCGACCAGCGAGGGGTCCTGGTCCTCGTCCGGCGCGCTCATGAAACCGTCCACGAAATTGGTATCGTAGCGCCCGGCCAAAAAGCGCGTGCTGTCGATCAGCTTCTGGTGGAACGGCAGATTGGTGTGCAGCCCCATAATCTTGTACTCGGCCAGCGCGCGCCGCATCCGCAGCAGCGCCTCGCCGCGCGTCTCGCCCCACGCGATCAGCTTGGCCAGCAGCGAGTCATAGTAGGGCGTGACCTCGTACCCGGCGTAAATGCCGCTGTCCAGGCGGATGCCCGGCCCGGTTGGGGCGATGTGCACCGTCACCTGCCCCACCGACGGCAGGAAGTTGTTGTATGGGTCCTCGGCGTTGATGCGGCACTCGACCGCCCAGCCGTTGGGCACAATGTTCTCTTCCGCGCCCATCTTGCGCCCGCGCGCGATGCGAATCTGCTCCTTGACCAGATCGATGCCCGTCACCAGTTCGGTGACCGGGTGCTCGACCTGGAGCCGGGTGTTCATCTCCAGGAAGTAGAAATTCTTGTCCGGGTCGACCAGAAACTCAATCGTCCCGGCGTTGACATAGTTCACCGCCTCGGCAGCACGGATCGCCGCCGCGCCCATGCGCGCGCGCAGGTCCTCGTCCATGAACGGGCTGGGCGACTCCTCGAACAGCTTCTGATGGCGGCGCTGGATGCTGCACTCGCGTTCACCCAGGTGGATCGTGTTGCCGTGCAGATCGGCCAACACCTGAAACTCGATGTGGCGCGCGCCATCGATCATCTTTTCCAGGTAGACCGTGCCATCGCCGAAGGCCGCTTCTGCCTCGCGATGGGCCGCGGCCAGCGCCGCGTCGAGCTGCTCTGGTTCGCGCACCACGCGCATCCCCTTCCCGCCGCCACCCGCCGCCGCCTTGACCATCAGCGGGTAGCCGAGCCGCCCGGCGGCATGGCGCAGCGCCCCGTCGTTCAGCCCCGGCTCGGTGCCCGGCACGACCGGCACCCCGGCGGCCTGCATGATCTCGCGCGCGGCCAGCTTGTCGCCCATCTTGCTGATCGCGTACGGGTCCGGGCCGATCCAGACCAGCCCGGCGTCGATCACGGCCTGGGCGAACGCGGCGCGCTCGCTGAGGAAGCCATAGCCCGGATGCACCGCGTCTGCATCCGACCGCAGCGCCACCGCGACGATACGGTCGATGTTCAGGTAGCTTTCGCGCGGGGCGGGCGGGCCGATCAGGTGCGCCTCGTCCGCATAGCGCACGTGCAGCGCCTCGCGGTCGGCCTCGGAATACACCGCGACGGTCTGGATACCGCCCAGTTCGCGGCAGGCGCGGATCACGCGCACGGCGATCTCGCCCCGGTTGGCGATGAGAATCTTCCTGATTAGTGCTGTGTCGACCATGAATGCCTCACTCGGTTGGTAAACAGATGATTGGCGCGGTGCGCGATAAACAAGCTAAAACGGCCAGTCCTGCCCGCTTTCCTGGATGAAGTACACCATCAAGTCCAG
>DAOTUD010000040.1:0-137006 GCA_034437275.1 Anaerolineae bacterium
GCCGCAGTGGGTGCAGCCGGCCCGCGCCGGGCCGGCCCCATCGAAGTACGGGTCGGGCACGGTGGCGCCCTCCTCCCCGAAGAACACGCCGACCTGCGTCGGGCGGAAGGAGTCGCCCTGGCCCAGATCGGCGGCGATGCCGCGCAGCGTCTCGTCGGCGGGCCACAGGCGCGGGTTGCGCGTGACGCCCAGCATCCGCCGCGCGGTGGCGTAGTGCGGGCGCAGGATGGCCTGCCAGTCGCCCAGGTCGCGCCACGCCGGGGCGTCGAACAGCTCCGCGCTGGGTTCCATCAGCACGTTGCCATACATCAGGCTCCCGCCGCCCACGCCGCTGCCGTGCAGCACCAGCACGCCCTTCAACATGCTGAACTGCATGATGCCAAAGCAGCGCAGCGGGGGCAGCCACAGGAACTTGCGCAGGTTCCAGTTGGTACGCGGGAAGTCGTCGTCCGCGAAGCGTTTGCCGCGCTCCAACACCAGCACGCGGTAGCCTTTTTCGCTCAGCCGCATGGCCGACACGCTGCCGCCAAAGCCGGAGCCGATCACGATGTAGTCAACCGTCTGCATGGTTGTTCCCCGTGTGCATAGTGATTCCCAGGCTACATTATCCCGGATTAACGGGCGGGCGGCAAATCCGGCTAGTCCAGGTCGGCAGAAGTTACTGTCCAGTTTTGCCCTCACCCGCTGGCCCGCACCCTTCCGACTGGCGTCGGGTCCCTCTCCCTGAGAGCGTGTACGGGAAGTAGCCAGCGTGATGTGTCCCCGCAAGCTCCCCCTGTGCTGCGCATGGTACAATGGGCGGCAGCATCAACTTCGCAACCCACAAGGAGCTTGTGTGTATATGGACCTCAAGAACAATTTGCAGACCGACACCGGCTGGGACATCATCGAGCATACCTTCGACCCCGGCCAGATCGTGACGACGGGCAGCAACTTTATGATCGGCAACGGCTACCTGGGCTACCGGGGCACGTTCGCCGAATGGGAGCAGGCGCAGTACGTGGCCTGCATCGTCACCGACACCTGGGACACCGCGCCGGATGGCCGCTGGCGCGAGCTGTGCAATGTGCCGAACGGCCTGTACACGCGGCTGCTGGTCGATGGCGAGCCGCTGTCCATCTTCGAGGGGACGACCGGCGACTACACGCGCGCGCTCGACCTGCGGCACGGGGTGTATCGCCGCGCGCAGACGTGGCACGGATCGCACGGCAAGGGTGGGGCGCTCGATGTGGAGAAGTTCGCCAGCTACGGCAACGTCCACCTGCTGGCGATGCGCTACCGCTTCACGCCCGATCAGCCCGCCGCGATCACCCTGATCACCGGGATCGACGGGCAGGTGTGGAGCCTGCACGGCGAGCATTTCCGCGCATACCGCACGCCCGAGGGCGACGGGCTGGACGCGCTCGAAGCCGTGACGCACGAGTTCGGCATCCAGATCGACGTGGTGGCCGGGCTGACCGTCAGCGGCGCGGAGCCGGACACGGTCGAGGTGCTGGAGGAGGACCGCCGCGTGCTGCACAAACGCACCTTCGCGCTGGAGGCCGGGCAGACGATCACGCTGGCGCGCGTGGTGGCGATCTACACCAGCAGCGATGTCGCGGAGCCGTTCGAGCAGGCGGTCGCTGCCGTGCGCAACGGGTTAGCGCAGGGCTACGACGCGCTCCAGGCGGCGCACTGCGCGCGTTGGGACGACATCTGGGCCACCGCCGACATCCAGATCGACGGCGACCTGGAGGCGCAGGTGATCACGCGCTTCAACCTGTACCACAACATCATCGCTACGCCGACCCACGCCCGGCTGCCGATTGGCGCGCGCGGGCTGTCGTGCCAGGTCTACCAGGGCGCGGCCTTCTGGGACCAGGAGATCTTCAACCTGCCGGTCTTCATGTACACCTGGCCGGAAGTAGCGCGGAATGTGCTGGAATACCGTTACGACACGCTCGACGGGGCGCGCGGCAAGGCGCGGCGATTGGGCTATTACGGCGCGTTTTACGCCTGGACCAGCGGCAAGACCGGCGAAGAACTGTTCCCGGACTACTTCTTCACCGACGTGCTGACCGGGCGACCGATCCACAACCATTTCAATTCCTGGCAGATTCACATCTCGCCGGATATCGTGTACGCGATCGGGCAGTACTACCAGGCGACCGGCGACTGGGATTACATCGTCAAGTTCGGGGCCGAGATCGCGTTCGAGGTGGCTCAGTTCCTCGTGGCACGGGTGCACTTCAAGAAGGACAAAAACCGCTGCGAGTTCATCCGCCTGCTGGGGCCGGACGAGTACCACGAGAACGTGGACAACAACGCCTTCACCATGTATCAGGCGCGGCACGCGCTGCAAGTCGCACTGGACATCTACCGCCAGATGCAGGGCAAAGACCCCGCTCGCCTGGCGGCGCTGATGGCCCGGCTCGGCCTCGACGAGCAGCATGTCGTCGACTGGCAGGATATCATCGACCTGATCTACCTGCCGCCGCCCGACCCCGACACGCGCCTGATCGAGCAGTTCGACGGCTACTTCGCGCTGGAGGACATCACGCCCGACCAACTGCGCGAGCGCCTGATCGACCCGGAGGAGTATTGGGGTTGGCCGAACGGGATCGCGGTCGAGACGCAGGTCAACAAACAGGCCGACGTGCTGCAACTGCTGGCGCTGCATGATGAATTTCCGCCGGACGTGCTGCGCGCCAACTTCGATTACTACGAACCGCGCACCGAGCACGGGTCGTCGCTCAGCCCGTCGGTGCATGCCCTCATCGCCAGCAAGGCCGGCTATCATGACCGCGCCTATGAGTATTTCATGACCTCGGCCACGATTGACCTGTACAACGCCAGCAAAAAGGTCATGAGCGGCGGCTCGTTCCTGGGTGGGATTCACACGGCGGCCTGTGGCGCGGTGTGGCAGATGATCGTGCCGGGCTTCGCCGGGTTCGTGCTCGCCGATGATCGGGTGCACTTCCAGCCCACGCTGCCCGCCGGGTGGGATCGGCTGCGCTTCCACCTGATGATCCGGGGCCGCCGCCTGGACGTGACGGTCACGCGCGCGGCGCTGGTCGCGGAGGTGACCGACGAGCCGCTGGCGGTGCAGGTCGGCGCGCAGGCCGAGACGCTCGCGCCCGGTGCGGCGGTGACGTTTGCGCTCGATCAATGATTCGTGACTATTTTCACGAATCTATCGTGATGATTTTCACTAACCGGATCGCGCCGGCTGTGCGATGCTTGTGGACACTGGTTGGTACGACATATCGCTATATCTAAAACTGGGAGCACGAGCATCATGTTGACGATCAAGGTTCTGGGACCCAAAACCCGTTACACCAAAAAGGCCGCCCAACACGCCCGCGTGGCGCTGAACTGGCTCAATCCGCACACCGGGTACCGGCTGGAAACGGTGACGGACCAGGATGAAATCGCGGATTACGTAACCGAAACGCCGAGCCTCGTGATCAATGAGTGCGTGGTGTGCGAAGGGCGCATCCCCGCCATCGGCGATATCGTGACCTGGGGGTCGGACGTCATGCAGGACGAGCTAGAAGCAGCCGTCCGCGAACGCCTAGCCGCAGCCGAGCCGGTCAGCGTGCCGCTGCCTGCCGCTTCGTTCTAATTTTCACAAAAATTGGCGGCCTGGGGCATCGTGCGCAGGGCTGTTTGATGTGGAGCAGGGCGCTCCACCAAAAAAGGCGCACACGCGGTGCGCCTTTTCGTTTATGCTACAGCCTGGCTCAGTCCATCAGCAGCACCGGGCGGATGCGGTCCAGCGCCCAGTCGATCTCGTCCTGGCTGATGACCAGCGGCGGGGCGAAGCGGATGATGGTGTGGTGCGTCTCTTTGGCCAGGATGCCCTTCTCCTGGAGCGCCTCGCAGAAGCGGCGCGCGCCCCCGGCTTCCGGCTTGAGTTCCACGCCGATCATCAGCCCCTTGCCGCGTACTTCCTGCACGTGCGGGCTGTTGATCTCGGCCAGTTGGTCCTGGAAGTAGTCGCCCATCTTCGCTGCATTCTCGATCATGCCCTCGTCGACCAGCGCGTCCAGTGCCGCCGTCGCGACCGCGCAGGCCAGCGGATTCCCGCCGAAAGTGCTGCCGTGGTCGCCGGGGTTGAACACGCCCAGGATTTCCTGGCTGGCCAGCGCCGCCGACACCGGGTAATACCCGCCCGACAGCGCCTTGCCGATGGTAACCATGTCCGGCGTGACCTCCTCGTGATCGCAGGCGAACAGCTTGCCGGTACGCCCCAGGCCGGTCTGGATTTCGTCGGCGATCATCAGCACGTTGTGCGTGGTGCAGATCTCGCGCACCTGGCGCAGATAGCCTGCCGGCGGGACGATCACGCCGCCCTCGCCCTGGATCGGCTCGAAGATGAACGCGACCGTGTTGGGCGTGATCGCGTCTTCGAGCGCCTGGGCGTCGCCATACGGGATCGTCTTGAACCCGGGCGTGTAGGGGCCAAACCCCGCGCGGTACTGCGGCTCGGTGCTGAAGCTGATGATCGAGATCGTGCGCCCGGCGAAGTTGTTGGCGGGGGCGATGATCTCCGCGTCGCCGGGGATGCCCTTCACCTGGTAGCCCCACTTGCGCGCCGCCTTGAGCGCGGTTTCGACCGCTTCTGCACCGGTGTTCATGGGCAGCACCATCTCGTAGCCGGTCAGTTCGGCGAGCTGCTGGTAGTAGCGCCCGAGCTGGTCGTTGCGGAAGGCGCGGCTGGTCAATGGCAGCCGGGCGGCCTGCGCGACCAGCGCCTCGCGGATGCGCGGGTGGGCGTGGCCCTGGTTGACGGCGCTGTAGGCGCTCAGGCAGTCCATGTAGCGGTTGCCCTCGACATCCCACACCCACACGCCGTCGCCCCGGCTGAGCACGACGTCCAGCGGGTGGTAGTTGTGCGCGCCGTAGCGGTCTTCGAGTGCGATAAGGTCTTGCGATGAGATTTGCGTTGTGGTGTTCATGTTGTCTGATCCTGACGTAAATATAGTTAGCTGTTCGTTCAGAGGGTCGGGAACAGACCGTACCGACCCTTTTATTATACCCGCTTGGCCCCGTCCGCCGACAGTCCATATAGGACCAAATTGGCCTGTCAAATGTACAGGCTGCATTTGCACCCAGCGTCTGCCCGGCATACACTACTACGCAGCAGATGATGATCCGTAGACGGGAAGGCCCGCAATGGATACAAATCCGTATAATCCGCTGCACCCCACCGCAGACCCGGCCCATTTCTTCGGGCGGGACGAGATATCCGCATTTTTCCGGCAGCACCTGGTCGGCGCGCCACACGAGCACGCCCTGGTGGTGATCGGGCAGCGCGGGATGGGCAAAAGCTCCGCGCTGCACCAGCTGCGTTTCCTGGTCGATGATCGCTACCGGCTGTGTGTGATCGACGTGGCCGCGCTGGACCCACTGAACGGGGAGACGCTGGTGGCGGCGCTGATGGATGCCGTGTGCCGCACGTTGGAGCAGGCCGAGGCCAGCACCTACCGCGTGCCGGATGGCCCCGACCCGGATAAGGCCGCCGCGCCAGGGTTCGACCTGCTCGACTGGTTCCTGACGGACTACCTGGAGATCGCGCTGGCGGCGCTGCGGCAGCGGTTCCTGGTGCTGGCGTTCGACGACGCCCACCTGCTGCTCGACGCGGCGGAGCAGGGTGCGCTGCCTGCCGATCTCACCGACCGGCTGGCGGCGGCGCTGGCGGACCAGGACCGGCTGGATATCGTGTGCGCGCTGGACGCGGCCTACGAGGACCGCGCGCTGGCGATTGACATGCTCAGCGATCCGGCGCTGTACGTCCGCCTCAAGCCGCTGTCGCCGGACGATGCCGAATGGCTGATCTGGGTGCCGTTTGGGGACATGGCCGCCATCGACGATGACGCCGTCGCCCGCATCAAGGCCCTGGCGGGGGGGCACCCGTTTCTGCTGCATTCGGTCTGCCGCCTGCTGTACCGCCGTTCCGAGGGGCGCGGCCACGCCGGGCCGATCACCGTCCACGATCTGGAGGCGATCCACCCGGCGGTGTTGGCGCAGGCCGAGGACGTGCTGCGCCCGCTGTGGGACAGCACCACGCAAAACGAGCAGCTCGCCCTCACCGCGCTGGTGCAGCTTGACGCGAGCGACCCCGCCGTGGGGCACACGTTCGATGCGGTCCTGGCCTGGATCGACGGCACAAATTACGTGCTCAACAAGACGCGGCTGGCGGCGGCGCTGCGCAGCCTGGATTACAAGGCGCTGGTCCAGACCGACGGCGAACTGTACCGCGTGCCTGCCGGGCTGATCGCGGACTGGGTGCGCGACCATACCACCATCCAGCACGAACCGGCGACCCGGGCTGCGTTGGATCGGTCGCGGCTGGTGCCGATTGTCGGCGTGATCGTGGTGATCTTGCTGGTGGCCGCGTTGGGGATCGCGGCGCTGTCGGGGGCGTTTGATTCCGATGGCGACGCGGGCGATCCCGGCGTGGCGACCCGCGAGATGGAAAGTACCGCCACCCTGACGCCGGACCTGTTCACGCCGGAGCTTGATTAGAAGAAGAGAGGCCACATGCCCGAAGACCCGCAGCACCCCCAGTCCTCCGACGAATCCAGGGGCGACGACGGCCTGCCACTGCCGCCGGATGAGCAAACCCCGCCGCAGCCCGACCAGTCCGCGCCATCGCCGCCGCCACCGCCCGGCTACCAGTCACCCCAGCCGCCACCGCCCGGTTACCAACCGCCGCCCGGCTACGACCAGCCGCCGCTCGGCTATCCGCCGCCTGGGCCGCCCGCCCAGCAGCGATCCGGGCTGCCGGCCTGGCTGATCGTGCTGATCGTGGTGCTGGTGATGTTGTTCTGCGTGGGGCCGATCTTGCTCATCATCGTGCTGGCGCTGTTCGGCCCGGTGATCGGCAATGTGTTCTCCAACATCATCAACGAGCTGGAAACAACGCCGGAGAGCGCCGTGTATTACCTGCACGCGCTGGCGAGCATGCGCGTGTTACTGCGCCGTTAGCGATACCGCGCCGGGCGGCACGTCGGCGATCAGCAGCATGCCGGCCTCGTTGGTGGCGAGGTCTTTGGTCAGGTTGCCCTCGGCCTGCACGATGTAGTCCGTGTTTGGGGCCAGCCCGGTCACCAGCGTATACTGCACGCCGGACGTGACCTGGAACGACGTTTCCATAATGTCCGTCCCGTCTTCTGGCGCGACATCGAACATGACCTGCACCGTGCCCTGCGCCATCCCGCGCATCCCGTCCCCCGGCACCAGCACGTTCTCCGCCGGGGCGGGATCGGCGCTGTCCTGCGCGATGAAGACCGTCATAAACCAGTGTTCCAGCCCGCGCTCATTGGCTGCGATCTCCAGGCGATAAGGCGCGTAGGGCGTGTTCTCGAAATTGTTGGCGACCGGCTCGCCCCAGCTTTGATCGACCATTTCCCCGGCGACCCGGTAGCCCTCGACCGTCGTGATCTGGCTGTTGGGGCGCATGTTTTGCAGGAAGAGCGCGCTCTCGCCGACCGGCACGCGGAAGTACAGCCCGGCGGCTTCGGGCGCGGCCTGGAAGTGGAACACGGTCAGCGGGGTATAGGCCGGGTAGGTCGTCAGCACGCGGTCGGTCACGACCACAATGCCCGGTCGCCAGTAGACCAGCTCGCGGATCACGGCGCTCACTTTGGCGCGGTTGTCCGGCGTGGTGTAGACCGTGCTGTTGTACGCGCCGGTGATGTCCGCGCGCAGGTAGCTGACGCTGCCCGTCTCGCCGAAGCGCGTGAGCGAGCCGGTGTCGTAGCTGCGCCAGTTGTCGAACAGGTAGTCGACGTTGATCGCGGTGCGCGGCGCGGGGTCCAGCGTGCGCTGGCCGCAGTCGTTGAGCCACACGTCGCGCTCGGCGTTGGGCCGGATGCCGTCGAACACCTCGCCCAGATCGCAGACCAGCACCGTGTTGGCGGCGATGGTGCGCACGTAATAATTCGCGTCGTGGTCGGAGGTGCCGTCGCCGCTGTATACGCCGCTGCGCGCCACGAGGTCCGCGCCGTTGTGGTACAGCGTGAAGCTGCCCTGGTCGAAAAACTGGTGATAGGCCAGGTGATCCCCGGCGTTGAAGCTGACGTAGGTCGCGGTGTCGTCCAGTATCCCGACGTCGTTGGCCCAGTTGGAGCGCATGAAGACATGCCCGTTGTAGGGCGCGATCCACGACCGGTCCGGCGGCGGCGCGCCCAGGCGGTCCGGATCGCGCCACAGGAATTCCTCGACCGCCATCCAGCCCGGCATACCTTCCGGTGGCTGGCGCAGGAACCAGTCCATCCAACTGGCATGATCCGTCCCGGCGAACACGGTGCGCAGCAGCAGATCCTGCGCGCGGCCATATACGGCGACGGCGTGGTAGCGCTCCGCATCGCCGATGATCGACGGGTAGTTGTGGATCGGGTCGCCCCAGTCGGCGTTGTAGGTGCGGGCCTGCGTAGGGTAGTAGAGGAACATGTCGTAGGCCAGCCGGTCGTACCACCAGTCCGTGTCGTCGAAGTAGTTTTCGCCGCGCGCCGTCCACCACGCCAGCGCGGCCTGCACCTTCGGCCAGTTGGCGAGAAAGCCGTACACCGGCCCCTCGGCCCACGCGCCGCCGGTTTGCAGGTCCAGCGCGGGCAGGAAGGTGTCGCGCAGCGCGGTGCGCGCGAAGGCCTGGATCGCGCCGGCTTCGGCGCGCTCCCCGTCCAGCGCCAGCCCGACCGCCGTCAGCGCCCACAGCCAGCGCGGCGCGTAGTTGCCGAACGCCATCAACTGCCCGTCCAACCAGACGATGCTGCCCGTGTCAGAGGCCGGGTCCATCAGCACCGCCGCCGCCCGCAGCAGCGTATCCTGGATCGCGGCGCGATCGGTGGCGTTCAGCGCGTCGTACAGCCAGTCGTAGCCCACCGCCAGCGCCGCCACATGCTCGAACAGCGTCCCGTCCAGCCCGCCCGCGCCGGTCAGCGCCGGGGCAGACTCGACCTGGCCGGCGATCTCGATCATCACCGCCAGCGCCCGGTCGGCGTAGGCATCGTTCTCCGTGACCAGCCACGCCAGCGCCAGCGAGCGCAGCACCGTGCCCGGCGTCCAGGCGGCGTTGGCTTCCGGCTCGCCGGAGTCGATGTACCGCGCAAACGCGATCCACGCTGGCGTGGCGCGTGTCATGCGCGGCTTGAGCGTGCGCGCGACGTACGCCTGCGTGATCAGCAGCCGGGGATGGTCGCCGCGCCGGGCCACCGGCAGCGGGATGTCGTCCCCCTGAGCGGCGGCGGGCGTATGTGCCGTGTGCAACAGCGGGGCGCTCAGCCCCACGACCAGCGCCAGCAGGACGATGCTCGACAGGGCGCGGCGGAGAATGGGAACGGACGGGCGATGGGTCATGGTGGGGTAGCTCCTATCAATAAACGGGTCGGGACAACCGGGACTGATGACGGTTTGGCCTCACCCCCTCTCATCCCATCATACAAGGGAAAAAGGGCGGGGAGTTAAGGGGGTTGTCCGATGTTGCTGAGCCTGTGGTATACGCCGAAAAACACCCTCACCCCTCCGCCCGGCGGGCGGTGTCCCCTCTCCCATCCAATAGGCGAGGGGAAAAAAACTGCGCCGTGACTCCCCCTCGCCCACTCGGTGGGAGAGGGGGCCGGGGGGTGAGGGGCAGTGTTGGGCGATTCTGCCGGAGTCTAATACCGGACACCCCGTTAGGGGGTGAGGCCTGTTGACAAGCCACATCGAGGCCCAACAGCATAGCGTTGGCAATACCTGTAAACCCCGGCCTAAAACGGCAGATCGTCGCTGTCCAGCGGGGTGAAGTTCGCCATCGGCTCGACGCGCAGCCACGTGCGCCCGATGCGGAACAGCTCGCCGGGCTGGATCTCCGCGCGCCCGGTGATTTTCTCCTCGCCGATGTACGTGCCGTTGGTGCTGCCGGTGTCCTCCAGCCAGAAGCGCTCGCCGTCGTAGATCAGCACCGCGTGCTCGCGCGAGACCTGGCTGTCGTAATTCAGGCTGACGTCGCAATCGTCGCGCCGCCCGATGTTGAGTTCGGTCGGTTGGTCGGTGTCCAGGAATGTCTCGAAGGTCAAGACCGCGCCATCCTGCGGCCCACTCATCACCGCCAGCACAATTTCTTCTACCATCACAGCTTCACTCCTCGTCACTAGCCAGTTTGCGGCGGGCTTCGGTGCGTTTATCGCGGGACGGCTGGTGGTGCGCGTCGATCTCCAGCGCCTTGTTGAAGATGCGCACCGCTTCGGCCCACTGCGCGAGCTGCATCAAGGCTTCGCCCCGGTTGTGCCAGAACCACACATCGCGCGGCGCGACCTTCGTCGCCTCGGTGTAGCAGGCCAGCGCCGCGTCCCACTGGCCGAGCGCGGCATGGGCCAGCCCTTTGCCGTTCCAGGCCCAGCCATAATTGGGCGCGATCTCCAGGGCTTTGGTGTAAGCGTCCAGCGCGTCGGCGTGGCGCTCGATGCGGCGCAGCACCTGCCCTTTGCGCGCCCAGGCGGAGTCGTTGTCCGGTTCGAGCGCCAGCGCTTCGTCGATCACGCCCAGCGCGTCCTCGTGGCGGCCCAGCGACAACAGCGGCTCGATCTGGTTGATCCAGTACCATACGCTGTGCGGGTCCTCCTGGGAGGCGCGCTCGTAGCTGAGCAAGGCTTCCTCGCGGCGGTCCATCGCTTCCAGCACCAGCCCGCGCCCGTTCCACGCCCAGGCGTAATGCGGCTCTAGCTTGAGCGCCTGGTCATAGGCTGCGACGCTCTCCTTGTAGCGGCCCAGGCGGCGCAGCGCCTGCCCGCGCTTGGCCCAGCTTTCGGCGTGATTGCGGTTCAGGCGGAGCGCACGCTCCAGCGGCGGCAGGGCGTCCTCGTAGCGGTGCATCACGATCAACTCGTCGGCCTGGTTGTACCAGAACCACACGTCGTCCGGCTGGAGCGTGGCCGCCCGCTGGAAGCACGCCAGCGCCTCGTCGTGGCGGCCCAATGCGCTCAGCGCCAGCCCGCGCCCGTTCCACGCCCAGCCATAGTCCGGGGCCAGCTCGACCGCGCGGCTGTAGCTGGCCAGCGCCTCCTCGTAGCGGCCCATGCGGCGCAGCGCCTGCCCCTGCTTGGCCCACGCGCGCACATAGCGCGGGTCGACCTCCAGCGCGCGCTGCAAGGCCTCCAGGGCGGCGTGGTAGTCTTTGGTGAAGACCAGCGTGTCGCCCTGGTTGTACCAGTACAGCGGGTTGTGCGGTTCGGCGGTGGCGGCGCGCTGGTAGGCGGTGACGGCTTCGTCGTAGCGCGTCAGGATTTCCAGCGTGATGCCGCGCTCGTTCCAGGCCCAGGCGTAGTCCGGCTCGATCTTGACCGCGCGCGCCAGGTAGGAGAGCGCCTTCTCCGACTGCGCCATGTGGCGGTAAATGTTGCCCAGCCGCGCCCAACTGCGCGCGTGCTCCGGGTTGACCTCGATGGCCTTTTCCAGCAGCGGGATCGCGTCCTCGTAGCGTTCTTGCAGCACGCGCAGGTTGCCCTGGTTGTACCAGTGCCATACGTCGTCTGGCACCAGTTCGGAGGCGCGCCGGTACATCGCCAGCGCGTCCTCATAGCGCTGCATCCGTTCCAGCACGATGCCCTTGCCGTTGACCGCCCACGCATAGTCTTTTTTGAGCATGAGCGCCTGGTCGTAGGCTTTGACTGCGTCCGCGTAGCGCTCCAGGTAGCGGTAGACCTGCCCCAGCTTGGCCCACGAATAGGCGTGGTGCGGGGCGACGCGGGTCGCCTGTTGGGTGGGGGCCAACGCCTGCTGGTAGCGCCCCATCTCGACCAGCATCTCCGCCTGGTTGTACCAATGCCACACCTCGCTGGGCTGGTGGCGCGCGGCCTGCTCGAAGGCTTCGAGCGCCTGCTCCAGCCGGCCCATCGCCTTGAGCGCCAGCCCCTTGCCGTTCCAGGCCCAGGCGTAGGGCGGGTTGAGTTCCAGCGCGCGGTTATAGGCGTTGAGCGCCTCCGGGTAGCGCTGCAGGGCGCGTAGCACCTGCCCGCGCTTGGCCCAGCTTTCGGCGTGGTGCGGGTCGATGTCCAGCGTGCGGTCGAGCACCTCCATCGCGGCCTGGTAATCGCGCAGCGAGTGCAGCGCCTCGGCCTGGTTGTACCACGCCCACACGTTGCCGGGCTGGAGTTTGGTCGCGGTCTGGTGGGCGGCCAGCGCGCGCTCGGTCTGCCCGATGCGTTCGAGGACCTGCCCCTTGCCGGTCCACGCCCAGGCGAAGCGCAAGTTTACCCCCAGCGCGTGATCGTAGGCGGCCAGCGCCTCCTCATAGCGGCCCAGCAGGCGCAGCGTGCGCCCCTTGCGCGCCCAGGCCCAGGCCGATTTCGGCTCGATCTCCAGCGCGCGGTCGTAGGCATCCAGCGCTTCGTCGGTGTAGCCCAGTTCGGTCAGGCTGTAGCCTTTGTCCATCAACTCGCGGACCTCCAGCTCCAGCCCGCTGAGTTCCATCTCCGGCGGGGTGCCGGTCGCGCTCTCGTAGGCACGGGCCAGCGCGTCGACCAGCTCGCCCCACGTTTGCGGGCGGTTGTCGGGGTCTTTTTCCAGGCAGGCGAGCGTCAGGTCGCGCACCGCCGGCGGCACCGGGATCGTGCTCTCCGGGAAGGCCGGGGTGTCGTGCTGGTGGGCGGCGACCCATTCCTTGAAGGTGGACGCCTCGAACAGCGTGTTTTGGGTGAGCATTTCGTACAGCACGCAGCCAAACGCATAAATGTCGGTGCGCATGTCAACCTCGTCGTTGCGACACTGCTCCGGCGAGAGATACGGCGCGGTCCCGACGATGGCCCCGGCGCGTGTAAGGCGCGTCGAGTCGTCGTTGAGTTCGTCGGCAGCCGCCAGGTCCTCCAGGTGAATCGAGCGCACCAGCCCGAAGTCCGTCACTTTGGCGATGCCGTCGTGCCGCACCAGGATGTTGGCCGGCTTGAGGTCGCGGTGGACCAGCCCCGGCACCTGTCGCGTGGCGTGCTGCATCCCCAGCGCGATGTGCAGCCCGAACTCCAGCGCCAGCGCCAGCGTGACCCGGTTGTGCCGGATCCAACTGCGCAGATCCGGCCCCAGGCCTTCCGGCCCAGAGATGTGCTCCAGGATGATGTGCGGGCGGCCCTCGAATTTTTGCACGCGCCGCGCCTGCACGATGTGGCGGTGCTTTTCCAGTCGAATCCAGGTCAGTGCTTCCTGGGTGAAGCGCGCGACGGCGGTTTCGTTGGTGAGGAACTTGCTCTGGAACGACTTGAGCGCGACGGCTTGGCGCGCCTGGTGGTCGTAGCACAGGTAGACGATGCCCATCCCGCCGCGCAGCACCTGCGCGACTTCGTAGCGGTCGTCGATGCGCTCGCTGTAATGAAATTCACCCTCGCGCTGCTGGAACAGGCCCGGCACCGGCATGAAGGCCGCCGGGGCGGACGTGCTGCCGGGTTGGGTGGCTTCCAGCTTCAGCCGGAACGTCTCGGACTTGTCCGAGCGCGTCTCGCTGATCGCCTCCGGATCGACCAGCGACAGCACCCCGGACGCCACGTCGCTGCCTTCGTCGCCATGCGTGGGGACCTCCTCCGGGTAGACTTGCGTCACCTCCTCCGATTCGGGCAGGGGCGGAGCGTGCTCGGGCGGCGGCGTGAAATCGTGGGCGTGTGGCGGCGCGACATACCACAGCGCCAGCAGCTGCGCCTCGTCGCTCAGGTTGTCGAGGGCGGTCTCGTCCTGGGCTTCGATCTCGGCCACCGTCCACAGCGCCGCCGCAATATTGCGGCGCGTGGGGGCCAGCCGCGCGATCTGCACCACCCAGCGCACGTAGGCTTCGCGCGCCGACTGCGCCAGCGCGTAATCGTCGTTGTCCGGCCCGGCCAGTTCTGCCGCGCGGTGGTAGGCGTACAGCGTCTTGCTGGCGTAGAAAACCAGCAGCCGCCGGTCGTCGTTGATGAACGAATGCGCGGCGCACATATCGCCCAACGCCAGGTAATCGTACGGGTGCGGGATGTCCCGGCGCAGCGCCAGCCGCCCCACACGCCGGATCGCCTCGTCGGGGTCGCTGGCAAACGGATCGGTGCGGTCGGCTTTACGCCGCCGGGAAAGCAGCCGTTTTTCCTCTTCGGGTGGCAGCGCCAGCGGCGCAATGCCGGTTTGTGGAACGGTCGGAAGCTCTTTGTCGCTCATAATACCATCGTCGATAGGTCGCCGGGTTCGGGCTACACAATGCTAAACGGTGCGGCCTGGGGCGCATATTCTGGCTTCTGGCTTTTTGTCGGCGGTAAATCCAATACGGTTAAGTTAAGGGCGCATGACCCTCACCCCTCCGCCCGGCGGGCGGTATCCCCTCTCCCATACAATGGGCGAGGGGAAAAAGCGTGCGCCGTGACTCCCCCTCGCCCACTCGGTGGGAGAAGGGGCCGGGGGGGGGTGAGGGTTAGCATCGCGGAAAAAGCACCGCCTCAAAAATCGTTATCTAAACCATCGCGTGCGGCGAGAGAGCCGGCGGGGGCGGGCTAAAGCCAGTATGCCGCCCTACTCCGTGCGGGACGCTGCCGGGGACGTCTCGTCCCCGTCGGCCTGGTCGGACAGGGATTGATCGCCGTTGGCCTGCTCATCGGCCTCGGCCTCCGGGGCCGGCTTGGCCTGGAGCTGCAAGTGATCGCCCTCGGCGCTGGCCTGGATCGTGTCCCCAGGCACGAAGCGCTCTTCCAACAGCGCCGTGCTCAGCGGGCGCGTCAGCAGCCGTTCGAGCGCGCGGCGCAGCGGGCGCGCCCCGTTGGCCGGGTCGTAGCCCTCGCGCAACAGCAGCTCGCGCGCGCTCTGGTCCAGCGTCAGGCGCAGCTTTTGCTCCGCCAGCCGGTCGGTGACCTCCTGCATCTGCAAATCCAGGATGCCGTCGAGCGCCTCGCGGTCCAGCGCGTTGAAGACCACCACGTCATCCAGCCGGTTGAGGAACTCCGGGCGGAAGTGCTTCTTCAGGTGGAAGCCGTAATCGGGCAGTTGGTCCGGGGTGGCCATGAAGCCCAGCCCCTTGCCGACGTCGCCTGTGCCGATGTTGCTGGTCATGATCCACACCGCGTGGCGCGCGTCGATGGTCGCGCCCTGCGAGTCGGTCAGGCGGCCTTCGTCGAACACCTGCAGGAAGATATCGAACACCTCCGGCGCGGCCTTCTCCACCTCGTCGAGCAGCACCACGCTGTAGGGCTTGCGCCGCAGCGCCTCGGTGAGCTGGCCGCCCTGTTCCATGCCCTTGTAGCCGGGCGGTGCGCCGATCAAACGGGCGACGGTGTGCTCGTCGTGAAATTCGGACATGTCCAGCCGGATGATGGCGTTTTCGTCGTTGAACAGGAACTGTGCCAGCGTCTTGGCCAGCTCGGTTTTGCCGACGCCGCTCGGCCCCAGGAACACGAACACCCCCACCGGGCGGCGCGGATCGCCCAACCCGGCGCGGTTGGTCTTGATCGCGTCGGCGACGGTCGCCAGCGCGTGATCCTGGCCGACCACGCGCTCGCGCAGCGCCTCGACCATGCGCGCATAGCGCAGCCGCTCGTCGGCGGTCAGTTCGCTGACCGGGATGCCGGTCCACTCGCTGAGCACCTCGGTGATGGTCTGCACGGTGACTTCCAGCGCCGGGGCCTCGTTCACATCACTCGCTTCGCCGGATGCGCTGGTGCCGTCGGAGTCGCCGCCCTCGCCCCCGGTCGCGGCGGCGTCCGACGTGTTGCTCTGAATGACCAGCCGGGCACAGGCCTCGTCCAGCAGGTCGAGCGCCTTATCCGGCAGGCGGCGCTCGCGCATGTAGCGGTCCGAGAGCCGGACGGCAGCCTCGCGCGCGTCGGGCAGGATCGTGACGTGGTGATGGTCCTCGTAGCGGTGGTAGACGTTCTCGATCACCACCAGCGACTCGGCCACGTTCTGCTCCTCGATCTCGACCGTGCGGAAGCGGCGGTCCAGCGCCGGGTCGCGCGCGATGGCCTTGCGATACTCCTCGAACGTGGTGGCCCCGATGCAGGTGATCTCGCCGCGTGCCAGCGCCGGCTTGAGGATGTTGGCCGCGTCCAGGTTGCTGTCGATGGTGTCGCCCGCGCCGACGATGGTGTGAATCTCGTCGATGAACAGGATCACCTCCGGCGCGTTCTTGACCTCGTCGACGATGCCGACGATGCGCTCCTCGAACTGGCCGCGCAGGCTGGTGCCCGCCACCAGCATCCCGATCTCCAGGCCCACGATGCGCTTGTTGAGCAGGAACCTGGGTGCGGTGCCCTGGGCGATGATGTAGGCCAGCCCCTCGACGACGGCGGTTTTGCCCACGCCGGAATCGCCGAGCAGCAGCGGGTTGTGCTTTTTGCTGCGCGTGAGGGTGCGCGCCACCATGCGGATCTCGCGCTCGCGCCCGACGGCAGGGCCGATCTTGTCCTCGCGGGCCTGCTGTGTCAGGTCGCGCCCGTATTTGTCGAGCAGGGGCGTGGGCATGTGCTGGCCGGCCTCGTCTTCATCGTCGGCCAGTTCGTCGAGCTGCGAGTCCAGGTCATTGAACAGAAATTCGTCGAACTCGTCGCTGTCGTTCTCCTCGATCTGCTCCAGCAGGCGCTCGATCCAGTGCACGATATCCACGTCACGCTGGATCAATTCGCGCGCCGCGACGCCCTCGCCCTCCTGGAGCAGCGCCAGCAGCAGCTGCTCCTCGGTCACGAAGCGGTCCCCGGCGTCGTCGGCCAGGTAGATCGCCATCGCCAGCACGCGGTGCATGCGCGGCGTGAGGGGCGGCCATTCGTTGACCGCGTCGTCCCCCGCGCCGACCACGCGCCGAAGCTGGTTGCGCATCTCGCGCGGCTCCAGCCCGGCCTCGACCAGCATCCGCGCGGCGACGCTGTCGGTGTTTTGCGTCAGCGCGTTGAACAGATGCTCGGTGCCGATGTAGTTATGGCGCAGCCGGGTGGCCTCGTCGATGGCCCCCTCGAGCAGTGGCCCGCAGCGTTTGCGGATTTCTTGTTCGCTGATGTCTAACGGCGACTGTGGCATTCCAGGTACTCTTTCCCACCTAAACCAACTCACGGGGTTAAGTATACCAAGTCTTGCGCGGTCCGCATGAGAAGATCGTCAGGTGTTTGTCGGCCTCATAACATAATCTTTCCACCGTCGATATTGATCGCTTGCCCGGTCAGATAAGCGGCGGCGTCCGAGCACAGGAACAACACCAGCCCGCTCACGTCCAGCGTATGCTGCCACTCTGCGACGCGGTCGATCATGGCCTGCCCGCTGCCGCGCCCGTCACCAGGGCGACTTGGCCGGATAAAACATGGCGATTGGTCCTTTCTATGCCGTCTGCGTTGTTGGGTGCGTGCGAAAAAACAAGCTACCGGCAGTGTGCCGGTAGCCAGACTATACCCACTTTATGCCAGAACCATCAATCGCGGGGCAGGTAGAAGCTGCACGCGCCGTCGGCGACCTCACACGTCGCCAGCGGCGTGTCGCCTTTGCGGACGGTGAACACGTCGCCCGCCCAGTCCGTGACCCAGAAGTGCCGCTGCACGATGCCGGTCTGCACGGTGCCCAGATGGCGCGGGCAGTTCTTGTCGACTTCCGGCGGGATGCGGTCGCCCCGCGGCGTGACCACGCGGTAGCAGCCCCCCGCCCCCATCGCGCGCAGCGGCTCGTACAGGTTGACGGTGTTCCATTCCGTCGCCGCGAAGTTGCGCGGGCTGCCATCGTGCATTTCGCGCTCGAAGACCAGGGCGCGTACGTCCAGATCGCGCCTGGAGATGTTGACTATCGAGAATTCGTCGTCGTTGTAGAACAGCCGCACATTCGGCGCAGCGTCGGCAGGGGTTGCGGCGGGGCTGGTCGTCGCCGCCGCGGCGGGGCCAGCTTCCACCGGCCCGACCATCGCCAGGTCGTCGCCAGCGCCGACATGCAGCAGGCATTCCCCGGCGCTGATCTGGCAGGTCACCGAGTCGCCAGTACCGTTACGGACGACAAAGCTGGTCGCGCTGCTGCGCTCGTTGACCCAGAAGAAGCGGTCGCGCACGGTGGTGCCGAAGCTGCCCACCAGGCGCGGACAGCGGTCTTCGTCTGGCTCGACCCAGGTAACGTCCGTGCGGTACAGCCAGTAACAACCGTCCGGTGCAAGTTCGGTGCTGGCCTCGATCGCGCCTTTGTCGTCCCACTCCGTGACCGCAAAGCGGCGCGCGGCGGCGGGCTGTTCGAACACAAGTTGGCTGACGTCCAGGCGGCGGTCCGCGATATTGATCAGCAGGAAATCGTTGTTGTCATACACCAGCCGGACCTGCGCCGGTTTTTCCTCGACGGTCGGCGTGTCCGTCACGCCCGGCGTATCCGTCGCGTCGGGCGTGTCCGTCGCGTCCGGCGTGTCCGTCGCGTCCGGTGTATCCGTCGCTGCCGGTGTGGCGCTCGGATCGGGCGTGGCGGTCACGTCCGGCGTATCCGTCGCCGCCGGTGTGGCGCTCGGATCGGGCGTGGCGGTCACATCCGGCGTATCCGTCGCTGCCGGTGTGGCGCTTGGATCGGGCGTGGCGGTCACGTCCGCCGTATCCGTCGCGTCGGGCGTGGTGCTTGGATCGGGCGTGGCGGTCACGTCCGGCGTATCCGTCGCGTCGGGCGTGGTGCTCGGCTCCGGACGCTCGGTCGCGGTGGCCGCGACGGTCGGCGTGCGGCGGGGCTGCATCGCCACTGCTGCCGCAGGCGGCGCGAGGTAAAATTCGCATTCGCCTTCGCCATCGGTGGGGATGTCGCAGCTTGCCAGCGGCTCGTCGTCCCCGGTGCGGTACACCTCGAAGGTCGCCCCGGGATTTTCCGCAATCCAGAAGTACCGGCGCGTGATGCTGGTCTGGTAGGAGCCGGACCAGGTCGGGCACAGGTCTTCGTCGGGCCGGGTGCGCGTGGCGTCGATGGTGAGCAGGCTGTAGCACCCGTCCGCGCTCATCTCGTCGGGGGGGGCGGGGCTGCTTTCCCAGGTCGTGGCGCGGAATTCGCGCACGCCCCCGTTTTCCTGCCGGAAGACCAGTTCGCTGATGTCCAGCGTCTCGTCGGAGATGTTCACCAGCAGGATTTCGTCCGGCGTGAAGATGAGGCGCACTGTTGGGTCGGGCGTGTCCTGATCCTGCCCGGCGGGCAGCAGGTCATCGGCTGCATCATCATCGCCCGCGTCGTCATCGTCCCCTGTGTCGTCGCCGGTGGGCGTGGCGCCGGTGCCGAAGGGTGCCACGCTGGTGTTGTCACCGTCATCGTCCTGGTCGCTGTCGTCGTCCGGCGCTGTGGTGCGGGTTGGTGTGCCGTCGTCCGTGGCGCTGTCCGGTGTCGCGTCTTGATCGTCGTCGTCACCGGCGGCGCGGGTTGCGGTGGCGTCTGGCGGCTCGTCAGTCGGGGTCGGGGTATCGTCCCGGCTGCCGGCGTCGGCCTGGGCGGTGCCATCGGCCACGACCTGCCCCCCTGCATCATCGCCGTCGTCGTCATCTCCGCCGCCCAACAGGTCGCCCCCAAAGGCGATCCCGGCGATCAGGACGACCAGCACCAGTACCACCGGCAGCAGCAGCCCTACCCGTGACCGGCGGCGTTTTTGAGGCGGGGCACCGGCGGTGGTGTCGTCGGCGCGGGGCTGGCTGGCGGCAGTGTCGTCCGCAGCGGGTTTGTCGGGCCTGGTGACGCCGGTCGCGTCCGGCCCGACCAGCCCGATCTCGCTGGGGTCCTCGTAAGCATCCAGGATCGAGCCGAGCGTGCTGTCGTCGATCTCCAGGTTGTCCTTGTCGACCTGCTCCTGCGCGGCTTCTTCTTCCTTGCGCGCTTTGCGCCGCGCAAAACGTCCTGCCAGCCCGCCTTCTTGCTTCTCCGCCTCAGAATCGTCTGCATAGCGGCGTTGGGGCTTGGGATGGCTGACGAAATCTTTGGATTCCTCGTCGGCCTGCGGGGGATTGATGCGCGAGTCGAGCATGTCGATCACGGCGGTGCCGTCGCTTTTTTCCTCTTTTTCTTCCGGCGCGAAGGCTTTTTCCAGGTCGTCGACCAACTGCTGCCCGGAATCGTAGCGGTGCTCCGGCTCTTTATCCAGCACGCGCAGGATCACGGTTTCGGCAGCCGCCGGCAGGTCGGGGTTGTACATCGTTGGGGGCGGTGGGACTTCGTTCAGGTGCTTGAGCGCCACGCTCATCACCGACGGGTCGTCGAAGGGCACTTTGCCGACCAGCATCTCGTAGAGCACAATGCCCAGCGAGTACAGGTCGCTTTGCGGCACGGCTTTGGCCGACGATACGGCTTGCTCCGGCGCGATGTAATGCGCACTGCCGAAGGTATCGCCCATCGTGCCCTCGTGGATGCTCAGCGCCAGCCCGAAATCCATCAGGATCGCGCGCCCGGTCTGCTTTTCGAGCATGATGTTGGACGGCTTGATGTCGCGGTGGATCACGCCTTGCTCGTGGGCATAGTCGAGCGCGCTGGCCACGTCCCGCGCGATACGCAGCACCTCGTTGAGGGGCATACGTTCGTCTTTGTCGGCGTAGCTTTTCAGCAGGTTGCGCAGGTCCTTCCCTTCCAGGAAGATCTGCGCCATGTAGTAAATGCCCTCCGACCGTCCAAACTGGTAGACACCGACAATGTTTGGATGGCGCAGATGGGCAATCGCGCGGGCCTCGCTTTGGAACCGCCGCGTATATTCTTCCTCGGTCGTGGTCGCAAAATCGCCACTGATGACCTTCACAGCGGCATGGCGCTCCAGGTTTTCGTCATAGCCCAGATACACGCGCGACATGCCACCCTGCCCGAGCAGCTTCTGGATGGTGTAATCACCTAATTTTATTCCAATGAGTGGATCAGAGGACATAGGGTATTCTCAATCGCTGGATAAAGAGACAAGCAACGTTAGCGCACTTTCCCTTCAGTATACCCTACTCTGGTGATCACACGAAATAGATTTTCTAAATTTTCACGAAAAAAGTCCGCAGCGCCTCGGTGGTGGCGTCCGGTTGCTCGACCATCGGCAGGTGGCCCGCCCCATCGATCAGCACCAGCTCGGTGTCGGGGATTTCGGTCGCCATCCAGTCGGCGGTGTCCGGCGTGACGATCTGGTCCTCGGCCCCGCCGATGATCACGGACGGTTTTTGCAGGCGTTGGATGGTGAGCAGCGAGGCGGGGCGCTCGGCCATGCCGCGCAGCGCACCGGCGACGCCATGCGCCGGGGTGCTGGCCATGATGTCGTAAATGCGCTGGGCCAGGGGGGACTTGCGGTCCACCTCCGGCGCGAACAGCACGCCCATCATGCTCAGCGCGATGTCACGCGGGCCGTTTTGCAGCGCCAGGTCGGCACTTTGCAGGCGCTGGATGCGCTTGTCCGGCGAGTCGGGGCGCGGGTGCGTGGCGACGAAGGCCACCGCCCGGATGCGCGAGATGGCGCGGCGCAGCCCGGCCAGGGTGATGTAGCCGCCCATGCTGTGCCCGACCCATACCGCCTGCTCGATGTCCAGATCGTCCAACAGCTTGACGACGTCGCTGGCCATGATATCCATATCGTACAGGCCCTCGGGGGCCGGGCTGTGGCCGTGGCCGCGCAGGTCTGGCGCGATCACGCGGTAGCCGTCGCTCAGCGCCGCGAGCTGCGCGGCCCAGATGGTATGGTCGAAGGGGAAGCCGTGCAGCAGCACGACCGGCATACCTTCGCCGCGCTCTTCATAGTGCAGCGTCACGGCGTTTTGTGTATTGGTCATAGGTGTTCCTCCTCACTGTGGCGTTGGTCGTTCTATGTAGAGTTGTAGCAAAACCGGGCGCGCAGCGTAAACTCGCCGGCACCTACTCGCCGTTTTGGGCGGGAGGTGGTATCCTGGCTGCGATATGCATAGCAGGGATGGACCCATGAGCAATACATCGGACGTGTTGACCGGTTCGGTCGAGCGGATCACCTACTACAACGAGGAGTCGAATTACTGCGTGCTGCGGCTGCGCCCGGACCAACTGCGCCTGGAACGGCGCGACCAGTTGGTGACGGTCGTCGGCAAAATGCCAGAGGTCCAGCCCGGCGAGAGCGTGCGCCTGCAGGGCGAGTGGACCACGCACCCCAAGCACGGGCGGCAGTTCCGCGCCGAAGTCGTCACGCAGGTGCGCCCGGCGTCGTTCGAGGCCATCAAGCGCTACCTGGGCAGCGGCCTGATCAAAGGCGTGGGGCCGGTTACCGCCAAGCGCATCGTGGATCACTTTGGCGCGGAGACGCTCGATGTGCTGGACCGCACGCCCAAGCGTGTGCTGGAGGTGCCGGGCGTGGGCAACCATCGCGCCGGGCTGATCGCCGAGGCGTGGACCGAGCAGCAGCACATCAAAGAGGTGATGCTCTTCCTCCAGGGGCACGGCATCACGACCGGGCTGGCCGTGAAAATCTACAAAGCCTATGGCGACCAGGCGATCCCCGTCGTCAAGCGCGACCCCTACCGGCTGGCGCAGGATATCTTCGGCGTCGGCTTCAAGACAGCGGACAAGATCGCGCAGGACCTCGGGCTGCCGCCGGACGCGCCGGGTCGCATCGTGGCGGGCGTGGCCTACGCGCTCAACGAGGCGACCAGCGATGGGCACGTCTTCCTGCCGCGCCCCGATCTGGTTGTGCAGGCCGCGGAGATTCTGGCCGTTGACGCGGCGCTGGTCGAGGACGCGATCACGCGCATGGCCGCGCGCGACGAGGTCAAGCTGGAGGTCATCCCCGACGATCTGGATCAGGTCGAGGGCGTGTACCTGCCGCCGATGTACTTCAGCGAAAAGGGCGCGGCGGAACGGCTGCGCGCGATGAATGCCGCGCCGAAAAGCCGCCTCGACGACCTGGCGCACCGCGACCTCGACGGGCTGCTGGACGCGATCACCGCCCACAGCCCGGTGCAGCTTACCGGCGACCAGCACGCCGCGATCGGGCAGGCGTTGGTGCACAAAGTCAGCGTGCTGACCGGCGGCCCCGGCACCGGCAAGACCACCGCACTGCGCACTGTGATCCAGGCCCTGGTCCACACGCGCCACCACTTTATGCTGGCCTCGCCGACCGGGCGCGCGGCCAAGCGGCTCAGCGAGGCGACCGGCCACCCGGCGCGCACCATTCACCGCATGTTGGGCTACAGCCCCAGCGAGCACGGCTTCGTGCACAACGTGGAGAACCCGCTGGACACCGACATGGTCGTCGTCGACGAGGCGTCGATGCTCGACCTCACCCTGTTCTATAACCTGCTGAAGGCCATCCGCCCCGATACGCACCTGCTGCTGGTCGGCGATGTGGACCAACTGCCGAGCGTCGGTGCGGGCGACGTGCTGCGCGACGTGATCCGCAGCGGGGCCGCCCCGGTGACGCGGCTGGGCGTGATCTTCCGGCAGGCCGAAACCAGCCAGATCATTCGCAACGCGCACCGCATCAACCAGGGCCAGTCGCCCGATACGTCGAACCAGGGCGGCGACTTCTTTGTATTTGTAGAAGAGGACCCTCGGCAGGCCGCCGATCTGCTGGTGAACATCGTCGAGGAGCGCATCCCCGACAAGTTCGGCTACGATCCGCTGGACGATATCCAGGTGCTCGCGCCCATGTACCGGGGGCCGATTGGCGTGTCGGCGCTCAACGATACGCTCCAGGCGCACCTCAACCCCAACCCGACCGGACGCCGGGCGGAGCGCCGCGTGGCCGGGCGGTTGTTTCGCGTGGGCGACAAGGTGATCCAGATGCGCAACAACTACGACAAGGACGTCTTCAACGGCGACATCGGGCGCGTGTACAGCTTCGACATGGCCAACCAGGCGCTGGTGGTGATGATGGACGGGCGGCAGGTGCATTACGACTGGTCCGAGGCCGACGAGTTGACGCACGCCTACTGCATCAGCGTGCACCGGTCACAGGGCAGCGAGTACCCGTGCGTGGTGCTGCCGGTCGTCACGCAGCATTACATGATGCTCCAGCGCAACCTGCTGTACACCGCCATCACCCGCGCCCGGGAGCTGGTGGTGCTGGTTGGCACGCGCAAGGCGATCGCGATTGCCGTGCGCAACGACCAGGTCGCGCGCCGCTGGAGCGCGCTGGACTGGCGCATCCGCGCGCAGCCCGGCGGGTGAAGAAAACCTGTCCGGCGTTAGCCTCGTACAAGGGGACTCGTTCAGTTTATACACCACTTGCCTCGATCCTGATTATTGTGATGCTGGGGGCGCGTGATCAGGTACATGCTCAGCAGCACCAGCCCGGCCCCCATCCAGCCGAGCGGCGCCGGGACCTCGCCGAAGGCCAGCATCCCGATCAGGATGCCGCTGACCGGCTCGAACAGCGCCACGACGCTCACCACCTGCGCGCGGGTGCGGGCCAGCCCCATGAAATACGTCAGGTATGACAGCCCCAACGAGAAGATGCCCAGCGGGACCAGGTACGGCAGGGCGGCGCTCAGCGCGTGCATCGGCGGGCGGAACGCCCAGGGCAGCAGCACCAGCGCCGTGATGCCCAGGCTCCACAGTGTTTGTGTCAGCCCGCTGACGCGCCCGCGCAGCCCGCGCCCGATCAGCATGGCGACGGCATACGTCAGGCCGGACAACGCTCCCGCCGCGATGCCGTTCAGCGTGCCCCAGCGCAGGTCCAGGTTCCCCGGATCCGCCACCAGCACAATCCCCACAATCGCCAGCCCCAGGCTGAGGCCGGTGTGGCGTGCGCGCGGCTCGCCCAGCAGCGCCGGGCCGAACAGCGCGACGTAGATCGGTGCGGAGTTGACCAGCAGCACCGCGTTGGCGGCGGTGGTGTGGCGGATGGCGTAGGTGTACAGCGACACAGTCAGGCTGACCGCCACGCCCAGCAGCACCAGCCGGGGGATCATCGCCCGGTAGCGGCGCACCTGCCAGGGATCGCGCTGGCGGGTGGTGAACAGCGCCAGGAACAGCCACCCGAACAGCGCCCGGTAGAAGGCGATGCTCAACGCGCCCAACCCCTCCACCAGCCGCACGAACAGGATCGCGGTGCTGAAGCACACCGCGCCGGCCAACACCAGCGCGATCCCGTGCCACGCGGGCTGAACGGCATCGTGCGCCACAGCGGAACGGCCCATCGCAGCGGGTGGGGCGGGGTGTTGGTGGGCGGTGGGGCCGGGCATCTACTGCTCTAGCTCCTGCCGGACAGTGTCGTACAGCGAGGCGGCGTGCAGGTCGGCCAGCGTGTAGCACGGCCCGCCCAGCCATTCGGCGAGCTGCTGCGCCTTGCCCTGGTCGAAGGCGGCGTGCTCCATGTTGATCGTCACGTTGCGGATGTCCTCGTCGCTGATGCGCTCGGCGACCTGGCGCGCCTCGTCCATCGGCGGGCGCTCCGACATCGAGACGTTGCCCGCCCCGTCGGTGAGCAGGATCATCAGCGGCAGCACTTCCGGGTGGTTGAGCTTTTCGCCCAGGAAGACCTCCAGCGCCAGCAGCAGCCCGGCGGACAGCGGCGTTTTGCCGCCGACCGGGATGTCGGCCAGGGCCTGCTTGGCCAGCGTGACCGAGTTGGTAGGCGGCAGTACAAGCTGGGCGCGGTCCTTCTGGAAAACGACCAGCCCGACGCGGTCGCGGCGCTGGTAGGCGTCGGTCAGCAGCGACATGATCGCGCCTTTGGTGGCGTTCATGCGCTCGGCGACGGCCATGCTCCAACTGGCATCGACCACGAACAGGATCAGGTTGGCGGCTTTGCGCACGCGCACCTTACGCTGCAAGTCCGCTTTGCGGATCGAGTAGGCGAGGCGGCTGGCGGCGCGGTCGGCGGCGCGGTCGCGCTGGTAGGGGGCGGCGGCGCGCAGCGTGGCGTCGAACGCGATATCGTCGGTGCGCGGGCTGGCGGGCCGGGCCTGGATGTAGCGCCCGTGTTTGCCGTCGGTGCGCGTGCTGCTGCGGCGACCGTGCACCTTGCGCGTCAGCCGGTCGAGGGGGGTATCCAGGCGGCGCGGCGTAAATTCCGGGCCGGACGCGGCCTGATCGCCGCCCTCCCACCAGTAGGCGTCCTGTGGCTGGTCGAAGACGTCCTGGGGGCCGGGTTCGGCGTCGGCCTCGTTCATCTCCGGGTGTTCGTCGCGCTCACCTAGCGGCTCGGTTTTTTTTTACCCTGGGCCACATCCCCGACGATGTCGGCGGGGACCTCGTCGGCCTGCTCGTCGTATTCCTCGGCAATGTGCTCCAGCCGGTCGGCGAGTTCGCCCTCGTACATCGTGGTTTCGGTGAAGGGGCCGCGCTTGAGCCGGTGCGGCAGCGCCAGCTCGGCAGCCAGCAAAATATCGCGCTCGGTGACGCGGTCGCGGCCTTCGAAGGCGGCGTGCGCGCGGGCGGCCTTCAGGATCACCAGGTCGGCGCGGTGCCCGTCCACGTTCAGGCTGGCGGTCAGCGTGGCGATGGTGAACAGGTCGCGGCGCGTGTAGCGCACCTCCTCCACGATGCGGCGCGCAGCGTCGATCTGCTCGGACAGGTCGCGTTCGCGCGGCAGCCATTCCCGGCGGAACAGTTCCGGGGCGGCGTCGAAGCCGATGTGCCGTTCCAGGATCGCCATGCGGTCCCCGGCGTTGCTCAGGCCGTGCACTTCCACCGACAGCGCGAAGCGATCCAGGAGCTGCGGGCGCAGTTCGCCTTCTTCCGGGTTCATGGTGCCCACCAGGATGAAGCGGGCCGGGTGCTGGAAGCTGATCCCCTCGCGCTCGACGACGTTCACGCCCATCGCTGCCGAGTCCAGCAGCAGGTCGACGACGTGATCGTCGAGCAGGTTGACCTCGTCCACGTACAAAATGCCGCGATTGGCCGCCGCCAGCACGCCCGGATCGAAGTGACGCTCGCCTTTCTGGATCGCCTTCTCGATGTCCAGCGTGCCGACCACACGGTCCTCGGTGGCGCTGACCGGCAGGTCGATCACCCGCGTGCGCCGCGTGGTGATCGGCAGTTCCTCCCCGGCGGCGAGGCGCTCCTGGCACTCGTCGCAGAGGCGTTCGGGTTGGTGGGGGTTGCAGTTAAAACGGCAGTCCGCCACGACTTCGATGTCCGGCAGCAGGGCCGCCAGCGCGCGCGCCGCTGTTGATTTGGCGGTGCCGCGCTCGCCGCGAATCAACACGCCGCCGATGCTGGGGTTGACCGCGTTGAGCACCAGGGCGCGTTTCATGCGTTCCTGCCCGACGATGGCGGTGAAGGGGTAGACAGCTTGATGCACGATAAGCCTCACTCGTATTCGTATTCCGTCACACGCCTTAGATTATACCGGAGTATGCCCGAGATTGGCATGGTTAGTTTGCAACAGGGTCCACGAACGAGTTGTCAGCAATAGGTGAATATGGTCGCCAAAGCTGGCCCTCACCCCTCCGCCCGGCGGGCGGTGTCCCCTCTTCCATGAAATGGGCGAGGGGAAAAAGCGTGCGCCATGACTCCCCCTCGCCCACTCGGTGGGAGAGGGGGCCGGGGGGTGAGGGGTGTTTTTTGCGCCGGCCAGACTCGACACGCCAGGTTATTCGTGGACCCTTTGCAACAATGCAGCGACCCACAAAACGGGCAGTGATCGCTGCGATCACTGCCCGGTGCAAAACTCATGTGGTGGTGCGCGGTTACTGGCCGTTCTTGCCTTGGCCGTTGTCCTGTGCGACACGCTCCGCCTGGAACTGCCGCATGGCCTCGTAGGCTTCGCAGCCGTACATCACTGCCGGGCCGCCGCCCATCAGCACCGCGACGCCGATCGTCTCCATGATGGCCTCATCGGAGGCCCCGGCCTGCAGCGCATCGTGCACATGAAAGGCGATGCAGCCATCGCAGCGGATCGCAATCGCAATCCCCAGCGCGATCAGTTCTTTAGTCTGGACGTCCAGTGTGCCGGTTTCGGTGGCTTTCTCGTGCAGCTTGCTGAAGCTGCCCATCGTGTTGGGGATGCCCTTGCTCAGATCGCCCATCAATTCGCGTATGTGCCGGTAGTGTTCGGGAAAGTTCTTGGCCATGATTCTTTCGTACCCTCGTTTCGCTTGTCGATTGATTGTCAGGTCTGTTCGTTCGATTTGTGTTCGACTTCACTCCAGAGTCTAGGCCTGTGGGGCAGCAAGTGACCATGTCAAATGACCTGTCTTATTGGTGACATATTTCACAATATGGACCAAAAAAATATGCGCAAGGGGCAGCTTATCAGCGTAAGTTGTTACAGCAAATTTGTGAATAATAGAACAAAAAGGAGGGGCGCAGCACGCGCCCCTGTTTCCGCGCCGAATGTCCACCACTACGAGGCTCTGGCGTATTCCGCGTTGGGGTCGAAGAACAGCGCGTCGGCGTCGAAGGCCGGCTCCAGGTCGAACAGCCAGGTGGCCTCCGGGTCGAAATGCGCGAAGAACGGGTGCCCGACCCAGTCCGGGTTGCGCCCTTGCAGGAAGGTCAGCACGAACACGCGCTGCCCGTCGACTTTGGCCACCCCGTTGATCATCACCTTGCCCGGCGTGGCCGACATCACCGGCCCGCGGACTGTGCGGCTCAGGCCGGAGACCTGGCTGTAGGCGTCGCGGAAAATCTTGAGCGAGTCGTACAGCGGAATCTCGAAGTAGTTTTTGGGGCCGGTGTCGCGGCTGATGAACATGTAGTACGGCACCATGCCCAGCTTCACCCCGTCGCGCCACAGGTCCGCCCACACGTCCGCATCATCGTTGACGTAGCGGATGATGGGGGCCTGCATCCGAATCTCGCAGCCGATATCGCGCAGGCGGCGGATCGCTTCCTGGGCGACCGGCGTCGAGAGTTCGCGCGTGTGGCTGTAGTGCGCCATGATCGCCACGTGCCGCCCGCTGGCGATGATCTCCTCGAACAGGCGCAGCAGGTCGCCGGCGTCCTCGTCGGAGACGAAGCGCTGCGGCCAGTAGGCGATCGCTTTGGTCCCGATGCGGATCGTGTGCAGGTGCTCCAGCCCCGGAGCCAGCAGCGGCTCCATGTAGGCCCGCATCGCGCGCGTGCTCATCACGCACGGGTCGCCGCCGGTGAACAGCACGTCGCTCACCTCCGGATGGCGCTGGATGTAGCGCGCCAGGTGCGTGGATTCTTTGGCCGCGAATTTCAAGTCCTGGTTGCCGATGAACTGCGCCCACCGGAAGCAGTACGAGCAGTAGGCGTGGCACGTCTGGCCCCGGCTGGGAAAGAACAGCACCGTTTCGTGATACTTATGCTGCAAGCCCGGCAGCGGCTCACCATCCAGCGTCGGGACGTTGTACTTCAATTGCCCGGCAGGGTGCGGGTTGTGCAGCATCTGGATGCGCTGCGCGGTGGCTTTGATCTCCTTGCGTGGCGCTTTGCTGTGCAGCAACTGCGCGATGGCGTGGTAATGTTCGTCCGCCAACATCCCCCGCTGCGGGAAGGTCAACTGGTAGATCGGGTCGTTGGGCACTGCGTCCCAGTCGATCAGCTCGTCGATGATGTATTGGTTCGTGCGGAACGGAAACACCGTCGACACGACACGGATGTCGCGCTGCAGTTCGGGCGGGAGCGCCTTGAACTGGGGCAGGTCCTTGACGGTGTGGATGGTGAGCGGTTGATACAGGGTGTGCATAATCATATCTCCTACGGCTTCGACAACAGTTGAGGTGTAGGGGCGAGCGTTGCCCGGTTTCGGCCCGATGTCCCCGCGTCCACATGTGATGCAGGGCCGGGAGGTGGTACAACGCACCTGGCTATAAGTCCCCCTAAAATCTTTATGTAGTTGTATAGCTATTAAAAGTACAAAGTCTATAGGCGAGCAACGATAGCCGGCATGAGTACGAGCCTCGCAGCGACCCGGTAAATCAAGATGTAGCGGTCGCGGAACTGGTGGGCGTAGCTGCCCGTAGGTGAGCCTGTTGGCTTAACGGTTGCGCTGGAATATAGGTATTGCGCAGGTTGCCAGGGAACTACCGTGCTCACAATGCCATGCTGCTCGCCCCGGCCTGGTGCCGGGCCGTATGTGCGGGGAACTGTGCCGCATCTGTCGCATGGCGACTAGCTGACTCAACTATACCACGCCCCCCTCATTTCGTCCACTTTCGATGACTTTTGGCGGCTTTCGGCTACTTTTCGGCAAAAAGGTGCCCGAATCGTTTGATCATTGTGTGTCCAGCGTGTATAATGCCCCTGCATTTGATAGCATCGGAGAACGAGTTTACATGGAGTCCAACAACCAAAAACTCGGTAATGACATGGAACACATGCCAGATACCGAGCAAACTACAGCCGAATCTCAAGACGAGATGCCGGCGGATGAAACACCAATTGAAGAACCGGAAGCATCTGTAACCGAGGCCCCCGCAGACGACACCGACGCTGAGCCGGAGGAAGCTCCTGCCCAGGCCGAGGCGTCTGAAGAGGTCGAGGAAGCTGCCGCGCAGGCCGAAGCTGAGCCGGAACCCGAACCGGAACCGGAACCCGCGCCCGAGGCCGAAGCTGAGCCTGAGCCGGAACCCGCGCCCGAGGCCAAAGCTGAGCCTGCGTCGGAAGTTGAAGCGGAAGCCCCAACCGAGGCCGAGGCCCCTGCAGACGACACCGACGCTGAGCCGGAGGAAGCTCCTGCCCAGGCCGGGGCGTCTGAAGAGGTCGAGGAAGCTGCCGCGCAGGCCGAAGCTGAGCCTGAGCCAGAACCGGAACCGGAGCCGCCCAAACCCGAGCCGCCGCGCTTCAAGAAGGGCACCATTGTCGAGGGCACGGTCATCGAAACCAGCCCCACCGAGGTCTTGATCGATCTCGGCGAGGACATGACTGGCGTCATTGCCAGCAAAGAGCTGGAACGCATGGACCGCGAAGCGCTCGAGGCCCTGCAACCGGGCAGCGAGGTGATCGCGTTTGTGATCAAGCCGCGCGGCGCGAATGGACAACCGGTCTTGTCGCTGGCCCGCGCTGAAGAAGAGAACAACTGGCGCCTGGCCGAAAAGCATTTCGAGAACCAGGAAGTCTACTTCAGCCAAGTGGCGGGCTACAACAAAGGCGGGCTGATTGTGCGCTTTGGCAAGGTGCGGGGCTTTGTCCCGGCCAGCCAGATCAGCCGCGAACGCCAGCAGCGCGCCGCCGGGGGCAGCCCCGAGGAACGCTGGGGGAGCATGGTTGGCGAGGATATCGCGGTGAAGGTGGTCGAGATCGACCGCTCGCGCAACCGCCTGATCCTGTCCGAACGGGCCGCCGCACGCAAATGGCGCGAAAAGCAAAAAGAGCGCCTGCTCGACGAGTTGGTCGTGGGCGAGGTGCGTGAAGGCCGCGTGATCAGCCTGGCCGATTTCGGTGCATTCGTCGACCTGGGCGGGGCCGATGGCCTGGTCCACCTGACCGAACTGTCGTGGAAGCACGTCACGCATCCGCGCGAAGTGCTCAACGTCGGCGACAAAGTCACCGTGCAGGTGATCAGCGTGGACCGCGACCGCAAGCGCATCGGCCTGAGCATGAAACGCCAGGAAGATGACCCCTGGCGGGGCATTCTCAAGAAGTACGATGTCGGCCAGCTTGTCCAGGCGACCGTCACCAAGCTCACCAAGTTTGGCGCGTTTGCCCGGCTGGTGGATGACCCGGAGATCGAAGGGCTGATTCACATTTCCGAATTGGCCGATTACCGGGTCGGTCACCCGCGCGACGTGGTGCTGGTGGGCGACGTGCTCACCTTGCGCATCGTGAAGATCGACCCCGACCAGCGCCGGCTGGGGCTGTCGCTGCGCCAGGTGGACTCGGATAAGTATATGGACCAGGACTGGCAGTCGATTGATCTGGATGACGAGCCAGACACGCCCACCATTGGCGACATCATCGATTACCAACCCGGCGACGAGGACGATTAGCCAGCCAGCCTGATCGGATACACAAGGTCCTGCCTGGGTCACCGGGCAGGGCCTTTTTGGCATTCCGGCGTCGCGGTGCGGGCCTGCTGCGCGACTGGATCCGGCTCCACGCTATTCTGTAGTCCTGCCGCTGGTGGGATTTATGCTACAATAAATAATGAGGAAAGTATTAAAAACACGTGAGCACTGAGGGGAAAGTAGGATATCCAGCGGCCTTTTTTACGTGATTTTGATGGAAACAACTGGTGGATTGTCCCCTGTCTCCTCTACAATAGCTGTAGGAAACAAGAAAGACTAGACCGAGGTTGAAAAAACATGGCACTCCACCACGTTACCCGTAGCGCAAGATGGTTTGCCAAGACCGGGATGAGGAGAGAAATCAATGCCAAATAAGATGGAGCGCTTCACACAGCGCGCTCGACGGGTCCTGAGCTTGGCGCAGGAAGAAGCTGAGCGGATGCAGCACAGCCACATTGGCACCGAGCACCTGCTGCTTGGGCTGATGCGTGAAGAGGGCGGTGTTGCCGGGCGTGTCTTGCGCGAGCTAGGGTTGCGTCAAAGCCAGGTTGAACAAACGGTCGAGAAGCTGACCAGTGCGAATAAGCGTTCCGGAGTGTCGCGGATGGACTTGTCGCCCGCCACCAAGAAGGTGCTGGAGCTGGCAGTCGACGAAGCGCGGCGGATGGGGCACCACTACATCGGCACCGAGCACCTGCTGCTGGGGCTGGCCCGTCATTCGGAAGGCGTGGCGATGGACGTTCTCGACGAGCTGAACATCAGCCCCGAGGAAATTCGCCGCCAGACCCGGCGCGTGTTGCAGGAGAACCCCCTGCAATCGTCGCGGCGTTCGCTTGAATCGCCGCAGGACCGGTCCAGCCGTTCCGGTTCGGGCAAGACGCCGATGGTCGACCAGTTAGCGACCGACCTGACTGCACTGGCCGAGGACGGCAAGCTCGACCCGGTGATCGGGCGTCAGATGGAAATTGAACGTGTGATCCAGATCCTCAGCCGCCGCCAGAAGAACAACCCCGCGCTCATCGGTGAGCCGGGCGTTGGCAAGACGGCGATTGTCGAGGGGCTGGCCCAGCGTATTATCAACCGGGATGCGCCCGCCCCCCTGCTGGGCAAGCGCGTCTTACAGCTTGACGTCGGCTCGCTGGTGGCCGGCACGATGTATCGCGGCCAGTTCGAGGAACGGCTCAAGCGCGTGATCGAAGAACTCAAGCAGGCCAACAGCATCCTCTTTATCGACGAGGTGCACATGCTGGTCGGGGCCGGCTCAGCGGGCAGCAGCGTCGACGCGGCCAACATCCTGAAGCCCGCCCTGGCACGCGGCGAACTGCAATGCATCGGCGCGACCACCCTGGACGAATATCGCCGCAACATCGAAAACGATGCGGCGCTCGAACGTCGTTTCCAGAAGGTCATGGTCGAAGAGTCGACGATTGAGGAAACGATCGAAATTTTACACGGTATTCGTGAACCCTACGAGGAACATCACAACCTGGAGATCACCAACGAGGCGATTGATGCTGCCGCCAATCTGTCGGCGCGTTACGTCCCGGATCGGTTCCTGCCGGACAAGGCCATCGACCTGATCGATGAAGGCTCCAGCCGGGTGCGGATGTACAAATCGCCCGAATCGTCGCGCGTCAAGCGCATCGAGAACGATCTCGAAGCCCGCCACGACGACCTGTCGGTCATGGACGAGGAACTCTCCGACGAGGAGCGCGACAGCATCGCGGAGAACATCCAGGAACTGGAAGCCGAACTGGACGAGTACCGGACCAACTGGAACCTGGAAACCAACCGCGCCCGCCTGACGGCAGAAGATATCGCCGAGGTGGTCGGCATGTGGACCGGAATCCCGGTCACGACCATCGCCCAGGAAGAGTCGCAGCGGCTGCTGAAGATGGAAGACGAACTGCACAAGTACATCGTCGGCCAGGACGAGGCGATCAACGCCATCAGTAAGGCCGTGCGGCGCGCGCGGGCCGGCCTCAAGGACCCGCACCGCCCGATCGGGTCGTTCATCTTCCTCGGGCCGACCGGGGTCGGCAAAACCGAGCTGACGAAGGTGCTGGCCGAATTCATGTTCGGCAGCGAGGAAGCCTTGATCCAGCTCGACATGAGCGAGTTCATGGAACGGCACACCGTCGCCCGCCTGACCGGTGCCCCGCCCGGATACGTGGGCTATGAGGACGCCGGCCAGCTCACCGAGGCGCTGCGTCGCCGCCCGTACAGCATCGTGGTCTTCGACGAGATCGAGAAGGCCCACCCCGAAACCTTCAACATGCTCCTGCAGATCATGGAGGAGGGGCATCTGTCCGATGCCCGAGGCCGTCGGGTGGACTTCCGCAACGCGGTCATCATCATGACCAGCAACGTTGGGGCCGAGACGATCAAGCGCGGCACTACGCTGGGCTTCAACCTGCCGACCGGCGCTGACGGCGAGGACCAGGATTACGAGGAAATGCGCAAGACCGTGATGGACAGCCTGCGCCGGGCCTTCCGGCCAGAGTTCCTGAACCGCGTCGACGCGACCATCGTCTTCCGCTCGCTGTCCAAGGACGAGATCGAGCAGATCGTCGACCTGGAGTTGAAGAAGGTCAACGAGCGGCTGGCCGACCGCGCCATGACGCTCTCGGTGACCGAGGCCGCCCGGCAGTACCTGGCCGATGAGGGCTACAACCCCGAATTCGGGGCGCGCCCGCTGCGCCGCGTGATCACCAACATGGTCGAGGACAAGCTCTCCGACGTGATCCTGGCCGGGGATATCAAGCTGGGCAGTTTGGTGCTGATCGACTATGACAAGGACGAAGGTGAACTCAAGTTCAGCGAGGTCCAGCCGGAAGAAGAGGTCGGCGAACCTGCCTGAAACCACCCCGTCTGTTAGCAATGTTACAAGCGGTCCCTATGGGGCCGTTTGTTTTTTATAACCAGATTCTGACCGCCTGCGCATGATATTTTGGCGGACTTGTTGCATAATTATGTACACAGGGTCATAAGAGGGTTAAAGACAGATTAATCGTATTCTAGGCTGTATTGGGGAGAGTTTATGGCGCATTCTATCTTGGTGGTAGACGATGAAACTGGGCTTCGTGCGCTGTATCGTACGGCGTTGGAACGGAAAGGCTACGAGGTATTCGAGGCGGCCAATGGGGCCGAAGCACTACAGCAGTTGATGTCCCACCCGCCGGATGTGCTGGTGATGGATATGTTGATGCCGATGATGGGCGGGGAGGCGGTGGTCCGGCGTATTCGCCAGATGCCGGCCCTCAAAGATATGCGCATTCTGGTGCTAACGGCTTATCCGCGATTCCAGGAATCGCCGCTGTTTGGCGAGGTGGACGAGTTTCTGATCAAGCCGATTAAACCGCACGAATTGATCGAGAGTATCAACGCCCTGGTGGGTGACCATCCCAGCGAAAGCTGATGGGGGGGGGCACAGCAGCGGGCAGCAGCGTCACCGGTGGTGGCGCTGTTTTGTGTTGGCGCGGGGTACGGGGCAGCGCTCCGAAGGATATTTTGATGCGTTTGCGTGCCCAGGTCACCCCGCCGTTTTGTCGATTCGGCCTCTCGCGCTACAATGGCAGGCAGGAAGGATACAGCTATGCGTGTTTTGCAACTACTACTCGCCGTGATCATCGTGATCGGGTTGGCGGGTGTGGCCGGGGTAGCCCCGGCAGCGACCCCGACGCCCAGCCCCACGCCGCCCACCGTATTCGCCGTGGTGATCGTGGAGCGTGCCCCGGTGCTGCCTGCGCCGGACCGCGTCGCCGAGCCGATCAGCTACCTGTTCGAGCGCGAGCGCGTGCCGGTCTATGGGCGCACGCCGGACGGCGTCTTCTTGCGGGTGCGCATCGCGGATGAGGACGGCTGGATCGTTAGCGCCCAGGCCGAACTGGAAGGCGATGTCGACGACCTGGCGGTGATCGGGGTGACGCCCACGCCTACCACGACCGTCACCGCCGGCGACGACACCGGCGACGGCGCAGCCCGCCCGACGCGCACCCCGCTGCCGACCAGCACGCGCACCGGCGCAGGGGCCGTGCGCCCGACGCGCACCCCGCTGCCGACCGGCACGCCGCCGCCCCCGGCCAGCGCGACGCCGATCATCACCGCGGAGCCGTCCGCGACCCCGGAAGCCGGTGATGCGGACGATTCCGGCGATGCGGACGACGCGCTGAGCGACATGAACGTGCTGCCCGGCGTCCCTCCGCCGTTCGAGATCGAGCTGCCGGACGAGTGGAAAGCGCTGCACATCGTGGTGCCGATGCGTGCCTTTGACAACCGCATCTACGACGTGCCGCTGTCGATCTATTTCGGGCCGCTGCCGGACGACGTGACCGGCTACCTCTACGTCTTCTGGGGCTATCCCACCGTGCAGTTGGGCGTCGGCGGCGGGGCGAATCCCTGGGCCGATGGCCTGCACATTCTGCGCGGCACGTTCGTCGATCCCTCGTGCAACCTGGGCATCGACCAGCAGGAAACGTTCTACGTGGGCGACCGCAAGGCGACCGGCACCTTCTACACGGCGGTCGGCTGCAAGAGCACGACCGACACCGCCGGGTGGTTTGCTGCGCTGCGCGTGGGGGACGGCAATTACGCCTTCTTCACCGCCGTCGAGCCGCTGGATTCGCTGCCCGACCAGACCGCCAACCTGCAGGCCATTCTCGACACGGTGGAATTCTAGTATGGGGAAGCGGTTAGACCAGATACTCGTGGTTGACGTCGAGGCGACGTGCTGGGACAGCGCGCCGCCGGAGGGCCAGGCATCGGAAATCATCGAGATCGGGGTGTGCGTGCTGGACGTACCGTCCGGGGCGAGTGTGCGCAAGCACAGCATCCTGGTCAGGCCGGAGGTGTCGACCGTCAGCCGGTTTTGCACGCAGCTTACCACGCTGACCCCGGACCAGGTGCAGGACGGCGTGACGTTCGACCATGCCTGCGCCGTGCTGCGCCGCGAATATGCCGGGCGGCACCGCGTGTGGGCCAGCTACGGCGATTACGACCGGCGGCAGTTCGAGAAGCAGTGCCGCGAGCGCGCCATTCAATATCCGTTTGGCCCGACGCATATTAACGTCAAGAATCTGTTCGCGCTCACGTATGGCCTGCCGCGCGAGATCGGGCTGAAGCGCGCGCTCGTGCTGGCGGGGCTGGCGCTGGAGGGGGTGCATCATCGCGGCGTGGACGACGCCTGGAACACGGCGCAGTTGCTCGCTATGCTGCTGCTGCGCGCCCGGCATGGGCACCAGCAGGGCGGTAATGGACGGCATACAGCACAGGATTGAAGGAGTCTATTTTTTCGTGAAGCGACGTATTGTGTGGGTATTCGTGATGGTTGGGGTGTTGGTGATCTCTGGGGCGGCGGCGATGGTGTTCGCGGCTCCGAACACCGCCGGCGATGTGAAGGTTTCGTTCGAATTCCAGTGGATCCGGCAGGGGGATGTCGGCGTGGTGCGCGTCAGCGGGGAGGATATCGCGGATGTGCGGGCCGTGTTCCAGAAGCGGGTCTTTCATTTCTACCTGGACGGTGACGACTTCGTCGGGTTGATCTCGGCGGACATGACGTCCGACATCGCGCCGTATAATTTGCAGGTGCAGGTCAAGTACACTGACGGCACGGCTGAATTGATCGACCAGCCGATTGAGATCAACGAAGGGGGCTTTGGCAGCTCGGAGATCGTGCTGTCGCCATCCCTGGAAAAACTGCTGGAAAAAGACGTCGAAGACGCCGAGCTAAGCCGCCTCTTTAACATTATGCGGCGCTTTACGCCGGAGCGCTATTGGGTTGGCGGCTTCCAGAAACCGAGCGACGCGCCGCTGCTGGACTGGTTCGGCACGTGGCGGTTGTACAACAGCACCTACTGGCGGCAGCACACCGGCATCGACGTCAAGATGGCGGTCGGTACCCAGGTGCGCGCCATCGCCAGCGGGCGCGTGATGCTCTCCGAGACGATGGATATCCGGGGCGGCTACGTGCTGCTCGATCACGGCTGGGGCGTGTACAGCGGCTACGCGCACCTGTCGCAGCGGCTGGTCGTGCCCGGCCAGTGGGTGCACCAGGGCGACGTGATCGGCCTCAGCGGGCTGAACGGGCGCAGCCAGGGCGCACACCTGCATTGGGAGATGGCGGTCGGCGGCGTGTGGACCGACCCGGATCATTTTCTGTCGCTGGGCCTGGACGCAGTCGCGGACGAGTGATGGGCCACAATATTTAAGGAGCATTCGATGATTCATGTACGTCCCGCCCGCGTGGTGGACCTGCCCGGCGTGGCCGCCGTGCTGCAAGAGGCCTTCAGCGACAAGCTGCGCGCGATCTTCAGCCGCCAGCCGGAGAAAGTGCGTACCCTGCTCGAAGCAGTCTATACCGGGCCGGTGCAGCGCGGCTATGATGGCCTGCTCGTGGCCGATTATGACGGGCGCGTGATCGGCACGCTGATCATCGATCCGATCTTCTATACGCCGGAGGAAAACCGCACCTTCGAGCATTTCGCGGTGCGCGAGTTGGGCCTGCCGCGTATGTTGTGGGCGTCGTTTCTGCTGTGGCTGATCGGCCACACTCCCGAAAACGGGGAAGCCTATATCTCCGACGTGGGTGTCGAGCCGGATTACCAGGGCGAAGGTGTGGGGCAGATGTTGATGGACGAGGCCGAACAGTGGGCGCTGAACCACGACCGGCAGCGGTTGACGCTGTGGGTCGCGCAGAGCAACGCGCGCGCGCTGCGCCTGTACGAGCGCAGCGGCTTTGAGGTCGTCGATACGCGCGCCAGCCTGCTCACGCGGATGTTCTTCGGCATCCGGCACTGGTACTTTATGGAAAAGCCCCTCGACAACCTGGACTGAAGCGCCTACAATCTTACCAGTTTAGAACAGGTTAACCAAAGGCGCGATACCATGCACCCGGATGCCATCCAATCGTTGTTGAATGCCGAACACGGCGCGCCGTTCGAGCTGCTGGGGCCGCACCCGGCAGACGACGGGCGCGTCTCGATCCGCGCGCTGCGCCCGGCGGCCAAAACCCTGGCCGTCGTCGACGAGGCCAGCGGCGAACAGCACCCCATGCAGCGGGTGCGCGACGAGGGCTTTTTCGAGGTCACGCTGCCGGGGCTGCGCTACCATTTCGAGGCCGTGACCCACGAGGGCGACAGCGAGACGTTCGGCGACCCCTACGCCTACCCGCCGCAGTTGACCGACTACGATCTGCACCTGTTCAGCGAGGGGCGGCACTTGCACAGCTACGAGAAGCTCGGCGCGCACCTGCACACGGTGGATGGCGTGGCGGGCGTGCGCTTCGCGGTGTGGGCCCCCAACGCCCAGCGCGTGAGCGTGATTGGCGGCTTCAATCGCTGGGACGCCCGCGTGCACCCTATGCGTGCGCACCCCAGCGGCGTGTGGGAACTGTTCATCCCCGGGCTGGCGCAGGGCGTGCATTACAAGTTCGACGTGCGCTCGCGTGCCAGCGATTACCGCGCCGAAAAGGCCGACCCGTACGGCTTTTTCTCTGAGCAGCGGCCCAAGACGGCATCGATTGTGTGGGACCTGGACCGCTACGCGTGGGGTGACGCGGACTGGATGGCCCGGCGTGCGGATGGCGATCCGCTGCTCGAGCCGATGGCGATCTACGAGGTGCACCTGGGGTCGTGGCGGCGCAAGAACGGCAGCGAGTGGCTGACCTACCGCGAACTGGCCGACCAACTGGTGCAGTACGTGGCCGATATGGGCTACACGCACATCGAGCTGATGCCGGTCATGGAGCACCCCTACGATCGCTCGTGGGGCTACCAGGTGACGGGCTATTTTGCCGCGACGAGCCGCTTCGGCACGCCCGACGATTTTATGTACTTCGTCGATCAATGCCACCAGCACAGCATTGGCGTGATCCTGGACTGGGTCCCGGCGCATTTCCCCAAGGACGGCTACGCGCTGAGCTACTTCGACGGCACGCACCTCTACGAGCACGCCGACCCGCGCCAGGGCGAGCATCCGGATTGGGGCACGTACATCTTCAACTACGGGCGCAACGAGGTACGGAATTTCCTGCTCTCCAACGCGCTGTTCTGGCTGCGCGAGTACCACATCGACGGGCTGCGCGTGGACGCGGTGTCCTCGATGCTGTACCTCAACTTTGGGCGCGAGGACGGCGAGTGGATTCCCAACGAGTACGGCGGCAGCGAAAACCTGGAGGCGATGCGCTTCTTGCAAGAGGCCAACGCCGTGATCCACGCCGAGGTGCCCGGCGCAGTAACCATCGCCGAGGAGTCGACGTCGTGGGGGTTGGTCTCGCGCCCGACGTACCTGGGCGGGCTGGGCTTCACCTTCAAGTGGGACATGGGCTGGATGCACGACACGCTGAAGTACATCCACCAGAACCCGGCCTACCGCCCGTATCACCACCACCAGATCACGTTCTCGATGATGTACGCCTTTAGCGAAAACTTTGTGCTGGCGCTCTCCCACGACGAGGTGGTGCACGGCAAAGGCTCGTTGATGGGCAAAATCGCGGGAGACCGGTGGCAGAAGTTCGCCACGCTGCGCACGCTGTTCGGCTACCAGTACACGCACCCCGGCAAGAAGCTCAACTTCATGGGCCAGGACTTCGGCCAGTGGGCGGAGTGGAACGACGACACCAGCCTGGACTGGCACCTGCTGGAGCTGCCGATGCACCGGGGCCTGCACAACTGGATGCGCGACCTCAACCACCTGTACCGCGCCCAACCCGCGCTGTACGAGCGCGACACCGATTACACCGGCTTCGCGTGGATCGAACCCAACGACGCCGCGCAGAGCGTCTACAGCTACCTGCGCTTCGCCGCGGACCGCGACGACTGCCTGGTGATCGTGTGCAACTTCACGCCTGTGCCGCGGTATGGCTACCGCATCGGTGTGCCGCAGCCGGGCCACTACGCCGAACTGCTCAACAGCGACGCGGCACATTACGGGGGCAGCAACGTGGGCAACTACGGCGGCGTGCACAGCGACTCGATCGCGTGGCACAACGCGCCGCACAGCCTCAGCCTCACGCTGCCGCCGCTGGGCGTCGTGATCCTGAAGTGGCAGGCCCAGGATGCTGCTTCGTAAACGCGCTGCCGGATGATTAAACCGCTTTAATGCCGGCTTGATGGGCTGTTTACGCGGATGGTGTACACTACACCATAACGGGTTGGTGTGCTGCGGGTTATGGCAGGCAGGGCTGCGCATGTTAAGGTCCATCGTCGTCGTAGTTGTTTGTGTCGACGGTTGACCCCTCCCTAAATAGGGGTGTCCGGTATTAGAAAGGCTGATTGGGGACTGATGTGTCTTCTCGGCCCCGGATAGCCGCGCGTTAACTGCCCCTCACCCCCCGGCCCCCTCTCCCGCAGAGCAGGCGAGGGGGAGTCACGGCGCAGGCTTTTTTCCCTCGTGAGAGAGGGGACACCGCCCGCCGGGCGGAGGGGTGAGGGACTGCAACCGCGCACCGTCGTGTACATCGGGCCAATCCATACCGGACAAGCCCTAAATCCCTCCCTGTAAACGGAGAGGGACTTTCAAACCCGGCTTTTTCCCCCTCTCCGCGCGCGGGGAGGGCCAGGGGGAGGGGTAAAAGCAAACAAAGCTAATAGGCCTTGCATAGTAACCAGGTGGGAATGTACCGCAATGCGAGTCGCACTCTTTACCGAGACATTTCTCCCCAAAATTGACGGCATCGTGACCGTCTTGCTCCTGCTGATGGACCACCTCATCCAGCGGGATGTCGAGTTTGTGGTCGTCGCCCCGCGCCTGGCTAACCAGCAGCCGGAGTATCGCGGCAACAAGGTGATCGGCGTGCCGGGGGTGTCGTTCCCGCTGTACCCGGAGCTGCGCATCGGGCCGCCCACGCTGAGCACCTACCGGCAGGTCAAAGCCTTCGATCCGGACATCGCCCATTTCATCCATCCCACGCTGGTCGGCACCGGCGGGCTGATGATGGCGCGGCGGCTGGGCGTGCCCCGGCTGGCGTCGTTCCATCTCGACCTGGCGCAGATGGCGGGGTATTTTGGGTTGGGCTTCCTCAAGCCGCTGGTGTGGTGGTACACGCGCGCCAACTTCAACGCCGCCGACTATGCGCTGGCCCCGTCGCGGCTGGTGCAGCAGGATATGCTGGCGCACGGCGTGAAGAAGGTCGGGCTGTGGCGGCGCGGGGTGGATGCGTCGTGTTTCCATCCGCGCTATGCCAGCGCCGCGATGCGCGCCCGCCTGAGCGCTGGCCACCCCGACGACACGATTCTGCTGTATGTCGGGCGGCTGTCCGCCGAAAAGCAGATCGATTCACTCTGCGCGGTGCTGCGCGCGGTGCCCGGTACGCGGCTGGCGATTGTGGGCAATGGCCCGGCGCGCGACGACTTGCAGGCGTACTTCGCCGGCACCCCGACGGCGTTCATGGGCTACCTGTCCGGCGCGGAGCTATGGTCCGCCTACGCCAGCGCGGATATTTTCGTCTTCCCCTCTGCGATGGAAACTTTCGGGCTGGTGCTGGTCGAGGCGATGGCTGCCGGGCTGCCGGTGGTCACGTCGCGCGTGGGCGGCGTGGATGACATCGTGCAGCCGGGCGTCAACGGCTACGTCTTCAACGCGGACCACGTGCGCGGGATGATCGACGGCGTGCGCGCCATCCTCTCCGACCCCAGCAAGCGCCACGTCATGGGCCGCAACGCGCGCACCTTCGCCGAAACGCAGTCCTGGCCGGCCATGATGGACGAGCTGCTGGTGTGCTACGACGACCTGATCGCCGGGCGCGAGCCGGTCCTTTGAGCGCGGATTATTGGGTGGTTAATAATTTGCTATAAAAATTTGCCTTACGGAAAAATTCACGGCAATATCCCCCCAACGTTGATTTAGCACAGAGTAAGCTCAATGTCTATTGATTTCGCATGGGATAACGCCGACAAGACGATCATCCCGGCTGGACGTGGGCCGATCTGGTCCAGGCCATGCAGGACGACGACGACATGATCAACAGTGTCGATCATGCTGTGCACCTGATTTTCAATTTCCAGGAGATCAACCAACTGCCGGCCAACCCCATCCGCCACCTGAAAAACCTGGCCAAGACGGGGATGCAGGAGCAGCTCGGGCTGGTGGTGCTGGTCAGCAAGAGCATGTGGATCGAAAAAGTCGGCGAGATTTTCTACCAGGTCTACGGGGCCGCGGCGAAAGGGATGCAGGGCGTTCGGCGCGCAGAAACGCTGGACGAGGCGCGCGCGATCATCGCCCGCGAGGCCGGGAATGTGAGCTAGCCGGGCAGCGTCGCCATCTTCCAACCGAATCGAATACCGGGCGCGGAGTCGTCCGGTATTTTGCTTTTCTTGCGGGGTGTGGCGCTTTTCACTAGATTTGTAGCAGGACGCAAGCAACAGGAGCTGCCATGCAGATTGTAATCGTAGGGGTCGGGACGATGGGCGCCGGGATCGCACAGAGTGCCGCGCTGGGCGGGCATGACGTGCTGCTGCACGATGCCGGCGGGCGGACGCTGCGCCGCGCATTGGCCGCCATCAGCCGCAACCTGGACGCCGGGGTGCGGCGCGGCAAGATCGACCCGGCGCGCGCCCGGCAGGCCCGCCGCGCGTTCTGGCTGATCGACGACCTGGAGCAGGGGGCCAGCGCTGATATCGTGATCGAAGCCGTCGACGACGACATGGCGATCAAACAGGCCGTGTTCGAGGCGCTCGATGATATCGTGGACGACGACACCCTTCTGGCCACGTCCACCGACACGCTGCCAGTCACCACGCTGGCCGCCCGCACGCGCAGGCCGGAGCGTGTGGTGGGGCTGCATTTCTTCAACCCGGCGCACATCATGCAGTTGGTCGAGGTGGTGCGCGCCGAGCAGACCGCCCCGGACGTGCTCGACCGGGCGCTGGAGCTGGTGCGCAGCTTCGGCAAAACGCCGCTGGTCGTCGCCGATACGCCCGGCTGGGTGGTGAACCGCGTTGCGCAGGCGTACCTGGGCGAGGCGCTGTGCCTGCTCGACGATGGCGCGCTGGAGGCCAGGACCATCGACCACCTGCTGGAGGCGGCGGGCTTCCCGATGGGGCCGTTCCGGCTGATCGATTTCCTGGGCGTGGAGACGGTCTTCGCGGTGACGCGCACTATGTACGAGGCCACCTTCCACGCCGCCCCGTACCGGCCCCATCCGCACCTGCAACGCCTGCTGGATGCCGGGCGTGGATTCTATGACGAGGAGTCGTGAGCGATGCGGGTCTTGATCGTCGGTGAGGAGCCGTTTGTCAACATGCTGGCCGGGTTGTGCCGGGCGGCGGAGCACAAAGTCGACCTGTTTTTGATCGAGGACCTGGCCAACCAGGAGCACCTCGACGCGATGGTCCGCGCCGCGACGCGCTGCCAGCTTGCCATCGAGAGCCTCAACGAGTCGCAGTCGGCCAAACTGTGGTTGGTCGAGGGCGTGGAGGCCAATCTGCCCAAAGACGCGCCGCTGCTGGTCAGCGCGCTGGCCGCCAGCGCGACCGAGGTCGCCAGTTGGACCGAGCGCCCGGCACGGGTGGTGGGCTACGGGCTGCTGCCGCCCATTGACGGGGGCGGGCCGGTCGAGTTCGCCCCGGCGCTGCAAGCAGACGGCGCGGCGGTGGCCCACGCGCAGCGTTTTTGGGAGGACCTCGGCTTTCAGGCGGTGCGCGTCCCGGATTCCGCCGGGCTGGTGCGTCCGCGTGTAGTGTGCAGCGTGATCAACCAGGCGGTCTACGTGCTGGCCGAAAGCGGCCTCGGTGTCGACGAGGTGGATACTGCGATGCAGTTGGGCATGAACTACCCGCGCGGGCCGCTGGCCTGGGCCGACGAGATCGGGCTGGACGTGGTGCTCGGCACGCTGGAGGGCTTGCAGCGCTATTGGGGCGCGGATCGCTTCCAGCCCGCGCCGCTGCTGCGCCAGAAGGTCTACGCCGGGCACCTGGGCAAGAAGACCGGGCAAGGGTTCCATAGATACTAGATGGGCGTTATGCTAGTTTTACCCCTCCCCCTGACCCCCTCCCCGCGCGTGGAGAGGGGGAAACAAACCGGGACCCAAAGTCCCTCTCCGTTCACGGGGAGGGATTTAGGGAGGTGTAAACCATCGACACACGCGCCAGGATATCTAGCATAACCCCCTAGTGTTTATGCTTGATCAGGTTCCCTATGGCCATCCGGCCCCGACAGGGGACCAGGAGTGAGAGCGAGAAACGTTATTTAGCACCCACCAGGAGGGCGCTGTTTTGGAGCTGGCGATAAACTACTCACCGCAGGCTGCCGGGCTGCTGGCTGGCGGCGCGATCAGCATTGAGCGCTTCAAATGCTCGCCCTGGCCGGACCTGATCGCGGAGGCGGCGGACGTGCGCCCGGTGTACGTGCATTTTGACCTGCGCGATCATCGCGGCCTCACCGCCGATGACTGGCCCTCGCTGGAGTGGGTGCTGGCGCGCATCGCGGCGGGGGTGTGGGCGCGGCCCTGGGTCGTGGCGTGCGAGTACGGCGGGGTGGGGCCGTTGTTCGCCGGGCAGAGCGAGGCGCACGTCATCGCCGCCGACCTCCCGCGCCTCGCCGCGCTGGTGCATAATTCGCACGGCGCGTGAGTGCGGTACAATAGGGGGTGTAACGTGCGACTAGACACAGATTTGTAGATGGAAAAACTATGTTAGAAGCATTTGCCGGAACGTTATGGATTGTGGATGGGCGCGCCATCCGGACGCCGCCGCCAGGGTGGGTATCAGCCACCGCGCCCCGCCGCGCGCCGCGTGTCCGCGAGGGCGATACTTTCTTCGTGTTGGTCACCCCTGCCGCCGAGACGCACGCCCCGGCCTCGTTCTTCGAGGGGCTGGCCGGGCTGGCGGCGAATGTGTATTTCAAGAGTGGCGGCGGCGTGACCGGCGGGCTGCGCGAGGCGTTGGCCGCGATTCACGCGCGTCTGCAAGGCCAGGCGCAGCACGTCAACGCGCTGGCGCTGGTGCTGCGCGGCGGCGAACTGTACACCGCGCGCAGCGGGCGGACGTTTGGCGCGCTGGTGCAGGGCGACGATCTCGCGCTGTTCCCGGCCAATCGCAGCGATCCGCTGGTGCTCGATTTCGCGCCGCTGGGGGCGGGCGGAGAGCCGGACGTCCAGTTAGGGCGCTACACCGTGACGCCCGGCCAGACGATGCTGGTGGCCGACGCCGGGCTGTTGGATGCCAGCGACGACGATTTGCAGGCCGCGCTGGTCGCGGATGAACTCCCCGCGCTGATCGCCGCGCTGAAGAAGCTGGCTGGGGAGGATGCCGCCGGGGCGGTGCTGCGCTTCGCCGCGCCGGGCAGCGTGCAGCCCGAGGAGGCCCCGTCCGCCGCGCAGATTGTCGCGCCGCCGGTCCAGGCTGCGTCGGGGCCGCCCCCGTCCCCTCCGCCAGAGGACAAGGCCGGTGCTGCCGTCACACCGCCTGCGCCGGATACAGACGCCGTCCCCCAGGACGAGTCCCCGGCCCCAGCCCCCACGCAGGACGGGGAGTCCGCCGGGGCAGCGGCAGCGGTGCAGGCCCGGACCCAGGCCGTGCTGGGCACCACCAAAAACGCGATGACCCGGCTCAAGGGGCAGGCCGGACGGTTCGACACATCGCAGGTAGGCGGCGCGCTCCGGACGGCGCGCCAGGTGCTGCGTGACATTGCGCGCGGGGTGCTGGCCGCGATCCTGGCCGTGATGCATGCCCTGTCCCGCCTGCTTGACCAGATTCTGCCGGAGCCGGAAGAAGGCCGCCCCGGCATCCCGCCCAACGTGGCGGTCAGCATGGCGATCCTGATCCCGCTGGTGATCGTGGTTGTGGTGGTTGGGCTGGCGCTCTCCGAGCAGGGCAAGAGCGAATTCGAGAACGTGCTGGAAGAAACGCAGCGCAATTACGACGACGTGCTGGCGCAGTCCGGCGGCACGTGCGACGATCCGTCCCTGCGCCCGCAGTGGGAACTGGTGCTGAAGCTGGCCAACGAGGCGGCCAAGTTCCGGCCCAACGATGGCACTATCGCCCAGATTCGCGCCGACGCCTATACCTACCTGGATTGCTACGACGGGGTTGTGCGCCGTGAGTTGACCGAACTCCGCACCTACGGCGAGGGCGCGGACCTGGTCGGGCCGATTGTGCATGGCGCGGTAGACCTGTACGTGCTCGACCGGGCCAACGGGGTGGTGTATCACGACGTGCTCAACGAGCGCGGCAACGGGCTGGTCGAAAACCCCAACGCCAGCACGCCGCTGTGGACCGGGCAGGTGATCACCGGCGTCGTCGACGGGGCCATGAACGAACTGGAGGTCGGCGAGCTGATTGACATCGCCTGGCTGCAAAGCGGCGGCACGCAGCACGACAAGGTGTTGATCGCGCTGGACCGCAGCGGGCTGCTGGTCTCCTATTCGCCCATGTTTTTCGCGTTGGGGCAGCAGTTGGATACCTCGCGCTGGGTCGAGCCGGTGGCGATCACGGTCTTTCGGGACCGGCTGTACATCCTGGACCCCGGCGCAAACCATATCTGGCGCTATGTGCCGCCCGCCGGGGCGAACGCCTATTCCAACCCGCCCGAAGAATACTTCGACACCAACTGGTCGCCAAACCTGGCCAACGCGGTCGATTTCGGCATCACGCACACCGGGCGTATCTTTGTGGTGTACGCCGACGGGCACGTCGACAAATTCCTACAGGGCATCCCGGAGGACTACGACCCGGACGGCAACGACCTGTTCCGCATCAAAAAGCCGGAAGGCGCGATCAACAGCGGGGCGACGCTGTTCGTGGACAACGACGCCGACTGGCTGTACGTCGTCGACCCGGTCGACCAGACGATCTACGAATCGTCGTGGGGCGGCGAGTTCAGCCGCGGCTATCGCCCGGCCCGCCGCGACGATTCCTTCCAGGCCGTGTCCGGCGTGTATGTCGACAAGGCCCAGCGCGACAACATGTACGTGATCGCCGGGAACACGCTCTATCATTTCTACCGCAACGCGCAGTAATCCGGGCGTGGGGCAAGCGTAGCAGAGCGCGCACCGCAGGTGCGCTATAATGCGCGGGTGGATGTGTATTCGGGAGAGGAATTGATGCGATTTCCCCAGTGGTTCGTATTGGTGTGGGTTATCGGGGGACTGATCCTGGCGGCAGCCGGGGCCGTCGGCAGCTATATGTTCGTGCGGGCGCAGGCGGCGGATCTCGACGAGGTGGCCGAGCTGCCGCGCTGGTGGGACGACGACCCGTCCGAGGCGACCCCTTCTGGCGTGGACGCTGTCGCCAGGCTGCCCACGCTGCCCAGCCCGCCGCCCGAAGGTGGCGTCGTCACGTTTGACTGGCCCGCCCCCCCGCCGCTGGAGGTGTCCGGCGCGCCGGACGCCGATCCCCCGGTGGATGACGTGCCGGGCGACGATCCCCCTGCTGATGACAGCTCTGGCGATGACGGCGCGAGCGACGCGGCCAGTGCCGGGGCCGTTGACGATGGCGACGACGCCGATATCGACCTCGACGCGCTCGACCTGGACGTGCTGGCCGATCCGCGCCGTAAGACGGTGCTGCTGCTGGGCATCGACCAGCGCGCCGGCGAGAAAGGCCCCTTCCCGACCGACACCATCATTCTACTCTCGGTGCACCCGGCGGAAAACACCGCCGCGCTCCTGTCGATCCCGCGCGATCTGTGGGTCAACTTCCCCGGCCTGACCGAGCCGGGGCGCATCAACCAGGCCAACATCCTGGGCGACGAATACGATTTTCCGGGCGGCGGCGGTCCCGCGCTGGCGATGAAGACCGTCGAGCGCATGCTGGGCCTCAACACGATCGACTATTACGCCGTGATCAACTTCGAGGTCTTCACGACCGTGATTGATGCGGTTGGCCCCATCGAGGTCTGCCCGCCGGAACCCATCGACGACGACCGCTACCCTGACGGCAACTACGGCTACATCACGATTCATTTCGACGCGGGCTGCCAGGCGCTTGGGGCGGAGCGCCTGCTGCAATACGCGCGCACGCGGCACGGCGACAGCGACATCGACCGCGCGCAGCGCCAGCAAGAGGTCATCATGGCCACGCGCGAACAGGTGCTCAGCCTGGGCGGGGTGACGGCGCTGCTGCCTGATGGCTGGGACGTGTGGCGCGCGATCAACGACAACATCCGCACCAACATGTCCTTCGAGGAGATCGTCAGCCTGGCGCGCATCGCCGAGGGCGTGCCGTCTGGGAACATCCGCCGCGCGCAGATTTCCTTCGCCGAGGTCGAGATCGGCCAGTCGCCCAACGGCGACGAAATCCTGATCCCGATCCAGACCGATATCATGCTGCTGATGTCGGACCTGTTCCGCCCGCCGGGGACGCCGTCGGTGCGCGGCGAGTGAGGGGACAGGCGCGCAATCAGTCCGGCGCGATCACCGCGCTGAGGGGCGGGTAGCGGTCGAGGGTGTGGATCGGCTGTGGCGCACCGTCGATCTGCCCGCAGCCCACCACGTAGCCCGCAGCAGTCCGCGCGCTGTAGACGTACACCCCGGCGGCGGGCCACAGCACGTCCCGCGCCGCGATCCCCGCCCCAGGGAAGGGGACCGGTTCCCCGTCCGCCCCGCCCATGAACAACCCGTCACCCTGCGCGAACAGAAAACGCTCCCCCTGCCATCCGGCGAAGAACAGGCGGCCATCGTCGCGCGTGGCGACCGTGGCCGGGTCGCTGCCGTCCTGGCGGGCGATCACAAGCTGCGCCCGGTTGGGATTGTTGCCACTGCGCGGGGCCAGATACGCGATCTGGCTGCCATCCGGGCTGAAGACCGGCAGCCCGAAGAAATCGGCGGCAACCACGCCCAATCGCTGCGGCTCCCCCTCGACCGGCAGAAACCACAACGCGGTGCGGGAATCCGCGCCATCATAGACCAGCGCGGCGGGCGGCACCGCGACGAGCACGCCGCTGCCGTCCGGTGTCCAGCGCGGCTGCGCGTGCCAGCGTCGGGAGCTGGCCGTGGCCGGGGCCGGGAACTCCAGCGCGACGGTGCGCGCCCCGCTGGCCGGGTCGTAGAAGGCGATGGTCGCCGGCGTGCGGGCCGGTTCGTCAGGCGGGGTGTATTCCCCGGCGGACACCAGCGCCAGCCACGCCCCGTCCGGGCTGGGGACGATCTGCCCGCCCGCGCCATCCGCCAGCAGGCGCGCAGCCTCCCCGCTGGCCGCATCGACGCGCCACAGGTCGTCAGCGGGGCGGATGTCCATGCCTTCGCCCCGCAGCGTGTTAACGTACAGCGTCCGCGCGTCGGTGGCCCACGCCATCTGCGCAACCCGGCGCGCCTCGCCCAATACATCCGCATCCAGCACCGGGCGGTCGCGGCTGCCGTCCAGCGCGGTCAGCCACAGGCGGCGGGCGTCGTCGCGCAGCGTGGCGATCTGCGCCCCGTCTGGGGCCAGCGCCAGGGCGATCAGGTCCCCGCTGGCGAGGGGGCGCGGCATGGGATCGGCGGCGCGCCACACAGTTAACGTGCCGTCGTCGATCCAGGCCACGATCAGCCCGGGATCACAATCCTGGGCGCGGGCCGGGGCGTAAGGTGGCGCGAGCACCAGCACCAGCAGCGTCACCAGCACGCGCAGCAGTCCCCGCCAGCATGGCTTGTGCATCGGCTACACCTCCTTGCGCCCGACGAAGCGGCTCATACGTTCGCCGTCGCCGGCCTCGAGCACCGTCCAGCCGGGGAAATGTGTTGGCAGTTCGCCGATATCCAGCATGAAGGCCGGGTCGGTGGGGTCGTGCTCCTCCAGAAAGCGCACGTTCAGCGTCTCGTAGATGACCATGCCGCCGGGCCGCACCCGGTCGCGGATGGCCGGGAACAGCCGCCGGTCCAGGAAGCGGAAGACGTACACCAGGTCGTAGGGGTAATCCGGCAGCGGGAAGCGGTCCAGGTCGGCCACGATGAAATTCACGCTGCGCCGCCTGTCGCGCAGCAGCGCGGCGCGCGCCGCGCGGAGGGCAGTCAGGCTGATGTCAAGCGCGTCGACGGTGTAGCCCTGCGCCGCCAGCCAGCGCGCATCGTTGCCCAGCCCGCACGCCAGTTCCAGCGCGCGGCAGCCGGGCGCAGCGGGTGGGGCGTACTGTTTCAGCAGGTCGTGCGGCCCCTGGAGCAGCCCGTCCTGGGGGTCGGCGTAGCGGCTTTCCCAGCGTTGGCGGTCGTCGCGGCTCATCGTTATGTGCGCCCCAGGTAGACCATCCGGTACGCGAGCGCGTCGGGCACAGCGTCCAGGGCCTCCTGGTCACCGGGCATCAGCGGCATCCGGGGGCTGCGCTGGCGCAGGCGGTGCACCTGGTAGGCGTCGCGCAGCGTGTCCAGGGTGGGCTGCCGCCAGTTGGACGGCAGGTCGAGCACGCTGGCAATCGCGCGCACCCGCTGCCCGCCCAGGCTGTTCCACACATCGCCGCCGCCGCGCAAGGCTTCCCGCGCCTGGGCCTGCTCGTCGCTCGCCTCGTTACCGGCACCCCGTGCCAGCTTGCCGAACAGGTTGCCGCCCAGGCGCTGCATGAGCTTGCTGGCCTGCCGGGGATTGACGCCTTTTTCCTGCGCGAGCTGCTGGAGTTCCGGGGGCAGGTCGTCTGCGCCCGTCGCCATCACCGGCGGATCACCGTCGCCCTCCAGCACCGGCACCGGCAGCGTCCCCGCGAAGGCACGCGCCAGCAGGTCCGGCGTTTTGTCCGCGTGGCGGAACGGTGCAAACGCGGCGGGATCGGTGTGGCGCGCCCCGTCCTGGTACAGCGCAAAGCCGCCGTCCTCGTCCGTCACCCAGGCGCACAGCACCGGCCCTGACTCGCGGCTGAGATCGGGCAGCACCGCCTCATCCGGCGCGCCCAGCACGCGCACCCAGCCGTCCTGCGGCGGCGCGACGAACTGCCGCACCAGCTCGCGCAGGCCGGGCGGCGTGCCGCCCCCGCCGGGGAAAGGATCGTAGGCGACGTACCCCTGCGCGGCCAGCAGCGCGCGCAGCGTCGCGGCGATGGATGCGGTGTCGGTCGTGTGTAGATACAGGCTGTGCCAGCTCATACTTCCTGCTCGGGTGGCGTGTCGTTGCGCCAGAAGATCAGCACATGCGTGAGATCGAGAAAACCCATGCGGTGCAGGCGCGGAAAGTCGCCGGGCGGGGCGATGGTAAACACAATGGGACACGCGCGCTCCAACGCGGTCCGGACTGCTGTCGCTGTCAGCGCGGGTTCCAGGCCCATCTTGTGCCACAGCGGCGCGGTGGTGATCGCTTCGATCTGCGCCGTCGGGGGCTGGAGGTCCAGCCGGGCCGCGCCCAGCGGCGTGCCCTGGTAGGTGGCGGTGATGTAGGCTTTTGCGCCCTGTTCGACGGCAGCCACCAGCGGATCGACATCCTGCGGCTGGACGGTCAGGTGTTCGGCGTTGTAATACCCGGCGCGGAACACCCGCAGCCACGCAGCCAATTCGGCGCGGGTGGTGGCCGTGCTGGTCCGGATGGCCGGGCCGAAGCTGTCCGGCAGGCGACCGACCGGCACCTCCTCAGGCAGGTTCGGGCCGTACAGCGGGCGGTAGACCATCACCATCCGGTCATCTTCGAGCGTCAGGTCCATCAGCCGGATTTGCTGCTTGAAGGCCTCCGGAAACAGCGTATCGAGAATGACCAGACGCGGGCGGCGGCCCAGCCGTTCCAGCCCGGTGAAGGCTCCTTGCAAATCCTCGCGCCGGACCCACGCCACGCCTTTGTGGGGCGTGACGCAGTTGAGTTCGGTCGCGGGGTTGGTACGGTGGACGTAGACATCCACCGTCCCCATTTGTTCGACAACAACGCCTTCGCGCAGCATCACACCCCACAGGTGCTTTTGGATGGCGCGTACAATCTGCCTGTCGTCCCGATCAAATAAGCTCATAACGTCCTCTGGGTGGCCTGAACCGCACGGATACACGTACAGTGTACACGATTTGGGCCGGAACGCTAAAGTGGGAGGATTGGACGTCGACGCCGCCGGGCCGGATGTCAAGCGGGGGCGTCGGCTTCCTGGCAGCGCGGGTCCGGCAGCCGCACGAACGGGATCAGGAACGGCACGCGGCATTGGTACGCGCGGTAGGTGTCGCCCAGGCGGCGCAGCATCCGGCGCTCCTCGATCCACGCGCCGAGGATGAAGTACGCGCTCGCCCCGGCGGCGAAGGCCAGGCTCGCGGTGCGCATGGTCGGGTTGGCCCACAGGAACAGCATCACGAACAGGTACAGCGGGTGCCGCACCAGCCCGTACACGCCGCCCGTTTGCAGTGCTTCGGGCGGCAGCGGCAGCGGATCGCCGTTGAGGTACGCCCACGCCTGCCGCAGCCCGGCAAAGCGCAGCGTGTCGATTTGCAGCCCGGCCACCGCCAGCGCGATCAGGCTGAACGCCTGCCCGCCCAGCAGCAGGTCGCGCAGCAGGCCGGTCACATCCCACACGATCGGGCCGGGACGCAGCGCGATCAACGCCAGCACCGGCAGGAACGTGATCCCGCTGATGACGTTGTACAGCAGACGGTAGAGGCCGTGATAGGCATGTTGGCCGCAGACCGTCGCAAACCATGCCTTGAACGGCACGATCACCATCAGGCTGTGCAGCACGGCGAACGCGATCAGTCCCAGCAGGGTGTACAGGGCAGCGAGCATAATCTCTCCTCATCACTATGCTGGAGAGATTATAGGCAAACCGCGCGCCGACCGCCTATCGATTTTTATGGCGCGATCAGCAGCAGTTCCTTCAGCGCGCGCCGGGAGAGCGCGTACTGCTGGTCGTGGCGGGCCTCGACCACGTCCGGCTTATGGCGGCGCAGCAGCGCGAGCAGGTCCTCGCGGGACGGGATGCCGTCGCTGCGGTACGAGATCACCAGGCTGCTGGCGCGGTAGCGGCGGATCACGGCCTCAAACACGCCCCGGATGGCGTCGGGGTCGGTCCAGGGGGAATACTGGCGAGCCATGCGGCGGTGCTTGGTGCTGTGGTCCACGCGCCCCGGCCACGCGCGGTAATCGGCCAGCCCTTCCAGGAAGTGATAGAAGCCGTGATAGTCCACGCGGCTGCCGTTGGCGCTGATGTACGGCGGGTCGATGTACACCAGGTCGATGTCCGTCGGGGCGTGGAGCGCGTCGCCGCACAGCGCGCGGTTGTCGCGCCCGTTGTCGAACACGGCGGCGTTGGCTTCGGCGGCGAACGCGCGGAAGTGCTGCGCGAAGGGCCGGTCCCAGGTAGCCTTGTTGCCGAACGAGCGCTCGACATCCGCCTGCCGCAGGTACAGGTTGGCGCGGTGAAACAGGTTGTACGGGCGTTTGGCGATGCACGCCTGGTACAGCGCGAAGCGGGCCACCGCCTGCTTGTAGGGATCGTGCAGCCGGTGGTCGATGTTGTGTGTCACGCGGTCCAGCCAGGCGTTTTCCGCGTCGGTGAAGTAGATGCCCTGGAACGTGCGCGCGATGAAGTCCGGGTAGGCAACGTCCGGGTGTTCGGCCAGCACGCCCGCGATATCGCCGGCGTCCAGGCGGGTGGCGCGGTTTTCGATCAGCGCGCGGCCAATGTGCCAGTTGAAGCGCAGCAGGTCGTTGTAGATCACGCGCTTTCCGGCGGCCTTGAGCCGGTGCGCGACGCTGCCCGTCCCGCCGAACAGGTCCAGCGCGGAGTCGAAGTCTAGCCCGGCGAGGTGCGCCATGATCCAGTCCCGCAGGCGGCGCTTGCTGCCCTGGTAGCGCGTGGTGGGGAAGGGGATATCACGCGGGGCGGTATGCTCCTGGTCCACGCTCACACATCCCCGTGCGCCAGGTACCACTCATACGTTTCGCGTAGGCTCTGGCGGATCGGGATGCCCGGCTCGCCGAGTTCGCGCCAGGACTTCTGGCAGTTGTAGAACATCATGCGCGTGCTCAGCCGGAGCTGATTGCCTTCCATCGGCAGCGTGACGCCCCCGCGCCGCAGCACGTCCGCCCCCGCCGCCGCGAGGTTCACCAGCCACGCCGGCAGCGGGATCACATGCTGGCCGCGCTGCCCGACGGCGTCGGCGGTGAGCCGCAGCCACGCCTTATGCGTCAGGTCCACCGCGCCGAGCAGGTAGCGCGCGCCGGTGCGCCCGCGTTCAGCGGCAGCGACATGCGCCTCGGCCACGTCGCGCACGTCGATCAACGTCACGCCGCCGGGCGGCACGGTCGGCGGGACGTGCCCGCGCGCCATCTCCAGCACCACGCTGCTCGATATCTGGTTCAGGTCGCCGGGGCCGGTGACGACCGTCGGGTTCAGGATCACGCCGTCCAGCCCGCGCTGAATGGCGCGATAGACTTCCGCCTCGGCCAGAAACTTACTGTGGCCGTACGGGGTGAGGTGCTGGTCCCAGTTGAAGCGCACCTGCTCGTCGACCGCGCCCAGGTCGTGCCGGTAGCCGACCGCCGCCGCGCTGCTGGTGAAGATCACGCGCTGCACGCCGGAGTCTTCCGCCGCTTGCAGCACGTTCCGCGTGCCGTCGACGTTGACCGCGTAGATGCGCGCCGGGTTGCTGCGCCAGTAGTCGGCGATGGCCGCGACGTGGAACACCCAATCGACGCCCGCCATCGCCGCGCGCAGCGAGTCGGGGTCCAGCACGTTGCCGACCGCGTGCTCGCAGTCGATATCCTGCACGGCGTCCAGGCGGCTGGTGGTACGCCGCAGAATCTGCACGCCGTAGCCGTGCGCGACCAGCGCCCGCGCCACATGCGAGCCGATGAATCCGGTGCCGCCGGTAACGAGTGCCTGCTGCATGATGTGTTTGCTCCTGTTGTTGTGTGTTGAGTCGTGTCCTGTGCGCTGTTTCTTGAAAAATAGTTTAAGGTTGTCCGATATTAGACAGGCTGATCCAGGGCTGAACGCTGGCTCGTGCCCCCGGATGGTCAGCCGATAACTGCCCCTCACCCCCCGGGATACCACCTGCAAGGCGGAAGGGTGAGGGCTTTTGCTCCAGCTAGACCAGATACTCCCCGTCCCGGATCAAGGTGTCGCCGTCCACAACCAGCGTCGGGTCGCCGATCACACCGTCCAGGTGCAGCGGGGCGCGGTTCTTGCCGCCGTATGCCGCCAGCGCATTATGCCCGAGGGCGATATGCACCGTGCCCATCACTTTCTCGTCGGTGAGCACGTTGCCTTGCAGCCGGGCGTTGGGATTGGTGCCGATGCCCAGTTCGCACACCACGCGGCTGCCTTTGCCGTGCCGCTTCTTCTCGCCGTCCGCGAGGATGGCGCGCAACTGCTCGGCCTCGCGCCCGCCCTGGATATCGACCACGCGGCCCTTTTCGACCGTCAGGCGGATCGGCTCGTCGATCAGGATACCGGGGAAGGACTTGTCCACCACAAACACGCCGGTGGTGCGGTTCTCGACCGGCGCGACGTAACACTCGCCCGCCGGCAGGTTGCCGTGTGCGCGCGGTGTGTGGAACATGCCCGTGTCGCGCATGATCTCGCGCCCGCCGATCGCCAGTTCCAGGTCGGTGCCCAGCGGCGTCGTGACGCGCGCCCGGGATCGCCCGTCCAGCCGGTCGCCGAGCCGGTTCGTCAGGTCAGCGATGGCGCGGTAATCGGCGCTCAGTTCGTGTTCCAGGATATCTTCGTTGATCATCGGGCCGGACGCAAACCGCGCCTGGCCCTTCTCGACCGCCTGCACCATTTCCAGCGCGCGCGGCGTCTCGACCTCCGGGTTGCGCCGGTGCTCGAAGATCAGCACCACGTCCCCCTCCCGCGCCAGCTTGTAGAGCTGCTGCGGGTAGTGCGGCAGGGGGCGCACGGCATCCGGTACAATATAAGACCACAGTTCGCTGGGGCCAACCTCGGCGATACGCTGCGTGAGCTGGCGCTGCATGACGCTCATCGGCTCGTCGGTGATGAGCAATACACGCTCGCCGGACCGGATGTTCATGCAGACGTCAACGATATTCGTAACCCAGATAGGGTATGCCATTCCAAGCTCTCTTTCGTGATGTGACGTAACGTACCCGCCGAGTATACCGCAGCCCGGAAAAAACGTGAATTGCCCTTTTAATTTGTCATCACTACAATCGGACGTAGGCAGGCATAGTGAGGAGTGAACCCACGCATGACACCGATGAAGGCAGCAGATACCCCGCGTTGGCTGCGCAATATGCGCGATGTCCTGGCGCAAGACATGGACGCGCGCAAAGGGCTGACCGACGATGAGGCGCTCCCGTTGATGGACTGGGGCTACGAGCAGGCCCGTGTCGCCGGGGAACGCTTAGCCCCCCTGGACGACATGGACCCCGACGAGGAGCAGGTGCACGCCACCGCCGACGCGCTGCTGGACGTGATGAAGCGTGTCAACTGGCTGGTGCTGTACCGCGACAAAAAAGACGCCGGGTGGGTGGGGCGCGTGTTCCGCAAGCTCAACGAACTGGGGCACACGCTGTACGGCCCGGAGGCGCATACCTTCACCGAGGAGGAGATCGCGGCCTGGTACGCCGAGCAGCCCCAACGCGACAATCAGGCCGTGATCCAGGATTTGCTTGCACGCCTGACGCCGGAGACACCAGAATCACCACAGCAACCATACACACAGGGAGAAGAAAACGAATGAGCAGACGTAGCAAAAAAACCAGCAACACCCAACGCCTGACGCTGGGCGGGGTGACCGGGATCGTGATCGTGCTGATCGTGCTGGCCGCGCAGGCCGTCGGGATCGACGTGCTCAACGTGGACGAAGCCGAGGACGACGCCCCCATTGTAGACGATGGCCAGGACGATCCGCAGATCATCCAGGAGCCGAGCTATGCCGGGGAGTGGTATTGGATCTACTTCACCGAGCCGAACGCCCCCAGCAGCGACACCTTCAGCGGCTCGACACTGGAGCAGGCGCTCGTCGACCAGATCGACAGCACCGACCAGACGCTCGACGTGGCGCTCTACGAGTTGAACTCGCGCCCGGTGGCCGATGCGCTGATCCGCGCGCACCAGGAAGGCGTCCAGGTGCGGGTGGTGGTGGATGGCGATCACGGGCTGGCCATCGACACGGACCCCGACGACCCGACCCTCGAAGCCGACGAATACCTGGCGCTGGAACTGATCGACGCCGGGATTCCGGTCAAGTCGGACGGCACGCGCAACGGCTTCATGCACAACAAGTTCTTCGTGTTCGACGGGCTGTACGTGTGGACCGGCTCGACCAACATCACCCATAACGGCATCTACGTCAACAACAACAACGCGATCCTGATCCGGTCCAGCCGGCTGGCCGAAAACTACACCGCCGAGTTCGAGGAGCTGTTCAGCGAGAATTTCGGCAAGACGTCGTCGGACTGGGTGCCCAACCCGGTTGTGGACGTCAACGGCACGATGGTCGAGACGATCTTCGAGTCGGAGGGCGATCTGGGCCAGCGGGTGTACGACCTGATCAGCGACGCCAGTTCGCTCAAGTTCCTGGCCTTCAACTTCACCAGTTCGTTTTCGGTGGGGGACGATGGCACGCCGATCATCGACGTAGTGGTCGACCGCGCGCTGGCCGGCGATCTCCAGGTGCAGGGCGTGGTGGAAGCAACGGGCCGCCGCTTCAGCAAGCCGCTGTTCTGCAACGACTCGCCGAATCTGAACGTACGCCAGGACGGCAACGGCGCGGGCTTTTTGCACCACAAGGTGATGATCATCGACGAGTCGACGGTGGTGCTGGGGTCGTTCAACTTCTCTGGCTCGGCGGCAACCAAAAATGACGAAAATGTGCTGATTATCGACAACCCGGATATTGCCCGCGCCTATCTGGACGAGCTTGACCGTCGCTGGGCCGAGGCTGAGGAAATCCCGGTGGACGAAGTCTGCCCCTAAAGACGACGTCTGCCTGGGGGAAGGGGGGCGCGTATGGACAAGCCAAACGTGTCGGCTATCTTAAACAGTTTGCAGTTGTTGCGCAGTCACACTGCCACCGAGCGCCGGCGGGGGGTTCAGAAGCTGAGTCCCCTGCTGGACGATCCGCGCGTGCGGCAGGTGTTCGAGCACCTTTACGCCAATGACCCGGATTCCGGCGTGCAGGAACTGGCGTGGCGTGCCCTGGCGGCCCACCCGTCGATCCCCGCGCCGGGGCCGGAACCCCTGCCCCAGGCCGCCCGGCCAGCGTCAGCCTCCGCGCCATCCGCGGCGCTGGCGGTTCAGCCGCGTGCGCCGGCGCAGCATCCGCGCCGCCCGACCGCGCCCGCCGTCCCCACGCTGTTCTTGCTCAAACCGTCCAACGCGGGGATCGTCACCCGGCAGACGCGGCGGTTGGCGCGCAGAAAGCGCCGCAGCCGCCTGCTGGTGGTCCTGGGCGGGGTGCTGCTGTTGGTGGCGGGGGTGGTGTGGGGGCTGGTGCTGCCCGACTGGTGGACGTGGTACCGGTTGGAGCAGGACGGCGCGACCGTGACCGGCACGCTCAGCGAGCTGAGCCGCAGCGGCGAGCACTATTACGCGCATTACCGCTTCTTCACCCCCCAGCAGGACGCCGCGTCCGACGTGCCGCACACCGGCCAGCAGCGCGTGGACGCCGGCAGCGTGGACGCCATCGACGCGAGCGACGCCGTGAGCGTGACTTACCTGCCGGACGATCCCACCGTCTCGCGGCTGGCGCGCGCCAACCCCGCCGACACCCTCCGCAACCAGCGCACCTGGCTCGCCGGGGGGCTGACCGGGCTGGTGCTGGTCGCGTTTGCGGCGAGCGCCATACAGCGCCGCCCCGACAAGATCGTGATCCGGGGGCAGGTGGTGGCCGCCAGCAGCACCCGCGACGCCGACGGCGATCACCATCTCAAGCTGCGCTGCCGCTTTCGCGCGCCGACCGGGCGCTCCTTCACTTTCCAGGCCAGCCGCATCCGTAATGATATCACGCCGGACGGGGTGCCCAAACCCGGCACGCCGGTCGCGGTCTACTACCGCAGCGACCGGTCCTTCACGCTGCTGTGACGGGATTCGACCGGGGCACGTTTTACATTTTCACGATGCACTCCCCTTTTGCGTCACATGGCGGTATGATCGCGGTGTGACGATTTTTTGTTGTACGCTGTCGTAAGGAGCGTTATCCCGTGAAAGTACAGATTTACACCATGCAAACCCCCGACGAAGCGCGCGCCGTCGCCGACCTGGGCGTCGATCACATCGGCGTGACCCCGTCCGCGCGCGGGCTGCCCGGCGAGATCGACCTCGCCACCACACGCGCCATCTTCGCCGCCGTGCCGGAGGGCGTGGTCAAGGTCGCGCTGTCGGTCGAGGACGACCCGGCGGCCATCGTGGCGATGGTGCAGGCCACCCAGCCGGACGTGCTGCACCTGTGCGGGCTGGAGGGCACGCTGTCGCCGGAGGATGTACGCGCGCTGCGCGACCGGCTGCCCGGCGTGCAGATCATGCAGGCGGTGTCCGTCGCCGGGCCGGAAGCGGTCGCTGCTGCGCGGGCCTACCAGGACGTGTCCGACTACCTGATCCTGGACACCCAGGCCCCGGATATCGCCGGGATTGGCGCGTCCGGCCAGACGCACGACTGGAACATCAGCCGCGCGATTGTCGACCAGACGCGGGGGCCGGTCATCCTGGCGGGTGGGCTGTCGCCGGAGAACGTCGCCGCGGCGATCCAGGCCGTGCGGCCCTGGGGCGTGGACTCGCTGACGCACACCAACCGCCCGCTGCCCGGCGGCGGCTTCTGTAAGGACCTGGAGCGCGTCAGGCAGTTTGTGCAGGCCGCGCGGGGAGCAGACCCGTCATGAAGCCGGTGATCATGTTGGGCGATGCCAACGTCGATATGCTGATTCACACGCCGGAGCGCGTCAGCGGGGACGCCAAGCCCGCCATCCGGCCCCCGGAACTGCACGGCGGCGGCACGGTCGCCAACGCGGCGGTAGCGCTGGCGCGGCTGGACGTGCCGGTCGCGTTCGTGGGCATGATCGGGGATGACGGCTACGGGCGCTTTGTGCAGGCCGACCTGGCCGGCGAGGGGATCGATACGCGCGGGCTGGTCGTGGACCGGGACGTGTTCACGCCGATGGTGCTGGCGCTGGTCTACCCCAACGGCGAGCGCCTGCTGGTGATCTGGCCGCCGGAAGGAGGCGCGCACACCCACCTGCACCCGGACGACCTCGACCCGGCCATGATCCGGGGGGCGGGCTGGCTGCACACGTCCGGCATGTGTCTGCGCGCCGACCCGCTGCGCGAGGCGGTGCTGCACGGGATGCAGCTCGCCCACGACGCGGGCGTGCCGGTTTCGCTGGACCTCAACCTGCGCCTGGAGCTGTGGGGCTGGGGCGACCGCATCCGCGCGACGCTGGACCGCGCGCTGCCGCTGACGGACGTGCTGATGGGCGCGGGCGCGGAGGAGATCGTCCCGTTGGCCGGGGCCGAGACGGTTCCTGACGCGGCGCGGACGCTGGCCGGCGGCGTGCGGACGGTCGTCGCCCGGCGCGGCGCAGATGGGGCCTTAGCCGCCACCCCGGCGGGCGATCTCGTCGCGCAGCCGGGCTTCCCGGTCGTGGTGGTCGATACGCTGGGCGCGGGCGATGCCTTCAACGGCGGGTTTATCGCGGCGCGGGCGGCAGGGTATGACGTGGCCGAGGCGCTGCGCTGGGGGAACGCGGTCGCGGCGCTGAAGATCACGCGACAGGGGGCGCGCGGCGTGCCCTCGCGCACGGAGGTGGAACGATTGTTGCAATCCCAATAGGGCCTTATGTTTAGATATTCTGGTTCACGTGCCGAAGCTTTACCCCTCCCTAAATCCCTCCCCGTAAACGGAGAGGGACTTTGATCACGTGCCGGTTTCCCCCTCTCCGTGCGCGGGGAGGGGGCCAGGGGGAGGGGTAAAACTAGCATAATCCCCAATAACATTTTTATGATAAAATCGACGAGAATGTTCACTAAGTTAGCACAGGAGGCACAACGATGAAAACAGGTTGGCGTTTGTTGATTGTTCTGGCAATTTTGGTGGCCGGGATGTGGGGCGGCAGTTCTGCCCCCGACACGGCGCAGGCGGCTGTCGCGTGGGGCGCGTGGCTGTACAACATGGACGCGGGCCAGTTGGTGTTCGTGACGCCGGGCGCGTCCAGCATTTCGATGTTCCCGCTGCCGCCGGATGTGACCGATTATCCGTACACGATCACCTTCTCGCGCGATGGCGGGCTGCTGGCGGCCTGCATGACCGACACCGCCGGGAACCCCAGCGTGCGCGTGTACGACACCGCCAGCGGTATCTGGACGGCGCGCTATGACATCCCCGGCCCCATCGTGGACTGCACGCTGTCCTACTACGCCTTTGGCCCCAACGCGACGCGGTTGGCGGTCGGCATTATGAATCATTATCCCGATCCCGGCGATCCGCGCCCGGACTGGGAACTGATCGTGCTGGACGTGGCCAGCGGGTCGCCGGTGCAGCGCGTGACATCCAATGACACGGCCATCACGTCGCTGGGCAAAGACTACAGCGGCCACATGCCGCTGGTGGTCATGTTCAACCCGAACCGGATCGCGTTTAAGCCAATGCGCTGGGGGACCGAACCACCGCCCGAAGCCGACAGCCTGGTGTGGCAGTTGGGCAGCGGCACAGTGTCGCTTTCCGGGCCATACGGCAAAACCGGCCTGGACTTCCTGCTGCCCAACAGCGAGATGATCTGGCTGGAGATCGACGATACGCTGCCGAAGGGCTTTCTGCAAGGGCCGGGCTACCTGTTCAACGTGGTGAAGTATTCCAACATGACCGACGAATACATCATCTTCCACGACGGCGAAGCGGTGCTCTACAGCCCGACGTTTATCGAGGGCGGCAACCGTATCGCGGTGCGCAGCTACGCCTCGCCCGGCCCGGCGCAGTGGCTCTCGTACACGCGCAGCGGCGACACCGGGCTGCTGCCGGTTGACTCCGAGGTGTACCAGGTGTGGGGCACGTCGGACGGCTACGTCTACCTGGCGGGCAACAGTTCGACCGGCTACGAGTTCCACCAGCACGCCTTCACCGGCGACCCCTTCACGCCGACCGACACGATTGTGTGGACCGCCGGGGCGGGCACCAACTGGCGCGTGGTGTGGGTCGAGCCGTTGACCACCGGGGCCGGGCTGCCGGCGTTCGCGCCGCTGACGATGCTCGGCGAGCCGCCGGTGATGCCGACCGACACCGTCCCGCCACCTGCCGGTGGCACACTGGTCATCGGCGGGCAGGCGCGCGTCAACACCACCGAGGGCGACCTGCTGCGTGTGCGTTCGGGGCCGGGGCTGGGCTTTGGCATCTCGTTCCTGGTGCCCACCGGGACCATCGTGAATATCGTGGAGGGACCGACCGACGCCAGCGGCCTGACGTGGTGGCGCATCGACGTGCCGGGCCAGGGGGTCGGCTGGGCGGTCGAGGGCGTGATGGACGGCGGCGCGTACTTGCCCACGCTGGTCCCGGTGCCGTAGGCGGGCCGCAGACCGGCGCAGCGGTGGAATTTGCCGGGTTTGGCGAGCTCGTGATCACCGTCGACAGGTTTAGCGTCGACGATCTGGCGGCGCTGCTGGCGGCGGATGCGCTCGCGCCGTTCCAGGTGAACAGCATCGAGTATCAGGCCGAATGATGAAAAAGCAGGGCGATCACTCCGCGTTGGAGGATCGCCCTGGCGCTGCCATGTACAGGTTTACAGGTTACGGTTACGGTCTACCGCCGCCGCGCCCCTGGCCGGGGTTGTCAGGCGGACCGACATCATCCGGCGGACCGACGCCCTCCGGCGGACCGACATCATCCGGCGGTCCAACGTCATCCGGCGGACCAACGTCATCCGGCGGTCCAACGTCATCCGGCGGACCGACGCCCTCTGGCGGTCCGGCGTTGCCATCCGGTCCGTTGCCGGTAATCACGCGGCCCGGTGCCAGGTCGCTGGGGGCGACGTCGTACTCGGCCATGATCTCGCCCCAGCTTAGACCCTCGTCACGCATGGCGAGTACCTCTTCAGCGTCGATACCTTCGGCCTCCGCGATGATCAGCGCGCGGGCGATCTCGGCGATGCCGGTGCCGGCGCAGTGCCATTCGAGCAGCGTCTCATATTCGACGTCGAATTCCTCGGCCAGCGTGGCGAGCACGGGGTGGATCGTGTCGCCGAGGCAGCGATCGCTGTCGTCATCGACATCCCCATCGTCGGTATCGACCAGGTCCGGGTCGCAGGCATCGCCCACGCCGTCCTCGTCCTCGTCTTCCTGGTCGGGGTTGGCGACCTCGGGGCAGTTGTCGTCTTCGTTGAGGACACCATCGTCGTCGATGTCGTCGGCGAGAACCAGCGACACCGCTTGCAGCGTGTCATCGTTGAGCAGGTAGCCGGTGACGATTACCACGTCGCCGACCTCAAGCTCGGACGGGTTGAACGCGCTTGCCGGGGCGATGATCACGCCGTCTACCACAATTTCATCATCATCAATTTGTTCGACTTCACCGCTGATCTCGACCAGCACGTCGAAGTCGTCGTCGCTGTCATCGCCGTCTTGGGCCAGCGTCGGGGCCGGGAAGACCACCAGCGCCGCCAGCAAGAGCAGCGATGTTAAGTAAAGGAATCTGCGCATGTTGTTTACTCCTCACTATTACCTTAACAGTCACTTGTTAAACCGCAGGTTGGCCCCCTATCTGACAGGTACTTGTGTACTATATTCCTCAAAATAGAAAATCCGTGCTAACATTAGAGTACACATTTTGCAAACGCGAACGATTAGTCCCAAAGGCAGGATCCTATGCCCTTTATTGAAGCACCTACCACGTTTTATATGGGGCGGCGCTTTAACCCGACCACGCGCCGCCTGGTAGACGAAGTGGTCTACTACGACTCCCGCGATCTGACGACCCACGCGGTGGTGGTTGGTATGACCGGCAGCGGCAAAACCGGGTTGTGCATCACGCTGCTGGAAGAAGCCGTGATGGACAACATCCCGTCGATTGTCATCGACCCCAAAGGCGACATTACGAACCTGCTGCTGGCCTTCCCGGAGCTGCGCCCCGAGGAGTTCGAACCCTGGGTGAATGTCGACGACGCCCGCCGGGCCGGGCTGGAGATCGAGGAATACACCCAGGACGTCGCCCAGCAGTGGCGCGATGGCCTGGCGAGTTGGGGCATCACCCCGTCGCGGGTCCAGCAGTTCAAGCAGAGCGCGCGCTTCACCATCTACACGCCCGGCTCCGATGCCGGGCTGCCGGTCAGCATCCTGGACGTGATGCAGGCCCCGCGCGACGGCTTCGAGAACAATGAAGAACTCCACCGCGAGCGCATCAACGGCATCGTCAAGGCACTGCTGGCGCTGATCGGGAAAAACGTCGACCCGGTCAAGGACAAGGAACACGTCCTGATCGCCAACATCTTCGAGCACGCCTGGCGGCAGGGTTATGACCTGACGCTGGAAGATATCATCCTCCAGGTGCAAAAACCGCCCTTCAACAAGCTGGGGGTGTTCGACATCAACACCTTTTTCGACGAGAAAGACCGTTTCGAGCTGTCGATGGAGCTGAACAACATCATCGCCTCGCCCAGCTTCCAAAGCTGGATTCAGGGCGAACCGCTCGATATCCAGAGCCTGCTCTACACGCCGGAAGGCAAGCCGCGCGTCAGCATCTTCTACATCGCGCACCTGAGCGACGCCGAGCGCATGTTCATCGTGACGCTGCTGCTGGAAAATATGCGGTCCTGGATGCGCACGTTGGGCGGCACAACCAGCCTGCGCGCGATCCTGTATTTCGACGAGGTATTTGGCTTCTTCCCGCCGCATCCCTACAACCCGCCCAGCAAGCAGCCCATGCTGCGCATGCTCAAGCAGGCACGCGCCTTTGGGTTGGGGCTGGTGATCGCCACGCAGAACCCCGGCGATATCGACTACAAGGGGCTGGCCAACGCCGGGACGTGGTTCATCGGCAAGCTGCAGACCGAGAACGACAAAAAGAAGGTGCTCAACGGCCTGGAGGACGTCGAAACCGTTGAGGGCGAACTTGACATCCGCGACGTCGACGACCTGCTGAGCAACATCGGTCCGCGCGTGTTCGTGATGCACAACGTCCACGACAACAGCGGCGCGATTCCAATGCATACGCGCTGGGCGATGAGCTACCTGCGCGGGCCGCTGACACGCCAGCAGATCCGGCAGTTGATGTCGCCCCAACGCCAGCAGCCCTACTATCCCACCTACCAACAGCAGCAATCCGGCGCGACCCAACCCTACGGCACCCCGCCCGCCGGGCGACCGGCTGGCTCCTGGGGGAGCCAGGAAACCCCGCCGCCGCGCGGCGCAACCCCGCCCCCGATGACGCTGCCCGAAATGCCGGGCGGCCAGCAGGGCACGCCCCCGCCGTCACAGGCTCCCGAGTGGACGCAGCCGACCGGCGGCCAGCGGCAGTATACCCGGCCTACCGGCTCGCAAGGCGGCGGCACCGGGCGCACCTCGCAGGGGCCGCCGCTGCCGGACGGGTACAATATGACCCAGCCGCCGCTGTCTTCGTCGATTGCGCAGTATTTCCTGCCCTCCGAACTGTCGATTGAGCAGGCGATCAGCGCGTGGGAGCAGCAAACCGGCATGGATGCCAAAGCCTATGGCGGCTCGTTGATCCTGTACAAAGGGGTGTTGATCGGGCAGGCTCAGGTGCGCTATGCTGACCGCAAAAGCGACGTGACGACCGTCAAGTCCTACGCCTACCAAATACCGTATGTGCCCCAAGCCGGGCTGATCTACTGGAACGAGCACCGCGCGCCGTACATCGATCCGCGCGAACTCAGCCAGTCCCCGTTTGACGACGCGGCCTTCAGCGACCTGTCGTCCGGCCTGGCCGACTCCAAGCGGCTGACCGCGCTCAAGCGCGAGTTGGTGGACTACATCTATAAGACCGCGTCGATTACGCTGATGTATAACCCAGAGCTTGACCTGTACGGCGAACCGGACATGCGCCGCCGCGATTTCCTGGTCGAAGCGCAGACCCTCGCCCGCCAGCGCCGCGACGAGGAGATCGACAAGGTGATCGCCCGCTACGACAAGGACTTCGACAAGATCGAGGACCGGCTGCGGCGCGCCGCGCGCGATCTGGTCGCTGACCAGAAGGAATTTTCCGACCTGCGCAACGAGGAGATCGTCACCGGTGGCGAGGCGCTGCTCAGCCTGCTGCGCGGACGCACGACGTACACGCTCTCCCGCGTGAGCCGGGTGCGCCGCTACAAGGGGCAGGCCCGCGAGGATGTCTACGAGGCCGAGCAGGTCATCGCCGAACTGGAACAGGAGCTTGACGAACTCCAGTACGCGATGGAGGACGAACTGGCGCGCTTCAACGACAAGTGGGGCAAGATCGCCTCGCTGGTGGAGGACTACCAGATCACGCCCTATAAGAAGGACGTGCATCTCGGCGTGTTCGGGATCGGGTGGATTCCGCACTGGTTGGTGATCGTCAACAACCAGCCGACGGTCATCCCCGCCCGGCACAACGTCCCGCAGGAAGAGGAATAGGCCGATTTTCGTGCTGCGATGTGTATAATGGGTAGCTGCAGAATAGCGTGATCGTTCGCTGGTTGGCCTTCACCCTCAGTGAGAAGAGGTTAGGGGATGAGGGCCTGCTGCGCGACTGAATCCGGCTCCACGCTTCCTGCCGGTATAATGATCACATCTTGATAAAGAGGGAAAAAAGGGGCTGGGGAGTGGCGACGAGTTGGCCGCGCCCCGCCCGATTTCCCCTCAGCCAGACGCCGCCGGTGCCGGGCGTGGCTCGCGGCGCAGCCGGATCACGGCCCACACGTACATCCCCACGCTGAGCGGCACCGTCGCCAGGTAGACGATCACGTTGGTCTCGATGCGCAGCCCGAGCGCGGCGTACAACAGATACGTCAGCGCCGCCGTGACCGGCATCAGCCCCAGCCGCCACAGGTGCGCCGCGCGCGGCGGCTCGGCGTACACCAGCCGGACGCGGGCCGGGGCCGCGCTGTCCCGGTGACGGCGCAGCGCCAGCCCGATCAGCGCCAGCAGCGGCGGCAGCACGGCCAGCGCCAGCGGGATCATCACCACCACCAGCGCGAACAGCAGCAGCGCCAGCCCGGCCAACACGCGCAGCTCCAACCGGTGCGGCTGGAACGGCTCTGCCCAACTCAGCACGCGGTAGGCCAGCGGCAGCGGGGCGCTGGTGACGAACGCCAGCGCGACGAACTCCCCGCGCGACAGCAGCCCGCCCTCCTGCCACATCCACATCGCCCAAAAGCCCCAGAACAGCCCCAGCCCAACCGCCAACTGCGTGATCCGCCGGGGGGATGCGGCGTGCAAAGCGCGGCGCACCAGGTAGAACCCAACCAGCACGTCGATCAGCGCGTGCCATGACAGCCCGGTGAACGGGACGTAAAACGGGAACGCCTCGTACATCGTCTGCACCACCACGCCCTCCAGCAGCCAGCCGTAGGCCGCCCCGGCCAGGAACAACGCCCAGATATTCCGCACCCGGTAGCGCACCAGGATCGCCAGGAAAATATACGCCACCAGCCCGTACACCAGCGTCATCACCGCCATGTCCGGCAGCAGCCGCCAGGTGACCGTCTCGACGTTCACGAACAGGAATTCCGAGAAAAAGGTGAGGATATAGCCCACCGCCAACGCCGCCATCCACCGCCGCCTCATGACTGCACCTCCGCCGCCTGCAATTCGGCAGGCGTATCGGGGGCCGGGATATCCTCGGGCTGCTCGCGCCGCCCCAATCGCCACAGAAAGACGGTATACGCGATGCCGACCAGCGACATACCCAGCGCGCCGTCCAGCTCATTGATCAACGACAGCGCGACGAACAACGCCAGCAGCCCGCACACAATCGCCCAACGGTGCCGGTCGGTGGCGTGGGCGATCCCCAGCCGCCGCAGCCGCCACCACACCAGCAGCGGCACCCCCACTTGCAGCGCCAGCGGCAGCCCGACCGGGACGCCATTTTCCGGTAGAATCCATGTCGGGACCAGGAAGCCGGCCACCATTGCGCCGAACATCAACCAGCCCATCCGCCGGGGGGATGCGGGGGTGTGCTCCGGCGCAGCAGGAGCAGGCGGTGTCGGCGGCCAACGGCGCGCCAGCCACACCAGCAGCGCGATGGCGATCACGCAGCCGGCATACGCCAGCAGCGGCGCGTGCATGCCCATCAGCGGTCCCATTGCCAGCACCAGCAGGAACAGCGCGCCGTGAACCCGCCGCCCGCGCCGGTCCAGCCAGGGCCGATCGCGCAGGTCGGGGTACAGCAGGCCCACCAGCAGGAGCGGGACCATGATGCTGATCGTCGCGTGGTAGAGCGTCAGGCTGAACGTCCAGACCCAGTTCACGCCGATCCAGCGCCCGTAATGCGCCAGCACGCCCAGGTCGTGCCAGGCCGGGTCGAAGAAACTGCGCACCACCAGCCCCTCCTCGTAGATGCCGTAAGCCAGGCCCAGCAAGAACACACTGCCCCAGCCCTTGCCCCAACGGACCACCGCCTCGCGGATCAGCAGCGCCCCACTGCCGTACAGCATCGACAGCAGGATCAACGTGGGCGGGAAGAAAAATTCCAGCGGCGGTGCGGACCCCGACAGCAGTTCACCCGTCGCCGGAGCCAGCAAAAACAGCGTCCAGATCGCCTTGCGCGTGCGTCCTGTGTTGTGTTCAGCCATGCTCGCCTCCTTAAGCCAGAAAGGGTTCTGATCGTTCGGCCTTATTGCTCCGGCGGCGCGGACGGTGCCGCCACACCAGCCGCAGCATGTAGGCATCGCCGGGCAGCATCGCCAGCAGCATCAGCGCCACCGTCAGCGGGGCGGCGACCGGCGCGGTGAGCAGCGCGAGCACGCCCAGCGCCAGCGACACGGCAGCGAAATAGGCCAGGTAGCGCACGAACGCGCGGGGACGGTAACGCCAGGCCCCGGGGCGCGGCATCTGCCCGGCGTCGCGCCGCGCGACAGCCACCAACAGCGCGATGCTCCCCACCAACAGCAGCATCCCCAGCACGAACGGCCCCGCCGAGGGGAACGCCTCGGCGCGCACCGGCAGCAGCAGGGCGTAGCACGCCAGCAGCCCGCCCCATACGATCCGGCGCTCCCGTGTGCCGAGCGCCAGCGCCGCCACCGACGGCAGCGGGTGCCGCCGGGCGTAGCGGGTGTACAGCCACGCCGCCAGCACGATCCCTGCCCCGTTGAGCGCCGTCGCCAGCAGAATCATCGGCGGGGCGGCACCGTTCAGGCCCGCCGCGACCCACATCGTCAGCGGCAGCGCCAGCAGCACGCGCCGCATCCGGCGCGGAGAGAGCAGTTCCACCTTGCCGAACGCCGACAGCGCTAGCGCAAACGGCAGCGTGACGCTCATCCAGGCGTGCCACACCAGCACGATGAATCCGACCTCGAACACGCCCAGGCCCAGCACACGCAGCGTTTCGCCTTCGTCCCAGGGCGGATTCCAGATCACTTTGGTCAGCAGGCTTTCGGTAGCGAAGCCCAGCACCACCCCGGCCACGGCCAGCGTGCGCCATGTAATCGCGCGCCGCCGCACCAGGAAATCGACGATCAGGATGTAGTGCAGCGCGTAGATCACGTGCACGAACGGATCGACGGGGAAGATCAGCGGCGTCGACCAGGACAGCATCTCCGCGCTGACGACCGCAATCCCGGACAACAGCAAATACCACGCCCAGCGGGTTTTGTTCATGTCGTCACCTCTCGTTTTGCTCATGTTCGCGCTTGTCCCCAGCCTACCCCACCCGACCGCTGGCTGTATAGAGGGCGCGATCACGTCCGGATGTGATCGTGATCATGCCCGGATCGTGATCCAGGCCAACGCACCCGCGTGCGCACCTGTGCTATGATCACGGCATGAACCGACACGCGATTGAACCCGGACTGCTTAAGGTCTTCCGGCTGTTTGCGCTGGTGATGTGGAGTTTGCTGGCGCTGGGCTTCTGCGGCGAAAGCGCCGACGCCGAACAAACGACAAACCCGGCGACCACCCTGGCGCTGATCCATGCCTCGCTGCTGGTGATCCTGCTGACCTGGCGGCGCGTGCAGCGCTGGATGGGGCGCGCGTTTCTGCCGGTGGCGCTGGTGCTGGCGTGGCTGGGGCCGGTCGTGATCCAGGGCCTCGCCACCGCCGCCCGCCTCGACGCGGGGGAACCCGCGCGCGTGGATTCGGGCAGCCTGCTGTTGTGGCTGCTGGTGCCGCTGCTGCTGGTCAGTTCACAGTATGGGATGCACGTGATGGTCGCCTTCAACCTGGGTGCGGCGGCGCTGGAGGTGGCGCTGTTCCTGCTGCTGAGCGCCGCCGGGGATCTCGACCTGGACCCGATCCTGGAAGAACTGATGATCCGGCTGCTGCTGTTTTCGATTGTGGGCTATGTGGTGGTGCGGCTGACGACCGCGCAGCGCGCCCAGCGGCGAACGCTCGCCGAGAAAAACGCCCAACTCGCGCATTACGCCGCCACGCTGGAGCAGCTCGCCGTCACGCGCGAACGCAACCGCATGGCGCGCGAACTGCACGACACGCTGGCGCACACGCTCAGCGCGATATCGGTCCAACTCCAGGCGCTGGAAGTGCTGCTGGCCGACGATCCACAGGCGGCCCGCGACACGCTGGCCCAGGTGCAGCACATGGCCCGCAGCGGCACGCAGGAGGCCCGCCGCGTGCTGCACGCGCTGCGCGCCAGTCCGCTTGAGGACCTGGGGCTGGTGCTGGCCCTGGAACGGCTGGCGCAATCTGCCGCCAACCGGGCCGGGCTGACGCTGGCGCTGCACCTGCCGCAGCGCGTCGCCGACCTGCGCCTGGACATCGAGCAGCACGTGTTCCGCATCGCCGAGGAGGCGCTCAACAACGTGGTGCGCCACGCCAACGCCCGGCAGCTCACGCTGGAGCTGCGCCAGCATAACGGCGCGCTTGTGCTGCGCGTGGCGGACGACGGGATCGGCTTCGACCCGGCCCACCTCCCGCCGCCGGAGGGCGAGCACGCCAACGGACAGTTCGGGCTGACGGGAATGCAGGAGCGCGCGCTGCTGTGCGGCGGCACTCTGACGATCACCAGCCAGCCCTATCATGGGACAACCATTACCTTGACTATCGAGGAAACAGCATGATTCGCGTTTTGATTGTGGACGACCAGACCGTCGTGTGCGAAGGGCTGCGCGTGATCCTCAACGCCGCGCCGAACATCGAGGTCGGCGGGGTGGCCCACGACGGGGCGCAAGCCCTGGACGTGATCCCGACCGTCAAGCCGGACCTGGTGCTGATGGACCTCAAGATGCCCGGCATGAACGGCATCCATGCCACGCGCGCCATCCGCGAGCAGTTCCCGGACATCACGGTGCTGGTGCTGACGACCTACGACGAAGACGAGTGGATCTTCGACGCGATCCGCGCCGGGGCCGCCGGGTACATCCTCAAGGACTCGCCGCGCGACGACATCCTGGCCGCGATTGCAGAGGCGCACCGCGGCGACGCGCCGGTCGATGCGGGCGTGGCCAAGAAGCTGCTGCGCTACGTGCGCGACGGCACCGCCCCGCAGCCGGACATCGCCGCAGAACTCAGTGCGCGCGAGCGTGAGGTGTTGCAATACGTAGCGCACGGCCTGTCGAATGCCGACATCGCCGCCCGGCTGTACCTGGCCGAAGGCACGGTGCGGAACTACGTCAGCACGATCCGGTCCAAGCTCAACGCAGCGGACCGTACCCAGGTGGCGGCGCTGGCGTGGCGCTACGGGCTGGTGTCGCCCCACCCGCCCGACACGGACGAGTGAGCAGAGGGTGGGGCAGCAACAGTGGTGAAAGGTGCACAAACCATTTTTCCAAGCCGGGTAACCGCTCAAAGCGCCGTTCAAGGGGGTGCATCGCCTTTTGGGAGAGTTTCACCCCCGTGATATACGTCTGAGTGACCAACTTGACAGCACCCGGAGGAACACCCTTCCAGACCAGATTTCGAGCGAAGTTGAGGACGGTCTCAACCGTATCCAGGATGCTGCCATTCCAGCGTTTTTCGACCCGTTCAATGGGGTTGTATTTGCTATGGCAGGGCGGATAATAGGCGAGTTCGACCGTGAGTTGAAAGGTATCGACCAGGGGCGTGATCTGTATCCCCGCCCGTTCACCCCTCGTGCCATAAACAGTCGTTGTTCAGACCCTTTCAGCGTCAATATACGCTGTTCGCAATTCGTCCGTCCACTCCATGCCAATACCCTCAGGGCTTAGTCTACCTCATTTTCGAGTCTTTTAAATCCTGGAACTTCCTGCGGTTCAACTGCCGGATATGGATGGCTGTTTTGTTCAACCCTACCACACTTTTAAGGGGCCGCTGCACACATCAAAAACTTACCCAGGGCCTGCATTGGCACTACGGCGCGGATTGGTAGTAGTCGATCAGCACCTGCGCGATCCCGTCCAGGCACGGGGACAGGTCCCACCAGCCGGTGCCGGAGCCGAAGCTCCACTCGTGGAAGCCCCACACATACGGGTCCTGCTCCAGCAAATACGAGTACTGCACCGCGTCGGGCACGATCATGTCACACGACGGCGTGCTCATCTTCCCCCCGCCGCCGCCGACACTGGCTTCGGTGAGGAAAAACGGCAGGTTGGCCGCTTTCGGCACGCGCCCGATAATCCGTTCGCGCAGTTTGCGGTGGCGCAGCGTCATCCACTCCGATCCCTCCGCCAGCGCCAGGCCCTTGTCGAAAGCCGAGGCGTGCATGGCGATGCCGTGATAGCGGCCCGGCTGGCAGGGGTTGTTGGCCGCATATTCGAACGCGGGCAGCAGGGCCTCGGCGGCTTCGATCTCCGGCTGGCCGGCGGTGAACGAGTAGATCAGCAGGCAGCGTCCCTGCTCGTTGGCGACCTTCATCGCTTCGATGGAAAACTGCGTCTGGGCCTCCCAGGACGCACCGCACTCGTTCATGATTTCGTAGTAATCGGCGTTGACCGCGTCCCAATACGGGGTGAGCGAGTTGATCCAGTCCCGCGCCAGCCTGGCGAAGTCGCTGGTGCTGTCCCAGTTGGGGCAATCGGTCAGCCCGTTGGTGGTGGTAAGCAATGACCGGTACACCACGATGGTTTCCGGCGACATGCGCTTGACATCGTTCAGCAGTTGTTCGGTGTGGTTCAGCCCCTTGATCGTGCCGAGCGTGATGCCGTTGGCCTGAAGCTGCTGCACAAGTTGGATCACCTGGTCGCCTTCGTTGGCGGTGATCAGGTGCAGGCCAAACGCGGTGCTCTTGACGGGCCGGCCCTCCTGGAGCAGGCCGCAGGTGCGCACCGTCTCCAGTTCGGCCTGCCGCGCCCCGTTGAGCATCAGCGGCAGCCAGCCGCCGCTGGTGGCGACCCACGCCTGCCCGCTGGCGTCGCGCTGCAGGTCGCTGACACGCAGCCGGTCGTCCTGGGCGGCGGTCCCGGCTTGCTGCGCGAGCGCGTTTGGCTCGCTGTAGATCGGCACCTGCGCCGCGACGACGTTCACATGGCACGGCAGCGGGTCCAGCTCGGCGGGGGCGGGCAGGGGCGTCGCTTCGGCTGCGGGCGTGCCCGGCGCGTAGTCCGGCCCGGTGATCGGGCCAAAGCTGGGCGTCGATGTGGCCTGCTGTGCGCCGGTGGTGTGCGCGCCGTAGCCCACCATCACGAGCACCAGCGTGAGCGCCAGGGCGGCAAGCACGGGGATGTTGGTCAATCGCTGCATAGTATCTTCCGTTCCTTTAACATGAGGGGGCCATTGTATGCCAGATGCCCCGATTCGGCGACCTGCGCCACACCAGCACAGCCTACCGCCCCGCGCTGGATCGTGCTGGACGGTTGGCGGGCGTTCGGCTGACGACGATCACACGCTGCGCCGCGTGTTTACTGGTCGGCCTGATCCTCGTCCGGCGAACTGGCGGACCGTTTCTGCTTCAGGTCCGCGCCGGTCAGCCAGGCTTTGGCCTGGACCAGCCAGCCGGGAATCCTGTCCCCGAGCACCTGCGCGAGGGTCTGCACCCCGGCATACCAGCCGAAGCCGATCAACCCGGCGAAGAGGCCGGTATACAGCGCCTTGAAGACGTTTACGTGCTCGTCGATCCAGTATTTGTAGAAATTGCGCGCGGATGTATCGGCCAGCTCCGGATCGCCGGTGATGATCACGGCGGGGATGAACCAGAAGAACATCGTCAGCAGCCCGAGGATGAGGCTCAGGAGCAGCCCGGCGCGGTCGATCCGCTTGACGATGATCGGGTAGCTCATGCCGTTGAAGGCCGCGATCAGCCAGCCAAACGTAAAGGCCATCGTATCGCCCGGCAGTTGCAGGATGCCGTCCAGCACCGCCGCCAGGATGCCGCTGATCACCGCCAGCCCCACCACCAGCGCCGCCGACGCCTCGTCGACGTCCGCCCGCTGCATCAATTGCCCCATACGCTGCGTCACGTTGTCCAGTTGGACGCGCGCACGGTGGCTGAACTTCGCCTGTTCTTCGGCCTGGAGCACCTGCTGGCGCATTGCATCGGGGCCCCCCGCGGGGCGGCCCTGGGCAGGCGCTTTTTGGTCCAGTTCGGCCAGCCACTTCCTGGCCTTCGGATGATCGCCCAGTTCGTGCAGCAGCGCGCGTGCTTCGTTGTAACGCTGCTCCTTGACGAGTTCCCGCGCCTGCTTGAGCTTGACCTCGGTCGGGTCGGACGGCGGGACCGCGCGCTCCAGCTTGACCAGCCATTCCTGCGCGGTTGGGTTGTCCGGCAGCGCCCGCAAGATGGCGCGTGCGTCGTCGTAACGCTTCTGCCCGATCAATTCACGTGCTTTTACGAGTTGTTCTTTTTCTGTCGCCATACCTTAACCTCACCTATCATACCTTTATCGTAAATGGTAGCACTCGTATGAAGGTAGAACAAACGCATCCCAGAAACGGGTGTATTCCAAATCCGGGGCAACTGATTGTACCCCTCCCCAAACCCCTCCCCGCAAGCGGAGAGGGGCTTAGCGATAGGCTTACCCCCTCCTTTCTCCGCGCGCGGGGAAATGGAGGGCCGGGGAGGATAGGGGTAAAGGCGTCGTAGCCCCGAATCTGGGAGCCATCTCCAGAAACTTTTGCCGCCACATCGGGTTGTTACACTATGGGGTTGCTTCGCTTTTTTTGATGAGGAGAGAAACTATATGCGGATTTTAGTACTGGGTGGCGATGGCTATTTGGGGTGGGCGACCGCGATGCACTTCAGCGCGCGCGACCACACCGTCGCTGTCGTCGACAACTTCACGCGCCGCCAGATGCACTTCGAGCGCGGCACCGACAGCCTGATCCCGATCGAGTCGCTGCATACCCGGGTGGCTGTTTGGCAGGAAGTCTCCGGTCACACGATCGAGATGTTCATCGGCGATATCAAGGACTGGTACTTCATCAGCGCGGTGATCCGCGACTTCCAGCCCGATACGATCATCCACTACGGCGAAATCCCCAGCGCCCCCTACTCGATGATCGACGTGCATCACGCCGTGCATGTGCACGAAAACAACGTCAACGGCACGCTGAATGTGCTGTGGGCCATGCACCAGTTCGTGCCCGATGCGCACCTGGTCAAGCTGGGCACGATGGGCGAATACGGCACGCCCAACATCGACATCCCCGAAGGTTACTTCGAGGTCGAATACCGGGGCCGCAAAGATACGCTGCCGTTCCCCAAGCAGCCCGGCTCGTTCTACCACCTGACCAAAGTCCACGACAGCAACAACATCATGTTCGCCTGCAAAATCTGGGGACTGCGCGCGACCGACCTCAACCAGGGGGTGGTCTATGGCATCGAAACCGACGAGGCCAACCGCGACGACCGGCTGCTGACCCGCTTCGACTACGACGAATCGTTCGGGACGGCGCTCAACCGCTTCTGCGTGCAGGCGGTGGCGGGCATCCCGCTGACGTTGTTCGGCAAGGGCCACCAGACGCGCGGCTACCTGAACATCCGCGACACGCTGCAATGTGTCGAGCTGGCGACGCTGCACCCGCCGCAGCCGGGCCGGATGCGCGTCTTCAACCAGTGGGTCGAGCGTTTCTCCGTGTTCGAGCTGGCGCAGCGCGTCCGTAAGGCGGCGCGCAAGGTCGGCATCGACGTGAAGATCGCGCGCTACAAGAATCCGCGTGTCGAGGCCGAGGAGCACTACTACAACCCCGACCACAACGAACTGTACCACCTGGGCTTGCAGCCGCACCTGCTGGACGACACGCTGGTCGAAAGCGTGATCCGGCGCGTGATCCAGTACCAGGACCGCATCATCGAGCATTCCATCGTGCCCCGCATCTACTGGGAGCGCGGCGACACCGGCCAGTACGTCGCGATCGTCGAGGAAGTGCCCGCGGAATCCGGCAAGACGGTGTGAAAGGGTCACGAGGCGGGGGACGCTAGGGTCGAATCATTCAAACCGGATATGGGCAGCATGTTAGTTTTACCCCTCCCCGCGCACAGAGAGGGGGAAATTGACACGCGATCAAAGTCCCTCTCCGTTTACGGGGAGGGATTTAGGGAGGGGTAAACCGTTGGTATAAAAGCCAGCATCTAGCCCAAGTCCTGAATTGGTTTTTTCTTCAGTGAGAATGATTCACCCCTGGGGAGAACGCAGATCGGAATTTTCAAAAGCGCCGATATCCGCGATAATGGGGGGCGATTCGATCACGAGGTAGACAAAGGACCGTTCATGATCGGCAAGACCAACCTCAAGGTGTTGATCCTCGATACCGACTACTACGCCCGCCAGGCGATCAACAGCTACCTCGCCTGGGACCGGCGCACGCGCGTGGTGCACCTGGCCGACACGATGGACTCCGTCGTGGAGTATGTGCGCCACACGCCGCGAACCGAATGGCCCGACGTGGTGCTGCTCGATGCGCAGGCCGCCGACCATTACACCGACCTGGCGGCTCTCGTCCAGCACATCGAGGACACCATCCCCAACGTGATGACGCTCGTGCTCGACCGGCGGCTGAACCTGGACACCGTGCGCGCGTGCGCCCAGGCCGACGTCGACGGCTACCTGCTGCGCGACGAGGTGCGCATCCGTATCGCGTGGGCGATCTGCTGGGCGCAGGATCATGATTTCGTGGTCACGGCGAGCGTCAAGGACGCGCTGGGCGACGAATTCGAGGGGCGGTTGTTCCGCGCGGCAGTACTGCCAGCACGCCGCCAGTATCCCGAACTCACCGACCGGGTGCGGCAGGCGCTGCAACTGTGCGTGGTCGAGGGCATGTCGGCGGAACTGGCCGCCGACGAGATGGGCCTCAGCCCGCACACCGTGCGCAGCTACATCAAGGAGGGCTACCGTATCCTGGAAGCCTACGACGACACCGTCTACCCGGCCAGCATGAGTCCCCAGGAGCGCGCCTTCATGCGCTTCACCGCGCTGGTCGAGGAGGAAGAAGACGCCCACCAGGAGGACCTGCCGTGAGCGTGGGCGGAGCGGCCACACCTACAACGGCGCGATCTCGAACACCAGCGGCTTGTAGGGCACCCCGTCCAGCGCGTCCTGGAGCGCGGCGTCGGACTCGAACGGCCCGCCGAGCACCTGCCGCGCATCGACCCACAGCGTCAGCGGCTCGTCCAACGGGAACGGGTCGAGCAGCATCCCGCGCGCCCCGCCTGACGACACGTACAGCGTCCCATGCTGGCCGCTGGTGAAGGGCACATCCTCCAGCGTTTGCTCGTGGACCGGACTCATGCAGATCAGCAGCGATAAATAGTCCCATACTTGCAGCAGCCGCAGGTTTGCGGCCAGGGGATCGGGCTGCATGGCCAGCGCGTACAGCGGGTGGTCGTTCAGCGTGGCTTGCAGCGCCCCTTCCCACTCGCGGCGTGCCGCCAGAAAGGCACGGACTTTGGCCTGGACGGCGGGCGGGTCGGCCAGGTAGTGCAGCCGCTGCTCGTACAGGGTGGAGCAGTGCAGGCTGGTCAGCAGGCCCGCGTAGCGATTCTGGACAAACACCGCGTGGATGCTGTCGGTCCAGATGGTGAAATGCTCGTCCAGGTCCATTTCGGTGAACGTGCGCGGTTTGCCGTAGGCGTTGATGCGCGGCTGCTGCTCGTTGGCGGCCCAGCCGGCGTCGTGCGCGTAGGCCGCGATGATCACTTCTGCGCGGGGCTGGTAGTGCAGCGTCCCGTCCCCGATCCAATGCTCCGCGATCTGGCCGGCGGTGTAGGCGTGTGCCGCCTGGTGAATGACCCAGGTCGAGCCGGATTCTTCACGACGAATCATGCAGGCAACCCTTCCTTGTCTCAGCGTCGTTGAGTGATGGTGTCTCGCCTGTTTAGTATACGTGCAATCTGCCTGCCGCCAAGTGTACCCTGGGCGGGCCAATTTGACGCCGCGCGCCGGGGTCTGTACACTGTTCGGCAGCAAACCAGACAGGAGCCACACCGTATGTCCAACCCGCATATCTTGATGTTGACGCCCTACCTGCCCTATCCGCCCACCAGCGGCGGACGCAGCCGGACGTACAACCTGGTCAAACACCTGTGCCACGACTATCGCATCACGCTGCTGTGCTTTGGCCGCCCGGAGGAGCAGCAGTTCGACCTGGCCCCGCTGCGTGAATTGTGCGATGTGAGCGTGGTCGACCGCGCTTCCAGCCCCGGCACGCTCGAGGCCGCCTGGCTGAGCTTTACGTCGCTCAAACCGGTCACGATGCGGCTGTACCACACTGCCGCGATGGAGCAGCAGATCGCCCGCGTGCTCGCCGAACACAACATCAGCCTGATCCACGTCGAGTCGTTCTACATGCTGCAAAACCTGCCCGCCGAGATGACTGTCCCGGTGCTGCTGTCGGAGCCGGCGGTCGAGTATGTGGCGTGGCGGCGACACGCCCGCGTGGCGACGCCCTGGTATGTGCGGCCCGGCATCGCGCTGGAGGCGCTCAAAATGCGCTGGTGGGAGCCGCGCGCCTGGACCGAAGCGACCGTCGTCGGCACCATGTCCGATGTCGACGCCGCGACGATCAAGCAGGCCACGCCCGGCGTGCCGACCGTCCCCGCGCCCAACGGTGTCGACGTTGACTTCTTCCACGTCGACGCGAGCGTCACGCGCGACAACCGCACCGGCATCTACATGGGCGACTACAAGTACTTTCCCAATGCTGACGCGGTGCTGTATTTCGCCGAGTCGATCTTGCCCCGCGTGCGCCAGCAGCGTCCTGAATTCCAGTTGATGCTGCTGGGCAAGGACGCCACGCCGGAGATGCGCGCGCTGCACAACGACCCGGACACGGCGGTTACCGTCGCCGGGCTGGTGGACGACACGCGGCCCTATCTGCAGGGCAGCGCCATGTTCGTCTGCCCCTTGCGCAGCGGCAGCGGGACACGCTTCAAGCTGCTGGAGGCGCTGGCCTGTGGCTGCCCGGTGATCAGCACCAGTGTCGGCGCGGAGGGCCTCGACGCGGTGGACGGCGAGCACATGCTGCTCCGCGACTCGCCGCAAGCCTTCGCCGACGCGATCATCGAGCTGCTGGAAAACCCGGCCCTGGCGCGCCAGCTCGGCGAGCAGGGCCGCCGCTGGGTGGAGCGTCGCCACGCCTGGGCGCGCAGTGCGGCGCTGCTGCGCCATGCCTACGACCTGCTGATCGGCCACGAAGACCCGACGCTCCGGCTGGACCACGCCCAAAAACAGGACTTCCTGGCGCAGCTCCAGCAGGCGCTCGACGATGACGAGATGGTGTAGGTGGTGTATCATAGGGGTGACCGTGTGCCAAACAAGGGGGCGTGATGCCTGAGTCGTATGCCGAACTGATCAACAAGGGCGTAGCCGCCGCCAAAGCGGGGAATCCGGCCTCGGCCCGCAAATTTTTCGTCCATGCCATCAGGCTGCAGCCCAAGCAGCCGGTCGGGTGGTGGTATTACGCCATCGTCGCCCCCGGCCAGAAGGAAAAGCGGAAGGCGCTGGAGATTGTGCTCAAGCTCGACCCCGAGCACGCCAAAGCACGCGCCCGGCTGAGCGAACTGCTCGAACGGCGGCCCGCTGCCGTCTCCGCGCTGGACGATTTCGACGCCCCGTCGCCTGTCTATCGTTCCGCCCCGGACCATACACCGCTGCCGCCCCGGCTGCCCCCGGCGCAGGTCGACGCCGCGCCGGCAGCTCCGTCCCGCCCGCCAGCTGGCGAGGGGTCGGCGCGGGTGATGCTCGGCGTGCTGGTCGTGGCGTATGTGCTGCTGGCGCTGGCGCTGGCTTATGTCGCGGCGCTGTGAGGCTTGCGGCGCTGAATGGTGTTGCGCAGGGCGGTGTAGTCCGTGTGGCCGTGCGTCGAGATGCCGAACGCGCGCACCCGCCCCAGCCCGGCCATGAGGCCCACCACCAGGTACACCCCCGGCAGCCCCGCGTCCACCACGATTAACTGCCCGAAGTGCTCGCGCTGGCGGTCTTTGGACTTGCCGCGCTGGATCAGGGTGTGGTCCTCGATGCGCGCGATGGCCTCCCAGGGCACCCACACCCCGCGCCACACCAGCGGCTTGAGCCACAGCCCGTGCTCGTGGACGGTGATGTGCGGGTGCAGCACGCTGAGCAGCAGCAGCGGCATGGCCAGCGTTGCCAGGAAGAACGCCATCAACGGCAGCAGCGGCAGCGCGTAAATGATCGCCAGGGCCAGCAGCCCGATCACGCTGACGGCGATCCCGGCCAGCCCGAACACGATCAGCCCGGCCATGATCGGGCGCAGCGCCGGGTGCGGGTAGCCGTGTTCGGCCAGCCGTGCGCCGCGTGGCGCGGTGTGTGGGGTTTCGGATTCGCTCACGGTCCCTCCTTGTGCGTGTTGCTTCTGCGGCTCATCATTATAGCGGATTTGCGTTATACTTCCCGCTGTGTGACGAAGTTTTTGCCCCACTTTTTCCCAAAAAGTGGGTGGGGTATGGGGGCAAAGCCCCGCTTAATGTGTTGGACAATGACCCTGGAGATTGAGGTGGAACGGTGCCAGACGAACGGATCGAGATCGAACTGGATGAAATGGTGCATGGCGGACAGGCGTTAGCCCGGCATGAGGGCCGCGTGATCTTCGTGCCGTATGCCATCCCCGGCGAGCGCATCGCGGCGCGCATCGTCGATGATCGCGGGCGCTACGCCTTCGCCGAGGGCGTGACGCTGCTGGAGCCGTCGCCGGTGCGGGTGCGGCCCCGCTGCCCGCACTTCGGGCCGGGGCGCTGCGGCGGGTGTCACTTCCAGCACATCGACTACGACGCGCAGCCGCGCTTCAAGCAGGACGTCGTGGTCGACCAGTTCACGCGCATCGGCGGCTTCGACGATCCGCCCGTGCTGCCCACCATCCCCAGCCCAGACGCCTGGCGCTACCGCAGCCACGCCACATTTCACGTCAATGAGACGGGCGCGCTGTGCTTTGTCGGCACGGACGGCGAGTCGCTGATCCCGGTCGAGGAGTGCCACATCATCCGCCCGGAACTGCTGGAGCTGTTCGACGAGCTGGATCTGAACATCCCCAACCTGACGCGCGTCCGGCTGCAGGTCGGCTCGGCGGGCGACGGGATGGTGATCCTGAGCACCGACGACGACCAACCGCCCGAACTGCACGTCGATCTGCCGGTGTCGGTCAATTTCCTGCTGAGCGACACCGAACCGGCCAACCTGATCGGCGCCAGCCACACCGTGTACACCGTGCATGGCCGCCGCTTCCGCGTGACAGCGGGCGGCTTCTTCCAGGTGAACGTGCCCCAGGCCGAGACGTTGGTCGACCTGGTGCTGGACCGGCTCGACCTGCGCGGCGACGAGTCCGTGCTCGATCTGTACGCGGGCGTGGGGCTGTTCACGGCGTTCATCGCCGAGCGTGCGGCGCTGGTCACGTCCATCGAGAGCTATCCCCCGGCGGTGACCGACGCCGACGAAAACCTGGCCGAGTTCGACAATGTGGACCTGATCGAAGGCAGCGTCCAGGAAGTGTTTCCGCAGCTCGCCGAGGCTTACGACGCGGTCGTGCTCGACCCGCCGCGCAGCGGGCTGCACGTTACGGCGCTGGATGCGCTGGCCGCGATGGAGCCGCCGCGCATCGTGTACGTAAGCTGTGACCCGGCCACCCAGGCCCGCGACGCGAAACGGTTGGCGCGCAAGGGCTACCGGCTGGTCGAGGTGCAGCCGGTCGACATGTTCCCGCAGACGTTCCACATCGAGAGCGTGGCGACGTTCGAACGGTAGGGCGGCGGCGCGCGCAACCGTGCTACAATACGATCAAACGAGTTGAACTGGAGGACCTGTGATGGCGACCCTGACCCTTCCCGTCCCGGCCACACTCCCGGCGGGGCAGATCATCGCGACCGGGGTATCCGCCGAGGACTATCTGGCGCAGTACGCCGCGACATTTCACGAGTGGGTAGAAGGAGTTGTGATCAAAATGACGCCGGAATCGCTGCGCCATGCGCTGCTTATTAAATATGTGCAAAACTTGCTGGATGCGTATTTTTCATTGAAACCGATCGGTCAGAGTCTGACGGCCCCGTTCGTGATGCGGCTGGCGGCGGCGGGCAGCTTCCGCGAGCCGGATGTGCAGGTGATCCTGGACGGCAACCCCGGCGAGTTGTCCGACACGGCCATGATCGGCCCGGCGGACATCTGCGTCGAAGTCGTCTCGCCGGAGAGCGCCACCCGCGATTACGGCGACAAGCTGATCGAGTACGAGCAGGCCGGGGTGCGCGAATACTGGATTATCGACCCGCTGCGGGAGCGTGCGCAGTTCAACCGGCTGGACGACTCCGGGACCTACGCCAGCGTCCAGCCCGACGAGTCCGGCCATTACCGCACGCCGCTGCTGCCGAAGCTGGTGCTGCACGTGCCCACGCTGTGGCAGGACGACCTGCCGGATTACTTCGCCATTGGGCGGGCGGTGCAGGCCATGTTTGCGGCGGAGTAGGGTACTAATCCACCACCCGCGCGACCGTCACCCGCCGGCCCGATTCGGCAGCCTTCAGCATCGCCTCGACGACCGCCACATCCTGCACGCCCTGCTCGGGCGGGTTGCGGTGCGGCGTGCCGTCACGGATCGCGGCGGCAAACGCGGCCAGTTCATCCTGTACGCTCTGGTGCGGCGGCAGCGGGATGCGGCGCGTGTGCTCGTCCTGTGTCAGTTCCAGGTGATCGCGCGGCATGGCGAGCGCGCCCCGTTCCCCGACGATGCGCAGCGCCGGCGGCCAGGGAGCGTCGCTGGCATACGTGACGGCGTAGCTGCCCACCACGCCGCTGTCGAACGTCAACGTCGCGCTGAGCGTGTCGGCGGGCGGCAGATCAGGACGGTGCTGTGTGAGCGCCGCGCTCACGCTGGCGATCTCGCCCAGCACCAGTCGCAGCCCCGCGACGTGATGCACCCCGCCATCCAGCAGGAATCCGCCCGGAAACGCCCCTGACCGCCGCCACGCGGTCGCGTAATACTTGTTGTGCGGCGTCATGTTGGTATGGATCGCCCAGTGACACAGCAGCGGTCGCCCGATGGCCCCCTCGCGGACCAGCGCCGCCGCCTGCACGAACGCGGGTTCGTAGCGCCAGTTTTCGGCCACCATCCACACCGGGCCGGGATGCCTCGCGTAGTGCGCCAGCAGTTGCCGCCCGGTCGCCAGGTCCGGCGCGGCGGGCTTTTCGCTGATGACGTGCTTCCCGGCGCGCAGCGCGCGCATGACGGCATCCGGTATGATGTGAATCGGCAGCAGCACATCCACCGCGTCGATATCGTCACGCGCCAGCAGCGCGTCCAGGTCGCCGGTCACGTCGACCGGGTGGGGCAAGTGGTCGCGCAGCAGGGCCGCCGTCTCCAGGCGGTGGCTGTAAATTGCGGCCAGTTCGAACGTGTCGCCCAGCGCTTGCAGCGAGGGCAGGTGTGCGTCGCGGGCGAAGATGCCCGCCCCGATGAAAGCCAGACGGATGGGTGGCATAGGGTTATTTCCTCGTCACAAAATGCGGCGAATGCGCAGCGCCAGGTGCACCGCTAGCCGGGTTTCGGGATTGTTCAGGTCCAGCCCGCTGATCTCGTGGATGCGGTCCATGCGGTACAGCAGCGTGTTACGGTGAATGTGCAGCCGTTTGGCGGTGCGCGTCAGGTTGCCGTTTTCCTCGAAGAACGCCTCCAGCGTGGCGAGAAATTCGGCGTTGTGCGGGTCGCTGTCGTCGGCCAGTTCGCCCAGCGTCTCGAAGTAGAAGCGGCGCAGTTCCGGCGAGCCGGCCAGCAGCGACAGCAGCCGGTAGATGCCCATCTCCCCGAAGGCGAGCGGCGAGGCCAACCGCCACTGCTGCGCCATGCGGAAGGCAGCGACGGCTTGCTGGAACGTGTCGCGCCAGCCGCTGAGCGTGACCGTCTGCTGGCTGATCCCGGCGGCGGCCTGCGCGTGGTAGCGCTCCTGCATGCGCCCCTGCACGGCCTGCGCCAGATCGCGCGCGGTGGCGGGGCTGCCTTCGCAGAAGACGATCACCTCGCTGCCGTAGGTCTGCACCAGCGCATCCAGGCCCAGCACGCTGGCCTGCTCGTTGCACAGCGCCTCGACCTGGCGGGCGGTGGGCGTGTGGTCGTGCAGCCCGCCGATGTACAGCGTGGTGTAGGCGCGCTCCGGCTGGTAGCCCAGGCGGCGCAGCCGCAGCCGCGCTTCGCTCTCGCCGATCATCCCGCCCAGGTATTGCTCCAGCACATTGCCGCGCACCCGTTTTTGCGCCTCGCGGATGGCTTTCTCTTTCGCCATCTCCAGCGCGCACACCGCCGCCCCGTGCCGCGCGAACAGCATATCCAGCTCGTCGTGGGTGTCGTGTTCGTCGAAGATCAGCGACAGAAAGCCGCGCCCCATCTTGCCGGCCACAATCGGCGCGACGAGCCGCCGGTAGTGCAGCAGCGGCAGCGGGACCGCCACCGGGGCCGGGCTGGCCTGCGCCACTTCCATCCGGTCGCGGAACAGGGCCGGCAGCGGGTTGGCGTCGTAGAGCGCGTCTTCGATGGTGGTCCACTCCGCCGACTCGGCCAGCGGCCCGGCCACGGCCAGCGGGTGCAGCCGCTTGTCCTGCACCACGATCGTTCTGCCGGAGACCTGGGCCAGCACCGTCGCCAGGGCGGGCAGCCCCCGGTTTTCGGTCGAAAGCTGGAGCAGTTGCTCGCGGATCTCGCGGCCCCGTTCGTCCAGCGAGGCCGGGTTGCCCAGCAACACCTGCGCCAGTTGGTGCTCGATGTCGCGCAGCGCGGCGGTGTCTGGCAGCCACAACAGCGCGATGCCCAGTTCATCCGCTGCCGCGCGCGCCGCCGGGGTGATCTCGCCCTGCACGCCGATGGCGGTCACGTCGGCGTCGGCCAGTTCGCGGATCAGGCCCACCAGCGTGAGCTTGTCGCTCAGCAGGCGCATCGCGTCCACCGCCAGCAGCGCCAGCTCGCGCCCTCGCAGGTCGGAAAACGCGGGCGGGCGTGTGTTCAGCACGCTGATCCAGCGGATCGGGCGGTGCAGGGCCTGCTGCCCGGCGACGAGCAGCGTGCCGACAGGCAGCGCCTGGCGCAGCAGATCGTGGATCGTGGGTTCGGGGGGACGTGGCACCGGTGTCCTCGTTGGTTACGGGTAATTAATACATATCCAGATAGCGGTCGTGTTCCCAGGGGCTGACGACCAGCAGGTAATCTTTCCATTCGAGCCGTTTGGCTTCCAGGAAGCGCTCGAACAGGTGCAGCCCCAGCGCCTCGCGCACCAGATCGCTGCCCTCGAACGCATCGAGCGCCTCGTGCAGCGAGATCGGCAGCGTGGGCAGGTGGCGGCGGCGGTTGGCTTCGTACAGTTCTTCCTCCGCTGCCGGGGGCAGCGACAGCGCGTCATGAATGCCGCGCAGCCCGGCGTGCAGCAGCACCGCAAACGCCAGGTACGGGTTGCAGCTGGGGTCGCTGGCGCGCATTTCGATGCGGGCGTCGGTGTAGTCCGGCTGCGACAGGTTCGGCACGCGCAGCAGCGCGCCCCGGTTGACCTGCGCCCAGGTGATGTAGACCGGCGCTTCTTGCCCGGCCATCAGGCGCTTGTAACTGTTGACCAGCGGGGCCAGCACGGCACACGTTGCGCGGGCGTGGGCGAGCTGCCCGGCCAGGAACGCCTGCCCCTCCTCCGACAGCCCGTATTCGTTCGACCTATCCGCGAAACGGTTCGCCCCGCTGTCGCGGTCGCGCAGCCACTGGTGGACGTGCATCCCGCTGCCGGGCATGTGCGTCAGCGGCTTGGGCATGAAGGTGGCGACGCGCCCCTCCTGGCGCGCGACGGCGCGCACCGCCTGCCGCATGGTGATGATCGTGTCGGCCATGCGCAGCGCGTCCAGCGGCGCGAGGTCCAGTTCGTGCTGGCCGCCGCCCACCTCGTGATGGCTGGACTCGACCGCGATGCCCATACTGCGCAGTGTGCCGGTGATGCGCTGGCGGATGGTGCGCGCGGTGCCGGTGCTGGCGTCGAAGTATCCTGCGCGGTCATCGAGGAGCGTCTGGGGGCCGGGTTCCTGAAAAATGTAAAACTCCACTTCCGGCGCGACCATGTACTGCGCGCCGAGCGCCTCGGCGGCGTGCAGCGCCCGGCGCAGCGCCCCACGCGGATCCCCGGCGAAGGGCTGGCCGTTGGGCGTGTGCACGTCGCAGATCAGGCGGGCGACGCGCCCGGTATCGGGGCGCGGCTCCACCCAGGGCAGCACGGCAAAGGTCGACAGGTCGGGCCGCAGGTACATATCCGACTCGGTGACACGCGCGAAGCCCTCCACCGCCGAGCCGTCGAACCACACGCCGCGCTCCAACGCCGCCGGCAAGCGGGCGGCGTCGATGGCGACCGTTTTGATCAGCCCCGCCACATCGGTAAATTGCAGCTCAATGGTGCGGATATCGTGCGCGGCGATGCGCTGTTGAATGTCGTCCAGAGTCATATCGCAAACATCCCGTGTCCTCTACACGTTGTCATTATAACAGGCTCGCCACCGCGCTGCCGTCTTTTGGGTGGGAATGCCGAGAAATTGGCGTCGCGCTGTGGCCGGTTGAAAAGCCCTCACCCTTCCGGCAGAGCCGGGTCCCTCTCCCACCCAGTGGGGCGAGGGGGAGTCACAGCGCGCGCTTTTCCCCTCGCCCCTTATATGGGAGAGGGGACACCGCCCGCCAGGGCGGAGGGGTGAAGGCCAGCGGGTGAGGGCAAAACTGGACAGTAACTTCTGCCGACCTGATCTACTAGCCGGCAGGTTGGGACATGCTGACTGTGTTCAGACGCCGTTTGAAAAGCCCTCACCCTTCCGGTGGAGCCGGATCCCTCTCACTGAGAGAGAAGGGTTGGGGATGAGGGCCAAAACGCGCACAAACAGAACTTCTCAAATGGCCTCTCACATGTCCCGGTCTAACCCTGTTTGCGGTTTTCCTCTTCTCAAAACACGCCGCAAACAGGTTTTTTGCGCCCCTTGCGCGTCCTTACAGCAGCCCGGCAGCCCGGATCACGGCGTGCAGCCCCAGCACCCCGGCCCACGCCAGGTAACCTGCCGCCAGCATCGGCAGCAAGCTCCACCCGGCACGTGCCGCCAGCCACAGCGCCAGCGTGAAGACCGTTGTGGCTCCCACGCCGACGAACAGCGAGCCGGTGAAGGTGATGATGTCGTCCTGGGTGTTGCCGTCGGCAGCATAGACGATCCACAGCGCCAGCGGGATCGTCAGCGGCATGGTGGCGGTGATGGCGGCGATGACCTTCGAGTAGGCCTGGGCGATGGCGATCACGATGATCAGCAGGATCGAGATGAGCACGGGCAGAATTTGTTGCAGGGTGTGGTTCATAGCTGTCTACGCTCTTTCGTTGCAGTCTGTGGGTCGATGGTCGATAATACCGCGTGGTGGCCTGTCTTGGGAGAGGAAATCCAGCATGGACTTTGTGACCAACGCATTTCGCCAGACCATCGAGGTCGACATCCGCCCGGAAACGGTGGTGTTTCGCTGCCAGGGGCGCAGCTACACGGTCGCGCCGGTGGTGTACCTCTCGCTGGAGCGCGAAAATCCGCGTCTGCTGGGGGTCGGCGCGCCACTGGACGACGAAGCCTACGAGCCGGTGGCGCTCTTTGCGCCGGGACCGATGCCGGACCGCTACCAGATCGACAAGGGCATCTGCCTGCAGGCGTTCTTTCACCATGCGTTCCGGCAGGTCAACCCGTCGTTTTGGTTCCGTCCGCGCGTGGCGTTCTACGGGGCCGACAGCCTGGAGCCGCTGCTGAACGGCTACGCACAGATGGTGCTCGGCACGGCAGCGGGCCAGCACCTGCACCTTTGCGTGATCCCCGCCCGCGTCACGCCTCGTCCAGCAGGGTAATCGCATACTCGACCCGGTCGCTCAGGTCGTGGAGCAGGCTGAGCACGAACATCGACTCGTCGGCCTGGCGCGGCGGAAACAGGCGCGTCCAGTAGGTATAGGCCGCCGACAGCCGGTCCACCGCCATCAGCGCCGCGATCAGTTCCCGGTCAGCGGGGCGGGTATGCGCCAGGAAATCCACCAGCGCGCCCTGGAAGCCGGGCACCAACGCCTCGACGCGGTCCAGCACCGCCGCGAACAGCTTTTGATTCCACTGGCCGCGCTGCCGCAACCCCTCCGGTGACACTTCCTGCAACGTATCGCCCATGTCGATCAGGTAGTCGCGCAGCAGCGCTGAAATGTCGCCTTCAGCCGGCATGTCAGTTCATCCTTGTCCCCTCTGCGATCACGCGGCAGTGAGTGTAATCGGCGCGCGGCGGGCCGGCAAATTCCGCCGAGGTTAGGTGGACGTTTGCGCTGTATTCGAGCTTTGTACGAAAAAACACAAGATACTTCCCTTTCGCTGGCGTGCCTGCGAGGAGTACGCTATATATTGACTTTAAGGTTTGTTAGTAGAATTAGTTAACGTATGCTTGAAGCTGTACGAAGGTCGTGTGCTTGATTCGATTAATGGTTGTGGGGGCAGAAAGCGACACAAGACAGCCATGGTGCTGACGTTTATCAAGATGCCGGATGAACCAATCGTCATTATCCGGGGAGATGTCGACTTTGATGATTATCTCCAGCAGATAGAAGGCCTCAATGCCCGGCTGGTGCAGGTGATCGAGGACTGCGGCGCGCCGTTGTACCGCATCGCCGATCTGAGCCAGGTCGATATCAGCTACGCCGATATCCTGCTGTGGCTGGAGGCGCAGGAAGATATCGCCAGCGGGTCGTTCATCGACCAGCGGATTCGCCCGGTGGTGGTTGGTGATCATCCGCTGATCCAGGTGGGGATCAAACAGTTTGCGGACAAGTTCAACCGGACCATAGCGCATTTTGCCACGCTCCAGGCGGCACTGGCCCACATCCGGGCCGAACTGGCGGATGATGGGGATGACTGAGCGCCACGCCTGCCGGCCCGGCACAGCGTGGCAGGTTCCATCAATTCATGACAATTTTTTAATTGTAACTTAATTCAATATTTGTTATCATGAAAGCATAGGCGGGTAACACATATGCCCTTTTGTGCCAAAAAGCTGTCCGATGAGCCGATCATCATCGTCACCGCCGTGCTTCCTATCGAACAACATCTCCCTGCCTTTTGGGTTCACATGGCTCGCCTGGTGGCAGAACACGGCGCGCCGCTGGGGCTGCATTATCGGTGGTGTGTTAGCGTGAAAGAGGCGCTGCACTGCATCCGAGAGGTATCTGAGCGTGGGGGGTGTGATACAGGAAGCGAGGGCCGCACCAATGGCCTTTACACTTAAGAAACTGACGAATGAGCCGATCGTGATTGTCACGGTCGAACCACCGACCACCGACTATTTCGAGTCGGAAGCGACGTTGATCCACGCCCACCTGGACCTGTTCGCCCAACAAATCGACGCGCCGCCGTTGTACTGCATCCAGGACGCCCGCCACCTGGATATCGACTTTAGCGATATCCTGCTGTGGATCGACGAGACAGCCCAGGGTCGCCCTGGGTCGGCGGTGGACGAGCGCCTGCAATTTGTCGTGGTCGGTACGCACCCGCTGCTGGAAGTCGGCGTCAGGAAAGTTCGTAAACAGTTGGACCTGGACGTTCCGCTGTTCCCCACCGTGAGCCAGGCGCTCGACTACATCCGCGCCCGGAGCTAACCCCCACTGGCTGCCCTGCTGTTGGCTGACAATTGAGCAAGTCCGCTATAGGCAAGCGCTGGCGGATTGTGTATACTGCTAGATACAGCGTACACTTGCCGTACTGATGCACGTCGAAAGGAGCCGCCTATCGCCTGAGATTGAGGGAAGACCAGCGCAAGGCCCTGTCGGATTCACGCCTACAGGGATACGAGGTGGCGGTTGCTCCCCGGCCAGCGATGACTGCGCGGAGCCTAACCCCGGCCCGCCGGGGGAAAATCGAACGATCTGCGGATGCCGCCAGGACGCTCATCACCGTCCTCGTCTTTTCCCTCCCAACTGACAAGCTGGCAAAACGCGGCCCCAAACCCCGCCGGTAACGGCGGCCCAGCCGGCCCGTTGGTGGTGAACCCTTCTTACCTCATATTGCATTGCATCGCGCGCACCGCCGCCGCTTGCCGGTGCGGTACGCCTGGGAGGAGATAACCATGTGTGGAATCGTTGGATACATTGGCCCGCGTGACGCAACCCCGATTATCATGGAAGGCTTGCAGCGCCTGGAGTATCGCGGCTACGACTCGGCGGGGCTGGCCGTGATCGCCGGCGGCACGATCGAAGTGCGCCGCGACGAGGGCAAGCTCAGTAACCTGCTGCGCCTGATCGACCAGCAGCCGCTAAACGGGCACATCGGCATCGGGCATACACGCTGGGCGACGCACGGCATCCCCTGCTCGCGCAACGCGCACCCGCACATCAGCCGCGACGGCTCGACGGTGGTGGTGCATAACGGCATCGTCGAGAACTTCCTCGACCTGCGCGCGGAACTGGAAGCCGAGGGGGTGACGTTTAGCTCCGACACCGACACCGAAGTGATCGTGCACCTGGTGCAGCGCGAGATCGACGCCGGGCACGACGTGACGACCGCCACCCGGCGCGCGGTCCAACTGCTGCGCGGCGCGCACGCGGTCGTGGTGCTCAGCGCGCAGGAACCGGACCGGCTGGTCGCGGTGCGCATCGGCAACGCGGGCGGCGTGGCGCTCGGGCTGGGCGAGGGCGAGCTGTTCGTCGCCTCCGACATCCCGGCCATCCTGGAGCACACGCGGCGGATGGTCTTCCTGGAGAGCCGCCAGATGGTGACCTTCACCCAGGATGCCTACCAGGTCCAGATGCTGGACGGCACCCCGGTCGATGGCGAGATTCACACCATCCCCTGGGACCCGGTCAGCGCGGCGCGCGGTGAGTACAAGCACTTCATGGAGAAGGAAATCCACGAGCAGGCCCGCGCCCTGACCGACACCATTCGCGGGCGGGTGAATTTCCAGGAGAGCTGCGTCGAACTGCCCGACCTGCACCTCACCCCGGAGGACGCGCAGCGCCTCAAGCGGATCGTGACCGTCGCGTGTGGGACCAGCGCCTACAGCGGGCTGGTCGGCAAGTTCATCATCGAGGAGCTGGCGCGCATCCCGGTGGAGGTCGATTACGGCAGCGAGTACCGCTACCGCGACCCGATCCTGGACGCCGACAGCGCGGTGCTGGCCATCACCCAGTCCGGCGAGACGGTCGACACGCTGGCCGCGATGGAGGAGGCGCGCGACAAGGGCGCGAAGCTGTGGAGCATCGTCAACGCCATCGGCAGCCAGGCCATGCGCATCGCCGACGGCACCATCACGATGCAGGCCGGGCCGGAGATCGGCGTGGCGAGCACCAAAGCCTTCACCACCAGCATCGTCGACCAGTACCTGCTGGCGCTGTACCTGGCCCAGCAGCGCGGCATGTTGAACTGCGAGGACGCCGATTGGCATATCCAGGATATCGCGCGGCTGCCGGACCTGGTCGGGCAGGTGTTGGAGCGCCAGGACGCGATCGAGACGCTGGCCAATGAGCTGTACCAGTACGAGAATTTCCTGTACCTGGGGCGCGGCATCAACTACCCGATCGCGCTCGAAGGTGCGCTCAAGCTCAAGGAAATCAGCTACATCCACGCCGAAGGGTATCCCGCCGGGGAGATGAAGCACGGCCCCATCGCGCTGATCGACGAGCAGATGCCCGTGCTGGCGATCACGCTGCGCGATGCGGTGTACGAGAAAATGCTCAGCCAGGTGGAGCAGGCCAAGTCACGCGGGGGGATCGTGATCGCGCTGGCGACCGATGGCGACACGCTGATCGCGGACAAGGCCGACTATGTGCTTTATGTGCCGGATGTCTCGCCGCTGATCAGCCCCGTCGTCAGCGTGATCCCGCTGCAACTGCTGGCGTACTATATCGCGGTGCGGCGCGGGGCGGACGTCGACCAGCCGCGCAACCTCGCCAAGTCCGTCACGGTGGAATAACGGGCGAGGGGGGGGTAATTGGTAGCTCCGCAGCATAGCGTGGAGCCGGATTCAGTCGCTCAGCAGGCCCTCATCCCCTTGTGAGTCAGGGCGAAGGGGGAGCGCTGGTTTTCTTCCCTTCTCCCTCAGGGTGAGGGCCAACCGGCGAACGATCACGCTATTCTGTAGTGCTACCGGATACTCCTTACTCCGCCGGCTCTGTTATTTTCCCGCGATCAACTGGCGCAGTGTGATCACGAGCGTGTGCGGCGAAAGCGGCAGACTGAGCGTGGCGTCCGCGCCGCACGCCCGCGCGATGCGTTGGATGTCGTCGATTGACTCCAGCAGCACAACCGGGATGTGCTGCGTGGCCGGGTCTTCCTTCAGCGCCAGGATCACGTCCGCGCCCCAGAGGTTATCGGGCATCCCCGGCAGCGGGCGGTGCCCGGCGATGATCAACGCCGGGTCCCAGTCTGCCGCCGCGTTGAGGATGCGCGTGGGCGAAACGGTCTTCCAGCGCGCCTCGAAGCTTTCCATCTGCACGCCCATCTTGACCAGCCGCACCATGTCCCGGTCGCCACTCCACGCCAGCCCATCGACCAGCATGATCAGCGGAATGTCATCAGCCATCGGTTGTCCTTGCCGTCCTGTGCCTACTCGTCTATTGTACGGTAAAGCGCCACGTCTGGGCATTGTTGCCGGGGTTGCTGTCCTCGAACTCGAACGGCACGATCTCCGCGCGGACCTCGTACGTCCCCGGCTCGTTGACCATGCGCTGGTCGTCGTTGTAGACCGTGTAATCTTCGCCGGGCTGCATCGGCCCCTGGCGGAACGTGCCGACCGGATACGTGCTGTCCCGGTCCACGTCGTGGATCGAGAGCGCGACGTCATACTCGCCGGAGGCGGCCTGCCCGCTGTTGGCGACCTGCACCTGGAGCGTAAACTGCTGCCCGGCGGTCGGCGTGCCGGGGTACACCGCGAACGAGGAAAACTGCAAATCCGGGCGCGCAGCATCGCCGCTGCCGGAATCGCCGCCGTTGTCGCCATCGTCGCAGCCGGCCCACGCCAGCACGCCCACCAGCAGCACCACGATCAAAAGCCATCGCTGCACCATGTTGTCACTCCTGGGGAACTCCCTATACAGTAATTTAGTATAGCACTTTTGGGGTGGGGTCCACGAATAACCTGTCATGTCCAAAGCCAACAGAGCAACACGGCTGTCCGAGCGGCGCTTCGTCGTTTACCCCTCCCCCTGGCCCCTTCCCCGCACGCGGAGAGGGGGAAATCAACACGCGATCAAAGTCCCTCTCCGTTTACGGGGAGGGATTTAGGGAGGGGTAAATCCGCCTCACGATGGCCCAGTGCGACAACTTGTTCGTGGACCCTTTGGAGTGTGGAGTGGTTAACTGGCGCGCGTTCCTGGTATATTCTCGCGCAGAAGGACACCTAGACGGAGCAATGACATCATGCACATCACTAAATCCGGTCTGTTGGCCGCAGGCGCGATTCTGCTGGTCGTGGGCGCGTTTGTGGTGGGGATCACCTGGGCGGCGCTGGCCGTTGATGACGGCGATCCGGCAGACGACGACGCCCTGCCCGCCGACTGCGTGTTCGTGGTCGCCAGCAACACGCTTGTGCTGTACAATGGGCCCCGCACCGCGACCGTCGCCACCGAAACCAGCGTCGACCGCGACAGCTACCCCGTTACCCGCCTGAGCGAATCCCGCGTGTACGTCACGCGGGGCGAGGGGGACACTGCCGGCGGCTGGGTTGCGCGGCAGGATGGCGGGTTGATTGGCAAGTGTGAAGACCTACCCCTGGAGTGATACCCCATGACCGATATGCTCGTGAAACTCTACCGACTCCCGCCGCTGGAGCCGGCCCTGGCGCGCCCACGTGAGGCCGGCGTCGCGGTCCGGCGCGCGCTGGCGGCAGAAAAACACATCGTCCTGGCCTGGATCCGCGACCATTTCGAAGAGCATTGGGTCAGCGAAACCGATGCCGCGTTCGCCAACCGCCCGATCGCGTGTTTTGTCGCGGTGGCGGCGCGCGAACTGCTCGGCTTCGCGTGTTACGATGCCGGGCTGCGCGGGATGTGGGGGCCGACGGGCGTCTCGGAGGCGGCGCGGGGTAAGGGCCTGGGGGCGGCGCTGCTGCTGGCCTCGCTGCACGACATGCGCGCCCAGGGTTACGGCTATGCCGTCATCGGCTGGACCGGCCCGCAGGAATTTTACGCCAAGATCGTCGGGGCGACCGTGATCGAGAACTCGCGTCCGGGCGTGTATCGCGGCCTGCTCGGGATGGATGCGGAGGACTAGTGTTGTTTGACTCCCAGTTATGCCTCTGTTAAGATCATAATTGACAGCACAGACTTAACGGAGGCGATCATGAATCGCAACAAAACGCTCATTGTGCTGATGTTGAGCGTGATCGTCATGCTGGCTTGTGGCGGCCTCACGCTCGCAGCGGCGACGTTCCTGACTGTGTAGCGCCAGACGTCTTTATGCTCGCTGCGCCAGTTGTATCATTCGATCGAGCGCCGGATCCGTTCCGGCGCTTAGTTTTTCCATGATGGGCGCGGAGTAGTACCGTTGGATGGTTGACGCGGCAGATCGGCGGGCGTATGATTCATGAAATTCGTAAAGTAATGTAGCGCAGGGAACGAACTGGGATGAATTCAAGGCATAAGCTGCAAGGCGGCGCGATCGTTTCTCACGAGCAGCATTCACACGGCATCATCGAGCTGCTCACCTACCGTTTTCGGGACCGCGTGTCGCTGATCTACTACTATCACCCCTTTGAGATCGATCTGTCCAGGTACTTCCAGTTTTTGATCGTGCTGTCGTTGGAAGACCTGGAACACACGGCGAAGTATTACCGCCTCAAACAGCGACGCCTCCCGCCGGTGGTGCACATCGGCACGCCCGAGGCGCTGCTCTGCGCCGCCCATCAGACACGTTTCCCCGACCTGGAGATCGTGCCGCTGCGGCAGGCAGACCTCGCCGACAAGGATGTCACGCTCCAGTTGACGCAGTTTGAGCGTTTTATCGACGGGCTGGAAGCGCGCGTCTAACCGGCTTTTTTCTCCACATATGAACCCAACCGCGCCGGGGCGATCATGCCCCGGTGGTGATGTGCAGCGCGAGGGCGCTGTCGTGCGGCGTAACCGTGAGCTGGCGCAGGCTGTCGATCACGACGTCGGCCAGCGCGAGCGACGCGGCGGCGTGCGTGGTGGCGACGCCAACGGTGCGCATCCCGGCGCGGGTGGCGGCCTCCAGCCCGGCGACGGAATCCTCGATCACGGCGCACTGGGCCGGGGCGACGTCGAGGCGCTGCGCCGCCAGCAGGTAGCCTTCCGGGTCGGGCTTGCCGGCGGATAGCTGGTCGGCGGTGACGAACACGGACGGGACCGGCAGCCCGCCTTGCCGCAGCCGGGCCGTGGCCAGTTTCTTCACGCCCGAGGTGACGATCGCGTGCGGCTGCCCGCCGAGGGCGGCGAGCAGGTCCCCGGCCCCGGGATAGGGGCGGCATTCGTCGATCAACGCCAGCTCGATGGCCAGGTGGGCGCGCACTTCCTCGGCGACGTCCAGGTGCGGGGCGACGTGGGCGATGGTCGCCGCGCTGGGCCGCCCGTGCATGTCGCGCAGTACGGCGGCAGGGTCCAGGCCGCGCTGCGTGGCCCAGGTACGCCAGGCCTGCTCGACCGCCGCGCTCGAATCGACCAGCACCCCGTCCAGGTCGAGCAGCACCGCCTGGCACAGCATGATTGGTCCCGGTTGCTCCGTTGGCATCACATCACTCCCCTCTTGTCTGGCATGATCACAGCTTGCTGCCCTGTATTGTACAGAACGTCTGCGCTGGCTCCAAGCGGGGCGGGGCGACCCGCGCCCGGTGGACATTGCATGGTGTTTGCTCCTGCCGCTTAGCATAGCGAGATCATAGCAGCAGCGGGGCATCGCTGATGTCAGAGGATTCGCAGTGGAGGCGCGCGGTGTACACAGTGCAAACCGGGGACGGCTGGTCACCGTCCCCGGGCGTGTCGTCGTTGTGGCGTAGTGCGGGCGGCTTACTCGTCGTCGCCGGTGTGCGGATTTTCCGGCACGGACGGGGTGTCGCTGCCTGTGTAGCCTTCGGGGGGCTTGACGGTGGCGCTGTTGTCGCCGCTGATGAAGGCTTCGGTGTTGTTGCGCGCGATGTCATCCGGCACCTGGACCGGCGGCGACTTCATGAAGTAGGACGAGGGCGCTTCGAGCGTACCCGTCAGCCCGCGATCCAGCCCGATCTTGGCGCAGCGCACCGCGTCGATGATCACGCCCGCGCTGTTGGGGCTGTCCCACACTTCGAGCTTGCACTCGATGTTGAGCGGCACATCGCCGAAGGCCGCGCCTTCCAGCCGGATGTGCGCCCACTTGCGGTCGGTCAGCCAGGGCACGTAGTCGCTGGGGCCGATGTACACGTTGTCCGGCTCGATCTCGTAGGGCAGTTGGCTGGTGACGGCGTTGGTCTTGGAGATCTTCTTGCTCTCCAGGCGTTCGCGCTCCAGCATGTTGTAGAAGTCCATGTTGCCGCCCACGTTGAGCTGGCTGGTGCGCTCCAGGCGGATGCCGCGATCGTTGAACAGGTTGGTCAGCACGCGGTGCAGGATCGTCGCGCCGACCTGCGACTTGATGTCGTCGCCGATCAGCGGCAGCCCGCGCTCGGCGAAGCGATTCTGCCAGTACGGCTCGCGCGCGATGAAGACCGGGATCGCGTTGATGAACGCGCAGCCGGCGTTGAGCACCTGCTCGACGTACCACTTGGTGGCCTGTTCGCTGCCCACCGGCAGATAGTTGACCACGACATCGGTCTGGGTGTCCTTGAGAATCTGCACGATGTCGTCGGTGGGGCCTTCGGCCTTCTTGATCTTCTGCTTCAGGTATTTGCCCAGGCCATCGTGCGTCATGCCGCGATGCACGGGCACATCCAGGCGCGGCACGTCGGCGAAGCGGATCGTGTTGTTCTGGCCGCCCCACATGGCTTCGCTGAGGTCTTTGCCCACCTTGTCGGCGTCGATGTCAAACGCGGCGCTGAACTCGATGTCGCGGATGTGATAGCCGCCCAGGTCAACATGCATCAGCCCAGGAACCGGCTGGTCTGGGCTGGCGTTTTGATAATAGTGAACCCCCTGAATGAGCGAATTGGCGCAGTTGCCCACCCCAATAATCGCTACGCGGACCTTGTCAGTCACGGGAAACCTCCATACTCTTTTCTTCGCGCTTCTACGCAGCACCACGCTGCGGCTAGATGCCAGGTAAGCCCTGGATAGGGTTTGCTCAGCCGGGTGAGTGTACCTCTATTGCGGGGAAAGCTCAAGGGCGAATGCGGCATGACCGCTTGACATTTGCTGCGCACGCGCTAGACTATTGAGTGTTTTTTCAACTGAATGTATGCTCAATAATATGCGAGGATCAGTGTGGAAACCATAGACAACGATACAATGCAGCGCATGGTCGATCTGTTCAGCGCGGTGGCCGACACCACCCGCGTGCGCATTGTCCTGCTGGTGTTCGACTGCGAACAGCGCAGCAGCGATATCGCCCGCCGCCTGGAGATGTCCCCGTCCGCTACGTCGCACCAACTGCGCTGGCTGCGCGAACGGCGCATCCTGGCCAGCCGCAAGCAAGGCCGCGAAACCTACTACCGGCTGGCCGACGACTGCATCCGCGAGTTGATCCGCACCGCGCTGGGCCACGTCCGTGAGGAGGTGTAGCGTATGGGTCACCACCACGCGCCCGCGACCAGCACCAGCCGCGACCTGCTGATCGCGTTCGCACTCAACGCCGGGTTCGCCGTCTTCGAGGTGATCGGCGGGCTGTACATTAACAGCGTGGCCGTACTTTCCGACGCACTGCACGACCTGGGCGACAGCATCTCGCTGGGGCTGGCGTGGGCGCTGGGCAAAAAGGCCGAACAGGGCCGCGACCAGCGTTACTCCTACGGCTACCTGCGCTTTTCGCTGCTCGGCGCGCTGATCAACACCATCGTGCTGATCGTTGGCTCGTTGGTGATCCTGCGCGAGGCGATCCCGCGCCTGCTGGCCCCGGAACCGTTCGACGCGGTGGGCATGATCGGCTTTGCGCTGGTCGGGATCACCGTCAACGGGATCGCGGCGCTGCGGCTGCGCGGGCACGGCTCTGCCAATGCGCAGGTGGTCGGCTGGCACCTGCTGGAGGATGTGCTGGGGTGGGGTGCGGTGCTGATCGTGGGCATCGTGTCGCTGTTCGTGGACTGGCCGGTGCTCGACCCGCTGCTGTCGATTGGAATCACGCTGTACGTGTTGTATAACGTGATCGGCGCGCTGCGCGACACGCTCAACCTGTTTTTGCAGGCCGTGCCGGCTGATATCGACCTGGGGCACGTCGCGCAGCAGTTGCGCGGGGTGGACGGCGTGCAGGACTTGCACCACATGCACCTGTGGTCACTGGATGGCGAGCATCACGTCTTCTCGACGCACCTGGTGGTCGATGAGGACACCAGCAAGCAGGCCGCGCTGTGCATCAAGCAGGACTGCCGCCGCGCGCTGTCCGACCTGGACCTGGCGCACGTCACCCTCGAGATCGAATACGGCGAGCAGGACTGCTCGATGAATTCTGCGTAGGCGATGCGGAAGATAGGCCACCTGACCCAGGCGGAAATGAGCGCGGTGGCAGATGGAGCCGGCAGCGCGATCCAGTATGTTAGGGTTCAATGTGTAGGTGGTGTGCTGTGCCCGGCTGCTTACGCCATTTGCGAATGAGCAGGGCGAACATCACCATATCGATCACGGTGTGGGCGGCCATCGCGGCCCACAGCCCGTCCCGCCACAGCACCAGCCCGCCCAGCAGCAGGCCCGCCACCGTCGCATACACGAAGTACGCGCGGGTGATGCCGTGCAGCGCGCCGAAGATGAGCGCCGTGAGCGGCCAGCCGAGCACTGGCTGCATCGCGCCCCGGAACAGGATTTCCTCCGGAATGCCGGCCACCAAGCCGAAGATCACCGCGTGATGGTAGCCCAGCGCGTCGATGTCCAGCGTTTCGGCCAGCAGCCTTTCGATGCGGCGCAGCGCCGGCACAACGTCCAGCAGCTTCCACGCCGCCAGCGCGAAGCCCAGCCCGAGGGCTGCCCCGAGGGCCAGATCGCGGCCCCAGGCCTGGGCCGGGAACCAGGCCGCGCCCATATCCTGCCCGCGCAGCAGCCCGGCCCACACCACGCCTATCGTCATCATCGCCAGGCCGAACAGCAAGCCATAGTGCGCGAGCTGGTCGGGGGCCATGCGTTCGGTCTGTTCAAGTTGTTCCGAATTACTCATCATTCCCTAACGTTCTGTGAATACGCTTCTTATAGTCAGTGGATACTATAGTGTCGCTAGAGATTACAAAGGCAGTGAGACTACCTGGGTGCACATGAATGAATCTTTTTGGCACCTGATCGCATCTGAATATATAGAACGGTGCCGCTAACCATCACCATTGTGCCCAAACACCGCACGCGATGCAACTGCAGGGAGAACGACCAATCCTTTTTACGGAATTTGTATAATTCTCATCTTTTTTATCTTGAAAAACAGCGCGTAACATAGTATCATTAGTGCAACGGTGAATGTGGGTTTGGACGGCGGTTATGGCGAAAGGGAAACCAACAGTGTTCGCAGCAAAAGAGAACAAAAGCAAACGTTCCACGCTCGAAATGATGATTGACAACCAGCCTGATGACAAAACGAAACGCCAGAATCCGGCGCACATGCCATCGGTGGACGCGGACCTGTTGCAATTCTATTTCCGTGATATTCGCCCGATTTCCGAGCCAATCGACTCCGACCGCGAGCAGGCCCTCGCCAAGATGGTCCAGGCTTCCAACGAAGCCCAGCGGCGTTTGGAGGAAAACGAAGCGATTGACGATGTCGAGGCGTTTTACGACGTGATGGAAATCGGCGAAACCGCCCGCCAGGAATTGATCATGGCCAACACGCGCCTGGTGATTTCGATCGCCAAGAAATACCAGGGGCGCGGGCTGCCCTTGCCGGACCTGATCCAGGAGGGCAACCTGGGGCTGATGAAAGCGGTCGACCGGTTCGATCCGGCGCGCGGGGTGCGGCTGAGCACCTACGCGACGTGGTGGATCCGCCAGTCGATTGCCCGCGCTGCCGGGGATCGCGGGCGCACCATTCGCCTGCCGATCAACCAGGGCCAGCGTTGGGGCCGGCTGCGCCGCACGGCGGAAAAACTGGCGCAGAAGCTCGGACGCGAGCCAACCTACGAAGAGTTGGCCGCCGAAAGCGACCTGACGCCCGAGCAGGTCGAGACGACGATGCTCGCCGCGCGCGAACCCGTCCAACTCGACGAACTGATCGGCGAGGAAGAAAATCGCCCGCGCGCCGACCTGGTGGCCGACAAGGAAAGCGAACTGCCAGAGGAAGCCGCAGCCCAGCAGCTCCTGGTCGAATCGATCAGCTTCTTGCTGGGGGCGCTGCCCCCGCGTGAGGCCCGGATCATCCGGCTGCGCTTCGGCCTGGAAGACGGCGACACGCACAGCATGTCCCAGATCGGGCAGTTGATGGGCTACAGCCGCGAGCGCATTCGCCAGCTTCAGCACGCGGCGCTCAGCAAGCTGCGGCAGATGCAAACCGAGTATGGCCTGACGGACTACATCGACGACTGACAACACTGCTTACTTCACACTGTGATCCCCCTCATAGTGGTGGCCTGGCCGGGTGGCATCTGTCCCCCGGTCAGGCGTTTTTGTGCCGCTAATTGTTTTTAACCTGCATTTTTAAACTACTAAAATTAAATTTAATGTGTCAGAATATGGATTTAGTGTAAAATGGACACAGCGGCCCGGACCGGGCCGTATTCGGCATGTCACAGAGGCGAAGGACGTTTGGGGAATGACAAAACGACAGATGAACTATTACTACCGGCGGAAGTTTATTCGGCGGCTGGGGCGCGTCTTGCAGGCGTTGTTCACACGCACGACCGTCACCGGCCTGGAGAATGTGCCCAAAGAAGGCCCTTACATCGCGGTTGGCAACCACGCCGCCGCGATTGAGGTGGCGCTGATGGTGGTCAACTTGCCGCATATCCCGGAACTGGTCGGCAACGGTGATATTCCCTTCGACCCGACCTTCCGCGTTATGGCCAGTTGGTACCGCTTTATTCCGGTGCGGCGTGGCTATGTGGACCGCAAGGCGCTGGACGAGATGCGGCGTGTGCTGAATGAGGGGCATGTGTTGGGCGCATTCCCGGAGGGCGGCACCTGGGACCACGACCTGCGCAGCGCGCGGCCAGGCGTGGCCTGGCTCAGCCAGCAGACCGGCGTCCCGATTGTGCCGGTCGGCTTTGGCGGGGTGTTGGGCGCGTTCGGCCAGATTTTCCGGCTCAAGCGCCCGCACCTGTCGGTTTCGATTGGCCCGGCGATTCCACCGGTGCCCCGGCCTACGTCCCCGCGCGAGCGCAAGCGGGTGATCCAGGATGCCAGCGAGGAGATTATGCGCCGCATCCGGTCGCTGCTGCCGCCGGACGAACGCCGGGGCGGGCCGAAGATCAAGGACGAGGCGTACGCTTTCCAGGTGGAGCTGACCAGCCAGTCCGGCCAGCCGGTCGCGCTGCCCGACGATCTGTCGATTATGCACGGCGAAGACCTGGCCTACTACTTCCACCGGAATGTGCTGCTTGAGGTGATCTATCGCAACTACAAGATCAAGGACGCCAAACCGCTGGCGGAGTATCCCGAACTCACCGACCCGGCGCGGTTGGGGTCGGCGCTGGATGCGGCGCTGGACTTCTACGAGGGGCAGCCGGTCTTCCTCAGCTACCGGCTGGGCCACGAGCGCGCCGAGCGCGTGGTCGAGGGGCTGCATTCGCTGCGCGAGGCGATGGCCTGGGCCGCTGCTCAAGGGCACGAGATGCGCCTTATTCCAGAACGTACTATAATAAAGCCGGGAGGTAAGACAGAGACATTTGTCGAGCCGAGTGTCAAGCGGGAGTACTGAATGGAGTGCTGAACTATGCAGCAGGGTCAGGTCTGCAAGAACTGTGGGAGAAACAACGACGCGGGGGCGCTCTACTGTCTGGCATGTGGTCACATTCTACCGGCGGGGATGAAACGGGTAGCGACCCATGCGCTGGAGGACGAGCAAAGCCTGAAGCCTCAAGTCCGTTGGGGCACGGCCTATTTTGGCGATCACAGTGTGCTGCGGATTCACGTCCGCCACTCCGGAGAGATCGTCGAGACGCGCTTCAAGGAAGCGTGCGTGTTGGGCCGCGAAATCGAGGAATCGCACCCCGATCTTGACCTGACGCCCTACGACGCGGTCAAGCTGGGCGTCTCGCGGCAGCATGTCCGGCTGACGCAGAAGATCGCGACGATCATGGTCGAGGACCTGGGCAGCCGCAACGGGACATTTCTCAACGGCGAACGGCTGATCCCCAAGCAGCCGCGCGTGCTGCGCAACGAGGACGAGCTGCGCTTGGGGCATATGGTGCTGCGCATTTCGTTCCGCAGCGCACCCAAACCCGGCACCGACGCCAACACCAGCCCCGGTACGGGCACCAACGTCGGCCCCAACACCGGCAGCGCTACTAACACGAACACCAAACCCGGTAGCCCTAACGTGTCCGGCTCATAAAAACGACACCGGGGAAGCACTCCCCGGTGTTTTCATTGCGATGAATTTGTGCGGCGGCCTGCTAGGTTGCCTTGCGCCGCCGTTCGCGCACCAGCAGCCGGATCGGCGTGCCGGTGAACGGATACACGCGCCGGATCTGGTTTTCCAGATAGCGCTCGTAGGTGAAGTGCAGCAGCTTGCGGTCGTTGACGTGCAGCAGGATCGTGGGCGGATCGACGCGCACCTGCTGCGCCATGAAGATCTTCAGCGGGCGCGGCTGTTTGGTCTGCGGGGCGTGCCGCAGCAATGCCTCGCGGATCAGCTTGTTGAGCTGGCTGGTGGGGATGCGCATGAAGCGCTCGTCCTGCACCCGCGCGGCAGTCTCCAGCACGGTGTGCACGCGCTGCCCGGTCTTGGCGCTGATGAACAGCACCGGCACATACGGCATAAAGGCCAGTTCGTAGCGCACCCAGTCCATGTACTCGTTGATGGTGTGCGTGTCCTTCTCGATGGCGTCCCATTTGTTGACCAGCACGATCACGCTGCGCATCTCGTCTTTGATCATCCCGGCGATGTGGGCGTCCTGCTGGGTGATGCCTTCGGTGGCATCGAGCAGCAGCAGCGCCACATCTGCACGCTGGATGGCCTTCAGGGCGCGCAGCACGCTGTATTTTTCCACGCCGGGCGCGATCTTGCCGCGCCGCCGGATGCCTGCCGTGTCGATCAGCGTGAACGGCAGCCCCTCCCAGGTGAGCTGAATGTCGACCGCGTCGCGCGTGGTCCCCGCGACGGGGCTGACGATGGCGCGCTCCTGGCCCAGCAGCTTGTTGAGCAGCGAGCTTTTGCCGACGTTGGGCCGCCCGACGATGGCCAGCTTGATCGACTCGTCCTCTTCCTCGTACTCCTCGCCGGGCGCGAAGGGCAGCGCCGCCACCACTGCATCCAGCAGATCGCCGGTGCCGGTGCCGTGCAGCGCCGAGACCGGGTACACCGCGCCCATGCCCAGCCCGTAGAACTCGAAGGCGTCATCGTGGCGCGGGCGGTTGTCGGTTTTGTTGGCCGCGACCAGCACCGGCTTATCGGTGCGTCGCAGGATGTCGGTGACTTCCTCGTCGGCGGCGGTGATGCCCTGGATGGTATCCACGACCAGCACTACCACGTCCGCCTCCTCGATGGCCAGCAGGGCCTGGGCGCGGATCTCGCTCACGAACTGGCCGCTGCCTTCTTCCAGCGGGCTGCCAGTGTCGGCGAGCTTGGGCTGGTAGACTTCCAGCCCGCCGGTATCGACCACGGTGAAGGTGACGCCGTTCCAGTCACAGTCGCCGGTCAGCCGGTCGCGCGTGGTGCCGGGCACGTCGGAGACGACGGCTTTGCGCTGCCCGACCAGCCGGTTGAACAGCGCCGATTTGCCTACATTCGGTCGCCCAACCAGGGCGACAAGTGGTTTTCGCATGGTATATGTTCTTTGTCTTGTTAGATGGTCGTTGATGTTGGTGGCGGGCACGTGTGCCCATCCGCTTGATTTTAACAAATTCAGCGGCAGGTGAGAAGGTCGAGTGTGGGCAGTAGACAAAACAAAAGGGAAGGGGCGGGGACTCCTTCCCTTGTCGTACTAACAGGGCTTCCGCAAAAGGTGGGTCAGGTGGGGGTGGGGAGCATACGGGTATGCGTAACCCTGTCAATACCATTTCAACCACAGCAGGGATATCATTCCTTCCTCTGCTTGAACACACTATAACACGTAGAAATTAAGACGAAATTTAAATTCCTAAGGAATTTATTGACAATTTCCGAAGGTTTTGTGAAGAAGCGACCGAAGACGCTGTGTACAGGGCCTTCGGTCGGGAGCTGTTGAGTTGAATTGTGGTTAGCAAACAGTTAGTGCGATCCCGTGCTAGCGCCGCCGCGCCAGCACGCGCGCCAGCATGATGAGGATGATCGCGCCAATGGTCGCCACCAACAGGTCCGCCAGGTTAAACTCCTTCTTGAGCAGACCAGGCAGGTCGTCGGTTAGGCCGAGTGCATCGAACAGGTAGCCACCGAGGACGGCTCCTAACAACCCGGCCAGCGTGGTTTCCAACAGTCCCATGTCGCGGCTGACCAGCGATCGGGCGGCGATACCGGCCATCAGGCCGATGAACAACCAAGCGATAAGCGATGCGGTTTCTGGCATGGTGCCAACTCCTTTTTTTTTAATCGGACGGTGAGGCGTCATCAGAACCGGTCGGCGTGACGGTCCCCGGCGTGCTGGCTGGGGCCGGGGTGGGGTTGAGGGCTTCGATGGTCACGCTGAGCTGCTCCGGGCTGACGCTGAAGTTCAGGTCGCTGTCGGTCGGCTCCCCGACCTGGCGCACGGTGGGCATCACCTGGTGGTTGCCCGGCGGAAGTTCGCTCAGGTCGACCACGACGCGCAGGTCGTTTTGCTGCGGCAGTTCGGCTTCCGGCCCGACGACCGTCACGGTGACGGTGTTGGGCAGCCCGGTGGCCTGGAACACGGTTGTGTCCAGCCCGATCGGCTCCAGCGGCACTTCCGGGAAGTCGCGGCTGCCGCGTACCGGGGAGATCACCACCGTGACGCTGATCAACTGGTTTTCCGATACCAGCCGTACGTCGGGCGGCAAGTCTAGCTCGACCTCGGTGGTGAAGATTTCAGTTTTGTCGGCGAGGTCGATCGGTACGGTGCGTACTACGCTTTTCATCTCCTCGATGGCGTCTGGATCGCCGGTGACGCCGACCGTGCGCGGCGTGATGTCGGCGTAGCCCTCGAACAGGTAGCCGGGCGGGGGATCGGTGCGCGCGGGCAGCACCTCGACCGGGGTCACGTCTTCGCGCGGCTGGACATCGACCGAGCAGGTGACGCGCCGCGGCTCCATGTCCAGGCTGCTGATCGCCACGCCGTTTTCCTGGACCAGGATCACCGGGAACGTTTCGCCCACGATCGGGTTGCGGTCGTTGCTCAGGTTCAGCCGCACCTCGGCATGGTCGACCCGTTCGACGCGCTCGGCGCTGCCCCGGATCGTAACCTCGGTCACGTCACAGGCGGGCATGGTGGGGTAGGTGTAGCCCAGCGGCGGTTCCTCGCTGACGATGGTCCGCAGCGGGACGCGCTTTTCGGCTTCCTTGTCGATGCTCAGCGTGAGGGTGCTGGGCCGGATCGCGACGACCTGCCCGTGCAGCGGCGACATCACGTCGCCTTCCATCTCGACGCGGTACTCTCCCGGCTCGCGCATGTCGGTCAGGTCGGCCACGATCTCGATATCTTCCGACACCAGCAAGTCCCAATCCTGTTGGGGCGCGCGCACCAGGGCGCTGGCCATCGCCGGGCTGGGCGAGTGGACCAGCACGTAGCCGGCGGGCAGTTCGACCGTGATCCGCACGTTGTCGATCTCGCGCTGCTCGAGCGGGTTGTTGGACATGTTAGCGCCGATCCAGATCACCAACGCCAGGAACAGCGCGGCCGCCATCCATCCCAGGTTGCGCAGTACTAAGCTGGTTACGGGTTGTTGGCGCATCGTTACGCTGCCTTACGACCTTCGTCGTGCTGGCGGAAGCGCGCCAGTTCGTCGCGGGCGCGGGTGAAGAACGCCAGCCAGGGATTTTCGGTCTGGGGGCTGGTGTAGAAGGCGTTGAGAATGGTGCGCAGCCGGTTGGCGTCCAGCCGCCGGATCATCCGGCCCCGGTTGGCGACCGAGATGCGCCCGGTTTCCTCGGAGACGATCACACACAGCCCGTCGGACACCTCGCTGATGCCCAGCCCGGCGCGGTGACGGGTGCCCAGCTTGCGGTCCGTCAGGTTGCGCCCGGACGACAGCGGCAGCACCGACGCAGCGCTGGCGACTTTGCTATCGCTGATGATCACCGCGCCGTCGTGGAGCTCGGTCTTGGGCCAGAAGATCGTCAGGAACAACTGCGGGCTGATCTCGGCGTTGATCGGCACGCCAGTGTTGATGAACTCGTCCAGCGCGTCGTTGCGCTCCAGCACGATCAAGGCCCCGTGCCGGCGCTCCGAGAGCCGGGCGGCAGCGGCGCAGATCGCGTCGATCACCTGCTCGTGCTGGGTGGTGCTGGCGTTGCGGTTGAACAGAGTACTAAACCCGGTGCGGCCCAGCCGTTCCAGCGCCCGGCGCAGTTCCGGCTGGAAGACGACCGGGATCGCCACGATGATCACGGTCACCATGTGGTCGAACAGCCACCGGAACGCGATCCAGTCCAGGATGGTGGCGAAAAACGCGATCAGCAAGACCACCGCCACCGTCCCGCGCATCAGGACCACGGCCTGGGTGCCGCGCATAAACAGGGTGGCTACGAAAATGATCGCGGCCACCACCAGTACATCCGGTACATCGCTCCAGGTGAATGTTTCCAGCGTCCAAATCAGTCGCATAGTCTTCTATCCCACACTTTCATTCCCCCGGTCATGTTGTTCCAGTCCCCCTGTGGATCAATACACGTGCCGGTGAGCGTTTCCCTGGCCGGGCTGGCGTGTTCTTGTGTGCCCGCAGCACGGGCCTGGTCCCCACTAATTGTTGCCGCCGCCCAACTGGTGCAGCAGTTGGCGGTAGTCGTCCACCTGCGGCGGGTTTATGGCGATGATGCGCCGGATGGTGACGAGCGCATCGTTGTGCATCCCACCCTCAAGCTGGAGTTCGGCCAGCGCGTCGAGGTGCGCGACTGCGTTTTCGATCTTGTTGGTCTGGCGATAGACGGCGGCCAGCCGCGAGCGCAGCGCCATGTCTTTCGGGTAGCGCGTGACCTGTTCTTCCAACACCTGGATGATGCGGTCGGCGCGGTGATCGCGGGCGTAAATGCGCAGCAAGCCGTCCAGCTCGCGGATGGCCGACACCGGGTCGTTGAGCCGGTAGTTCAGGTCGACCAGCGAGCGGCGCGCGTGCTCGTCGCTGGGGTCCAGCTTGCGGATCTGCTCGTAGGTGCGCATCGCCTGGCGCAGCTCCAGGCGGCTGACGTCGATATCGGCCAGCCGGTGTAAAATCTGCACCGTCTTTTCGAGCGGGGCCTCGATCCGCTGTGCGAGTTGGTTGGCGGCCTGGAAGGTGGAGCGCGCCGCCTCCAGATCGGCCAGTTGGTAGTAAGCGTCGGCCAGATCGATGTACTGGTCGAGCAGCGCTTCCCACTGCTCTTCGGCTTCCAGCAGCGTGATCAGGCTTTCGTGGATGCCGACATCCATCGGCGCGATCTTGAGCGCCTCCTGCAAAATCTGGGTGGCGCGCTCGTTATCGCCGCGCATCAGGTACGTATCGGCGACGAGGTTGAACTTCTCAATCGCGGCCTGGATGTTGTTGCGCTCCAGCAAAATCTGGCCGATCCGCCAGTGAATTGGCAGGTAGCTGGGGGCGGCTTCGAGGATGAAATGGGCCTGGTCGATGGCCAGGTTCATCAGCCCATCGCGCAAGTATTCGTCGACCAGGTTCATGCCCTCGATCACCCCGGCGTCGATGTCAATCGCAATGCTGATCAGCGACTCCGATTCTCCGAGCGTGATGGCTTCTTCGAGCTGGCGGCGTGTTTTGGCGACACGCTGCTTCCAGACGGGGCCGGTCAGCAGATCGAGGAAGCGGTCGTTCATGCTGTGAAGCTGCTGTTGGTCGGCCTCGTTGATGTTGGCCTTCAGCCGGTCGTAGATCGCGCTCAGTTGGGTGGCTTCTTCGTCGTTGATCGCCAGTTGGATGTCCACCTGGCGCAGGGTTTGGACCAGGTGGTTGGCGGCGGCGCGTTCCTGGCCGGTGGCGGCGTAGGCGCGGCTCAGCCCGTGCATGGCCCCGGCGACGAGCTGCGGGTCCTGCGTGGCGATTTGCAGGTGTTCGATGGCCGGATCGTAGTCTTCGTTTTCCAGGTAGAGCACGCCCAGGTTGAAGTGGATGCTGGCGTGGCTCATCTTATCGTTGAGCGCGTGCTGGTAGGCGTCGATGGCCGCGCCGCTGTTGCCCTGCCGTTGGGCGGCGATGCCCTTGCTGGCCTGGATGCCGCCGGCTTCCATCGCGCCACCCGAATCGAACAGGTATTCCGCCAGGGAGGAAAGCGCCGTTTCGACCGTCTCGCCCAACGGGCCGCGCGGGTCGGCTTCGCCGACGTCGTGGTCAGTCTCGATCGCGAAGTCGTCGCGTGGTTTGGGCTGTTCGAGGGCGGGAGAAGCCTGCTCGTCTTCGAACTTGTCGGCCTGGATGTGCTCTTCCGGGATGAGCGAGCCGGACTCGATGGCGGCCTTGGTGTTCAACGCCTGCGGATTGTTGGGGTCGATGCGCAGCGCGCGCTCGACGGCCTGCGTGGCGATATCGGGGCGTTCGCGGCGCTGGAAGTTGAAGGCCAGCGTCAGGTATTCGCGGATGGCCTGTTTGCGCTGGCCGGTCCGTTCGTAGGCCAGGGCGAGCCGCTGGTGAATCTGCATCAGGCCGGGCGTAAGCTGGGTGGCGCGCTCCCAGTTGCCGATGGCTTTTTCCAGGTCGCGTTGGCCCAGGTAGATTTCGGCCACGTTGACGTACTGCTGGGCGGCCTCGCGCAGCCGGCCCAGGCGCTCCAGCACATCGGCGCTCTTTTCGAGCGGGATCGGGTCGTCGTTGGCCAGTTGGTGCGCGCGCGTATACACCTTGAGCGCATCTTCCAGCCGCCGCGCCTGGAGCAGCGCCAGCCCCAGGCTGTTGTGGGCTGCCGGGTCTTCAGGCATTTCCTGGACCGCGCGCCCATAAGCGGCGATGGCTTTGTCCCATTCCTGGTCCCAGGCGGCACTGTGGCCCTTCTTCATCGCTTGTTCGTAGATATGACGATTGCCAGGCATTCCCGCGTTATCCTCCCGATGGGGCGGGCCGGGTGTGGCCCACCGACCCTGCTCGTATCACTTGTTTTTTTTCTTTTTCTTCTGCTTGGCTTGTTTTTTATAAAATTGCTTGTCCATCTCCAGCAAGTGGACCAGCAGCGCCTTCTGGGCGTGCAGCCGGTTCGCCGCCTGGGGGAACAGCCGCGATTTTGGCCCGTCGGCGACCTCGTCGGTGATTTCCTCGCCGCGATGGGCCGGCAGGCAGTGCAGCACGATGGCGTGGTCGGCCGCCTGGCGCAGCAGCTCGTTGTTGACCTGGAAGGGCGGGAAGACCTGGCGGCGTTTTTCGGCCTTTTCTTCCTGGCCCATGCTGGTCCAGGTGTCGGTATAGACCACATCGGCCCCCTCGACGGCAGCCGCCGCATCGCTGGTGACCGCCACCGTGAAGCCGTCGTGGCCTAGCTGGCGTGCTTTGTCGAGCACTTTCTCGGCGGGATGGTAGCCTTCCGGGCTGGCGATGGTCATGTGCAGCCCAAACTGCGCTGCGCCCATCAGCAGACTGGTGGTGACGTTGTTGCTGTCGCCCAGGTAGGCCAGCCGCAGCCCTTGCAGCCGCCCGAAATTCTCCTGGATCGTCAGCAGATCGGCCATGATCTGGCAGGGATGGTTGTAGTCGGTCAGCCCGTTGAGCACGGGGACCGGACTCCAGCGCGCCAGCGCCAGGATGTGCGCATGGTCGAAGGTGCGCGCCATGATTACGTCCACGTATCCACCCAGCACGCGCGCCACGTCGGCGATGCTTTCGCGCTTGCCCAGCCCGATCTCCTGGGGGCTGAGGTACAGCGCGTGACCGCCGACGTGCTGCATGGCCATCTCGAAGCTTACCCGCGTGCGCAGCGAGGGTTTCTGGAAGACCATGCCCAGGGCCTTGCCCTTGAGCAGCTTACGGTTGCCGTCGTCCTGCCATTCGCGCTTGAGATCGATCGCCAGCTCCAGCAAATAGCCCAGGTCGGCGGCGGTCCAGTCTGCAAGGTCGATAAAGTGTTTCACGGGTCTGATCCTCATCATAAATAGTATAGGATAAAACTTACACCCTTGCGGTGCGTTGATGCGTAGTATAGCACAAATTGCCGTCGGGGACTGGTAGTTTTTGTGGCTGGGCATCAATCGCCGGGCGGGGCAGGTTGATGACGACAGGCAAAAGGGGATTCCCCTCACCGGCCAGGATGGCCAGGAGGGGAGTGCAACAGCGGGGTGGAGCAGCATTCCACATCTGCGCCGTGCAGGGCAACCCCGGGTGTTGCTGCCTGTTTATACGTAAGCAGGCCGCCGGGCGATCAGTGGGTCCTGGCGCGTGGATATCCTCGCCAACAAAAAACCGGCGGTGCCACAACGACACCGCCGGGGTAAAGCATTTAGTTGGTTACCTGTTCAGTCAGGTTAGCCCGCGCGGGCTTCCGACTGGGCAGCCTGGTCAACCGTGCGCCAATCGTAGTGCGCGCCACCGAAGAGACCGTCGGTCTCGAACGGGCCAGTGTACCACGGCTTGTGCAGCGTGTAGTCCAGGCGCATGAACAGCGTGATGATCGGGTGATCACCTTCCGGGCCGAAGAACATTCCCGAAATCTGGTAGTACAGCTCGATGCGCTCTTCGGGGTCATTGGCGCGTGCGGCCTGGGTGATCAGGTCGTCCGCCTCGGTGCACGGGCGCTTGAAGGTGTTCTCGCCTTCGCACTGCAGGACGTCGCCGACCCAGTTATTGGCGTCGGGGTAGTCCGGGCCCCAACCGAGCGTCCAGGCGTTCGGACGGTCCGGGGTGGGGTTACGCGGATCGACGGATTCGAGCAGCACAGAGAATTCCTGCTGTTCGACCTGCAGCAAGTTCGGGTCGCAGCCCAGTTCGCGCTCGGCGCTGGCGGCCAGGAACTCGGCCCAGTTACCAGCACCCTGGTAGGCGATCAGTTCCAGCGAAGGCAGGCCTTCGCAGTTCGGATAGCCGGCCAGTTCCATCTGCTCGCGGGCGAAGTCCGGATCGTAGCCAACACCAACTTCGTTGATGGGCGGGGCACCGAACATGCCGGGCGGGGTCAGGTGGATCATGGGCACGCCACGATTCTGGCGGACTTCCTGCACGAACGCGGCACGGTCAACCGAAGCCGAGAAGGCACGGCGGGCGTGGACGTTGTCGAAGGGGGCCTTGTCGTGGGCGAAGCCGAAGTAGAACACGGCCAGGTCCGAAGTCTGGTTCAGCTGGTTCTCATAGGCCGGGTCGTCCAACACAGCCTGCAGCTCAGCCGGCGGCACGCCGCTGGCGTCGATCTGGTTGTCCTGGTACAGCGCGAAGCGGGTACCCTGGTCTTCCACGATGGTGATCACAACGCGGTCAACGTTGCCGGGGCCACGCATGTCTTCGGGGAAGTACGGGTTGGCGACAAACACACGGCGCACACCACGCACCCACTCGTCCATCACGTAGGCACCATTCGTCACGATGTTGCCGACCTCGGTCCAGTCGTCACCGTATTCTTCGATGATTTCCTGGGGAACCGGGCGGTACATCCACATCGGGGTCTGGCTGAAGAAGTAGCCAGCCGAGTACTGGAGGTTAACCACCAGGGTGGCCTCGTCCAGCGCCTCAACCTGAACCAGGTCGTAGTCGGCGTCGGTCACGTCTTCCAGTTCTTTCGTCGAAACTTCGTTGCAGCCCAAGACGATCTTGTCGGCAACGCTGGTGTAGTACGCGCCCAAACGCGGGTCGCACGCACGCTTCATGCCGTAGGCGACGTCTTCGGCGGTGACCATGCGCAGCACTTCGCCTTCATCGGCGACCGGGTCCCAGCGTACCCACGGGACGTCGGTGCGGATGGTGAAGGTCCACTGCGTGCCATCGTCGCTGACGGACCAGTCGGTCGCCAACTCACCTACGATGTTGCCCGGGGTCGTCGGGTCGGCGTCCGTCAGGCCCAGGAACAACTGCTCGATGGCGTTGATCGACACCGAGTCAGAGGCGCGCTGGGGGTCCACCGTGCTGATCTGGGCGCTGTCGGTCAGGTACAGGGTAACAGGTTCGCCCTGACGCTTGACTGTCGTCAGCGTGACATTGGCGTCGTTAGCGAAGACGAAACTCGTGGGGACAAGCGACAACACCATTACAACCGCAATGGCGATTACCGCAGATTTTTTAAACATTCTTAGCTCCTCCTTGAGCTATTTTTCGGATATTTTTGTTGCTTATGGTACGTTCAACGATGTGGTGCCGACCGGGCATCGCCTCGGCAAGCCGGGGATCTATGTCGTGGGCGGCGTCCCTCCTTTCTTCTTTGGACTAAAAATATAGTTTAAAGAACCGCGAGAACGACTAAGTTGGTAAATGGCAATAAGTAACGCACATCGAGCAAAAGCCGTAACGGTTTAAGTAGCTAAAAACTGCCTTCTAAGTAACGCAATACAAAAAATAATTAAGCCTGCACCACGCACGACTGCACGCCAGATGAAAGTTTATTCACCTTTGCAAAGTGTATAGGGGAGATGGAAAATGTGATGGTGTGCATCGTGTTTGGGCGCATCTTTACCTTGTATGGTTGCCAAGTGCAAAAACAAACACATATTGCATGAATAATTATATAACTCATTTACTTCTCATTTGCAAGTTTTTGATTGGTTGATCTTGACAAAAGTCGTATCACAGCTTCTTGACCACCTCCACATAGAGTACACGCAAGGTCGCTGATCGGTTCAAAAATAGGCGCGCTATGACGGATAACCAGATAGCACACTGTGCCGTTCGCTGCCCTGAATACGTCTTCCCCCCCCCTGTGGAACGAGCGCGCACGATCCACTAGAGGCTGTTATGCACTTTTTATCCCTATCCCCCGACCCCTTTCCCCGCACGCGGAGAAAGGGGGGAGGCGCAAGTCCCTTTCCGTTTACGGGGAGGGATTTAGGGAGGGGTAAAACTTACGGGAAAAATCTACTGTAAACAGCCTGCGTAAGTTCATAACACGCTCTAGCCGTCGTGCGCGCTTTTCTTGGGGCGTGGTTACGCGTCGTCCGGCTGCCAGCGATATTCCATGTGTTGGGCGGTTTCCAGCGCAGTCGCGCGGTCCAGCAGCCGCTCGACGATGTGCAGTGCGGTGTCGATGCCGGCGGTGATGCCCGCCGAGGTGATGATGTGCCCGGTGTCGACGTAGCGGCAGTCCTGGGTGATGATCGCTTTGGGGGCCACGCCCGCCAGTTCGTCGAGCGCTTTGGCGTGGGTGGTGGCCTGGACGTCGTCCAGCAGCCCCGCTGCGCCGAGCAGCAGCGCCCCGGTACACACCGACACCACGATCTCGGCGTGTTTGGCCTGCTCCTGGATGTACTCGATCAGGACGGGGTTAGCCTGCTCGTGGCGCGCACCCAGCCCGCCGGGCACCACCAGGATATCGGCCTGGGGGCTGTCGGCGAAGGTGTAATAGGGGGCGACGCTCAGCCCGCTGCGCGTGGTGATCGGTGGGAAGTGGCGTTCGGCAACGGTCGTAACTGTGAAGGGGACCGGCCCGGTTGCGCGTTGGCCGGTGATGGCGAAGACTTCCATCGGCCCGCTGAAGTCCAGCGTGTCGACGTCGTCAAATAATAAAATTAATACGTTCCGCGCCATGGTCTGCACTTTCTCTCAACAAAAATAACAGTTGGTGACAGTATAGCATTTTGCATCAACGGCGATTGTACCGGGAGAACCTGTTTATCGAAAGGGCCAGAGAAGGGCGACAGGGGTTGGTGTGCGCTGCGCCTTATATCCCCATACCTAAAGACAGGGGCTTTACGGCGCTTTTCGGTAAAACCCCGCATGGCGAAGCATCGCTGGCTGCCCCGCGAAGTGTTATAATGCGACGCACATCTGTTCACATTGCCCGACCACAGGACAAGGAGCGCGCCATGTCTCGTCCCACCTTAGTGCTTATCGACGGTCATGCGGTGGCCTACCGCCAGTTTTTCGCGCTGCCGGTGCAGGCGTTTTCCACCAAACGCGGCGAGCCGACCAACGCCGTGTACGGCTTTGCGCGGGCGCTGCTGGATGTGCTGGAGCAGGGGCCGGACTACCTGGCCGTGACGTTCGACCAGGGGCTGTCGGGGCGCGGCGAGTTGTACCCGGAGTACAAGGGCACGCGCGACAAAATGCCCGACGACCTGCGCCGCCAGTTGGACCGCATCCGCGAGTTGGTCACCGCCTTCAACATCCCGATCCTGGAACTCGACGGCTACGAGGCCGACGACGTGCTGGGGTCGGTCGCGCCGCAGGCCGAAGCCGAAGGCGTCGAGGTACTGATCATGACTGGCGACCGCGACCTGCTGCAACTGATCACGGACCATACCCGCATCGAACTGCCCGCCGCGCGCAGCCAGAAGGAACCGCAAATCTACGATCTGGCCCGCTTCCGCGAAAAGTACCAGGGCCTGGAGCCGCCGCAGTTGGTCGACCTCAAGGGGCTGATGGGCGATTCGTCGGACAACATCCCCGGCATCAAGGGCGTGGGCGAGAAGACCGCGATGAAGCTGATCACGGCCTACGGCAGCATCGACGGCGTGTACGAGCACATCGACGCGATCAAGGGTGCGATGAAGAAGAAGCTCGTCGCGGGCAAGGAAGACGCGCTGCTCTCGCGTGAACTGGCGCGCATCCGGCGCGACGTGCCGGTGTCGCTCGATCTGGGGGCGTGTGTGGCGCGGGATTACGCTTACGGCGATGTGGAGCAATTGTTCCGCGAACTGGAGTTTCGCACGCTGATCGACCGCCTGCCGGGCCAGCCACAGCGATCGGATGGCGGCATGCAGCAGCTGGCGATGTTCGGCGGCGACGAGGAGACGGCTCCCCCGCCGCCAGTCGTGAGCTACGAGGTGATCGACGACGCGGACAAGCTGGCCGCGCTGGTTGAACGGTTGGACACGGCCTCGGCGCTGGCGTGGGACGTGGAGACGACCTCGACCGACCAGATGAGCGCCGCGCTGGTCGGGATCGCGCTGGCGGTGGACGGCGAGCAGGGCTATTACGTCCCGGTCGGGCACATCGCGCCCAACGCGCCAGAGGGAGCCGGCCAGCCCGATCTGATCGCAGGGCACACGCCGCACCAACTCCCGCTGCCGGAGGTGCTGGCGGCGCTGCGCCCGGCGCTGACCAAATCCGACATCCCCAAATACGCACACAACGCCTGTTACGACCTGGTGGTGATGCGTCGCTACGGGATCGATGTGCAGCCGGTCAGTTTCGACACGATGATCGCGGAGTGGATCAGCGACCCGTCCAGCCGCAACCTGGGCCTGAAAAACCTGGTATGGGTGCGCACCGGCGTGCAGATGACGTCCATCGACGAGCTGATCGGCTCCGGCAAGGGACAGATCACGATGGACCGCGTGCCGGTCGAGCGCGCGGCCCCCTACGCGGCGGCGGATGCGGCGCTCACCTTCCGGCTGGTGGAGGTGCTGCGCCCGGAACTGCACGAGCGTAAGGTGTGGGACCTGTTCAACGATATCGAAATGCCGCTGGTGCCGGTCATCGCCAGCATGGAGATGGCGGGCGTGATGCTGGACGTGGGCTTCCTGCACGACCTCAGCGCCGACCTGAGCGAACGGCTGGCCGCGCTGCAAACGGAAATCTACGATCTCAGTGAGGGCTACGGCGAGTTCAACCTGGGCAGCCCCAAGCAGCTCAACGATGTGCTGTTCGGCAAGCTCAACCTGCCGACCGAGGGCATCAAGAAGACCACGCACGGTTTCAGCACGGCGGCGGATGTGCTGGAAGGGCTGCGCGACGCACATCCCATCGTCGGCCTGATCCTGGACTGGCGCGAACTGAGCAAGCTGCAAAGCACCTACGTCGATGCGCTCCCCGCGCTGGTAAACCCGGAAACTGGGCGCGTGCATACCAGCTTCAACCAGACCGGCACCGTCACCGGGCGGCTGTCGTCCAGCCAGCCGAATTTGCAAAATATCCCGATCCGCACTGAGGAGGGCCGCCGCGTGCGCCGCGCGTTCATTGCGCCGGAGGGCCACAAGCTGCTGGGCGTGGACTACAGCCAGGTCGAGCTGCGCATCCTGGCGCACTACAGCCAGGACGAATCGCTGCTGCAAGCCTTCCACGCGGGGCAGGACATCCACCGCGCGACGGCGGCGGCAGTGTACCACGTCGCGCCGGAGGACGTGACCTACGAGCAGCGCGCCTTCGCCAAGTCGGTCAACTTCGGGCTGATGTACGGCATGGGCGCGTTCCGGCTGGCGCGCGACAGCGAGCTGACGCTGGCCGAGGCCGAGCAGTTCATCGACGATTACTTCAAGCAGTTCCCCGGCGTGCGCTGCTACCTGGACGAGTCGCGCGCAAAGGCCGCCGAGCAGGGCTACCTGGAGACGCTGCTGGGCCGCCGCCGCTACTTCCCGGAACTGGACGAGAGCAAGGGCCGCAAGGCCAGCTACCAGGTGCGCCAGCGCGCCGAGCGCGAAGCGATCAACATGCCGATCCAGGGCACCGCCGCCGACATCATCAAGATCGCCATGCTCGACCTGGACCGCGCGCTGCGCGAGGGGAATTACTGCGCCCGGATGATCCTGCAGGTGCACGACGAGTTGGTGCTCGAAGTGCCCGACGGCGAACTGGACGCCGTCGCGCCGCTGGTGACGGACGTGATGGAGGCCGCGTTCACGCTGGATGCGCCGCTGGTGGCCGATGCGAAGGTCGGGCAAAACTGGGCGGAGATGGCGGCCTGGGGCGGGTAGTCACGGCAGTGGGGCGAAGATCTGCGCGGGACCGGGGCGCGTGTAGCTGCCGTCGCGGAGGGACGCGCGTGCAGCGACGGCGGCGGTGTAGTTGGCGTTGAGCGACACGGCGGTGTCCAACGCGGCGAGCGCCTCATCACGGCGGCCTAACGCGGCATAGGCCAGCCCGCGCCAGTAGTACGTCTCCTCGATCTCCTCGGTCTGCGCCTCGACGCTGGCGGCCAGCGCCAGCACGTCATGGTAGCGCGCGGCGTAGTAGTACGCGGCGAACGGCCCGAACTGGTACCACAACATGCGGAACGGCCAGCCCCGCGCCCGGTCATAATACAGCGCTGCCTCGGTATAGCGGCCCAGCGCCGCCGCCGATGTGCCCGCGTTAAACCATGCCCACTGATCGCCGGGATCGGCGTCCGCCTCGTCTAGCGCGGTGCGCAGTGCGTGCTGCGCCGCTGCGTCGGGGTCGGCGTGCGTGCCCAGGATGGCCCGCACGTCGCTTTCGCGCGCCTGCGGATAGACCACGATCAGCGCGCGGTTGAAGTGCCGCCACTTGGTGTCGAAGTCGGTGTAAGTGTGCTGGATGCCCTGGTAATTCGGCCCCAGCCCGGCATAACTGTCGTAGACCCACACCGTGCGCGCCGCGTCGTCGTAGGCGACGACCGTCTCGTAGTGGCCCATCCACTCGCGGCCCGGCGGCTGGAAGCCGCTTTCGACGATGACGGGGAAGCCGGCGGCCAGCAGCGCCCTGATCTGATCGACCGTGCCGCCGTAACGCCACAGCGCGCGCAGCTCCGGCAGCACGTCCTGCTGCTGGACGTAGGCGACCAGTTCACCGGGCGTGACGTTTTTGTCCTCGACGCGCGGCTTGAGCCAGGCGGCGGCGGTCTGCTGGTCGTGCGGCCAGCCGTAGTAGCTGAGCGCCATCGTCAGGTTGACCGGGCCGCAGTTGCACCACGTCTGGAACTCGAACGCCAGCCCGTGCAGCCGTGCCGCCGGGGGCAGCCGGTCCCGGCCCTGGGCATGGCTGCACGCGGGCGTGACGCTGCCCATCAGCAGCACCAGCCCGGCGAGGGTCCACACCAGCGCGCGCCGCATGACGATCAGCCCCTACTGCGGCGGGACGTATGCGCCGCTTGTGATCAGCGTCTTGGCGTCCTGCGCCTCGAAGAAATTGCGGTTGAAGGCCAGCGCCTCGTCCAACTGCGCGATGGCGTTCTCCGTCTGGCCCAGCGCGGCATAGGCCAGCCCGCGCCAGTAGTGCGTCTCCTCGACGTAGGGCGTGGTCTCGGCGGTGCGGTCGGCCAGCGCGATCACGTCCTGGTAGCGTCCGGCGTGGTAATACGCCGCGAACGGGCCGAACTGGTACCACGTCACGCGGTGCGGCATCCCCAGGCGGAACGCCTCGTCGAAATAGTAGGCCGCGTTGCTGTAGTGGGTGCGGGCGGCGGCGGTGTCGCCGTTGTTGCGCGCGATCTGCCCCAGCTTGGCCTCGGACGACCCCGCGTTGAACCACGCCCAGTGATCCGTCGCGTTGCGTTGGGCGTTTTGCAGCGCCATGTTGAGCGCCTGTTCGGCGGCGAACTGCGTGCTGGCGTAGTCCCCCAGCACCACGCGCAGGTCGGCCTCGCGCTCGACGGGGAAGATCACCAGAAACGCGCGGTTGAAGTTCCCCCACCAGTATTCGAAGTCGGCATAGGCGTGCACCTGCCCGAAGCCGTCCGGCCCGTTGCCCAGGTAGCTGTCGTAGACCCAGATCTGCTGGCTGGCGTCGTCGTAGGCGACCACCGTCTCGTAGTGGCCCATCCAGCCCAGGTCCTCCACGTCGTAGCCGCTTTCGACGATGACCGGGAACCCGGCAGCCACCAGCTTCTTGACCAGGTCCATTGTCCCGCCGTAGCGCCACAGTGCCGCCAGGTTAGACAGTTCGCTGTGCTGGTTGACGAAGGCCGCCATCTGGCTTGGCGAGACGTTTTTGTCCTCCACGTCGGGCTTGAGCCAGTTGGCCGCGACCTCCTGCTCGTAGCCCCAGCCGAAGTAGGACAGCGCCATCGTCAGGTTGGCCGGGCCGCAGTTGTTCCACTTCTGGTAAATATGCCGCAGCCCGGTCAGCCGGAACGAGGCCGGCGGATCCGTCAGGTCGTCGGGACCCTGCGCGCTGGCCGGCACGCTGCCCAGGATCAGCGTGATGATGAGCAGCGCCGCCAGCGCGCTCCAGCGGCGGGGATGGTGTTGGATGGTCATGGCACACCCTCGTTTTGAATATGCTCTACTTGAAGATACATTTTGTCAACACTCCGATTGTACACCAATCCGGTGCCCGGCTGTGAAATCCAGTTGGCACACAACGGGCAAGCGTAGGCGATACGTGGGGCAGCCAAAACCGGGGACCGTGCGCGGCCCCCGGCGGTGGTCTGGTATGGTTGGTGGGTAGTGTATGTCACGCTCAGTTCAGGTTGGGCATTCCAGAGTCATTCGGAATGTAGCCGCACCAGTACAGGATGTCGGATGCGCGGAAGGCGTAGTGTATCGTGCTGGGGCGCGGCGCGTAGTACAACACGAACCACTGATCCGGTTGGTCGAAATCGTCCGGCCCGCCCGGCAGCCGCACCAATTTACCGGGTGTGACCATGACGCGCGTTTCCTTGCCGCGCTGGTCGGGGTTCATGCTGTAGTAGTCGTCGCGGTCCACGTACAGCCTGGCCAGCGTGTTGATGTGGTCCAGCGCGCCCTCTTCGGTGATGGCGGCGACCGTGCCGCGCACCTCCAGGTAGCGGTACGGGTTCTGCGGGTCGATGGCCAGCACCGTCACCTGCGGCGCGGCGGTCATGTTGCGGTCTTTTTGGCGACCGCGCGCGGTGTTGACTAGAATGTGAGTGCCGTCGTAGCTGCACCACACGGGGGTGGCCATCGGGCATCACGGTGACCAGCGCCACCACGACCGGGCCGGTCAGCAGGTCGGTGTAGGCGGGGGGAATGGTTGCGGTCATGAGTTGTCCTCTGTCGGAATTTATTTTTTCGGCATTCATCCAGGTTCTAGCACATTTGCGATTCGCGCGGGAAGTGAAGGAGCATCATGGCACATTTCTGGTTTACATCCGCCCCGTTGCCTGGCCATCTGGACTGGGGCGGCCTGCTGAAGACGGCCCAGGCGCTCCAGGCGCAGGGCCATGCCGTGACGTGGGTATCCGAGGGGCCGATCGCGGGGCTGGTGGCGCGCACCGGGATTCCCTTCGCCGCTGTTGAGCAGAGTGGGTGGCGCTGGCCCCCGCCGCCGCTGCCTTCCCCGGGGGAGGTGGCGCACGCGGACATGGTGGTGCTGCGCTATCGCCGCGCGCTGGATACGTGGCTGAGCGCGGACCTCGTCGCGGAAGGGGCTGCCGCGCTGCGCGACCTGACCGGCACCATTAGCCCGCCGGACGTGATCGTAACCGACCCGTTCCTGGCGGCGGCGGCGCTGGCGGCGGAACTGCTGGACGTGCCGCTGATGGTGGGTGGCTGGCCTGCCGGGCCGCCCATCGACGAGGACCAGTTGCTCTACGCCCAGCGCGAACTGGGCCAGGCGGCACGCGACCGCATCGGCGACCTGTGCGCGCAGTTTGACCTGGCGGGCGTCAACTTCAGCCAGGACGCCACGCCCGAAGTGCAAAGCCCACACCTGCACATCAGCTATTTCTCGCGCTACTGGCACCAGGCCGACCCTACCCCGCTGCCGCAGACCGAGTTCGTCGGCGGGTTCGCGGAGCCGCCGCCCGGCGATCCGCCGTTCTGGCTGGACGACATCCCGCCCGATCAGGACCTGGGCATGGTCACGCTGGGCAGCACCTTCACCGGCGACCTGGATTTCTTCGTGCTGGGGGCGCACGCGCTGGCGCTCAACGACATGATCCCGCTGGTCGTGCTCGGCCACCAGTCCATCGCGCCGGGGGATAAAGCCTGGCTGAAGGAAAACCTGCCCGGCGGCACGCGCCTGCTGAGTTGGGTGCCCTACGACCACGTCCTGCCGCGCCTGGCGGTGATCATCCATCACGGCGGGATGGGCACCACCCACGCCGCGATCACGCACGGTCTGCCGCAGATCATCGTGCCGCGCGCCGCCGACCAGCGCGGGCAGGCGCGCCGCGCCCGGCAGGCCAAAGTCGGGCTGGAGCTGTCCGGGCCGGAGGTGCACCAGGGCAAGCTGCCCCCGGCGGTGCAGGCCATCACCAGCACGCCGCTGGTCGCGGAGGCGGTGGCCAGCCTGCGCACGTCGTTTGCGCAACTGGGCGGCCCACCGCGCGCCGCCGAACTGCTCGGCGAGTTGGTGTGAGCGTGGTGGGCGTGCGCATACAGACCGGCTGAACATGCACCAGGGCGGATCATGTGCGATCCGCCCTGGCGTGTGTTCGTGCTGTGACGCGCTGCGTTACGGCAGGCCCCACAGCCACACGCTGTTATCGCCGGAACCGGACGCAATCAGCGCCCCGTCCGGGCTGAAGCGCGCGCTGTCGACGCGGTCGGAGTGGCCGCGCAGCACCGCGATCACGGACTGCGTGTTGGCATCCCAGATGCGGACCGTCTGGTCGGCGCTGGAGGAGATGATCAACGACCCGTCCGGACTCCACTCCGCGCTGTAGACGCCTTCAGCGTGATCACGCAGTACCGCGATGGAGCTGAAGGTGTTCATATCCCACAGGCGCACGGTGCTGTCGTAGCTGCCGGAGACGATGGTCTGGTTGTCGGGGCTGATGTCGACCGCCCACACGCTGCTGGTGTGCCCGGTCATCACGCCCAACTGCTGGCCGGTGGCCATGTCCCACACGCGGATCGAGTAGTCGGTCCCGCTGGAGGACACCAGCCGTTGGCTGTCGGAGGTAAACGCGACCATCAGCACATTGCCGGGATGCCCGCGCAGCGTGTGTATGAGCTGCCACGTGTTGGTATCCCAGACCCGCACCAGGTTGTCGCCGCAGGCTGCGGCCAGCATCGAGCCGTCTGGACTCCACTCCACGTAGTACACTTCGTCCAGGTCGGTGGTGACCAGTTGGAGCTGCCGCCCGGTGGTGGCGTCCCACACGCGCACGGTGGCATCGCCCAGGCCCGCCCCGGACGCGATCAATTGCCCGTCGGGACTCCACGCCACACCCAGCACCAGCCCGCTGTGCCCGACCAGGGTATTGCTCTGCTGGCCGGTGGCCACATCCCACACGCGGATCACGTGGTCGCCGCTGCCGCCGGATACGACTTTTGTGCCGTCCGGGCTGAAGTCCACCACGCGGATGATCCCATCGTGCCCGAGAAGCTGCGCTTTCTGCGTGATCTGCCTCGCGTTGGCGACGGTGATCGCGTTCGGTGACAGCGCCGGCCCGCTGCTGCCACTGGCAGCCTGCGCGGTTTGGGTGAGGCGTCCGGCGGCGGTCGCGGCCAGGTCCGGGGTGGGCTGTTGGGCGGCGGCGGTCTGCGTCAGGCGGGCTTCTGCCGTCGCGCGCAGCCCGGCGGCCTGCGCGGTTTGGGTGATACGGGCGGCGGCGGTCGCGGCCAGGTCTGGGGTGGGCTGCTGGGCGGCGGCGGTCTGCGTCGCCTGGATGATCAGCGCGTCCATCTCGGCCTGGATCGTGGCTTCCATGTCGGATAAGGTGGGCGTCTGCCGGAAGCTGCCGGCGGGGAATTCAATGGCGTAATCCTGCGCGCTGGTGACGGCGACAATCGAGAAGCCGAGCACCAGCAGCACGATCAGCCCTGCACTTGCATACCAGAATTTTGCACGCATCTGTTTTCCTTTCATCATTCGCTATGTATTCTTGCCTGAGGACGGCTGCCAACAAGGGGGCGGGCACGCGGCCCGCCCGTGCTGTGTCGATGTCTATCGCAGTGGGGCCGCTAGGGTGCGGCGCGCCACAGGCGCACGTTGTCGTCCCAGCCAGCGGAAACGATCAGCGTGCCGTCATTGCTCCAGTCGACGTCGGTCACGTCGGTGTTGTGACCGCGCAGCGTGACCAGGCTGGTGCTGGTGTTCAGGTCCCAGATTTTCATGGTGTCGTCGTAGCTGCTGGTCACCAGCAGCGAGTCGGCGGGGCTGAAGGCCACGCCGAAGATCAGGCCGCCGGTATGCGCGGTGATCTGCTGCACCTGGGTGCGGCTGGCCACGTCCCAGATGATCAGGTTGCCGTCCCAGTCGCCGGTCGCCAGCAGCGTCCCGATGGCGCTGAAGTCCATCGCGGTCGCGGTGTCGGAGTGGCCGCGCAGCGTGGCGACCTCGGTCCAGGTGGCGGTATCCCACAGCTTGACGGTGGTGTCCTTGCTGCCCGTCGCCAGCAGCGAGTTGTCCGGGCTGAACTGCACGGCCATCACCCAGTCGGTGTGGGAATCGAGGACCTGGATCGTGGTGCGTGTGTTGACGTCCCAGATGCGGACGGTGTTGTCGTAGCTGGCGCTGGCGATCCAGCGATTGTTGGGGCTGAAGTCGACCTCGGCCATTTTGTCGGAGTGGCCGCGCAGCACGGCCAGTTCGGTCCCGGTGTTGGCGTCCCAAATGCGGACGGTGTTGTCGGTCGCGCCGGACGCGATCATCGTGCCATCGCCGCTGAACGACGCATCGTAGATGTCGCCGGTGTGCCCGCGCAGCGTGGTGATGGTCGTGCCGGTCGCTATGTCCCAGATGCGCACCGTGTCATCGTAGCCACACGACGCGATCTTGGTGCCGTCCGGGCTGAAGTCCAGCCCCCACACGTTGTCGGTGTGGCCGGTCAGCGTCTGGACGTTGGCGACGCTGTCGATGTTGGTCGGGTTGATGCTGGTGAAGCCGTCGCTGGGGATGACGGGGGTATCAGGCGTGTCGGGCGGTTGGACGACCCCGCCTGCCAGGCCCCACACGCGCACGTTGTCGTCCCAGCCGCCAGAAACCAGCAGCGCGCCGTCGGCGCTCCAGTCTACGTCGGTCACGTCGGCGTCGTGATCGGTCAGCGTGACCAGGCTGGTGCCGGTATTCACGTCCCAGATTTTCAGCGTTTCGTCGTAGCTGCTGGTGGCGAGCAAGGCCCCGTCCGGGCTGAAGACCGCGCCGAAGATCAGGCCGCCGGAATGGGCGTTGATCTGCTGGCGTTGGGTGCGGGTCGCCACGTCCCACAGGATCACGGTGCCGTCCCAGTCGCCGGTGGCCAGCAGCGTGCCATCCGGGCTGAAGTCGATGGCGGTCGCGGTGTCGGTGTGGCCGCTGAGCGTGGCGATCGGGTTCCAGGTGATGGTATCCCACAGCTTGACGTCGGTGTCTTCGCTGCCGGTGGCCAGCAGCGAGTTGTCCGGGCTGAACTGGACGCCCATCACATCGTTGCTGTGGCCTTGCAGCACCGCGATTTCCGTGTAGGTGGCCGTGTCCCAGATGCGGGCGGTGTTATCTTCGGCCCCGCTGGCGATCCAGCGCCCGTCCGGGCTGAAGATCACGTCCTGCACTTTGGCTGTATGGCCGCGCAGCGTGGCCAGTTCGGCCCCAGTGTTGGCGTCCCACACGCGCACCAGGTTGTCGTTGCCGCCTGTCACCAGGCGCGTGCCGTCGGGGCTGTAGGCTACGTCGTAGGCCCGGTCGTCGTGGGCGTTGATGGTGAAGACGGTCCCCCCGGACGCGATATCCCACACGCGCACGTCGCCATCCCAACCGGCGGACGCCACCCGCGATCCGTCGGGGCTGAAGACCGTCGCCCACGTGTGATCGGTGTGGCCGCTGAAGGTCTTGAGGTTGGCGACGCTGGCCGCGTTGCCCGGGTTGATGATGGAGGTGCCGTCGCTGGGGATGATGGGGGTATCCGGCGTGTCGGGCGGTTGGACCACCCCGCCTGCCAGGCCCCACACGCGCACGTTGTCGTCCCAGCCGCCGGAGGCGATCAGCGAGCCGTCGGCGTTCCAGTCGACGTCGGTCACGTCGGCGTTGTGGCCTTGCAGCACCGCCAGTTCTGTGCCGGTGTTCAGGTCCCAGATTTTCAGCGTGTCGTCGTAGCTGCTGGTGACCAGCAGCGAGTTGTCCGGGCTGAAGGCGGTTCCGAAGATCAGGCCGCCGGTGTGCGCGGTGATCTGCTGGCGCTGGGTGCGGGTGGCCACGTCCCACAGGATCAGGTTGCCGTCCCAGTCGCCGGTGGCCAGCAGCGAACCGTCATTGCTGAAGTCCATCGCGGTCGCGGTGTCGGTGTGGCCCATCAGGGTGGCGACCTCGGTCCAGGTGGTGGTATCCCACAGCTTGACGGTGGTGTCTTTGCTGCCGGTGGCCAGCAGCGCGCCGTCCGGGCTGAACTGGATGGCCATCACCCAATCGGTGTGGGTGGTCAGCACCCGGACTTCGGCGCGTGTGTTGAGGTCCCAGATGCGGATCGTGTTGTCGTAGCCGGCGCTGGCGAGCCACTGCCCGTCCGGGCTGATGTCGACCTCGGCCAGCTTGTCGGTGTGCCCGCGCAGCACGGCCAGTTCGGTCCCGGTGTTGGCATCCCACAGCCGGATCGTGTCGTCGGTCGCGCCGGACGCGATCAGCGAGCCATCCCCGCTGAACGACACGTCGTACACGTCGCCGGTGTGGCCGCGCAGCGTGACCAGTTCGGCCCCGGTGGCGGCGTCCCACACGCGCACCGTGTCGTCGTAGCTGGTCGACGCGATCTTCGTGCCGTCCGGGCTGAACTCCATGCCGAAGACGTTGTCGGTGTGGCCGGAAAACGTCCGGAGGTTGGCGACGCTGGTCACGTTGCTGCGGTTAATGATGGACTGGCCGCCCAACGCGCCATTCCCGCCAGCGGGAGCCTGGGCGGTTTGCGTCAGGCGCGCGCTGGCCGTCTGGAGCAGGTCCGGCGTCATGGTGGGGGGGGCGGCGGATGCCGTGAGCATCATCTCGGCCTGGGCCGTCGCTTCGAATTCTTCCATCAGCGCCTGGATGGTGGCCTCTTGGGCGGGGTCGGACGTGGCGGTCATTTGTGGGCGCAAGCCGGCCAGCTCAAGGGTATTGTCCTGGGCACTGGTGACTGCTACCAACGCGAAGATCGACGCCAGGAGCATGGTCACGAATAGAATGCGGTGCGTTTTCTGCATGATCTCTCCTTTGGGAAACAACAATAAAGGCGGCTGGCAGCCGCCTGTCGGACTTGCAGTTACCCGGCTTCGGTGAGGCTGGCCTTGGCCAGCATCGCAGTGCCGAGCACAATTGTGTCATCCCCCAGCGCCGCTTCGAGAATAGGCAGGTGCTCCGGATCGACTGGACGGATCAGGTAGCGGTAGGCGGTTTCGCGGATCAGCGGGAGCATAAAATCCGCGCAGGCTTCGATCAGCCCGCCGCCAAACACCACGCACTCCGTGTCCAGGGCATTGACCAGCGAGCCGGTGAAAATGCCCAGGTGGTACGCCGCGCGCTCGATCACGTCGGTCACGACCGGGTCATGCGCGGCCAGCGCAGCGGCCAGCGTGCCGCTGGTGATCTTGCCTTTGTCGATATCGGTTAGCTCGGTGATGATGCTGGCGCGCCCCCCACGTATTTCGCCCCGAATGTCGCGCTCGATGGCGGTCCGGCTGGCCAGGGCTTCGATGCACCCACGCCGCCCACAGCCGCACAATGGCCCGTCGATCAGCACGATGATGTGGCCCAGTTCGGCGGCGGCGTTGCGTGCCCCGCGCCACAACTGGCCGTTGAGCACGATGCCGCCCCCCAGCCCGGTGCCCGGGAAGACCCCCACCATTGAGTCGTACGGTTTGCCCGCCCCGACGGTGAACTCCCCGTAGCTGCCGGCGTTGACGTCGTTTTCGACAAACACCGGGATGTCCAGCTTCTCCTCCAGCAGCGGGCCGAGTGGGACATCGACCCAGTTGGAGAGATTCGGTGCAAACTCGATGATCCCGGCGTTGTAGTTGGCGACACCCGGCGCTCCGATCCCCGCCGCCCGGATGGTGCTCATGCTGACGTCCGCGTCTTCGACGGCTTCGCAGGCTGTTTTGGCGATTCGTTTGATCACTTTCTCCACGCCCTGTTCAGAGCGTGTCTTGCGTTTGGAACTGCCCAGGATCGTCCCTTCCTGGTCGACGACAGCCGCCAGAATCTTGGTGCCGCCCAGGTCGATACCCAACATCAGGTCGTCGTTTGTCTTGGATTTTTTGCCCACGAATTGTCAACTCCCTTTACCCCGCTGCGGAACATATATCAGAATGTGCGGCCTCTTCATGATAATCTCAAGCCGGTTTTGATGCAAAATGCAACAATATGCATCGATTGCGCCGCCGGCAAACTGATTGTAAGCTGTGGTGTGAGCGGGCTACAAACTGTCAGGTATCGGTTAGTTCAAAAAGGATAGTGGACGATGACGGACCAAACGCAAAACGATTCCCCGCAGCGATACGGCGCTGGCGAGTATCAAATGCTGTGGGACTGCCGCTTCTGCGGGACGGAAAAGCTGCTGGGGGTGACGCACCGCCACTGCCCCAACTGCGGCGCAGCCCAGGACCCGGAATGGCGCTACTTCCCCGCTGAGGAAGACGTCGTGACCCTTGCAGACCACGCCTTCGTCGGCGCGGACAAGATGTGCCCGGCGTGCCGCCAGCCCAACAGCGCGGCCAGCCAGTTCTGCTCGGAGTGCGGCGCGGACCTGTCCGCCGCCGAAGCCGTCGCGGCGGTGGGCAAGCGCCAGGTGACCGGCGGGCACGCCGAGTCCGACACCCGCCGCGACGTGGTCAAAGAGCAGTTCGAGGCGGAGATGGAACGCATCGCCGCCGAGGAACGCGCCCAGCCGGTTTTCCTGGGGCTGACGCGGCGGCACCTGACGATCCTCGGTGTGCTGGCGGCGGTGGCGCTGATCATCGGCGGCGCGATCTGGTTCTTCACGCGCACCGAGCAGATCGAGGGCGAGGTCACGGAACTGACGTGGGCACGCATCGTCGAGGTGGAGGACTACCAGCCGCGCGAGCGCGAAGCGTGGTGGGACGAGGTGTCCGACGACGGCTATGATCGCCGCTGTGAAGAACGCACGCGCCGCACCGAGCAGGTCGAGGTAGACACGGCGGAGGTGTGCGAGGACGTGGATCGCGGCGATGGCTCGTTCGAGCGCGTGTGTCGCGACGAGCCGGTCTACGACGAGGTGGACATCCAAGAGGACTGGTGCACCTACACCATCGACGCCTGGGAACACAACGCCGATCTCGACGTGGTGGCCAGCGGCGAAGGCACGGACGACCCGGCCCCGTACTGGCCGGAGTATGAGCCGCCGGCGGTTGATGGCGACGGGGAGTACGGCCAGCAGCGCGAACGCGGCCAGCGCGAGGCGTACACCGTCGTGCTGCGCGTGGATGGCGAGAAGCAAAGCTGCACCTTCGACGATCAGGACACCTGGGCGCAGTATGACGTCGGGATGGCGGTGGCGATCGAGCAGCGCACCGTCGGCGACGTAGACTGCGACACGCTCAAGCCGGCGGAGTAAAACGCATACATAGGGGGATCACTCACTCCCCGGCGACCGGCAGGCCGGACTCGCACCCAGCAGCGATCTCGATCCACGGCGGCGATCCGTCGGGGTTTTTGGACGCCCACCCGACCTGTCCACTGCCCCGCCGAATCTGGAGCCAGGTGCCGCCCGCGTTGCGCCCGATGATCGTGACCTGCTCGTCGACCGCGAACTGGTCCAGCTTGCGCGCTGCGGTGTCCGGTGCGGCGCGGAAGTTAAGGTTCTCGATCACCACGCGGCCCGGGCAGGTGCTGGCGGGCGTCGCGCCGCCGGCGGGCAGGCTGCCCTCCCCGACCACCACCGACAGCCGGACCGGGTCGCTGGGCAGGGTGTTGTTGTAGGCGATCACTTCCAGCACGTACGTTTGCTTTTTCGTCGGCGTCCAGCTTAGCACGGCGGTCTTGGGGCCGGGCTGATCGGGCAGCACGGACGTACTGCCGACCCGGCCCTCGTCCACGATTGTCAACTGCACGCGGGTAGCGGCGGCGCTGGCCTCGACCACGATGTCGATCGGCTGGTTGACGGGGAACTGCTGCTGGTCCTGGGGCGAGACGACCGTCACCACCGGGACCGTGCGCGGTTCGCTTTCGTTCGCGGCGTTATCACCGGCGGGCGCGTCGTCCTCCTGCCAGCCGAGCGAACACGCGACCAGGGCCGCCAGCAGCGCCAGCGGCACCAGCCCCAACCGTAAGCCACGCCGGGCCAGCCACCGCATCAGCGCATGCCCCACAGGCGCACGCGGCTGTCTGCGCCGCCCGAGGCCAGCAGCGTGCCGTCCGGACTCAGCGCCAGCGTTGTCGCCCCTGGATTGTGCGCGTTGAGCGCCTTGAGCAGACTCTGGCTGTTGATGTCCCACAGCCGGATCACGCCATCCGCCCCGGCGCTGACCAGCAGGTTGCTGTTGCTCAACGCCAGCCCGCTGATGTCCACCGCGTCGCTGTGTTCCAGCGCGACCTGGAACGTGCCGGCGGCGTTCCACACCCAGGCGACCCCGTTCCCTGCGCAGGGATCGATGCGCCCGCTGCCCGCGATCAGCGTCCGCAGCTCGTTGAGCGCCAGCACCGCGACGCGCCCGCTGTGCCCGTCGAGCTGCTTGGCGAGCGCCCCGCTGGCCGCGTCGTAGAACTCGATGCCGTTGCCGGGGTCGCAGTTGTCCGGGTCCAGCGACGAAACGACCAGCGTCGCGCCGTTGTCGATGAAGGCGACCCCACTCACCGGGGCGAACGTGTTGGCCTCGGCGATGCGTGTGCCGTCGCTCAGGTTCCAGATCGCAGCCTGCCCGGCCAACTCGCCGCCGCCGGGGTTCCTGCCGCCGGACACCAGTCGCAGCCCGTCGGGGCTGAAGGCCAGCGTGTAGACCTCGGCGTCGTGCTCCAGCGTGGAGACACTCTCGCCGCTGGCGACATCCCACAGCGTGATCAGGCCGCCCTGGGTGGCCGTGGCCAGCCGCGACCCGTCCGGGCTAAAGGCGACCGCCACCACGCGATCCCCATGTGTGAAGACCTGCTGCTGCGCGCCGCTGGCGACGTCCCAGATGATGGCCTGCGCGTCCCAACTGCCCGAGGCCAGCAGACGGTTGTCGGGGCTGAAGTCCAGCGCCGCGACCTGGCTGCCGTGCCCCTGCTGCGTGCGCACCTCGTCGATCTGCCCGGCGTTGGCGACCGTGATGGGCTGCAGCGCGTCCGGCTCCGGCTCCGGCAGCGGCGGGATCACGCCCAGCGGAATGGCGGTGCAGTCGCCCAGCTGGTCGGTGTACTGCGCGCTGATCCAGCCGGTCGTGCCGCCGTAGCTCACCTCGTACCACAGCCCGTCGGTCTGCTCCATGTAGCTGAGGATTTCGGCTTCCTCGCCCGCGTTGATCGTCAGCAGCACGTCATACGCGGTAGCGGGGCCGGCCCGCAGGTTGAGCGCGTCTTGCGTCTGGGCGCGGCACACGCCGCTGTCCGGTGGTTCGCCGCCATCACCGCCGCCCTGGTCCGGCGGGGCCAGCACTTCGATCTGCAGGTAGCGCACGTTGTTCTGCTCGTTGCTCTCCTGGACCACGTCGGCGCTGTCCACATGCGCGATCAGCAGCACCGATCCGGGCTGTGTGAAGGACACCGACACGCCGGCGCTGGGCACCGCGAACTCCTGGCCGGGGCTGAGGCCGGGCACGTCGTAGCGCTGCTCCTGGCCTTCTGGCGGCGCGACCGAGAGCTGGAACTGGCCGGTGGCGCGCCCGCCCGCGTTCAGGATGGCGACGGTGTAGGTCGCCTGGGCGGTGCCGTTCGCCGCGAGTTGAATCTCGCTCGGCCCGTCGAGCACGCTCACCTGCAAGTCGGGCAGGCCCGGCGCGGTGGGCTGCGGCGTCTGGCTGGGGGGCGGCGTGTTGCTCGGCGTCGGCGTGGCGCTGCTGGCCGGGGTCGGGGTGGGCGGGGCCAGCACCGGCAGAATGTTGCTGCAATTGGCCCCCTCGACGATGCTCACATACGGCCCGGCGACCCAGCCCTGCCGCAAGCCGGACACGACCTGCCACCAGCGATAGTCCCGGTCGGAATAGCCGGTCACGCGCAGCACGTCGCCCGCGCTGAAATTGCTGGGGTTGGTCAACTGGTCGTATTCGGTGCCCGGCCCGGCCCGGAAGCGCAAACCGCCCGCCTCCACCACTACGCGGCAGGTCGGGTCGTAGGGCGTGTTGGTCGGGGGCAGCAGGGTTTGCGGCGTGCCCGCGCCCGGCGCGCTGCCGTCTGCGCCGGGGGAAAGCGGCCCCAGGACGTTGATCGTGCGCTGCGCGGGTGGCCCGGCGAGCCGCTGGCCGCTGGCGCTGCTGGTGTAGGCCACGACTTCCAGCGTCACCGCGCCGGTTTCCTGGGTGCGGTAGGTGAGCAGCACCTCGGCCTGTGCGCTGGGGTTTTCGATAAACTGGCTGTCGACCCGGACGCCTTTCACCTTCAGTTCCACCAGCTCGACTGGGGCCTGTGGCGACCCAAACGCGGTCGCGCGCACGGTGACGTTCTGGCCCTGGGTGAAGTTGGCATTATCGGCTGCCGGAGCCACAATCGACACCGTCGGCCCAGTTACAACAGCGGTTCCGGTCGCGGCGATGTCGCTTTTGCGCTTGATATTGCAGGCCAGGGTCGCCGCGAGCAAGGCGAGGACCACTAGCAACAAACGGGGAAGAGCGTTTCGGCTGTCCATGGCGCGCTCCTGCATGTGCGTTGAATAAGCTTTACTTGGATTGTAGTGCAACTCAGGGGCTACGCAAGCTGGCGCACGCCCAACGTGGGCCAGGCGTCGCATGTGCCAGACTCGGCACAACAGCAAAAGAGCAAAGCCCCTGGCCCAAAACTGGACCGGGGGTGAGGAAAGCATCACACAGTTGAGGAGGGCGGAAAACTAGTCGACCGGCTCTTTATAGACGATATATTTGCCCATGTCATCGCCTTTGGCAATGCAGGCCGCCATATCGACCTTGAATTCATGGCCGCCCGAAACCCACCGCAGGCCCTCCTGCAACAGCCCCTGGCCGATGTAGCACACAGGCCGGTCGGCCTTGCGATTCCAGCACATCGGGCACCGTTCGAGCGTATACACAAACTTGTCGCCCTCGTCGTAGACGTTCGAGACCTGGTCGGAGAACTGGGTGAGGATGTTCGCCATGGCTGGCAGGCCGATCTTGAGCTTGGCCGCCAGGGGGAGCACCTTGAACGCCAGGTCGCCCACCCCGGCCAGCGCGCCGAACCCACGCAGCGCGTCGGCAAAGGTTGCCCGGCCCGCCCGCAGCGCCAAACCGCGGCCACCACGCGGCCCGTACATATCTTCCAGCGCCACACACAGCGCCGTGAAGTAGGCGAAATCAAACTCTTTTTCCAGATTGTCGGGGGGATAGTTGTTGATATATTCCGACAACCCGGCCAGATTCAGGATCGCGTTGAGGCCGTTCTTGCCCATCACCTCTTCTAACGCTTCGATGGTTATGCGGGCGAACTTATTAGCATAATAAAAACCGCTTTTTTCCGGTGGCATTGTACCTGATCCTCCAATCGGTGAGATGGTGCCTGACCGTTGTTTGGCTCATAGTCGTTATCCATGCGCGCCACACGGCAGCCACAACTCGTGCTCCAGTATGCGCTCTTTCGTACTATGCGTTGTTTGCGGCGAGTTGTCAAGGCTGAACGCGCACATGCGACTTAATTATAAAGAAAATCGGCAGTTTTGCGAATTAGCCTATTCATTTCGTTTGTTTTCGGTTAGCATCCAGTTAGTTTGACTGTTGCTAATGTCGATTTTATATTAAGATAAAATGAAGCAGCCTTTGTTCCTGTCGCTTTTTTTATGTTGAGTGGTTATGCATATCCGATATTATCGTCCTGAAGATGACCCCGCCTTGATGGCCCTGGAGCGTATGTGCCCCCGGGGGTTGCCCGAACCGTTCGTTCACTATCGCCGCCGCTTCATCGACCGCGCCGCTTTATTTTCTGACCACCAACTGCTCGTCGCCGAGCATGAAGACGTCATTGTCGGCGTGACGGCGGTGTGCGTCAAGCGCACGCACATCGGCGACGACCCGGTGTCGCTCGCCTACGTGTTCGACGTGCGCACCAACCCCGACGTGCGCCGCCAGGGCATCGCCCAGGTCATGCTCGAAGCCGTCGACGACTACCTGCTGGAGCGCGGCGTCGATGGGGTCTACGCCCACATCGTCACCTCTAATATACCCTCGCTGCGCCTGTTCGGGAAAATGGGCTACGAACGCCTGCGCCAGATCATGCTGCTGGTGTACCAGCCCTTCCCCGCCGTCGATTTCCCGGAGTGGATGCCCAAGCATTTCGAGGACATCAACACCGACTCCGATCTGATCCAGGCGGTGCACAGCAGCCGCGATCTGTACGTGCCCAACGTCGCGGAGCGTGTCAAGGACTTCGGCTTCGAGCGCTGGTCGCTGGACCTGGGCGCTACCCAGTTCGCCGGCATGAGCCTGTTCGACCAGAGCTACGTCTTCCAGCAGTGGCCCGCCGACGAGCCGTTCCCCTCCGAAGCAGAAATGCAGGCCAGCGGCGAGAAAAGCCTGCGCTTCTTCAATGAGGTCGGCATCCACACCCCGGAGCTGCTCAAAGCACTTTTCGACACCCTGCGTGACCTGGCCGTGACCGAAAACGTCAACAAAATGACGCTGCTGATCGACCGCATGGACAAGGTGCCGACCTTCATGTTTTCGGAGGCCCACGCCCAGATGGATTACTGGATGGTGTTCAAGTCGCTGGACCCCGGCTGGATACCCGATTGGCAGGACACCCCGATCTACGTCGACGCCCGCGAGTTGTAGCCTGGCTGCCGCCTGCCCCTGCCACCCTGCGTCCCGGTCATGATTTGTCGTGTTGCCGCCTGAAGACTATACTTAGGCAAACTATGACCCGAAGTCAGATACTCAGCCTTAAAGGACGCAGTTGGTAATGAATATCCAAAACCTGACAGGACAAACACTGGGCCAGTACGAGCTGCAACAACTGCTCGGCTTTGGCGGGATGGGCGTGACCTATCGCGCCCACCAGAAAAGCCTGGAGCGTGATGTGGCGGTCAAGGTACTTGGGGCCGCCCTGGCCAGCGAATCGGGCTACATCGAACGCTTCTACCGTGAGGCCAAAACCGCTGCCTCGCTGGAACACGGGCACATCGTCCCGGTGTACGATTACGGCGTGCAGGGGGATATCAGCTACGTGGTGATGCGCCTGCTGCCCGGCGGTTCATTGGAAGACCGCATCAAGCAGCACCAGGAGAACAACCAGGCCCCGCCCTCGCTGGGCGAGGTGTCCGTGCTGTTGAACCAGTTGGCCAGCGCGCTCGACTATGCCCACGCGCGCGGCGTGATCCACCGCGACATCAAACCCGCCAACATCATGTTTGACACCCAGGGCACGGCCTATATCGTGGACTTCGGGATCGCCAAACTGATGGAATCGACCACCTCGTTTACCGCGACCGGCACCCCGATGGGCACGCCGCTGTTTATGCCGCCGGAGCAGTGGCGCTCCGAAGACCTGACGCCCGCTGCCGACCAGTACGCGCTGGCGGTGACGGTCTACTCGCTGCTGACGGGCGGGCAGTTGCCCTTCGAGGCCACCACGCCCTACGGCATGATGCACAAGCACCTCAACGAGGACCCCATCCCGCCGCACGAACGCCGCCCGGATATCCCGCCCGCGTTGAACGGGGTGCTCGCCCGCGCCATGCACAAGACGCCCGCCGAACGCTACCCGACCGTCACGGCCTTTGCCGAGGCGTTCAAGGAGGCCATCGTCGGGCAGACGGGCGAGATGACCAATTTCTTCACCGCCCCGGTGCGCAGCATGTCCTCCACCGGCAGCGGGCTGGCCCCTTCGACGGTGACGGTGACCATCACCCAGCCGGCCTACAAAAGCCCGGTGATGTGGGTGCTGGCGGCGGCGCTGGTGGTGGTGCTTGGCGTGCTGGGCTATCTGCTGCTGGCGGCGGACGACGGCGGCGACGACAACAGCGGCGCGGTGACGCAAACGTTCGGGGCGGATGCGGTCCGCCAGCAAACCGCGGTCGCCGACGCGCGCACCCAGGCGGTGGGCAACCTGACGGCCACCGCGGCCCAGTGGACGCCGACGTCGACCATCGATCCCACCGAGCGCGCACGGATGCAGGGCTTGCAGACGCAGGTTGTGGTCGTCATCACCGAGACTGCCGAGGCCATCCGCGCCGCCCCGACCCTCACCGCGCGGGCTGTGACGGCAGAGGCCGCGACCGCAGCGGCTGCCGAGGCGCTCACTGCGACGGCGGAGTCCGCGACCGTCGAGGCCGCGACCGCAGCGGCGGCGGAGGCACGCACCGCGACGGCGGACGTGAACCAGGCGAACACCGCCACGGCAGAAGCGGCGATCATCGAGGTCGCAACCGCAGGGGCGGCCCAGGCCCGCACCGCAACAGCGGACGTGAACCAGGCGAACACCGCCATGGCAGAGGCCGCGCAAGCCACGCCCACCCCGGCCCCAACGCTGACACCGACCCCAACCCCGCGGCCCAACCTGCGCGCGCTGTATACCGACAATGAGTTCATGCTGATCAACATCTCGTCGCGCACGCTGGACATCAGCCGGCTGGTGTTCGAGCGCACCATGCCGGACGACACGGTGCGCCGTTTCGCGGCCCGCGAGTGGGACCGGCCCGCCGCGATCATGCCGCCGGACAACATGACCCGCGACCGCTGCTACCAGTTGTTCACCGCCGAACTCACCGAGCGCGAACCCGCCCTCGACGTATGCGCGGCGCGGCTGGGCTGGTTCAGCACCGGCATTTCCGACCGCCACTTCTGGACGGATGGCGAACCGGGCGCGACGTTTGAGGTGATCGACACCGCGACCGGGCAGCAGTTGGCGGCGTGCCGGCTGGCGGCGGGGGAATGCGAGTTCTTCTGCGAGTCGTGCCGCTAAGGCGTTTCCAGAAAAATACATTCTCATAAGATTAAGCCGCTAGTGGTGAGATAAGCACAAACCATTTCTCCAAACCGGGCAAGCGCTCAAAGCGCTGCTCAAGGAGCTTCATCGCCGCTTGAGAG
>DAOTUD010000041.1:0-8872 GCA_034437275.1 Anaerolineae bacterium
CACAATTGGTTAGTGTCGAGTTAGCCTTTTGCTTTTGATATTTTGTCCAGCTAAGTCACTTTTTGGATGTCAAATGTGCTGCGATCATAAATTATCGGGCTTTTTATCGGCGACCCTCTGAATGTCGGATACTGGGCGGGGAGGGCAACTATTCTGCACCCGCCCAGGTGTCGCCCCGGCGTGGTTAGCCTTTCAGGCCGCTGGTGGTGATCCCTTCCGTGAACTGCTTTTGTGCGATCAGGTAGATGATCACGACCGGGATCAGCGTGATCATCGAACCGGCCATCAGCTTGTTGAGATCGACCCCGGCCTCGGTGGTGAAGGCATACAACCCGTACGAGATCGGACGCCAATCGTCGCTGAAGGTGACCAGCAGCGGCCACTCCAGCGCGTTCCAGGTGCCGATAAACGAGAAGATGACCGTGGTCACAATTGCGGCCCGCGAGAGGGGCACCACGACGCTGAACAGGTACAGGAAATGGCCCGCCCCGTCGATCCGCGCCGCGTCCCACAGGTCTTCGGGAATCTGCATGAAGAACTGGCGCAGCAGGAAGATGCTGAACGTACTGGCCAGGAAGGGCACGACCAGCGCCGGCCAACTGTCCATCCATTTCCAGATGATCGGCCCTTCGACGGTCAGCATATCGTCGATGCCCAGCACCCCCGTCAGGCCCAGGAAGTTGGCAGCGTCGTAGAGCGGGTCGGCGATGGCTTTGCGGATATCCTTCAGGCCGAAGTGCTCCGCCTTGGAGATAAAGTAGTCCGCTTCCGCGTCGCTGCGGTAACTCGACCGGTCATAGACTTCATCATCGACCGCGTCACGCTCCCACCATTCGTCTTGCAGGCGCGGGAAATCCTCGGTGAAGAAGTTGTGGATGCTGGTGACGGTGTTGCGGTTGGGGATCAGGACGACCATCGTCGGAATGAAGATCGTCGCCAGGAACAGCCCGAACAACAGCCCCCGCCCGGGAAACTCGATGCGCGCAAAGGCATAGGCGGCCAGGATCGACGTGATGGTCTGGCCGACAATCGTCAGCGTGGCGATCTTCACACTGTTGAAGAAAAACTTGGAGAAGTTGGACTCATCCCACGCCTCGATGTAGTGCGCGGCCCCTCCGACGATCACGTAGTCGCTGTCCATCGACCACACCCTGTTAACGACGGGTAGATCGATGGCAATGTGCAGTTCGGCGTACCCGATCTTTTGGGTGCGCAGATAGTCGCTGACGCTCAGGTTGCGCTGCTGCCGGCTGCTTTCGATCTGGCCCACCACATCATCCAGGTAAGCTGGCGCTTCTCCGGCGTTCAGGTAGTCTTGCAGCGGGCGCTGCAGCTCGACCTGATCGACTTCCGTGAGCGACAAAAACTGGATGCTGGGGATGAACCGGCCCCGGATGATATCGCCCCGCGTTTGCAGCGACGTGCTGAGCATCCACAAAAACGGCAGCACAAACAAGAGCGCGCCTAACGTCAGCAGGATGTAGACGATCGCCCGAAACGGATTAAACTCGATAGGCTGGCGGCGGTGCGGCGCAGCCGTCGTGGCCGCGCCGGCCTGGTCATGCACGGGCACTTGGGCGCGGGGGGGTGCGGTTGTGCTAGCCATAGAATACTTGCTCCCTTGCCAGGCGGTTTTGTACGACCGTCAAAATCAGGATCACACCGAACAGTGTAAAGGCCAGCGCAGCGGCATAGCCTGGATCGTTGGCAGAATACAGCGAATTGAAGATGTGGACACTCATCGTATCAATTTCCTTGCCGGTTGCCTGCCCGCGTAAGACGTAGATGTGCGAGAAAGCCTTGAACGTCCCGATGATCGACAGCATCGACAGAAAGAACGTCGTCGGCGACAGCAGCGGCAGCGTGATGTTGCGGAAACGCGACCAGCGCCCTGCCCCATCGACCTCGGCGGCTTCGTACAGTTCCGACGGGATCGCGCCCAGCCCGGCCAGGAACACCACCGCGTTATAGCCGGAGAACACCCAGATGTTGTACAGAATCACGGTGGTCAGCGCCAGGCTCGGGCCTTGCAGCCCTGCGGGGATATTCAGCGGGTTGCCCCCCAGGACTTGCTCGTAGAAGATGCGCACCACGCCGTTGGGGTCCTTCAGCCAGGTGAGCATGTCAATCCCCAGCAGCCCCATCGCCTGATTGGCGAGGCTTTTCTGGCTGGGCTTGAAGATCACCAGGAACACGGTCGAGGTCGCCACGCTGGGGGCAATGTACGGGATGAAGTAGATCACGCGGTACAATGACTTGCCCCACGATATTTCCGAGAACAGCAGGTACGCCAAAAACAGCCCGAAGGTCAACTGCACCGGCACCGTGCCCATCGAATACATGGCGGTGCGCGTGAGCGCGTTCATCGTCTCTTCGGCTTCGCGCCCGCCGATGGACAGCGCGCGCGGCAGTTCGCTGATCGTCAACCAACCGCCGACCATCATCATGATCGCCAGCAGGATCGTCAGCCCAAAGCCCAGCGGCGTTTCGCGCTTTTGCGCGCTCTGCCAGACCAGATACGCGATGCCGATCAGCAGCGCTCCACACGCGATCATGAAGATCTGCGGCCAGTAGCGCAGCTCGGCGGCCAGGTCTTTGGCGTACAGGTTGATGGGCGGGGCCTCGCCGGTGGCAAATTCATAGGCGCGGTCGAACTGGTCTTCGGTCAGCGCCCCGAACCCGGCAGCCGCCTGCTGGCTGAGTTGGACCGATCCGATCATGTAGAAGAACGTCAGCCCGACCACCAGCGCCATCAGCACGCGGCCCCAGTACAGCCACTTGTGCACGCTGGGATGCTGGTCCAGCAGCCAGGGGATCGCCTTGTACAGCCCCAGCAGCATCGCCAGCCCGAGCGCAAGCGCAAAGAAGGGGAACAGGCCCAGCAGCAGGTCCAGCGCCGTCCCGATCACCAGGGCAACCAGCACCAACGCCGCGCCGAGATAGAGGGCCTGCAGCCCTTTGTCAAGCTGGACCACACGCTCGGCGAGGGTCTGGCGGCGTTCGTCATCCAACTCCATCACCCAGCGCACTACGCCAACCAGCGCCGCGACGGTAGCTGCCGAAAACAGGAGCGTGAACAGCGGCAGCACGCCGGCGGCCCGGTCGAGCAGCACGCCCAGCAGCGGCCCGCTGGCGATGATCGCCAGCACGAGCAGCAGCGAGATGCCCGCCGCGATCAGCCGGAACATGTGGCGCACGGCATCCGGTTCGTAGTCCTCGTCGACCTCGCGCCGGACACGGGTCATCAGGTAGATGGTGCCGATCCCCAGGAAGATCACCAGTGCGCCGTAAATTTGCTTGCGCAGTGGCTCGGTGTGCCCGTCCACCCGGATCACTTCCGACCCGACGTTCAGCGCGGAGTAAAGGTCAATCGCGCGCACCGCTTCCGGGTCGTCGGCGGTGAAGGCGACCTGCTGGCCTTCGGTGAGCGTGCCCTCGGCCACGCTGCCATCCGGCAGCACGACTTTCACTTTTTCCTGGAAGGAAAACCCGGCAACGAGCTGGCTGATCTTGCTGGCCGGAATTTTGGAGTACACCTCCGGGGCGAGCGGGGCCTGGATCGTGCGGTCGCCGACTTCGACTTCGACGGTGACTTCGTCCTGGAAGCTCAAGCCCTGGATGCGGGTCACGGTTTCCAGTTCGGAGTCGGTAGCGTCGACCGTTGCGTCCAGCACGTCTTCGTTGAAGATCAACTGGGCCATGTCGCGGGCGCGGTTGACGTTGGCTTCCATCTGCGCGACAGCATACCGCGTCAGCAGGAACGCGATCAAAATCATGAGGCCGACCGAAATGCTGGTCCCGACATACTTCGCCGTCCGGATGCGCGCCACCGACGGCCCCACGAACAGCATCAGGCCCAGCGTGCCGAGCAGCAGCAGCCAGGCCGGGGTCCCCACCACGGCGAACAGGACCGCGATCAGCGCGATAACCGCTGCCAGGGTCAGCAGCGCCAGGACCGCCACCGTGATCCGGCGGCGCAGGATGCGGTCGACCGTGCGGCGCAGGCTGCGCGCCGCGTCGATCTCGCGTTCATCGGATGGCAGCGGCACGAGGCGGGCGACGGTTTGCTGGTAGATGGGCCAGTACACGTTTTCGAAGCCCTGCCACCGTATCAACCCGGCGAGGACCAGCAGCACCAGCCCCGCCAGCAGCGGGATGCCCAGCATCAGGGGGATGAGCACCACCAGCACGGTGCCGACGCTCAGCGCCACGTTGTACGCGATCAAAACGCGGCTGAGGCGCTGAATGGCGGCCAGTTGCTTCGGGGCGGCCTGCCATGCGGCTTTTAGCTCGGCCAGCCGGGCGTGGGAATCTTCGAGCCACTCCCGGTTGCTCTCCAGCCGCGAAAACGCCAGATATCCGATGCCGGTCGGCGTCGTGATCAGCAGCATCCAGACCAGAAACTGGGTGCTGATCGCGCGCGGTTCGACCGCGGCCAGCAGCCACCACAGCACCGCAATGCCCAGAAAGGCCAGCCAGGCCGCGCCAAGCTGCCGCCAACGCTGCCGGCTGCGCCGGGTTTGCAGATGATCGGCGGTGCAAAAGCCCGCCACGGCCAGCGCAATCATCACCCCGGGCAGCCAGTCGTATGCTTTCGTGCCAGTCACGAACTGGAACGCAAGAATGATCAGCCCGATGCTGAACACAAACCCCGACGGCAAATAATACCAGAGATTGCCCCCGTATTCTTGCCGGTGCCGGGAAGCGTCGCGCCAGGCGCGGTAGCCCGCATAAATGAAAATGACGCTCAGCGTGAACAACAGCACATACGCCAGGTTGCCCAGGGAGCGCACATAATTATTCAGCCCAACATATCTGTTGGTGAGTGGTGAGCCAGACTTCAGGCTTTCGTAAAAGCCCGAAATCACCGGCCAAAGCCCGAACACGAAGGTGGCGATCCCTGCTGGTAGTATAAACAGGTAGCCGGTCAGTGCCTCCTGGATTCTGCGCCGGCGTTTACCGCCAGCCAGGCTCTGGTCCTCTCTCGCGTGTCTTTTTTTCCGGTTGAGCGATAATCTCGTCATAACTCGTCCCTGTGGTCGTCGTCGTTTTGGCTCTGGACCATCTGGTTTATCGTATGTGATTTAAGATCGGTTTAAAAGCTGTTTAAAAATGCACCCAACACCCCGCATGCGACCAGTTACGGTTGTCGTCGATATAAGAGCATCCCGTCTCCATAATAATCCGTTTCGATGAAGTGAACCACCTCATACCGGCGCGTGAACGGCTCCCGATGCGGGGGCCGCATCAAGCCGTTGCGCACAAACATCTCCATGAACACAATGAACGCTGGATCGTAGTCAAAAATGATCGCCGGCGGAACAGCGTAATTGGACCCGTCGATCAGCAGCGTCTCGTCGATCGGGTAATAGACGCTCAGTTCGGGGGTGACCAGCCCCACCGTGTCGAGAATGTGCGCGCGGCTGTAGTAGCCGACCGCGCCAATATCACCCGCCGCGACCAGCGTATCCCCGGTCACGCCGTAATCCTCGCGCAGCAGCTCGCCCATCGTCTTGTAGTTGAGTTCGATATCATGCCAGGCCATCTGCGGGGCCGGGGTGTCGGGGCCGTGATCGGGGTGCAGCGTCCAGGCGTTGAGTGCAAACAGCAGCCAGAACCCGCCCAGCGCCGCCAGCCCGGCGTAGATGGGCCAGGGATGGCCCCAGCGCGCGCGCACTGCGCCGGCCAGCGCCCACAGCCCCAGGCTGATCGCCAGGAAATAGGCAGGCAGGGGCGGGGCCAGGTACCAGCGGAAGATCAGCGGGTTCATCAGGCTGAACGCGGCGACATACAACCAGGGATAGACCAGTAGCGGCAGCAGGCGCGGGCGGCGCTTGACGGCGTAGAGCGTGCCGCTGGCCGCCAGCCCGGGGTACACGAACAGCCCCACCGCGATGCCCGGCGTCCCCAGCACATGGTGCTCAAAAAAGGGCGTGGCGACGTTTTGCAGCATACGGGTCACGGCGTGGAACTCCGGCACGACATACGCAGCCCGCTTGGCGCTCAAGGAGCGCGGCAGCAGCGTGTCGAAATACGCCCAACTGAAGATGTACCAGGGAGCCAGGATCAGCACGACAATCAGCCAGCTTTGCCAGGGGACGCGCCGCGCCTGCCGCCAGACCATCCACGCCTGGTGCGCCAGCAGCGGGCCGACCCAGATCAGCGCGTCGATGCGCGTCAGCACGCCCAACGCCGCGCACACCGCCACCAGTCGCTCGCGGCGCAGCAGGTAGGCGTACGCGGCGGCCACGCTCCACAGGATCACGACGCTGGTTTCCATGCCGCCCACGGCAAAGGTGACGCTCATCGGGCTGACCGCCCACAGCCCGCCCACCAGCCCCGCCAGCGGCAGGCTGGACGTCAGCCGGTGCGCGATCAGCGCCAGCAGGGCCGCCGTCCCCGCATCCGCCAGCGCATTCACGGCCAGCGCAAACCAGGGATAGGCCCCGCTGCCGCTCACGACGCCGATCCCGGCCATGAGCAGCGTGTACAGCGGCGTGGTGGTGCCCAGCGTGCGCGTGCCGGGGTTGTAGACAAACCCCTGGCCTTCAACAATATTCCGGCTGTAGCGAAAGGTGATGAACGCGTCGTCAATGGTGCGGGGTTGGGGCAGCACGCGCGCCAGCAGGCTCAGGCCAATGATCAATGCCAAAACCACCAACAGGTTACGGTGTGCAGGTGTGTTGGTCGCGGATGCTGACAATACATTTCCTCCTGAGAATGACACGTTAATCTTAACCTGCGGGCAGGCAGGCTGCAAACCGGCGGGCAAGTGTTGCCGGCCATGAAAAACTTGACAACCGGCGGGTTACCTGCTACGTTTTAAGTCAGATATATCAAAAAGACGTTGATCTGGAAGAGTACACACCAAGGCGATGTTCAGAGAGCCGTCGGGCGGTGCGAAGACGGTACAGGCGCGGGTGGTGGAATGGCCCAGGGAGTTGTGTGGTCGAAAGCAGGCACGCTGACCAGTAGCCCACACCGGAGACACCACCGTTATCAGGGTGACGGGTATCGACGCCGGCGGTGATCATGTCGTGATCACAGCGCGGGGTCCGTACCTCATACACGAGTGAAGCTGGCTTCCCTTTGATTCCCAATCTGCGCGCACCGCAGATTTTTTGTTTGTAATGGGCTATCAACGGGCAGGTCGCTTAACCAAGGTGGCACCACGGGACCCCTCTGTCTCGTCCTTGACCGGACAGAGGGGTTTTTCGTTGGCTAGGCTGCCAGGAGGGCGACCTGATGGCATTTTCACCGAGCAGCACCCGTCTCCGGGCGAACATCACCCCCGACCGCGACACCGTGCGCCGCCTGTTCGACCAGGGCGACCTGGTGCCGGTGTATCGCACCTTATTGGCCGACCTGGAAACGCCGGTGTCGGTCTATCTCAAGCTGGCCCAGACCAGCGCGGCCTCGTTCCTGCTGGAGAGCGTGGAAGGCGGCGAGCAGGTCGGGCGCTATTCCTTTCTGGGCGTGAATCCCAAAGGGCTGATCGCCGTCCAGGGCGACACCGTCACCGCCACGCGGCACGGCGTCACCACCACGCGCGAACTGGCCCCCGCTGAAGACCCGCTGCACGTCATCGAGCGCGAATTCGAGCGCATCCAGCCGGTGCGCCTCGACGGGCTGCCGCGTTTCGTCGGCGGCGCGGTCGGCTACCTCAGCTACGACATCGTGCGCCACATCGAGCGCCTGCCGAACACGGCCCAGGATGACCTGCACGTGCCGGACCTGGCCTTCATGCTGGCCGATACGCTGGTCATCTTCGACCACGCCAAGCACCAGTTGATCGTGCTGGCCAACGCGCACAACACCGGCGATCCTGACGCGGCGTATGACGACGCCTTACAGCGCATCGACGCCATCACCGACGCGCTGGCCCGTCCCCTGCCGTACCTGGACGATGTCCCTACCGGCGCGGCAAATGGCGATCTAGAGTCCAACATGAGCCGCGAGCGCTTCGAGGCCAATGTGCGCGCCGCCAAAGACTACATCGCTGCCGGGGATGCCTTCCAGATCGTGCTCTCGCAGCGTTTCACCCGCCAGACCAGCGCCCCGCCCTTCACCATCTACCGCGCGCTGCGGGCGCTCAACCCGTCCCCGTACATGTTCTTCCTGCGCTTCGACGACGACTTCGCGCTGATCGGGGCCTCGCCGGAGATGATGGTCCGGTTGGAGGATGGCGTCGCCTCGGTGCGGCCCATCGCCGGGACCCGTCCGCGCGGCGCAACCGAGGAAGCCGATCACCAACTGGCCGCGGAACTGCTCAACGACGAAAAAGAGCGCGCCGAGCATGTGATGCTGGTCGACCTGGGACGTAACGACCTGGGGCGCGTGTGCGACTACGGCACGGTGCATGTGCCGGACATGATGTACATCGAGCGCTATTCGCACGTGATGCACATCGTCAGCCAGGTACAGGGCCGGCTGCGTGCCGGCATGAGCGCATTCGACCTGCTGCGCGCCACGTTCCCGGCGGGCACGCTCAGCGGGGCACCCAAAGTGCGCGCGATGGAGATCATCGAAGAACTGGAGGACACGCGGCGCGGGCCATACGGCGGCGCGGTGGGCTACTTCAGCTTTGATGGCTCGATGGATACCTGCATCACCATCCGCACGCTGATGATGCGCGGCAACCGGGTGGACTTTCAGGCCGGGGCGGGCATCGTCGCCGACAGCGACCCGGCCCACGAATACGACGAGACGGTCAACAAGGCCCGCGCGCTGGCGGTCGCCATCACCCGCGCCGAAGACGGGCTGGTCTAGAGCGTGTTATGAACTTACGCAGGCTGTTTACAGTGGATTGTTCCCGTAAGTTTTACCCCTCCCTAAATCCCTCCCCGTAAACGGAGAGGGACTTGCGCCTCCT
>DAOTUD010000042.1:0-25960 GCA_034437275.1 Anaerolineae bacterium
CGCCCATCGTTCCCTGCCTTCCGCAGCGCATCGATCCCGGCCTGCACCCCCTGCGGATGCCGGAAGACCGACGTCCCGGCCACCAGCACGTTCGCGCCATGCCGGACAACCTGCCGCGCGGTATGGGCGTCGATGCCACCGTCCACTTCGATATCGACCGCCCGGTTTCCAGCCTCGATCATCTGGCGAATGGTCTGGATTTTGGGCAGTGTCTCCGGGATGAATGCCTGGCCGCCAAAGCCCGGGTTGACCGTCATCACCAGCACCATGTCCACAAACGGCAGCACGTCCTGCACCGCCACCGCCGGCGTGTGTGGATTGAGCACCACCGCCGGGCGCGCGCCCGCCTCGCGGATTTGCTGCACCACGCGGTTCAAATGCGCGCACACCTCGACCTGGACGGATACCAGGTCGGCCCCAGCTTCCACAAACGCCGGGATGTGCTTTTCAGGTTCCACGATCATCAAATGGACATCAAGCGGCAGGGAGGTCACGCGCCGGGCGGCTTCCACCACCAACGGACCCATCGTGATGTTGGGGACAAAACGCCCGTCCATGACATCGACATGAATGTAATCCGCGCCCGCCGCCTCAGCAGCGGCGATGTCATCACCCAGGCGGGTGAAGTCTGCCGACAAGATCGATGGGGCAATGCGCACTGTAGCCAATGGATATCCTTTCGTTGCGATTCAGGTGCGTCGCGTATCTTACTGATTTAGAGGCCAAAAATCAATAACAAAAGCGCGACACAGCCTGTATCGCGCCCAAATAACTCGCTTTGCGTCCCGGCGATCACTTGTTTTTCATGCGCTTTTCGACCAGCCGCTTGAACGGATCGGCCCCCGGCTTGACCAGCACTTCGCGCGTGCGGCCCCCGGAGCGTGACGTCCCAACGACGCCCAACTCCTGCATCAGGTCCATGAGGCGCGCCGCGCGGGGGTAGCCGAGGCCCAGGCGACGTTGGATCAGGGAGGCTGAGGCCTCGCCTTCTTCGACCACCAGCTCAATCGCCTCTTCGAGCATGGGATCGGTTTCGGCCAGCACCTCGCGCCGGGTCATGCCCCGTTCCCAGGGGGCGACGGCGGGCGGCTCCATGTTGCCGGCCTTGATCTCTTTTTCATGCCACTGCTTCCAGTGCTCCACCACGTCGTTTACTTCCTCATCGGACACATAGCAGCCCTGGATACGGCGCGGGCCAGAGGCATCCGGCGCAAGGAACAGCATATCCCCGCGCCCCATGAGTGTCTCCGCCCCGTTATAGTCCAAAATGACGCGCGAGTCGGTCCCCGATGCGACGGCAAACGAGATCCGTGCCGGGAAATTCGCCTTGATCAGCCCCGTGATCACGTCGACGCTGGGGCGCTGCGTGGCGACGATCAGGTGAATACCGACCGCCCGCGCCATCTGCGCCAGCCGGGTCAGGGCGCGCTCGGTTTCTTCGGGGCGCTGCATCATCAAGTCGCCGATCTCGTCGATCATCACCACGATGTAGGGCAGGTGTTCGTCCTTGCGACGGCGGCCCAGCGACTGGTTGTAGGATTCCAGGTTGCGCGCGGCTTCCTTTTCCAGCAGCTTGTAGCGCAGGTCCATCTCGCGCGTCACCCAGCGCAGCACACCGATGATACGGTCCAGCTCTGTCTCGACCGGGCCGAGCAGATGCGGCAGCCCATTGAACCGGTTCAACTCGACCATCTTGGGATCGAGCAAGACCAGCTTGACGCGCTCCGGGGGGTTGTTCGTCACAAATGCCGTCGTGAGCGACGCCAGCATAATCGACTTGCCCGACCCGGTCGTGCCCGCCACCAGCAGGTGCGGCATCGTCTGCAGGTCGGCGACGAACGGCTCGCCCGACACATCGCGCCCCAACGGCAGCGCCAGCGGACGTTTGCGGTACTTGTAGAAGTGTTCGGATTCCAGCACCGGGCGCAGCGCCACCGTACTGGGCTGGCGGTTGGGCACTTCGACACCCACGTAGGAATGCCCCGGCACCGGGGCCTGAATACGCAGCCGCTTGGCCGACAGCGCCAGCGCCAGATCGCTGTTCAGGTTGGCGATCTTGCTCACGCGCACCCGGTGCAGCACGGTTTCGCCTTTGTCGTTGACGGTTTCGGTGTAGGGCGACACTGCGTACTGGGTGACGGTCGGGCCAACTTTGACGTCGATCACGTCCGTTTCGACGTCGAACTCCAGCAGCGTGTGCTTGATGATCTTGGCGTTGGTGTTGATCTCTTCCTCGGTGGGCTTGTTGAGTTCGATATCGTTCAGTAGTTCCAGCGGCGGCAGGATGCTGCTGCGCTTGCCCACCTTCTTGACCTCAGTGAAGTCGTCCACGGTAAAATAACGCTCGATGCGGTTCCCGATTTGGCGCTGGCGCGCCTTCGGAGCCGCCGGGACCACCTTCGCCCCGGGCAAATACTCGCGCGGGACAACCGATGAGCGCTCGCCCGGTTCGCCCGGCGCAACCAGACTCCGGCCATTCGACGCCCCCATGCTGCGGCGGGTTTCGTCCACGATCTCCCGGCGCTGCTGCTTGGTCATGCGCCGCGATTTAGACTTCGACCTCGATTTAGACGTTGACTCTGATGTCGATTTTGATTCGGACGTGGACTGCGCTTCAGACGTCGATTTTTTCGAGGATTTCGACGGCGTTTTCGCGTTCGACGTCTTCGATGATGCCGAATCTTCCGCGCGGTCACCCGGCTTGTCGCTGCCTGGATTATCCTTCTTGCTGGTGGACTGGGTTTTGCTCGACGCGGCAGGTTTGGCGCTGGCGGTCGTGGGCGATGGATTCGAGCGCGTGGGCGGTGACGGCGTGTCGATGATCACGTCGTCCTCTTCCGCCTCGATCTCGACCTCATCAAATTCGTCCTCGTCCGCCTCGAACGTCATCGTTTCCAGCCGGCTGATGCTGTTTTGCAGTTGGTCGTTGAGCCAGGCTGCCGCCAGCACGACATGCGCGCGGCGCAGCCCGGTCGCCATCACCACGCCGCCGGCGCACAACGCCCCATACAGCACCATCGACAGGGTGTCGCCCAGGCTCGACGTGAGATAGGTCAGGCTCCAACCCAGGAAGCCCCCGCCGCCGCCTTCTCGCGCCAGGGCACGCGGTTCGGGGTCGTTGGCGAACAGGTGCAGCAGAGCCAAGAACGCGCCGAACGCAATCTCAATTGAGGCCGCACGCACCCAGCCCACCCGAATCGTCAGCCCGAACTTGGGCAGCAGCAAGATCACGCCCGTCACCAATACGCCCAGCGCGGCCAGGTAGGCACCATGGCCGAAAATCTGGCGCAGCACGTCGGACAGCGTGACCGACAGCGCCGCCTCCGAGGACGTATTGAACAACGCCGTGAGCGCCACGACACCGAGCACAATCAACAGCAGCGCCCCGATCTCATCTGCCCAGGGCGGCAGTTTTTCGGCAATCCGTTCCCAGAACTTCGGATCCGTCAACGTTTTGAATGCATCTCGAGCCGCAGCCAGCCAGCTACGGATGCGCTCAAGACGACTTGCCCGTTTTTTGATCGTGGGACGCTTACGTGATTTCCGGGTCGTTTTGCGTGATTTTTGATCAGACTTAGACGTAGAACGACCGCCGCCGGCGGTCTTCTTTTTAGCCATCAATCCTCACCCTATCAACAACGGGAAACTGAGCCGATCATATCATACATAACACTAATCTGGAAGACTCGACCTGCATTTTAGCACGCATGTTCTGAGCGCGCAAACGACGCGCAGCGGCCTAACCGGGCGGCCATTTCATCCGGCGTCCCCCCAGCACATGCAGATGCACATGAAACACCGACTGGCCGCCGTTGCGCCCCTGGTTGAGCACCAGCCGGTAGCCATCATCAGCGATGCGCGCCTCGCGCGCGACGTGCCCCGCGACCGCGATCAGGTGACCGGCCAGGGCTTCGTTTTCGGTGTCGAATTCCAGCGGGCCGCCCACGTGCTCGCGCGGGATAACCAGGATATGCACCGGGGCCTGGGGATTGATATCGTTGAAGGCGATAACGCGCTCGTCCTCATAGACGATATCGGCGGGACGTTCGCCGGATACGATCTGGCAAAACGGACAGGTCATTCACTCCTCCTTGTACTGATGGCCGGCACCGGCTCGGCGAGCATGCCGTGTTCGGTAAGGCCGGTTACTTGGACAGTTGTGATCGTGTTGGTCAACGCAGCCGGGGCCGCCATTTCCACGCGGATATAATTATCCGTCAGCCCGGCGTTGTGATACCCGGCTTCTGAAGCTCCGGTCACCTGCTCCCACAGCACCGGCATTTCACGCCCCACAAAACGCGCGTAAAAGCGCTGTGCACGGGCATCGGAGAGCGACCGCAGGCGAGCGCTGCGCGCCTTCTTGACGTCGTTGGGCACCTTGTCTGGCAGTCGCCCGGCGGCTGTCCCCGGACGTTCGGAATAGCGGAACACGTGAATTTTCATAAAGTCCATCTCGCGTGCAAATGTGTAGCTGGTCTCGAATTCCGCATCCGTCTCGCCGGGGAAGCCGGCGATCATGTCGGTGCTGAGCGCCAGGTCCGGGATGCGTGCGCGCGCTGTCTGGACGAGTTCCCGGTACTGGGCCTGCGTGGTGCGGCGGGCCATCCGTTTCAGGGTGGCGTTGCAGCCGCTTTGCAGCGGCAGGTGCAGGTGCCGGCACAGGCGCGGGTCCGCCCACAGATCGAAAAAGCCGGGCGACAGGTCCCAGGGTTCGAGCGACGACAGCCGCAGCCGGGGGATGTCCGTCTGCGCCAGAACCGCGCGGACTAACTGTGCCAGCCCGTCCGCCTCACCGCGATCGTGGCCGTAAGAGCCGAGATGCACGCCGGTCAGCACCACCTCGTGATATCCGGCGGCACTCAGGGCTTGCACCTCGCGCACGATATCGGCGTCGGTCCGGCTGCGGCCCGGCCCGCGTGCGATGGTCGTCACGCAGAACGTGCAGCGATTGTCGCAGCCGTCCTGCACCTTGACGAACGCCCGTGTGCGCCCCAAAGCCCCCGGCGCGGAATCGCGCGCCAGCGGCTCGATATCGAAGCGGTCCGGGGCGATCTCGGTGTCCAAAACCAACGGTACCAGCCGCATTTTGGCGAGGTTGTCGATCACCCATTCCACGCCCGGCAGCGCCTGCACCCGTTCCGGCGCAAGGTGCGCATAGCACCCGGTCGCAACAATGGCGGCCTCGGGGTTGGCCCGGTGGAGGCGGCGGATCATCCCCCGGCTGGTACGGTCGGCCTGCCGGGTGACGGTGCAGGTGTTCACCACGCACAACTCGGCGTCTTCGGGCTGGTGCACGATCTGGTGACCCGCCTGCCGGAACTGGCGCGCCAGGGTTTCCACTTCGCTTTGATTCAACCGGCACCCGGTCGTTTCCAGATACACACGCATATTTATTCTGCTTCCAATACAGGCTGCCTTACAAACACATCATCGACGACGATTACCACCGGACGGCTCACATCGTCCCCGGAACCAGCCGCCAGCGCGATCTGTCCCTGGGGGAAGGTGTCGTCCTGGTACGCAAACGTGATATCGCCGCTGGCACACTCGCCGGGTGCGTCCCATACGCTGGGTTGGGTGCTGCTCCCCGGGCACAGCGGCAGTACTTCATCATTGACAAAAAAGCGGAAGGTATCCTCGACCGCCACCACCCGAAGCGTGTTGGCTGCCTCCAGGCTATGGATAGCCGCCGAGCGCCCCCACGCGCTGATGACTTCCTGCCGGCCATCCACCACTTTCGCCAGCTTATAATATCCGTCGCTGCTGATCAAGAAGGCGTAATAGTTATCCGGGCTTTGGTAGCGGAACAGCACGCCCATCTGGTTATCGACCGGGCCAGCCGCCGGCCACATCGGGACCACCACATCCAGCGCGGTGAAGGTGCGATCCAGCGCGGACCAGGTCAACCCGTCTGGCTGCTCCACGCCGTGCGTGAGCACCAGCAATCCTCCCGCAAACGGCAGGTGGCGATCATCGGCGACCGCCAGCCGCGCGCTGTGGAGCAACTGCGCGGCGTTCTCGCCCTCATACGTCTCCCACTCGTCGGTGTAGGCGTCGTAAACTTCGTTCACATTAAACGACGCCGAGTACAGCGTTTGGCCGGGAAAGATCGTATCCAGCGAGGATGGCTCCGGCCCGGTGATGACCAGATCGTCGAAGCCGGCCTCGATCACGCTGTCGCCATAAAACGAACCGGTCGCCAGCCCGACCTGCCCCTGCGTAAAGTCATCGTCCCGGTACACATAGGCCGGATCGGCGGTCAGGCAGATGCCCGCTTCGTTCGGGGCGGGGTCCCACTGCCCGTAGCGTTCCTGGCCGGGCAGGCACAGCGGCAGCGGTTCGCCGTTGACAAAGAAGCGGAATTTGTCCCCGTAAGCCTGGATACGCAGTGTGTTCTCCGCGTTGCCCTGGCGAATGGCGGGGCTGGTCGTCCAATCGCTGATCGTCTGGCGCTGGCCGTTCTTCACCTTGCCGAGCGAGTAATAGCCGTCGCCGGTGAGTTGGAAAATGTAGAAGTTGTCTTTGTCGCGATAGCGAAAGAGCACGCCGAACGTGCTGTCTTCCTCGACGCCGGAAATCAGGCGCGCGGTCAGGCGCAGGTCCATATCGTTGAATTTGCGGTCCAGCGTCGTCCAGACCACGCCCTCCGCCCGGCCCGAGCCATAGGTCACCACCATCCACTTATCCGCCGGGGGCGGGCTGCTGTCGGCCAGGACCATGTCCGCCTTGAGCACAATCTGCGCTTCGTCCTGGCTGTCGTAGGTATCCCACTCGAACTGATCGGTGTCGAATTCCTCCGCGAATGACGCATCAAAAGACGTGACGTACAACAGCTCGCCCGGGTCAGGATGGGGAACCGGCAGTTCGTACAACCAGTCGCTCATCACCCCCAGCGTGACGCCCAGCCCCACCACGACCAGCAGCCACACGCCGATGCCGATGCGTTGGATACGCCGAAATGCCGGATGAACCGTGAGATCATCGTGAGCCAGCGTTTGGTGCACTCCATTCGAGAAAAACAAGGCCAGCAAATACCACACCGCCAGCCCCGCCTCCAGGGCCAACAGCAGGGCCAGCGCGCCGACGCCCCACGTGCTGATCGCTGCCGGCAGGAACGCCAGATCAAGCTGCCACACCACCCATGCCAACGGAAACCCCGCCATGAGCAGCAGCGCCGCCAGACGCGCCGTCCACCGAGCGCGCCGCTGCTGCTGCCCGATCTGCCGGGCCGCGCGCAGCATGATCAGGCTGGCCAGCCCCAACACCAGCGTCAACAGCAGTTGAATCTGCGCGTCGGCTTCGTAGATTTTGTCTTCGCCGTCGATATGCAGCGTGCCCCATGCCAGGTCCAGGCTGGAAAGCTGGAGCGAAAACAGGTACGCAGCCAGGCCAACGGCTCCCCCGATGAGCAGCACCCCCGCCACGAGAAAGTGCACGCGCATCACGCGCAGACTCCAGGTCCTGGATGGTGGAGTATCGCTAAAGCGGTGAAATGGCTGGATAGCGTCAGTCACGGTTCATCTACCTCTACAAATACCACAATGTCATCAAACAATACGTCAACATATCCCTTACCGGCCTGCGCAAACAAGCCAAACACCCCCCCGGACAGCGCCACATCGTCAGGCAGCTCGATCACAACCGGGGGCAGCGCATTAGCGTGCAGTGTAAGCGTATTATCCTGCACGTCAACCCCCAAATGAGTCAGCGCTTCATCGTCGTCGAGTTCAAGCGGTTCCGCGTCTAGCGGCGTCAGGTCGATCCACTCGTCCCCGGCATGATGTAACAGCCACCACTCGCCCGCCGGGGACACCGCCAGCACGTAGAACTGCTCATCCGTGATGTGCTGCAACACAAACCCAAAGCGCACATCATCTCCCCCCTCATACGCCGCGACGGTGGCACGGATGCTGTACTCGGTCAGGGGCACCTCAAAATTCGGCACCGACCAGATGCTCACCCCGGGGGAGAACACCTGCAAGCGCAGGGCCGTCTCGGTGTAGCTGATCGCCGCCTTGGGGGTTTGCGCCTCACGCCAACGATTGCTGTACGTGGTGAAATCGTCTTCAAACAGGATGTTGCCAGTGGGTGGCGCGGTGGCGGTCGGGGTTGGGGTGGTGGTGGGCCAGCTAAATGCTGTCATGCTGGCGGCCAGTCCGAGCAGCAGTATGATGCCACCGCCCAACGTGATCCACTTGATCATTCCAGTCCTCCTGTCACCTTGTCCAACGCTTCCGACGCCAGTTGGCCGTAACCGCTGTCCCGGCCCGCCTCACCGATCGCAGACATGTAGGCGCTGGCGGCGCTGGCGTCATTGCCCATCGTTTCCAACACGCGCCCCAGGTAATACAACGTGCGCGGGCTATCAGGGGTCATCCCCAGCGCGATATTTAACTGCTCGTAGGCCCGATCGGTGTCGCCGGTCCGGTAGTAGGCCCAGCCCAGGCTGGTCCGGATATCGGCATCCTGCGGCGCGTTCTCGCTGGCCTGCTGGATGAACGCCAGCCCTTCCTCGTCCAGCTTATATTCTGTGTCGGCATAGAACGCCGCCAGGATGCGCTGCCAGCGGACATCGCCGGGGGCCAGGCTGACCGCGATCCGGTACCATTCGGCAGCTTCATCGGGCTTGCCCAGGATGTGCAGCGACTTGCCGATCTCGACCGCCAGCGCGGGATTATCCGGGTCCAGGCGGCGCGCCTGCACAAACGCTTCGTAGGCGGCCTGGTGATCCTGGACGCCGCGCCAATGCCGCCCCAGCAAGTAATACACCGTCGGATCGGCGGGGGCCATCGCCAGCGCGGCCTGCAAATCCGGCAGACCGTCCCGCCCTTGCTGGTCGCGCACAAAGCCCAGGTACGCCAGCGCGGTCGGGTTGACGGCGTTAACCGCCAGCGCCGCCTGGAATGCCTGTTCGGCGAAGGGCCACGCCTCGATCTCGATCAGCGCCATGCCCAGCAAGGTTTGCGCGTCCGTCTCCGGATAGCCTTCAAACTCGGCGAGCGCCGCCAGCACAACCCCCGCCTGTTCGGCCCAGCGCGTATCGGTAGCCGCCTGCTCCAGGTAACGCACCGCCTGCGCGCGATCCTGGGGAGCCAACAGCAGCCCCAGCCAGTAGGCCGCCTCTGTATCGCCGGGGTCGACCTCCAGCCAACGCACCAACACCTGGGCCGCCTCGTCCCAGGCCAACTGGTCGATATGCTGGCGCGCTAGTTGGCGCAGCGCGCGCGGATCGCTGGTGTCGGGCGGCTGTGCCGGCGCAGCAAATGCCCAGGCCGGGGTGTCGGGGCGGGTGTGGTCCAGGATGCGCTGGTAGGTGGCGCGCCGTTCCGGAGTCCACCCGTCCAGGTCCACCAGTGTATACAGATAGACCTGGGCCATATGGTAGCGGTCGGTGGCCAGGCTGGCGTCGACTAAGCGCTGGTATCCGGCGGTTCGTAAGGTGGGGAATGCTAACAGACGGCTGTACAGCGTAACTGCCGGCTCGTACTCGCCACGCTGCATGGCCTGTTGCCCGGCAGCGACCCAATCGGCGATACGCTGGCTGGTGGGGGTCAGGTCCAGCACCAGCACGATCACCACGCCCAACCGCGCGGCGAAGCCTACGACGGACAACAGGTGTCTGGCGATTCGCCGGGCACGCATCACGTTATTGTAGATCAAGCGCCTTCCTGACCACACGTTTGATTTCTTGGGGCGTCAATGGTTTGATCAGATATTCGTATGCCTCTTGCAGTTTGCCCATCAACCGGTTGGCGGGGTCGCCGTAAGCGGTGATCACAATGATCGGGGGCAGTGCGCCGCCCTTGTGCTCCTCTTTGATGGTATCCAGCGCCTTCCAGCCGGTCATATCGGGCAGTGCGATGTCCAGCAAGATCAGGTCCGGTTTTTCCTGGTGGTAAAGTTCAATCGCTTTGCTGCCATGCGCCGTACATAAGACCTTTAGATTCATGCTTTCCAGCGTCGCCTGGATCACCTCGGCCAATTCCTGGGTATCTTCGACAACCAATACAGTATGGGTCGGCCCATGTTTATCTTGATTTCCATTGGTGGAAGGACTGTCACTCATTCCGTCTCTCTTTCGCGTTACGATCTTTCATCTGCGATTATAACGTATGCCTGCGCGGCTTGAAATAATCGCGTTTGGCATCAGACGGATACCGCCGTTATAATGCACCCAGTTTAGATGGTTAGGAAAAGAAAAGTGTCCATGCACCCCAAGCAACAAATTCAGGACAATTTGAAAGCCGCGATGAAGGAAGGCGACACCCAGCGCCGCAAGGTGCTGCGCCTGTTGCTGGCCGCCTTGAAACAGCGCGAGGTCGATAGCCAGTCCGAACTGTCGGAACAGGATGCGCAAGGCGTGTTGATGGCCGAGGCCAAGAAACGCCGCGAAGCGATTGACGAAATGGATGACGCCGGGCGGACTGACCTGGCCGACGCCGAACGCTATGAACTGAGCGTGATCGAGGAGTACCTGCCGCGCCAGCTCAGCCGCGAGGAAATCGAGGCCATAGCCCGCGAAGTAATCGCGGAAGTGGACGCCGCCACCCCGCGCGATATGGGCAAGGTCATGAAAGCGATCATGCCGCGCATCAAGGGACAGGCCGATGGCAAAATGGTCAACAGTGTGGTCAAGGACCTGCTTAGCCAATAAAATAGCGAGCCATACCGCAGCAGTTGGCCTCTTGAGCCGCCGTTGCAGGCGACAACTTACAACCAGATGGCGGGCGCAGCGGTGCCCGCTTTGGTTTTTTCGGCCCGGCGGTGACGGCTCGGCACGCTGAAGCGGGGAGGTTTTATGCAGGAACAGATGATGAATCGCCAAGACATACTCCAGCGCAGGTTGAACCGGGGGCTGTATGTGTTGCTCGTGGTGCTGTTTATTGTCAGCGGCGCTGCGATCATCGCCTTCGACACCCTGAAACCCTCGGACAGTAAGCTGGCGCTGGAGGTCGGGCAGGCCGCCCCGCGTGACGTGTTGGCTCCGCGCAGCCTGCAATACGAAAGCGACGTGCTGCTCAAGAGCAAGCGCGAAGGCGAGGTCGCGGCAGTGCGCCCGGTCTACGATCCGCCCGATAAGAGCATCGGCAGCGAGCGGGCGCAGCTCGCCCGCCAGGTGCTCGACTACATCGAAAACGTGCGCTATGACGACTTCGCCACCAGGGAGCAAAAGCGCGCCGACCTGGAGGCGATCACTGCGCTGAGTCTGAGCCGCCCCGTGATCGACGCGATCCTGAACATCGACGACAACGAGAAATGGCGCGACATCGACCGGCAAATTATCCGCCTGCTGGAGCGCGTGATGGCCGGTGAGGTGCGCGAAGATAACATCCAGTCGATCAAAGATACGCTGCCCAACCTGATCAGCGCGACCTACAACGAAACTGAGGTCAAGATCATCCAGGAAATCGTCGGCGACCTGATGCGCGCCAACACCTTCTACAACGAAGAACTGACCCGCCAGCAGCAGATCAAAGCTGCCGAAGGCGTGCCGGCGGAGATGCGCACCTTCGTGAAAGGGCAGATGATCATCCGCGAGGGTGAGATCGCCACTGAAGCCCACATCGAAGCGCTGGACCGCTTCGGGCTGCTGGAAGTCAAAGAGCGCAAGACGGCTCATTTTGCGGGCGGTCTGGTGGCGATGGTGCTGCTCACCGCCATGCTGGGGGCGTACATCTACAAGTTTTACCCCGATATCATCACCAACTCGTCCTTTATGATCCTGCTGGGCCTGTTGTTCCTGCTGTTTTTAGGCGCAGCGCAGATCGTCGATAGCAACGACGCGATACAGCCCTATTTCTTCCCGGGGGCGGCGCTGGCCTTTCTGGTGGCCACCCTGGTCGGCTCGCAGCTTGCGATTGTGATGAATATGGTCCTGGCGGGTCTGGCCGGGTATATGACCGGCAGCTCGCTGGAATTCGGCGTGATTATCGGCTTCAGCGGCACGCTGGGCGTGTTGGCGTTGGGACGCACGGAGCGCATTAACGCCTATTTTGTGGCGGGCGGCGTCGTGTGTGTCGCCAGCGCCATGATCGCGGGACTGTTTGCGTTGGGGGCGGATAGTTCGGTCGACTTCTTCACCGTATTTTTGCAGGTGATGGGCGCGGTGGTCAACGGCACATTTTCGGCAGCCGTGGCCCTGGTGGGCCTGTACGTAATCAGTAATGTGATGAACATCCCCACCAGCCTGAAGATCGTCGAACTGCTGCAACCCAACCACCCCTTGCTGCAGCGCCTGCTGCGCGAAGCGCCGGGCACATACCAGCACAGCTTGCAGGTCGCCAACCTGGCCGAGTTGGGAGCCGAGCAGATCGACGCCAACGCCTCGTTACTGCGTGCGGCGGCCATGTATCACGACGTGGGGAAAATCCTCAACCCGCATTTCTTCGTAGAAAACCAGGCCGACGGTGTTAACTCGCACGAGGCACTGGACGACCCGATGCAGAGCGCGCGGATTATTATCGGCCATGCCACCGAGGGCGCGCGGTTAGCGCGGCGCTACCGGCTGCCGGCCCGCATCCGCGAGTTTATCATGGAGCATCACGGCACCACGCAGGTGATGTATTTCTATAAGCAAGCCCAGGAACAGGCCGAACAGATGGGCGAGACGGTCGACATGGAAGACTTCACCTACCCCGGGCCGCGCCCCTCCTCGCGTGAAACGGCGATCCTGATGCTGGCCGACGGCTGTGAGAGCAGCGTCCGTGCCCGGCGTCCGCAGTCCCGGGAAGACATCCAGGAGACGGTCGATTACATTTTTGAAGCGCGCCTGCAAAGCGGGCAGCTTGACGACAGCGGCCTCACGCTCAGCGATCTGCGCGCGCTGCGCGATACGTTCCTGGCGGCGCTGCAAGGGGTGTTCCATCCGCGCATCGCCTACCCGGGCACTCCAGGCCAGGATGCGCTAGCAGCAGGGGCAGGCGAATTGGCCCAGCTTCAGGCTGGCGAGCAACCCGGCACAGACACACCGGCGACTGAGGCAGCCAGGTCGTTTGGCGGCGTAATGGCGGCCATCGTCCCCAGCGATTCGAGCACCGACACGGCTGAATCCGGGCCGGACGCCTCAGACACCGACGAGCCGCCTGCCACTGTCGCTGCCGCCGCGTCGGATGGCGATACGCCACCGGCAGGGGCGACAGATGAAGCCCCTGCGCAAGACACGGAGCCGGACGATTCCGCCGCCGACGAAAAGGGCGCAACCTCGCTCGCTACTGCCGAGGGACAGGCCGAACACGCAGAGACACAGGCAGAAGCAGAGGAAGAAGAACAAGAAGAACAGGACCGTTCACCAGAAGTATGAGCACCTATCATGTGAACATCCAGCAGCAGCTTGATGCCCCTATCGACCAGGCCCGGCTGGCAGAAGCCGTGCGCTGGGTGCTGCATGCGCATGACGTGTCCCCAGGCACGGGCCTCACCCTCGTGATCGGTGACGACGCCACCATCCGCCGGCTTAACCGGCAGTATCGCGGTCTGGACAAACCGACCGATGTGCTGTCCTTCCCCGCCGAACCGCCCCCCATCCCCGAGCCAGCGCCGTACCTGGGCGACCTGATCCTGGCCTGGCCCTATATTCAGCGCCAGGCGGAAGCGGAAGGCCACACCGCCGGCGACGAGTTAGTGCTGGCTGTGGTGCATGGCATACTGCACCTGTTAGGCTATGATCATGATACGCCAGCCCGTCAAGCGCGCATGTGGACCGCACAGGCCAATGCGCTCCAGGCGTTAGACATCGATATCGAGGTGCCGTTGTTTTCCTTCGATGACGATGCAGAAGCAAACAATACGGAAGATGAGTCGACATAGGCAGGGAGTTTCGTGAAACTTTTTCGGCGTTCAAAGCTGCAATCGAGCCGCGGCCACGTCCGCGTGGAGCAGGGATTTCCCTGGTTGCAATGGGCGGTCTGGATCGGCGGCGGGGTGGTGATCCTGGTGACGCTGATCGTCATCACCCGGCAGTGGATCATGCCCATGTTTGACGATGAGCCACCCGTGAGTGCCAACCGCACCTGGTTAAGCCGGGATTGGACGAAGGTCCCCCCGGTACCGCAGGGAATGGCGGGGCTGGCCGAACGGTTGGAAGCCAACGACATTTCCGCCGTCTACGTCGAGGGGTCGTATTGGACGAGCGATAACCAGCTCGTGGAAAGCGAACATGCCGCCGCCTTTGCCGAGGCGCTGCGCGACGCCAACCCGGACGTGGACATCTTGTTGTGGCTGTGGATGCCCGGCGACTGGATCACGCAGCCTGACCTACGTCTCCGGTCCAGCCAACTCGCGCGTAAAGCGGTGGCCGAGTGGGACTTCGACGGTGTGCACCTTAACAGCAGCGGGGTCGTCAGCGGCAGCCCGGCCTACTTGAAGCTGCTGATCGCGCTGCGCGATGCGATTGGCAAGGATGGCATCCTGTCGATCAGCGTGCCGCCGGATCGCATCCCGACCGACTCCAGTATCCCGACCGGCAGCCTGGACGTTCCGGCGGAATATACGTGGCAGGAAAGCTACAAACAGGAGGTCGGCCTGCAGCGCATCGACGAAATCGTCGTCTTCGCCCATGCCAGCGGCTTAGCCAGCGCGCAGGATTACGAACCGCAGGACTTCCAGCGGTGGGTGGCGTACCAGGTCAAAAGCTATACCTCGGCGTTAGACCAGCTTGATAACCCGGGGATCGTGATCGTCGCCGTCAGCGCTTACGACGGCGATGATCCAGCGTATCCGGGGCACGATCCACAGGTCGAAACGCTGCGCGCAGCGCTACGCGGCGTCAAGCAGGGCATCGACGAGGCGGGTGGTGCCGGCGACCTGGTGAAAGGCATCGGGATGTACGACGATATGAACACCGACAATCAGGAGTGGGCCACGTTCCGCGAGGAGTGGCTGGAGCGCTGACTCCCGGCAGGGACGTGCCCTCATTGGCGCGTGATCGTCAGGCGACAGCCCCCCTCGTCCACCGTAATTCCCCGCACCGTGAGCAGCCCGTCGGCGTCCACGGTCACCGTGCCGGATTGCAGCACCGTCCCGTCCGCCAGCCGGACCGTTTGCCATGTGTATGTTTGGCTGGGCTGCACGGCGAACTGCTGCAAGCGGCGCGGCGTTACGTCAAGCGTTTGCGATCCCGCCATGCTGCGCAGCGCGACCGCCCACTCGTCCGGCGTATCGACCGGCGGCCCGGCGAAGTCGTGCCAGGATGCTGACCATTCGACCGTCAGGTTATACCCGCCGGTGCCCGGAGGCGGCATTGGCAGGCTCCCCGAGGCATGGCTCAACGCGGGCAGGCTTTCGTCCCGCCGGAAAGCCATCTCTTCGAAGCGCCAGTTCGGATGATCGCGAAACGCCAGCCAGGTGTGGTCAATCGCCAGGATTTCCCCGATGAAGGCGCGGCTGCCGTCGTAGAAATGGCGATAGGCCGGTTGGACGACGGTTTGCCAATCGATGATCATGTCCTGCGTGCCGTGTGCGATCGCAATAAAGGCCATCCCATCCCCGCGCCGCGCGGAAAGCTGCCCGGCGAGATTCTGCCAATCCCAGACACCGGTCCCCTGGTAGGCCAGCAGTGGGGCGGCATCTGGCCCGCGCATCTCGACCGGCAGATTCAGCGCAGGATCGCCCCACTTGGCCGCCAGTTCAGGTCGCCAGACATCCGACGCGGCGAAGTTCATCATCGGCGCGCTGGCTGCCGCCGCCGCGAAGATCGCCGGGTAGCGCTCGGCCAGCATCAGCGCCCCGGTGCCGCCCATCGAATGCCCGTATACGTAGATGCGCTCGGTATCAACTGCCGGTGCTGTCTGCCCCGCGATCACGTCCCGGACAGCTTGCAGCAGCCGCGCTTCGGTGTAATTCACAACCGGGCCGGTAGTGACGGGTTCGCCGGTATGGTAGTCATGCGTGGCGCTGAAACCGAAATACCAGCTCTGGTTGGGATCGTCACCCCACAGATGGATCGCGCACCAATACGGGGCCGAATCGGGCGCAGCGTAGCGCGTACCCCACCCTTCAAGGTGCAAAATCAGCGGCAGTTCGTCCGGGACCGTGCCGCCGCATGATTCAGCAGTGGGCAGCCCCACCCAGTAATTGTACGCGTACTGCTGCTGTGGGGCAGCGCGTTCTAGTTCGGCCCAATTCGGCAGCCCCATCCAGCCGTTACCGGGACGCGGCGCGTCAAATGTCGGGTTATAGGCGGCATAGTCCATAAACTGCGTATACACCCGGCTGTGCCTATCGGGGGATTGCCACGCCAGCACCGGGGCCGGGGAGCCTGTCTGCTCCGCGACGGGGTCGGTCGCGGCGAAATACGCCCCGTCGCGGCTGCGCACGGCATAGTAAGCGGTACCGGACGTGTGCGGCGTCCACACAAACAGCCCGGTCCCGTCGGGCAGTTCCGGCCCGCCATCGGTGATCACGTAATTACGCAGCGACTGGTAGCGGCCATCCTCATAGGGTGGATCGACAGCCCGCGCGCGCTCGGTCCAGAAGATGCCCGATCCCTGGGGCACATCGGCGATCAACTGCGCCTGGGCGAGTGTGTCGCGGGTGATTGGCGCGGTGTGACGGTATACCTGATACGTCATGGTCAGATCGCCGGGGATCTCCGGCCAGGTGAGGAACGTCTGGTGGCGGCGATGAACCGCGGCCAACTCGGCAGACACGGCAGCAACAGGCGCAGGTGTCCCCCCAGTTGCGGACGGATTTGGCGACGCGACCAGCAGGATCGCCGCCTCGCCCGGCCCCACCGTCACCGCCGTGACCGCGTGGGTCTCCACGCCCCAGCCGGCAATGTCGGCGTTGGCGGGCACCTCGCCGCCGCCCGTCGCGCCGGTGACCAGATGCAGCGGCGTTTCCAGCGGCATCGTCAAAGGCGGCCCGTCCGGATCAGGATTGACCAGAATCAGGCCGTTACTGTAGCGGCGTGCATACAGGCCGGCGTCGTTCCGCAAATCCTGAAGCTCGGCAGGCAGTGGCGTACGGGGCGTGCCGATGGACAGGTCATACTCCGGGAACCACTCCACGCCCTGGCTGGCTTCGAGGTTGACATACGTCTGCCCGCCCTTGACCAGCAGGTAGTTGGCCAGCACCCAGCGCCGTTCGGCGGGCGCGGTGACGTAGCTTTGCAAAATAACGATGCGCTCCTGGTTCACCAGGTCCAAGACTCGCTGCAATTGAAGCTGCCAATCACTGAGCGCAAAGCGGCTGCCCTCCTCCCACCCGGCGAAACCCTCGACCATCACGCCATCTGCCAGACTGTAATCCGTCGTTTCCCGGGTGGTGACGAGCTGCCCGGCGTTGACCACCAGCACATGCTCGCCCAACGCCGTGTTCGCCCAGGCCATCCACTCGTTCAGGCGGCGGGTCCATTCCGCTTCGAAGACTTCGTCGTAAGCGGGCAGGGCGGGCTGCCACTCGTCCGCCCCCAGGTAGTTCGGCACGGTGACGCTGTCCGCGAACAGGCCATCACTCCCGGTGGCTGTGATCTCCGCGATGGCCTGCGTTTGCCACCAATCGCGCCAGTCCGGATGATCGGTGTCCATCAGGTACCAACCCCAGGTGCACCAGTACACACGCTGGCCGTTGTAGTGGTAGAACCAGTCCGCGGCGCTGGCTCCGTCCCCAGGCCAGTCCCGCACCCAGTCGTCGCCGTTGATATGCGCCAGATAGGGGCCGGTCGGCTGGCAGGCGGCATCCGCGCGCCGGTAGCCGAGGCCGATCCCCAGCCGGTAATGCAGCACCACAAAATCCGGATTCACGGCTCGCAACCGCTGCGCACCGCTGCGTGTTAATTTCTGCGCGCCGGCGTAATGGGTGGCCGCAAACGCCGCCTGTGCGTCAGAAAGCTGGTGCACATCAATCTGGTCGTTGAAGACATGGATGCCGCGGCTGGTATCGGGAAGATCAGCCTGTAGGGGGCTGACCGGGGCATGGCAGGTCAGTGCCAAAAAGAACAAGAGAGCAAGCAGAGGCTTGTGCATTTTTTCCTCCGATGGGTTAGGGTCATTATTCTCAGTATTCTACAACAACCTATGATGCAACAATACCTATCTGTGCGTATCTTCTCATTTCTATTGGGCCGCTTTAACAAGCTCATTCACAAACTGACATAAAAAGGCACATAGCTTATTCATCACCTGTCGTTGTACTTTCGAAGGGGGCCAGGTGAAACAAGCTTTGTCCCTGCTGGACGTGTCATCACGACGTTTTTTTTCGCGTACCAGGCCGCGCCTGATTATGCTTTTTGTCTTGCAAAACCAGTACATCTCGCACGTACTTTGACGTTTCACATTTGGTAAACTAATACAGCAATCTTTGGTACATTGTGATAGATTGCGCAATACAATCTATTTGTGACAAAACGCACAAAGTGATGTCTCGATAATTAATCAAAGAAAGGAAGTGCCAAAAGATATTTTTACTGTTTCAGCGTGTCTACTTTCACTCGCCCCCTGATCAGGAGCATCCTGGCCACCATTGCCTCCCCATCCCGTCAGGGTTTTCGCATTTTGTGTTAGCCAAGGAGGTAGACTTCCTTTGAACACCACAAAAACCTCAACAACATTATTTGACCGGGTTGTGGAAGCAACCCCGGGCGGTGACGTGCTCAGCCGCTGTTTGCAGTGTGGTTCGTGCGGCGGGTCTTGCCCTTCCGGGCAGGATATGGACCACACCCCCCGGGCGTTGTTTGCCATGATCGATGCGGGGATGGAAGACGAGGTGCTCAGCAGCAACACACCCTGGTATTGTGTGTCGTGCTATGCCTGCACCACGCGCTGCCCGCAAAATATCCCCGTCACTGACCTCATGTACACCCTTAAACAGATGGCGATCCAGAAGGGGCATTACGAACACCCCCACGCGGCCAAGTTCTCCGAAACATTCATCGGGTTCGTCGAACAGCGTGGGCGCAGCTTCGAGGCTGGTCTGGCAACGCGCTACTATCTGTTCCATCGTCCCAAAGAGTTCTTCCAGCCAGGCCAGTTCTTCAAGATGGGTGTGATGGGCGCAAACATGATGCGCCACAACCGCCTGGCGCTGCGTCCCAAGTCCATCGACAACATGGAGCAACTGACGACGATCCTGAACGAAGCCAAGGCGATAGCTGCGGAGGTGAATTACGAATGACCTCGAAGACGTACACTTACTACCCCGGTTGTTCGCTCCAGCACGGCAACCACGCCTACGAAGTCGCCAACCGCGCCGTGGCCAAACGCCTCGGCCTGGAGCTGGTGGAGGTCGAAGACTGGAACTGCTGTGGCGCAACCGAATATATGTCGCTCAACCGGCTGCCAGCCTATGCGCTGATCGCGCGGAATCTGGCCCAGGCCGCGGACAGCGGGGCCGAAGAAGTTGTCGCGCCGTGCAGCGCGTGCTTCTTGAACCTGCACAAGACCGACAAGCAGATGAAGCAGTTCCCTGAACTGGCCGAGAAAGTCAACCAGGCGCTGGAAGCGGGCAACCTGCATTACGACCCCGGCACGCTGCATGTGCGGCATCTGCTGGAAGCGATCATCACGGACGTCGGCTATGACGAACTGAAAGCGCAGACCAAGCGCCCCCTGTACGGGTTGAAGCTGGCCCCATATTATGGCTGCCTGGTGGCCCGCCCCGACAGCGTGTTCGACAGCACCGAACAACCCACCGCGATGGACCACATGCTCGAAGCCCTGAGCGCAGAGGTTCCGCCGTTCTCGCTCAAGACGTTCTGCTGCGGCGGCCACATGACCCAGATCAGCGAGGAAACCGCGCTGGAGATGATTCACCGGATCATCCACAACGCCGTCAAAAGCGGTGCGGATGCCATCGTGACGATCTGCCCCATGTGCCAGTTGAACCTGGACCTGTATCAAGGCTATGCCAACCAGTTGTTCGACACCGACTACGAAATGCCGATCCTGTTCTTTACCCAGGCGATTGGGTTGGCGATGGGCATTTCGCCTAAGGATTTGGGGGCTGGCCAGGAGTTCGTCAGCATGGACCCAGTGGTAGAGAAGATTCAGGACGTGCCACCGCCTAAACCCCGTCGTCAGCGGCGTTCGAAAAAAGAACTCCCGATGCCGATCATGCCAGAGTAGGAGGCCCAATCTATGAGCGAACAAGAAAAACGAGTTGGCGTATACGTATGTCATTGTGGCCACAACATCGCCAGTGCAGTCGACGTGGAACACGTGGCGGAATGGGCCTACAATCTGCCGGATGTCGTTGTCGCGCGTGATAACAAGTTTATGTGCGCCAGCACCGGCCAGGAACAGGTCGAGGAAGATGTCAAGGAATTTAACCTGACGCATGTTGTGGTCGCTTCGTGCTCCCCACACATGCACGAAAAGACGTTCCGCAACGCCTGCGAGCGTGCCGGGTTGAATCCCTACCTGTTCGAGATGGCTAACATCCGCGAACACGCGTCGTGGGTGCACCCCGACGACCGGGATGGCGCGACCTCCAAAGCGAAGGCCCTGGTCAGCGCGGCGGTGCATCGCGTGGTCAAGCACGAACCGCTGGAACCGATGGAGGTGGACATTCGTCCGGAAGTGATGGTCGTTGGCGGCGGCGTCGCGGGCATTCAGGCCGCGCTAGAGATCGCCGACGCCGGGCACCATGTCTATATCGTCGAGCGCGAACCCAGCATCGGCGGGCACATGGCCCAGTTGGACAAGACGTTCCCCACGTTGGACTGCTCGGCGTGTATCCTGACGCCCAAGATGTTCGACGCCGGCGCACACCCCAACATCACCTTGCTCACTTACAGCGAGGTGGAGGAAGTCGAGGGGTATGTGGGCAATTTCACGGCGCGGGTCCGCAAAAAGGCCAAAATGGTCAACGAGGACCTGTGCACCGGCTGTGGCACCTGCTGGGAAAAATGCCCCAAGAAAGTTATTGACACCGAGTTTGAGGCCAGCCTGGGATATCGCAAGGCGATTTATCGCCCCTTCCCGCAGGCAGTGCCCAAATACCCGGTTATTGATGTTGATAACTGCATTTATTTCGATACGGGTAAATGCAAAGCCTGCCAGAAATTCTGCCCGACCGAAGCCATCGACTTCGAGATGGAAGACGAGATTGTCGACATCGAAGTCGGCAACATCATCGTCGCTACCGGCTACGATCTGTTCGATCCGCGCCGCATCCCGCAGTATGGCTATGGGCGCTTCCCGAACGTGTACACCAGCATGGAATTCGAACGGCTGGTGAATGCGGCTGGCCCGACCGAAGGTAAGATCGTGCTGCGCGACGGCGAAACCGAGCCGGAGTCGGTCGCGATCATCCACTGCGTCGGCAGCCGCGACAAAAACTACAACGCCCACTGCTCGGCGATCTGCTGCATGTACTCGCTGAAGTTTGCCCACCTGGTCAAAGAACGGACCGGGGCCGAGGTCTACAACTTCTATATCGACATGCGCACCATCGCCAAGGGCTATGAAGAATTCTACGACCGTGTACTCGAAGAAGGCACGCACTTCATCCGTGGCAAAGTGTCTGAGATTACCGACGCAACGCACTTGCCCGAAGAAGAGGGCAAGCTGGTCCTCGTGGCAGAAGATACGCTGATCGGCAAGCAGCGGCGGATGCCCGTGGATATGGTCATCCTGTCGGCGGCGATGGAACCGCGCTCCGACGCACAAGAAGTTGCGTATAAGTTCGGGATCGGCTGTGGCGACACCGGCTTCTTCACCGAACGCCATCCCAAGCTCGACCCGGTGGCGACCGTCACCGACGGGGTGTTCATCGCCGGGGCGTGCCAGGGACCGAAAGATATCCCGGACGCCGTCGCGCAAGGGTCAGCCGCAGCGGCGCGCGTGCTGAGCGTGATCTCGCAGCAGCAGGTCGCGCTGGAACCGGTGCGGGCCGAGATCGACGAGGAGCACTGCTCCGGCTGCCGGATCTGCAACAACATGTGCCCCTACAACGCGATTGATTTCATCGAAGACAAGGACGTGTCGCGCGTCAACCCGGCCCTGTGCAAGGGCTGCGGCACCTGCGTGGCGGCCTGCCCCAGCCAGGTGATCTCTGGCGCACACTTCACCTTCGACCAGTTGATGGCCGAAATCGACGGCATTCTGGTAGATGTCAATGCCGAAGAACCCATCGCCGTTGGTTAGGAGAAAATTGAAAAAATGAGCGAAAACGGAACGTTTAAACCGGTGATTGTAGGTTTTTTGTGCAACTGGTGCTCCTATCGTGCGGCGGACCTGGCGGGGACATCCCGTATGGGCTATCCAGCCACCCTGCGCGATATTCGCATCATGTGTACCGGACGCCTCGATCCGACGTTTGTGCTGCGCGCGCTGCAAAAAGGCGCCGACGGCGTCCTGATCATGGGCTGCCATCCCGGGCAGTGCCATTACCAGGAAGGCAACTACAAAGCCATCCGCCGCTTCGCGCTGCTCAAGCGCACCCTACGCCAGTTTGGAATCGAAGAGGAGCGAGTTCAGCTCCATTGGGCATCGGCGGCAGAAGGCGTACGGTTCGCCGAAACCGTCGCCAAAGTGACCGAAGAGATCAAGGCCCTTGGCCCGCTGGACTGGCCGCGCAACTGGCCGAACGAAGACCCATTTGCTATTCATCAGGAGGCTGCTCATGAGTGATAAGCCAAAGATGGCGCTGTATTGGGCCTCGTCATGTGGCGGCTGTGAGATCGCCGTCCTCGGACTGCACGAAAAAATCCTCGACGTGGCCGAGGCATTTGATATTGTCTTCTGGCCGTGTGTGATGGACTTCAAATACGCCGATGTCGAAGCCATGGAAGACGACGAAATCGATGTATGCTTCTTCAACGGCGCGATCCGCAACGACGAAAACGCACATCTGGCCCATCTGCTGCGTCAAAAGTCGAAAGTATTGGTCGCGTTTGGATCGTGCGCCTTTGGCGGCTCGATGCCAGGGCTGGCGAACTTCAACACCCGCGAACAAATGTTCAAGTTCATCTACTCCGACTCCCCCAGCACCGACAACCCGGACGGCATCGTCCCGCAGACGCATACCGACGTGCCGGAAGGAGAGCTGGAGCTGCCCTCGTTTTGGAACACCGTCAAGACGCTGGCGCAGGTCGTGCCGGTCGATTACTTCCTGCCGGGCTGCCCGCCGGAAGCCAGTTCTATCGAGGCGGCGGTGAACGCCATCGTGAACAACGAACTGCCACCGCCAGGATCGGTTATCGGGCCGTCGGTCACCGTGTGTGATGAGTGCGCGCGCGAGAAGCACGAGAAAAAGATCGACCACTTCTACCGGCCTCAGGAAATCATCCCCGATCCGGATACCTGCCTGCTGGAACAAGGCTTGTTCTGTGCCGGCATCGCGACCCGGGCCGGCTGTGGGGCGCGCTGCCCCGAGGTCGGTGTGGGCTGCCGGGGCTGCTATGGCCCCAACGAAGGCGTCCTGGATCATGGGGCCAAGATTCTCACCGGGATCGCCTCGGTGCTGGATGCCAACACACCCGAAGACGTCGAGAAGATTCTCGACACACTGCCCGACCCGGCAGGCTACTTCTATCGCTTCCATCTGCCTGAATCGCTACTGCGGCGCACGGCCAGAATTGCGGCTAAAGCCAATGGCCAGCAGCAATCGGTTAGCGACACTGCCCAGGTCAGGAGGAATACTTAGATGACACGCATTACCATTGATCCGATCACCCGCCTGGAAGGGCACGGCAAGATCGAAATCTTCCTGGATGAGCAGGGTAACGTCGATAATTGTTACTTTCAGGTGCCTGAACTGCGCGGGTTTGAAGTCTTCTGTTTAGGGCGTCCGGCGGAAGAAATGCCGCGCCTGACGAACCGTATCTGCGGCGTGTGCCCGGAAGCACACCACATGGCGGCGGCCAAAGCGCTCGACGATCTATATAAGGTCGAGCCGCCCCCCGCTGGTACCATGCTCCGCGATCTGCTTTACATGGCCTTCTTTGTCACCGATCACACCACGCATTTCTACGCCCTCGGTGGGCCGGACTTCGTGGTTGGCCCAGATGCGCCCGCTGCCGAGCGGAACATCCTGGGCGTGATCGCCAAAGTCGGCCTGGAGATCGGCGGCCAGGTGATCGCGGCCCGCAAGCGTAACCACCACGTGATCGAAATGATCGGTGGGCGGACCATTCACCCCGTCGCGGCGCTGCCGGGCGGCATGAGCCATCCGATCACCGAGGAGCAGCGCCAGGAGATCATCGAAATTGCCAGGCAAAATGTCGAGTTTGGACAGTTCACCATCGACCTGTTCCACGACATTGTGCTAGGCAACGATGACTATGTCGACCTGATCACTGGCGGCGCGTACACCCAGGAAACCTACTACATGGGGTTGGTTGACGAGAACAATCACGTCAACTTCTACGATGGTAAGGTGCGCGTGGTGGGGCCGGACGGCACCGAACACTGCAAATATGCGCCCCACGAGTACACCGAGTATATCGCCGAGCATGTCGAACCCTGGTCCTACCTCAAGTTCCCCTACCTCAAACAAGTGGGGTGGAAGGGCTTTGTGGATGGCCCCGACAGCGGCGTCTACTGCGCTACACCGCTGTCACGCCTCAACGCGGCGGACGGTATGGCGACCCCGCTGGCCCAGAAGGAGTACGAACGCTTCTACGACACGCTGGGCGGCAAGCCAGTGCATCACACGCTGGCGACTCACTGGGCACGCATCATCGAACTGCTGTACGCCGCCGAGCACATGCTGGAACTCGCCGAGAATCCGGACATCGTCACCGACGAAATCCGCGCCCTTCCGACCGAGATCCCGACCGAAGGGGTCGGCATTGTCGAAGCACCGCGCGGCACGTTGACGCATCACTACTTCACGGACGAGAACGGTATTTTGACCAAAGTCAATCTGGTGGTCGGCACGACTAACAACAACGCGCCGATCTACATGAGCATCAAGAACGCGGCCTCGTCGCTGATCAAGAATGGCGAGGTCAATGATGGCATCCTCAATATGGTCGAGATGGCCTTCCGCTCGTACGATCCGTGCCTGTCGTGCGCGACACACTCGCTGCCGGGGCAGATGCCTCTGGAGCTGATCGTGCGTGACAAGAACGGTGAGGTCACACACCACATGAGCCAGTATGTCGCCGGCGAAATGCTCGAAGATTTAGACTAGCCAACCACACGGCAGGGGATATAGACTCATCAACCGGCTCTATGTCCCCTGCTCCCACGATAATGCCACCCGGGATGAGGATACCTCATGACTGTGGATACCATTGACACCATCGTAATTGGTTTGGGCAATCCGATCCTGTCGGATGATGCGATCGGGTGGTGCGTGGCGGGCCAGCTTCGCGCTGCGTTGGGCGAGGATGCCGGTGTTCGTGTCACCGTTCAAGAGGCCTGCGTCGGCGGGCTGTCGCTGGCGGAGATGCTGGTGGACTACGACCGGGCCATTATCATCGATGCGATCATGACCGTGAACGGGGTCCCCGGCACGATCTACCATCTCAAACTGCCCGAACTGCCGGGCACGTTGAATTCCGCCTCAACCCACGATACCAACCTGCCCACCGCGCTGCAGGCGCTGCGTCGTTTCGGGGCGCATGTGCCGCCGGATGAGGCGATTGAGTTTGTCGCCATCGAAGCCGAGGATGTTTTGACCTTTTCTGAGGATTGTACGCCTGACGTCCAGCAAAGCATCCCCAAAGCGGTTGCCATGGTGCAAGGCTTGTTGAGCACAAAATGACACGAAATGTCGAAAAAGCCTTGACATTCTCAGCCAGCCCGTTATAATGCTGTCTCGTGCTTGGTTGTGAATGAAAACGAAGTGCTTTCCCAACCAAAAGCAAATCGCTCTTGTCATAGAACCTGCTGGTATGGTAAAATCAAGTTAGCTTGACAAGAGTTAGAGCTATAGGCTCAATCACAAGGCAGGAGGTGAGAGACACGCAGCGGCAAGATAAGCTGAAGACAGCGCAAGCTGAAGTGTCTCGAGCCGGCGGTGACGTCGGTTTTTGCGTCCTGCGCGCACCTTAACAACAGCATAGTGACAGGAA
>DAOTUD010000043.1:0-11691 GCA_034437275.1 Anaerolineae bacterium
CCGGTGACCATCAGGCTGGAGCAGTCGATCCGCTCGGGGTTGTTCCGCTGGCAGCTCAACAGTGGCTGGCAGACGATCGATTCGCTCAGATCTTCGCCGGGCACGCTGAGCGTGAGTTCTACGCCGTTGGAGGTGGCGGTGATGGTCACTTCCTCGCCCTGTGTAAGCTGGAAGTTCCCGCTGTCCACCATGTTACCATCCGCGTCCGTGATGCGGTACTCGGCGGGGTTGAGCATATCGCCGCCGGAGTTGCCGATCGTGAACTGGGCCACGCCGTCAGCCAGGCAGGTGCTGCTCGTATAGATCGTGGGCAACTCCGAGGAGCCAATCGATTTCACCGTGATCGTCTTGGTGACCGATCCCTGGAATTCGTCGCCGGCGTAGGACATGGTGACGTTGTAGTCGCCATCCGCGTTGTAGATGATGCACGGGTTCTGATCGGTGCTGGTCTGGCCGTTGCCGAAGTCCCAGCCTGTCACCGACAAACCCTCATCCAGGAGGCTGGTGAAGCACACTTCGCGCCCTGGCTTGAGTTCGATGGTGAACGAGGAGCGTCCTTCCGCAACCGAGTAGGCGTGCACCGTGTTCGAGGCGCTGGCCGTCAACCCGGCTTGGCTGGTCACTTCGAGCGTGACGAGGTAGGAGCCGACGTCGGTGTAGGTGTGGCAGACGACGTCGCCGGTCGTGTTCACGACAGGCTGGCTGCCGTCGCCAAAGTTCCAGACCCACTGCACGATCTGGCTGGCCTGGCTGACACTGCGGTCGGTGAAGCAGATCTCCACCGGTGCGATGTCGCCCCAGGGCTGCGGCGTAAAGGCCGCGCGGATGTCGGTGCCGCTGCTCACGGCCACCGTGACAGAAGCTTGCATCGACCCCAACGGACCGCGTCCTGTGACGATAACCTCATAGGTGCCCGCCTGGGTGAAGGTATAGGTCGCGACTTTGGTGTACGCATGGCTGCCGTCGGGGAAGGTCCATTCGAACTTGTCCTCGTACAGCCCGGAACTGGTCGCCGTGAAGGTGACGCTCAGCGGCGCGACGCCGGCTTCTGGCTCGGCATCCGCGCTCAGCGATTGAGCTTCGCGGACGTACACATCGCGTGTGGCGTAGTATTCCTGGCCATCTGCGCCCGTGACATACATCCGGACGTGATAGCGGCCTACGTCGTAGTTGAAGGTGTGGCAGAAGTCGTCGCCGGAGGTGCTGATGATCTCGCCGTTCTGCAAGATCTCCCAGCGCCAGGCTACGGGCGACCCTTCGCTGCGGTCACTGAAGCAGACCTGGCCGCCAACCGCGACGTTACGTGGGGTGCGGCTGAAGTTCGGCCACACAGCCTGTGCGCTGCGCACACGGATCGTCTTTTCCACCGTGCACTCCGCGCCGTCATCGGCCACGACGTTGAAGGTCAGCGTGTAGGTTCCGGCAACATCATAGAAGATATCGACGACATCTTCTTCGCCCTTCAGGGTCCCCTCCAGGTACCAGCTGTAGGTCAGGGTGCGATCCATGACGTTGGAGACATTGCCCCAGTAGCGGGCCGACTGGCCTTCCAACAGCGAAGTGTAGCCGGAGAAGTTGCAGTCGAGCTGGAGGGCGTCGTCGCCTTCCTCGATGGTGATCAGCACTTCCGCCGCTTCTGACGAGCCGCCCGGTCCGGTAACCGTCAGCTTGACGCTGTAGGTGCCGGCGGCCTGGTAGACATAGGTCGGATTGCGGTCGGTGCTGGTGTCGCCGTTGCCAAAGTCCCACAGCCATGCGGAGATCACGCCTTCGCTTTCATCATAGAAGCGAATCAGGCTGCCGGTGGTGGCGGAGGTCTTGTTGACACTGAACTTGGCGACCGGCGCTTCATCCCCCTGGAAGATCGGGATCAGCTTGCTGGCGGTCGAGGTTTCGCCGCCCATGCCCGTGATCTTGAGGGTGACGCCGTACTGGCCAAGCGCGGTGTAGGTGTGGCATGGCGACTGGTCGGTGCTGCTGTTGCCATCGCCAAAGGTCCATTCCCAGCTCGCGATATTGCCGATGCTGGTGTCGGTGAAGCACACTTCTTGCTGCCCAGCGGCGAACGTGCCGACGTACTCGTATTCAAAGTTCGCGTCGACAACGCCACCGGGCACGAGCACCACGACTTGCTTGGTGGCCTGTGCACCGCCGCCAGGGCCTTCGATCGTCAGCGTGATGTTGTACGTGACGGCCTGGTTGCTGGTGTTCTCGTAAGTGTGCGTATGCGGCCCCTGGCCGGTGACGACAGCCGAGCCGTCGCCGAAGTTCCACGTCCAGGACGTCGCGCCGGAGGACGCATCGGTGACCGTGACGGTCAGCGGCGATTCGCCCGACTGCGGCGTGACGGTGAAGTCCGCCACCGGGGCCTCCGGCTGCTCGATGACTTCGATGGCGCCGGTAGCCGTTGAGGTTTGGCCGTTGGTATCGGTCACGGTCAACGTGACGTCGTATACGCCAACGGACTGATAGGTGTGGGACGGGTTCTGGTCGGTGCTGGTGTTGCCATCACCGAACGTCCAGCTCCAGGAGACGATGTCGCCCTGGCTTTCGTCGGAGAAGCTCACCGGCAACGGCACCGGGCCGCTGGCGGGGCTGGCCGAGAACTGCGCGACCAGCAGAACCTGCGTTTCGCCTTCGGTGATCTCGACGCTGCCGTCTGCTTGCAGCGTGAGGTCGCCGGCGGCGTTGGTGCAGGTCAGCGTGATCGTGTAGGTGCCGACTTCGTCATAGACGCGGCTGGGGTTCACTTCTGTGGTGGTGTCGCCACCGCCGAAGTCCCACAGGTAGCTGGCCGCGTTGGTGCTGGTGTTGATGAAGTTCACGGTGTAGGGCAGGGTGTCGCCGATCAGTTCGGTTTCGAAGCCGCAGGTCATTTCGTCGACCGGCTGCGGCTCGGTGATTTCAACCTGGCCGGTGGCCTCGTGCGTTTCACCAGTGTCCAGCGTGACCGTCAACGTAACGTTATACGTGCCGGTCGCCGCGTAGGTGTGGGTTGGGTTCTGATCGGTGCTGGTGTTGCCGTCGCCAAAGTCCCAGCTCCAGCCGGTGATTTGGGCGTCGCCTTCTATCACGGCGCTGGTATCGGTGAAGCTCACCGTGAAGCCGTCGATCTGCGCCTCATACGAGACTTGAACCGTCACGACGGAGGCGGGTTGTACGACCGCGCAGCCATTCGCGTCGACCGTCACGCCCTCGGGTGTATCAGGGCACTGGTCGTCGGCATCGGGCACGCCGTCGCCATCGGCATCCGCCGGTTCGGGCGGGATTTCACAGCCAACCTCGTCGACCGTCACGCCCTGTGGTGTATCGGGGCACTGGTCGTCGGCATCGGGGACGCCGTCGCCGTCCGCGTCAGGCGGTGTAACGGTGTCCACGTCAGGCAGTGCGATTTCGCAGCCGTTCGCGTCGACCGTCGCGCCCTGTGGTGTATCGGGGCACTGGTCGTCGGCATCGGGGACGCCGTCACCGTCCGCGTCAGGCGGCGGAAGCGGGCAGCCGTTGTTGTCGACGGGCCCGGCCTCGTTGGGGCATTCGTCGGCATCGTCAGGGATGCCGTCGCCGTCAGCGTCCGGCGGGGGCGGGCAGCCGTTGTATTCAGCGGTGCCGGCCTCGTTGGGGCACTCGTCATCTGCGTCGGCAATGCCGTCGCCATCGGAGTCCGCCGGGCAGCCGTTGTTGGCCGCCGGGCCGGGCGCGCCAGGGCATTCGTCGGCATCGTCGGGAATGCCGTCGCCGTCAGCGTCCGGCGGGGGCGGGCAGCCGTTGTATTCAGCGGTGCCGGCCTCATTCGGGCACTCGTCGACGTCATCGGTGATGCCGTCGCCGTCACTGTCCGGCGGCGGGCAGCCATTGTAAGCTGCTGGGCCAGCCTCATTCGGGCACTCGTCGACATCGTCGGTAAAGCCGTCGCCGTCGGAGTCCACCGGGCAGCCATTGTTACTGGCTGGGCCGGGAACGCCGGGACAGTCGTCGGCGCTGTCTTTGATGCCGTCGCCATCCCCGTCCGGGCAGCCGTTAATCGGGCCGGCTACGTCGGGGCATTCGTCGGCATCATCGGGAACGCCGTCGCCGTCGCTGTCAGGCGGCGGGCAGCCATTGTAAGCTGCTGGGCCTGCCTGATCAGGACAGTCGTCGGCATCATCTGGCACGCCATCGCCGTCGGCATCGGCGACAGGGGTTTCGTCCTCGTCGCCGGCAGTACCGTACAGGCCGATGTCGTCGCCAAAGATCAGCACGCCAACCACCAGAATGGCAAATACAAAGCCAGCGATGATTAGCGTTTGGCGATCTAATCGTTTGCCTTGCATAGAATTTGCTTCTCCTTGTCAAAAGTTAGAAGAACTATGATATGAGGGAACACGAACGATATGTATTGTGTGATTTTTGCGTTTCTCCTTTGTCTCTAAAGAAACGATAGCTGCATATTATGTCGGTGAAAGTGGCGGTAATGTGTCGCAGCCAGCCTGAAAAAAATCACTAAATGGCCTAGCATCGACTATTCCGAGATTTAGTATAGGCTGAAGTGCAATACATTCCAAGTCAGCACAATAGGGTATTCCTGGCGGGCCGACTAAGGGAAGGTTTGGTTTGGCTGCGATACGGAGTTTTACGTTGGCAGCAGCCCTTGTGCTGCCAACAGTTCCGCATTCAGGATCGAACAGCCTGCCGCCCCGCGCAGCGTGTTGTGGGCCAGGGTGACGAACTGCCACCCATCCAGGGCCGGGCAGGGGCGCAGCCGCCCGATGACGGTCGCCATGCCGTACCCGGCGTGGCGATCCCGGCGCGGTTGGGGGCGGTCTGGCTCGTCGCGCACCACCAGCGGCGGCGCAGGCGCGCTCGGCAGCGACGGGACCGGGGCCGGGCCGCAAAACGTCGCCCACGCTTCGAGCAGGTCCTCCCGCGTGACCGGCTGCGCGAACCGCACCGCGACGCTGACCAGGTGCCCGTCGCGCACCGGCACGCGCGTGCAAGTCGCGCTGAGCGTGCAGTCCAGCGGCGCGATGTGGTCCCCGGCCAGGGTGCCCAGCATCTTACGCGGTTCGCGTTCGAGCTTGGGTTCTTCGCCGTCAATGAAGGGGAGCACGTTATCAATGATGTCCATCGCGGGCACGCCCGGATAGCCGGCCCCGCTGATGGCCTGCATACTGACGATCTGCGCCGCCCGAATGCCAAAGGGCCGCAGGGGGGCCAGCGCCATCGCGACTGGCGCGCTGGTGCAGTTGGAGTTCGTCACCAGCCCGCCCGTCCAGCCGAACGTCTCGCGCTGCACGGTGACCAGCGCGGCATGGCCGGCGTTGATCTCCGGCAGCAGGATCGGCACTTCCGGCTGCATCCGGTAGGCGCTCGCATTGGAGCAGACCATGTGCCCCGCTGCGGCGAGCCGCCATTCGATGCTTTCGGCGATGGTGCTGGGCAGCGCCGAAAACACCAGCGGCGACTGGAGATCGGCGTCCAGCGGCAGCACCTCCTGGCGCGCGATGCCGTCCGGCGGATCGTCGTCCAGTACCCACTGGGCCGCGTCCTGGTAGGATTGGCCCGCGCTGCGTTCGCTGGCGACCAGTTCGGCCACGCGAAACCAGGGATGAGCTTCCAGCAGGTGGGCGAACCGCTGCCCGACGGCTCCGGTTGCGCCCAGAATGGCGACATCCGTCACGTCGATGGGCTGGTTGGGACCCGTCGCGGGCGTGAAATCAGTTGGTTGGTGCATATGCTCCTCGCTTTCCGTTGACCACGATCAGTTTGTGGATTTCCTGTAACGCTTTTTCGGTCAGGCTGGCATCCATCACCATCGACAGGCAGTATTCGCTCGATCCCTGCGCCATGACCTGAATGTTGACGCCCGAATTCCCCAGCGCATGGAACACCGCCGCCGCGACGCCCGGCTCGGTGCGCATCCCGGCCCCGACGACAGTCGCAATGTTGATGTTTTTGTCGGCCCACACCGCTTCGATGTCGTGCCGCCCGAATTCATGCGCCAGTTCGTCCTGGATGGCGGCTACAACAGCCTCGCTTTTGTGCTCCGGCACGACGAAGCACAGGCTTTGCTGGCTGGAGGACTGCGAGATCAACAGCACGCTGGCGTTCTGGCGGGCGACGGCCAGAAACGTCCGTGCCGCGATCCCCGGCACGCCGGCCATGCCGCGCCCGGTGACCGTGACCAGGCTCACGTCGCGGATCGCGGTGACGGCTTTCACGGTGCCGGGGGTGGTGTGGTCCTGCTCGGTGATGACGGTGCCGGGCAGCGCGGGATCGAAGGTGTTCTTCACCCAGATCGGGATGCCGCGTTCGATGGCGGGCTGCACGGTTTTGGGATGAATCACCTTTGCGCCGAAATAGGCCATTTCGCCCACCTCATTATATGACAGGGACGGGATCACGCGCGCCTCGGGGACGATGCGCGGGTCCGCCGACATCACGCCGTCGACGTCGGTCCAAATCCACACCTCGTCACTGCCCACGTAGGCCCCCAGCAGGGTCGCGGTGTAGTCGCTGCCGCTGCGCCCCAGCGTGGTGACCACGCCGTCCCGCGTCGCGCCCAGGAAGCCGGTCACCACCGGCACGAAGCCCTGCTGCAGCAACGGCAGCAGGTTCCGCTGCGCGCTGGCTTCGGTGTCGGTGAAGAACACCCCGGCGTTCTGGAACTGGTCGTCGGTGATGATCAGGTGGCTGGCGTTTACCGCCTGGCTGGGGACCGCGTACTGGCGCAGCAGCGCGGCGACAATCGGCACGCACATGCGCTCACCCAGCGAGCTGACCTTGTCCAGCGCTTTGGGCGATGCTTCGCGCAGGACGTGGATGCTGTAGCACAGCGTCTCGAACTCGTCGATCAGCGCGCCGACCTCGTCATGCAGCGCGATGCGCTCGACGTCGGACGTCACGAGGTCTTTGATCGCGGTGTCGTGGATGGTGTGCAGGTTGTGGGCCAGCGCCCGGAAGCGTGTCGCGTCGCCGCCGGCGGCTGTCCGCGCGCCCTCGAACAGGATATCCGTCACCCCACTCATCGCCGAGCACACCACCAGCAGGCGATGCCCGGCCTCGTGATGGTCCTGCACAATGGCCGCGACCTGCCGGATCGCCTCCGCGCTGCCGACCGAGGTTCCGCCGAATTTCATGGTTAGGGTTGCCATCCGCTGCTCCTTATATGATCGTGCCGGCCAGACCAAACAAAAAAGCGCGGAGCCGGTGTGCTCCACGCTTGGAAAGTCTTGGGGATGTGAGTGTTCGCCTAGTGGTGTCCCCTCCGCGCTGGTGAAGCAACCGGCAGTATGGGCCCGCATATCATCATGCCGAGGGAAAACACGTGCTTAGCCAACAGGTTGCTCCTCCCAGAATTGGGCTAAGCCTAGCACACCCCCACGAATCCGTCAAAATGGCGGACGGATGGCCCACTCCGGCCTTGCCAAACCGCGCCACCTGCGGTAGTATTCTGACCGCTTTGTGTGCCTACAATACCATACCGACAAGTGGGCACCTTTCCGTTCGCCACGCTGGCGCTCGCCGCGTGTGGTGGACAAACCCAGGGAAAGGAGATATTTCCTGATATGAACCGTGTATATGAGTTGGGATTCATCATCCCCAGCAGCGTGAACGAAAACGACACGCAAAACGTGATCGATTCGGTCCAGCAGATCGTCGAAAATCTGGATGGACAGGTGGTCAAGGTGGATTACTGGGGACGTCGTCGTCTGGCGTATCCCATTCAGGACTACCGCGAAGGGTTCTATGTGTTTATGCACATCGAACATCCGACCGGCAACCTCGGCGAGTTGGAGCGCGTGCTGCTGCTGAATGACCAGGTTATTCGGCACATCGTGGTCCGCATCGAAGAGGACGACAGCGAAGGCGACGAACAGGACGAGTAGCCACAGGGGGAGGCATCATGGGTCGCGGATTGAACAAAGTCATGATTATCGGCCATCTAGGACGTGACCCGGAGCTGCGCTATACCCCCAGCGGGCGGCCTGTCGCCAGCTTTAGCGTGGCGACCAGCCGCAACTGGACGTCGTCGGAAGGCGAACGTCGTGAAGAAACCGAGTGGTTCAATGTCGTGGCGTGGGGCAACCTGGCCGAGATTTGCAAAACGCACCTCAGCAAGGGGCAGCAAGTCTATGTCGAAGGCCGGTTGCAAACGCGCGGCTGGGAAGACGAAACCGGCACGCGCCATTACCGGACCGAGTTGGTCGCCAACGAAATGATCGTGTTGGGTGACCGGCGTGCTACCCAGGAGTACGATTCAATCGATACATTTGATGGGGACGATTTTCCCTTCTAGCCGCCGTCCTGGCCAGACCACCATCACCAGCAATACGTAGGAGGATACATCCCAGTGAGTGAAGATCGCAAGAGAAACCGAGAGCAAAGACAGCAGCGCAGGTCCCGCCCCGATCGCTCCCGCCAGCGTGGGCGTGGCCGGGGACGCCGGCGTAAGGAAGATTACTTTCACGCAACCAATACCACCCCAGACTACAAGCAGATCGATGTGCTGCGCCGCTTCCTGACCGATCGGGGCAAGATTCGTCCCCGGCGTCAGACGGGCCTGACAGCCAAAAACCAGCGCCTGGTTGCACGTGAGATCAAGCGCGCGCGCCATATGGCGATGCTGCCCTTCACCGATGACCAGACTCGCGCCTGAGCTTGATCGCTGGGCACGCACCAGAAAATCAAGGAGGGCATCGGGACCGTTGAGCCATGCCCTCCTTTTCCGGTGATCCACACCTTTTTTGGAGGAGAGCGAGTAGTTTATGTCGAAACATAAAACCACAGGCGGGCCACGCCCCCACCGCACCACCAGGGCCGAGCTTGAGCGCCGCAAACAGTATAAATCGCGTGCCGAACGCGAACAGATGTGGCAGCGCCGGGCGTTGTACATCGTGGGGGGGCTGGTCGCCGCCAGCCTGATCATCCTGCTCGGGGCCATCATTTACCAGGAGATTATTATCCCCAGCCAGGAAGTTTCCATCGTGAACGGCGATGAAATCAAGACCGAAGACTTCCAGGAACGGGTCCGGTTTATGCGCTGGTTGACCGCCCAGCAGGTGATCAGCCAGTATTTACAGACCGGCGATGACCAGACGGTAAACCAGTATGCCATGCAGCTTCAGAACCACAAGAGCTTCGGCGCGCCGATCCTGGAAGAGATGGAAGAACAAGTTTTGATGGAGCAGGAAGTCGAGGCGCGCGGCCTGGAGGTGGACGAGGCCGCCGTCGACCAGCGCGTGGACGAGTTCATGGCGAACTCGCTGGCGATGGCCCCGCTACCGGACCCCGACGCCACCCCCACCACCGCGCCCACCGCGACGCCGACGCCGTTGGTGTCGCCTACGCCGCGACCCACCGCGACACTGGCGCCCACTGCGATCGGTGCCGCCCCGGCGGATGCTGCGGACGATGCTGGCGATGACGCCGGTGATGCTGATGCGGCCCCGGCGGATGCTGCGGACGATGCTGCCGGCGCACTGGAGCCAACAGTCGAGCCGACGCTGACGCCGACCACCGATCCGGCAGCGATCCAGGCGACGCTCGACGAGGCCGCCGACACGTTCTTTGAACGGGCCAGCGATGGCGCGGATGTCAGCCGGGACGTGGTGCGCGATGTGTTCTATTACGACGCGCTGCGCGCAACGTTGACCAACGACATGCTGGCAGATATCCCGACCGCGGTGCCACAGGTGAACGCTCGCCATATCCTGATCGCGTTCGACCCCAACCTGCCGTCCGGCCAGATGCCGCCCCCGCCTTCTGACGAACAGCGCGCGGCTGCCGAAGAACGCTTCGACAAGGTCCAGGCGGCGCTGGATGCGGGCGAACCGTTCGCGGACCTGGCGAAGACCTTCTCCGACGATACCGGCAGTGCTCAGAACGGCGGTAACCTGGGCTGGGCCGATCCCGAAAGTTACACTGCCAACTTCCAGGACGCGGTTCAGACGGCGGAGATCGGTGAGATCATCCGTGTCGAGACGGAGTTCGGCCTGCACATCATCCAGGTGTTGGCGCGAGATGATGCGCGCCCGCTGTCGGTCAGCGAGCGTGATCAGCGCGCCAGCCAGGCGTTCCAGTCCTGGTTGACCGAAGCCAAGCAAAACGCGGATGTTGACCGCCGCGACGACTGGCAGGACCGCATCCCGGAGAATCCCAGCGTGGACAAGCTGTTCGAGGAGTTGCTCGGCTGATCGGGTCGTTCCGTGCTCCGCGCACAACGCCATAACCACAGATAGTGACGGCGTGCCGCAGTGGTGCGCCGTTTTTGCGTCCTGGCGGGGCAGGGGGATTTGACGGCAGGCGGCAGGTTGCGCCACAATCTGGCTATCCGGTTCATCAGGAATATTTTGGAGGCCAAGCGTGGTACATTCTTCCCTGGAACTGATCACCATCGAACGCCATATCCTGGAACAGCAGGGGCAACATCCCGGCGCGACCGGGCGCTTTACCAATCTGCTGTACGACCTCGCGCTGGCGGCCAAGCTCATCGCGCGTGAAACGACGCGGGCGGGGATCGCGAACATCTTAGGCACGGTCGGCAGCGAAAACGTGCACGGCGAGGCCCAGCAGAAGCTCGACGTGTACGCCGACGAAGTGATCTTCCGCATGAACGATCACACTGGGCGGGTGTGTGTGATGGCGTCCGAGGAGCATGACGAACTGCGCCAGATCCCCGAACATCATACGCCCGGCTACTACGTGCTGATCTACGATCCGCTGGATGGCTCGTCCAATATTGACGTGAACGCCTCGATCGGCACCATTTTCGCCATCCACCGCAAGATCACCCCCGGTCCGCGCGGCACCGCAGCCGACGTGCTCCAGGCGGGGAACAAGCTGGTCGCGGCGGCGTATGTGGTCTATGGTTCCAGCACGATGCTGGTGTACAGCACCGGTAACGGGGTGCATGGTTTTACGCTCGACCCCAGCGTCGGCGAGTTTTTCCTCAGCCACCCCGACATCCGCATTCCCTCGCCGGGCGCGTATTACAGCGTCAACCAGGGGTACCAGAAATACTGGACGCCAGGCATCCAGCGTTATGTTACATGGCTCCAGGCGTTGGACAGCGACGCCACACACGAGCCGCTGGGCCATCGCTACATCGGCAGCCTGGTGTCGGATTTCCATCGTAACTTGCTGCGCGGCGGTGTATATTTGTATCCGGGTGATACCCGCCAGCCCGCGGGCAAGCTGCGCCTGACCTATGAGGCGCAGCCGCTCGCGTTTATCGCCGCCCAGGCCGGGGGCTATGCCTCCGATGGCATGGGCAACATCCTGGATATCACGCCGCGTGATCTGCACCAGCGCGTGCCGTTTATCGTGGGTAACCGCGCGTTAGTGCAAAAAGCGGAGTGGTTTTTGCAGGAATACGATGCCGCTGACAACGCGGGCGATGATGCCGGCGACGACAGCTAATGTAGCCAGATCGTAACGTAGCATATCTCTTTTTCAAGGGGAGCAGGGGCAGATTAAATGAATTTGAAAATTCGTCCAATTGGCCCTTGCCAGCAGGTTAATCGTCTGTTAGAATACGTCTCACTTCGCGAGCAAACGGCAACAGCCGCATCTCGCATAACAAAGAAGGCAGGAGGTGAGAGACACGCAGCGGCAAGATAAGCTGAAGACAGCGCAAGCTGAAGTGTCTCGAGCCGGCGGTGACGTCGGTTTTTGCGTCCTGCGCGCACCTTAACAACAGCATAGTGACAGGAA
>DAOTUD010000044.1:0-95407 GCA_034437275.1 Anaerolineae bacterium
TTAGAAGTTACGCAGTTGAGCGAGAAATGCTAAACTTGAAAGCATGAACCCACCCAAATGCGACGAACTGGACTACATCAACTTTCTGATTGCCGCGCAACAAGTGTTTAGCACGGTTGAAGCAGCGAAAACCTCGCCGGATGAACGAGCGCCAGCGCATGACGCCTATACGCGCCTGTTGCAACGCTTGCCACCGGATAGTACGGCGCTGTGGACGGAAGTTGAACCGTTGGTGCAGCGCAAGCAAGGGGTGTTGGTGATTGACGATAGCACATTGGACAAACCGTATGCGTCGAAAATGGCGCTGGTGACCCGCCATTGGTCGGGCAAGCATGGGCGGGTGGTGCAAGGCATCAATCTGATCTCGTTGGTCTGGACGGACCGCGATACCCGCTTGCCGTGCGACTTTCGGATCTACAACAAAGCACAGGATGGACTGAGCAAGAACAACCATTTTCAGCACATGATCCAGCAAGCCCATGCGCGTGGCTTTGAGCCGGAGTTGGTCGCCTTTGATAGCTGGTACGGCGGCTTGGACAATCTCAAGCTGCTGCGCCAGTTGGACTGGCCCTGGCTGACCCAGCTCAAGTCGAACCGCCAGGTAAGCGTCGACCGGACTGGCAATCGAGCTATTTCGGAGATTTTGATCCCGCCCCATGGTCGGGTGGTACATCTGAAAGGCTATGGCTGGATCCGCGTGTTCAAGGTGGCCGCCACAAACGGCGGCGTTGAGTACTGGGCGACCAGTGTGTTGGAAATGACGCTCGAAACATGTGCCTTTCATGCCCTGGATGCTTGGCAGGTGGAAGTCTATCATCGCGGCCTCAAGCAGTTCACTGGCATTGAACGCGGTCAGTTCCGGCTCGAAGTCTCGCAGCGCAATCATATCGGATTGGCGATCCGGGCCTTTGTTCGGTTGGAGGTTCATCGTCTTCACACCGGCACATCCTGGTTTCAGTCCAAAGCGCAGATCATTCGCGATGCGATCCGTGCTTATCTTGCTCAACCGCACTTGACTTTAGCGTCAACTGCGTAACTCCTACCATCGATACTTATCCCGCTTATTTAGTGTTGCGAAGGGACACGATCATGAAGCGTATCACCCCGGCAATTGTCGCATTACTCACACTGCTGGTATTGTTCGCGCCCTCCGCTGCCGCCCAGGACGACCCGCCCCGCATCATTTTCATGCATCACTCGACTGGTGCCGGGTTGATCTGGGAAGGCGGCGTGCGCGAAGCGTTCACCGACCTGAGCTATGAATTCTGGGATCACGGCTACAACGAAGAAGGGCTGCTCGACGCCGACGGAACCCCATTGCGCACCAACTGGAACGTGCCCGGCGACAACACCGATCCCGACGGCTGGCACGCGATCTTCAACCAGCCGGTCACGTCGCCGCCCACCAACACCTTCAGCCACATGCTCGAATTTGACGTGATCATCTTCAAAAGCTGTTTTCCGGCATCCAACATTGTGGACGATGCTATGTTCCAGCAGTACCAGGCATACTATCTGGACATGCGCGACATGATGGACCAGCACCCGGACAGGCTTTTCATCCTGTTCACCACGCCGCCGCTGGTGCCCAATGCGACCACCCCGGAGAACGCGGCCCGCGCCCAACAGTGGGCTGCCTATCTGACCTCGCCCACCTATCTGGAGGGGCACCCGAACATCACTGTGTTTGACTTTTTCAGCCACCTGGCCGACGTGGATGGCTATCTGCGCGCCGAGTACCGCGTCGATGCGTGGGACAGCCACCCTAACACGCTGGCCAACGAGACGGTGGGGCTGGCATTTGTGGCGTTTGTGGATGAGGCGATCCGCAGTTTCGAGCCGGGGGCAGCCCCGATCCCGTCCGACGCGCTGTCTGCGGGTGCGGTTCCCACCGCCACCGCAGTCCCAACGCCGGATGGGGATAGTGATGGTAGCGGTGATGGGGATGGGGACACTGCCGTGCTGCTGACGGGCGACCTGCTGTTCGCGGGCTTCGAACCGGATGCCGCGCTGGCGGACTGGTGGGGCCACAGCGGGGCTGGCGTGCAGGACTTCGCCTGTGGGCGCAGCCAGCCCGGCTATGACAGCCCAAACGCACTGCACGTTTCGTTTGACATCCCGCCGGAAAGCAGCGCCGGATGCGGCGTGTCGTTCGCGCCGCAGGACTGGAGCCAGGCGGCGGGCATTCGCTTCGATTGGCGCAGCGACCAGCCCGGCCTGTACCTGCGCGTGGCGCTGGCGGTCCAGGACCCGGCGCAAGCTACGGATGGGGCCGACGAAGCCACGCCCTTTGAGATTGAACTGCAAACTAGCGGGACGGAGTGGTCCGAAGTAGTGATTGACTGGGACGACCTGGCGAAAGTGGACTGGGTCGTTGGGGGCGTGGACGCATTCGACCCGGCGCACATCGTGTGGCTGGCGTTCGATTTCGGCCACTGGCAGCAGCCCCAGCAGGGCACGATCTGGATCGACAACCTGCAGCTTGTGCCGTGAGCACGCGCTGCCGCCACACCACCCTTGATTAAGAATCAAGACAAGCGCCCAACATCGTCGTTGGGCGCTTGCACTAAAATGTTGCAGCAGCCACATGGCTGCCCCGATCACACTACAGGTTGTTGATGATGTTCGAGAAGATGTTACCAATCGCCGGGCCAAGCAAGGCCAGAATGATGATCACGACGACGGCCACCAACACGAGGATCAGAGCGTATTCGACGAGGCCCTGGCCCTCTTCACGCGGAAGGTATAGCATAGTATGACTCCTCCATCATTAATAAGGATTAAGATATGATGTGCTCAAGATTGTCTTGAGTCGATTCAAAATTATCATATCCCCTGTTGAGCGTCATTAGTACGTTAGTCCCGATTAATCTTCCGCCTGCTCAGGAGTCTCCGGTTCGTCCGGTTCGTTCGATTGGCCGGGCATCACCGACGGCAGTTCCCGGGTGATGCGCTCGCTTTCCTCTTCCGCCTCTGGCTCGGCCTGGTACAACCCGATGTCCGTATCGCTGAACAGCAGTTCCTCCGGCGGTTCCTCGTGTTCGATGTCCTCGCCCTTTTCCATCAGAATCACGACGGCGCTGACATTGTCCTCACCGCCGCGTTGGTTGGCCATCTCGACGAGCTGATTGGCTATATCTTCTGGTGTTTCGCTTTGGGTGGCGACCTCCGCGATCTCTGCCGGGTCGACATGGCGCGTCAGTCCATCCGAACACAGGATCAGGCGATCCCCTTCGGTCAGGCTGCGGCTGTACAGGTCGGCGTCAGTATCCTCGACCTGGCCCAGCGCGCGGTAGAGCACATTCCGCATGGGGTGGACGGAGGCCTGCTCGGGCGTAATGTGCCCGGAGGCCAGCAGCGCCTCGACAAAGCTGTGATCGTCGGTGATCTGGTTGATCCAGCCTTCCCGTCCATCCACCAGATAGGCCCGGCTGTCGCCCACATGCGCGATAATGATGCGGCTATCTCGGATGAAAGTCAGGGTGAGGGTGGTGCCCATCCCTTGCAGTTCAGGATGATCGGCGGCGCGCTGGATCACGGCGCGGTTGGCACGCCGTACAGCATAGCGCAGTTTGTCGGATATCTCGTCCTCGGACAGCTTGCGCAGCGTTTCGCTGCCCCGTGCTTCGCCCAAAAAATCCGCCTGGATGGCCTCGGTCACCAGGCGGCTGGCTTCTTCACCAGCCACTGCGCCCCCCATGCCGTCGGCGACCATCGCCAGGACGATGCCATGCCGCGCCCACAGCCCGACCCGGTCTTCGTTGTTTTCACGCACCTGGCCCACTTCGCTGCGCGCGCTGGCGCGAGGGACCAGCTTGGATGTCTCGTCGGGCATCAGCAGCGTCGCCCCGCACCCAATGCAATAGCTGGCGGTGGGCCGGTTGAGCGTCCCGCAGCGTAGACAGGTCACAGGTGTGTCGTCGACGGGCGGCGGCAGTTTGGCTTTGGCCTCGCGCAGATTTTTGATCAGATCGGGGGCCAGGCTGTTTTCGCGGCCCTGCACATATCGCATCGCGTCTTCGACGTGCCGTCGCTGCCGGTGAATCCCCCGCACGACCGGTAGATCGTTCAGATTCGACCCGCACTGAAAGCAAAATACCGCCCGCGCCAGATTCTCATGCCCGCAGTTCGGGCATTCTCGTGTCTCCATGCTTTACTCCGTTTACTCCACCTGCGCCTATTCTACTGGCCGAGACACAAATTCGCTAAATCGATCACTGCCATTATACAATACATGCACAAACTTTGGTTTGGGCGCGCTTTATGGCATAATTCGAGAAAGACAGCTTCATAAGGATAGGGCATCGTGGCAGGCGCAAGACCGAACATCTGGCAGTTACAATCTCGACGCGACATTTCCGGGCTGATCGACGCGCTGCGTTACCCCGATCCGGAAGTGCGCAAACGCGCCGCTGTCGCGCTGCGCACCCTGGACGCGACCCAGGCTGTGCCCGCGCTGAAGGCGGCCAGCCGCCAGGAGACCGATTCCCGGGTGCAGGCCAACCTGCGAAGCGCGCTGCACGTCCTTGACCATCGCACCGACATCACCGCCTTAATCCAGACAAAGGATGTGCCAGGCTTGATCAAGGCGCTGAACAGCCGGCGTCCGGCCCATGCGGTGGCGGCTGCGCGGGCGCTGGGCAAACTCGGCGACCGGATCGCGGTGGAGCCGCTGGTGATCCTGTTCCACAATCCAGCCTCGACGCCGGAGGTGCGCCTGGCCGCTGCCGAAGCCCTGCTCGAACTCAAGAGCGCCCCGGCAGTCGTGACGCTGCTGGGTGCGCTGCGCCGGGAGTCGTGGCAGGTGCGGCGGAATGCGGCAGCGGTGCTGGGCCAGATTCAGGCGACATGGGCGGTCAAGCCCCTGGCTGCCGCCCTGCAAGACCCGCATCCGGTGGTGCGTCGTACCGCCGCTGCGGCGCTGCGTCGCATCGGGACTGTCGAGGCTGTCGCGGCGCTGCGCGGGCATTTTACGCCGCAAGCTGTCGCTGGCAAAGAACAGCGGGAAACTGCACAGAAACAAAAAGCGGCTACGCCGCCAGTACCGGCGGCGCGCAAACCGAGGACGGAACAGGCGCGCTCCACCGCCCAGCCCGCGCGCCGGAAATTACCGCCCCGCCCTGCTGTGCTCCCCGAGGAACCAAAGCAGCGCCCGGCGGCAGCGTCCGAAAAGCCGGCAAAACCCAAACCGCTGCAAGCCACGCCCGAACCCACGTCCGCCGACACCGTGCCGGTCGAAACCACGCCCGCCGAGACAGAGCCCAGCGAGCAGCCCTCGCGCATCACTCGCCCGGTGCGGCGGCTGATTTCGTTTTTCACCAAAACTGACGACGAAGACGAGTGATACCGTTGGGGGCATCCGGATTTACCGGCAGTGTCGTGCTACTTCAATCCGCAGATGAATCCGCCCGATCCGCTTCTTCGGAGGACTGGGGATAGGTCAGCGGTGGTTCGGCAGGCAGCGGTCCATCTGCGCCCATCATCCGCCGGATCGCGTCCAGTTCATCCTGCGACAGCCCGCTGTTGCCAAACGCATGTGTGAAGGCGATCTGCTGGAAGGCGATCCCCGCCATGTTGGGCATGGGAATCCCACTCTGCTGTGACTCCTCGGCATAGGCCCGCCCCTGCAGCAGCAAGCTGAGGATGAACGCCGCAACCCCGAACCATTGCACCAACGTCAGGCTTTCATCCAGCAGCAAAAACGCCAGCGTCACCGCGACCGCGATCTCGGTGATGGCCAGCAGGGTCGTTTGCAGGCTGCCCAACGTCTTGACGCCGGCAAACAGCGCCAGCCGCGAAAGCGCCGTCGAGATCGCCAGCGCCAGGATGGCCCACATCGCGTCGGACGACTGCGCCAGCCAATGCCAGTCGTAAGCCGCGCGCGCCATCACCACGATCACCGCCATTACCGTCATCACGTATAGCGTCACCGTCTGGGCGGGCATTTCGTACAGCACGCGCTGGCTGAGCACGACGGTCCCGGCAAACAGCAGGGCATTGCCCAGCATGAACCCGACCCCCAGCCAGTCGACATCGCCGCGCATCCCGCCCGTGATCAACAGCAGGCCGAACATAGCCAGCAGCACCCGCAGCGCGGTGCGCCAGCTCAGGATTTGCCCCCCCAGGCGCGCCAGCAGCACCACGAAGATCAGGTACGTGCCGTTGAGCAACTGCGACATGGACGCATCGAGCCGGCTCAGGCCGTTGTAGTACATCAACGAGCCGATGCCGTTGATCGTGCCCACAACGGCACAGCCCAGGAAACCGGCAATGTAGATAAAGATATATTTGCGCCAGAAGAGCGCATAGATCAGCCATAACAAGACGACGGCTAGCGACGTGCGTACCGCCGCTACCGTGAACGGGTCGGAGCCACCTTGCAGCGCCAGCTTGCCAAATACGGGTGCCATCCCCAAAAACACGGGCGACAGCAGCGCCGCGATCAGTTCAGAACGTCGAGTGTCTTCAGCCATAGCGTATCGTTATAGAAATGTCTGGCGTGTTCGGTTAGGCAGATTGGTTTGGGACGGCAGCTCGATGAAAAAGGTGCTGCCCGGCATTTTTTCCTCGTCACAGCCTTTGCTGTGCACCCAGATTTTGCCGCCGTGTGCCTCGACAATGCCCCGGCAGATCGCCAGCCCCAGGCCCAGGCCGCCGCCGCGAAACGCCGTTTTGCTCGTCGAGTGCAGCTGGGTGTCGCCTGCTGTGTAGAAGCGATCAAAGATGTGCTGCTGGTCGCCGGGTTCGATGCCGATGCCGGTATCCTGCACGCTGATCAGCACGCGCTCCTGGTTTTTGCGGGCCTTGATGGTGATCGTGCCTTGATCGGGCGTGTACTTGATGGCGTTGCCCAGAATGTTGCTGAAGGCCAGTTCCAGCAGCGCGCCATCTGCATAAAACTGGGAGGGCCATTCCTTGAGCGTGTAGTCCAGCTTGAGCTTGCGCTGTTCGATCACTGCCCGGTAGCCTTCGATCACACGCTGGATCACCTCGCTGAGGTTGGTCGGCCCCAGCTTGAGGTCCACCCGCCCGGAGGCGATGCGCGAGATGGTGATGATCTCGTTGACCACCACCTGCAGGCGTTCAATCGAGTCGACCAGCCCGGTCAGGCAGGCGTTGATCTCGGGGTCTTGGGCCATCACCCGCGCGATAGCTTCGGACGTCTGCACCAGCCGGCTGTAGCCATAGACGGTCGTCAGCGGCGTGCGCAGTTCGTGGGCGGTGAGTTGAATAAAATCGTCCTTGATGCGGTCCAGGCGGCGCAGTTCGCGGTAGCTGCCTTCCAACTCGCGGACGTTGGCTTCCAGGCGCTCGACAAGTTCCTGGTTGTACGCCTGTTGCGCCGTTTCGAGCTGCGCTTTGTCCACCTCGTCGCGCTCGCCGTGCAGGTACTTTTCGACCTGATCGGTCAAGGTGTTGACGTCGATCGGTTTGGTGATGTAGCCCACCACCCCGGCGACAAACGCTTTGTCGCGCTCGAACTCGTGGGTTTGGGAGGTCAGCGCCACAATCGGCACCCCGGCCAGCCTGGGGTCAGCGCGCAGCCGGACCGTGATCTCGCGCCCGCTTAAGTCCGGCAGGTTGATGTCGGTCAAGATCAGGTCGGGCCGGTGGTGTTTGGCGAGATCGATCCCCTCCAGGGCGCGCACCGCGATCAACACTTTATACCCGTCATATTCCAACACACGCTGCACCAGCGTACGGCTGGCTTCGTCATCTTCGATATACAAAATGGTTGCTTTTGGGGTCATCCGACTATGCCCTGACTTCAATCATCAGTCGGGGCGTATCGTTATCATACGCCCCGGTTTAAGTATATGGTCGTCCAGGTCTATTGTACTCATTGTAGAGTTTTGATGATACTTTGCAGCAGTTCCTCGTCCAAAAAGCCGCCTTTTTGCAGCAAAGCATCGATCTGGCCGCTTAGTCGTTCGCGTTCGCGCGGGGTCAGGTCTTTGGCGGTCAGCACGATGATCGGTATCTGGCTCAGTTCGTCATCGGCCTTAAGGTGGTCGATCACCTGGAAGCCGTCTGTGCCCGGCATCATGATGTCGGTGATGATCACGTCCGGCCTGGTTTGCCGCACCAGTTCAATGCCGCTGACGCCGTCGCTGGCGATCTCGACTTCGTGGCCGCGCGCCTGCAAAATCCGCCCGATGAGCCGCGCCGCATCCTTGTTATCCTCGATCACGAGGATGCGGCTGATGTTGGTATCCACCTGCTGCAAGGCGGACAGCAGCCCTTCCTCGGGGAGGGATACGGTCTTGCCCGCTTTGGAGACGTCCACCTGTCGCGCCCACTGATCGCCGAGGATGTGCTTTTCGGCGGGCAGGGTGTGCCCGGAGCAGTTGATCACGACTACGTCGTCCGGCTTGATGATGCCGTTGCGCACCATCTTGAACATCCCAGCGAAAGCGACGGCGGTCGCCGGTTCCACCGACAGCCCGTCGACCCGGGCCAGCAGCCGCATGGCCTCGAAGGCTTCGTCGTCGCTGGCGCTTTCCGCCGCGCCGCCGTGCTGCTGCATCAGCGACCACAGCAGTTCGTAGGCGCGCCCGGGCCGCCCGGTGCTGAGCGTGGCGATCAGGGTTTGCGGGTTTTCGACCGGCACGGCGATGCGCTGGCCGGCCTGGTAAGCCTCGATCATCGGGGCGCAGCCCTCCGACTGCACGATGCCAATCGACGGGACCTTATCGGCCAGCCCCAACTTCATCAATTCGCGGAAGCCTTTGGCCACGCCAACCGGCCCCATCCCGCCGCTGACGCCCTGGATGAACCAGTCCGGCGCGCGCCAGCCCAAATCTTCGGCAATCTCATAGCCCATCGTCTTCATGCTCTCGATGGCGGCAATTGTCTTGACGCCGCGATCCAAAAACAGGTTTTTGGACTGTGCGAACCGCGCCGCGACGGTTTTGGTTTCGTCGTAGGTGCCGGTGACCTTGATCACCTCGGCCCCATACAGCGCCGCCTCGCGCATCTTCTCGCCCGGCACCTGGCTGGTGAGGAACGCCCACAGCTTGATCCCGGCGCGCGCGGCATAGGCCGCATAGGCAATCGCGACATTGCCGGTCGAGGCCACCACCGCCGCATTGACGCCCATCTCGCGCAGCACCGAGATCGCGACCGACGCCTGCCGGTCCTTGAACGAGCCGGTCGGCCCCTGGCGCTCGTCCTTGATGTACAGGTTCTTCAAGCCGAGCATGACGCCCAGGTTTTCGGCTTTGAGCATCGGCGTGCCGCCTTCGCCCATGCTCAGAATGTGTTTCGAATCGAGCACGGGCAGCAGTTCGTGATAGCGCCACACGCCCGGCTTGCGGCGCATCAATGCCTCGACCCAATCGGACTGCCGCAGCGCGTCTAAATCATATTGTGCCTCCAGGATCGACTCGCCACAGCGGGGACAGGTCGTATCGCCGCCTTCATAGGCCATCACATGGTGGCAATTCGTACAATGTAGTGCAACGTGTTTCGTGCTCAAGACTCCTGCTCCTGTCCGTTGTCCAGGTAAGATTCAACTTGGTCAAGCAAATGGTCCTCGTTCACCGCATCTTTGCGGAACACATCAATCGACTCCAACGCGGCGCGCTCGTCGGCATTGATGTCTTCCGCCGTCAGGACCAACACCGGGACATCGGCGGTCCGATCGTTGGTGCGCAGGGCGTGCAGGACCTCGAAACCGTCGATCTCCGGCATCCGCAGATCGAGGATGACCAGATCGATGCGCTGCGAGCGTTCGAGCAGCTCAAGCGCCTGCTGGCCGGTCGTGGCTTCCATGACCCGGTACTGCGGGCTGGCCGCGAGCGCATCGCGGAAGACGCGCACGCTTTCGGGTTTATCATCGACCAGCAGAATGCGCTGCCGTTCGGCTTCCGCTTCGGCACGCTGCATGGCGTCCAATAACTGATCTTCGGTAAACGGCCTGACCAGATACTCGATAGCCCCCAACTCCAGCCCGCGCTCCTTGTCCGGGTCCATGCTGCACACGATGACCGGCACGTCCGCCGTTTCCGGCGAGTGGGTCAGCGCCTCCAGCATCGCCCAGCCGTCCTGGTGGGGCAGGTTGACATCCAACAGAATGGCGAGGGGATGGTAGGTCGCGCTGAGCTGCCTGGCTTCCTCCAGATAGGTCGTGCCGAGAATCTCATAGCTCCCTTTGGCTAGATAGCGGTAGTAGAGATTGAGGACTTTGGGATCGTTTTCAATGACCAGCACCAACCGCTGCGGCAGCGGCGGAGCGTCATTCTCGGGCAGGCCGGGACTCGACGCGGGCGCGGGCTGCTCCTCCGGCACGCCCGGCGTGTCGTCCACTTCTACCGGCGAGGTGGGGATCGTCACGCTGAAGGTCGAGCCGACGTTCGGCTCGCTGACCACCCAGATGCGTCCGCCCTGCAGTTCGACCAGCGACTTGGCCAGCGGCAGCCCCATGCCGGTCCCTTCGACCGAGCGCGTGGTCGAGTTATCGACCTGCTGGAAGGCTTCGAACAACAGGGACATGTCTTTTTGGGCGATGCCGATGCCGGTGTCCTCCACCGACAACTGGACATATTCCTGCCCGTCTTCCACGATGGGGAAGGCCGAGACAGAAATACTCCCTTCGGTGGTGAACTTGCTGGCGTTGGACACCAGGTTGAGCAGCACCTGGCGCGTGCGGAATTCATCGCCGTATGCCTGCGGCAGCCGGGGCGTGATGTCCGTCTTCAACTCGATCGGTTTGTCACGTGTCAGGCCAACGGCGGTGGACATGACCCCGTTGATCACCTCTTGCAGGTCGAAGTACGCCAACGACAGCTCCATCTTCCCGGCCTCGATCTTGGCCTGGTCGAGGATGTCATTCACCAGTCCCAGCAGGTGCTTACCGCTTTCGTAGATGGTGGTCAGGTCTTCTTCCTGGTTGCTGGTCAGCGGACCATCGATCTCCTTGAGCATCACGCGCGAGAAGCCGATGATCGAGTTGAGCGGCGTGCGGAGTTCGTGGCTCATCGCCGCCAGGAAGTTCGTCTTCAGACGGTCGACCTCCAGCAAGCGCTCGTTGGCCTCTTGCATTTCCTGCAACAGCCGGGAGTTCTGGATGATTGCGCCCAGCGAGCCGCTCAGCGTTTGCAGCAGCCGCAGATCGTCGTTATCGAAGGCGTGCGCCTGCTCGCTTTCGACCAGCAGCACCCCCACCAGGTCGCTGATCGTCATCAGCGGTACGGCAATCGCAGCCTGGATGTTTTCGGCATCGGACAGGCGGCGAGGGTCGTTGGACAGGTCGTTGATGATCGTGGCCTCTTTGTGGCGCGCGACCCACCCGAGCAGCCCGCGATCCACGGAAACCGACGAATACGCGGTGTCTTCGCCGGAGAGGCTGATGCCAGCCCCTTTGCGCAGGTAGTCGCCGCTTTGGTCCGGCAAGAAGACGCTCGCCCGTGAAACACCCATCGTCGTTTGCAGCGTTTCGACCACATGCTCCAGCGCTTCGGCCAACTCTGGCGAGGTGGTGGCCGCGGTCGTGACGTTAAACAGGAACTCCATTTCCTCCGCGCGCTCCTCCGACAGCGCAAACAGGCGCGCGTTGTCAATCGCGGTGGCGACCTGGTCGGCCAGACCGGCCAGGATGCGCGTGTCCTCCTCGGTAAACGCCCCGGATTGGTTGCTCTGCACGTCCAGCGCGCCCAGGATTTGCCCGCGCGCGATCAGCGGCAGCGCCATCTCCGAGCGCGTATCCGGCAGGTAGGGGTTGGGCCGGTGGACGAAGCGTGCATCCGCTGTATCCAGCGCGATGACCGGCTCGCCGTTGGCCGTGACCTGCCCGATCACCGAGTGCGAGCCGACCGGCAGGCTGTGATCGACCGCCAGCAGTTGGCGACCGGCCTCGCCGGTGGACGCGACCAGGTCTGCCTGGGTGTCGTCGTCGCTCATCAAGAAGACCTGCGCGTGATCGTACCCGAAGGCGTCGCGGATGAGATCGACCACCTGTGGCAGCAGCGTGTCCATGTCCAGAATGGATGTCACCGCGCGGCTAACCTCGACCGAGGCCCCAAGCTGGCGCGCACGGCGCTGCATCTGCTGGTACAGCCGCGTGTTTTCCAGCGACACGGCAGCCTGGTCGACCAGCGACTGGTATACACGCAGCTCGCTGTCGCCGTGTTCCCAGGGCGTTCCCAGCCCCACCAGCAGCGCCCCCAACGGACGCCCGGCGATCCGCAGCGGGATTACCGTTGCTGCCCGGATGTTCTGCGCGACCAGCCCGTCGCGCGCCTCGTCGGAGAGTCCCGGCTCGATGGTGACATCGTCGATCGGCCAGACGTCACTGGCGGCCAGGACGTCGCCGAAAGGCAGCGAGCCAAGCAGGTAGCGGGTGCCGATCGCATTTTGCATAGCGTCGGACTCTTCATAATCCCACCCCGCCACAACCTCGACGGCAGCGTTGGGGGCCTCCCAGCTATCGCCGAGCAAGACGTACAGCATGGCCTGGCTGACCGGCGGCGGCGCGGCATAGCTGATGATAGTTTGCAAGATGTCGCCTGCGTCCTCAGCCTCGGCAATCGACCGGCTGGCGTGGTACAGCACGGCGGTATCCTGCAAGGCCGTCTCGGTGCGCAGCAGCAAATGCTGGTTCTCGATGGTCATAGCTGCCTGATTGGAGAGCGTGGTGAGCAAGCGGCGTTGTTCGGTGGGCAGCTTTCGCTCTTGCTCGAACCCGACCACGATCCAGCCGTTGACGTGCCCCCGCACACTCAGCGGAAAGCTCATCATGGTGTGCAGGCCGGTGTGCACCAGCAGGTCGGACACGTCGTCCGCCGCGGCGGGGCGGGTGGCCACCGCCGGCTCCTGGAGCATCAGCGGGATGAACATATCCACATCGTAATCGCCGGTATCGCCGGGCGGGTAGACCGCGACGAGCGCCAGATCGCGCTCGCCGGGCGAAAAGCCTTCATCCAGGAAGATGAAGGCCCGGTCCGGCACCAGGGTGGAGATTTGCGCTAGCGCCACTTGCAGCAGGTCTTCCATGTTGGTCGCGCGCGATATCGCGCGGCTGGCCTCGTACAGCATCGTGGTTTCGCGCAGGCTGTCCTGCAGCGCCTGCTCCAGTTCCTGGAGTTCGGTGATGTCCTGGAACGCGCCCACCACCGTCCGGATCTCGCCGTCCGCATCGTGGATCGGGGCGGCCTGGGCCAGCAGATTCAGGTCGCGCCCGTCGGGGAGCTGCACGGTCAGGTCATCGACCAGCACCACCTCGCCGGTACGGGCCGCCTGGTTGAGCGGCCATGCTTCGCGCGGATAGGGTTCGCGGGTGTCGCCCTGCAGCATGGGATAGGTCTCCGGCTGGCTGACGCCCGGTTTGACATCCGGCCCCAGCAGGTTCCGCAGGCGCTCGTTCGATAGGATCACCTGCCCGGTGTTGTCCATCACCAGCACGCCGGTCGGCATGGTATCCAGAATGGTTTGCAGATTTTGGCGCTCGCTTTCGGCCTGGTCGAACAACTGCTGGTTCTGCGTGGCGACTGCGATCTGGCTGGCCAGTGTGGCGGCCAACTGGATATCGCGTTCGTCGAGGTTGGCTTCGTTCAGCGCGCGCCCAATCTGCATCACCCCGACCACGTCCGGGCCGATCTTGACCGGCATAGCGATGTGCTTGCCCCACCGTTCCTGTACGGTCCGTTCTTGGCGGGCCAACACCGGGTGATCGGTCGGGTCGTTGACCAGCACGATCTCGCCGATGCGTGCCGCTTCGGCCAGGGCGCTCTGGTCGGCCTCGATATCGACGAGCGGCATCAGGTCGGCATCGGAGGCGGTCACCTGCCGCAGCGAGGTGCTGCCATCGAGCAGCCCGAACCACCAGCGGTCATATTGCCCCGGCCCGGCCACCGCCTCGAACAGGCTTTGCAGCCCGGCCTCATAATCCCCGCCGATCTGGCTGGCGAGCTGCCCGGCTTCGGCCAACGCACGCGCCCGGCGGGCTTCGGTCTGTGCCTCGTCGAACAGGCGGCGGTTTTCGACCGCAATCGCCAACTGGTCGGCCAGGGCGCTGGCGAACGAGACATACTCGGCCCCGAAACCACCCGCCTGCTGGCTGCTGCAGACCAATATGCCAAACCAGCGCCCGCCGGCGTTGAGCGGGGCCAGCACCGCGCTCTGCACGCCGAGTGCAGCGAGCCGGTCATGCAGCGGGTGCTCCGGCGGCATGTCGTGGGGGATGTTGTCGTAGGTGGTGGGGGCGGTGGGCGACAGCAGGTCATCCTCGGCGTAGCTCATCGACAGCACCGGCAGTTGTTCCCGGTCCGCGACCGGCTGCGCGCCGCCATCCCGGGACCAGATATAGACATTTTCCAGATACTGCACCAGCGCCGGGTCCGGCCCGGAGAGCAAAATCTCGACGTGGTCCACGTCCAGCGGCATACTGAGCTGTTCGGTCACCAGTTGGTAAATCACGTTCAGGTCGGAGGTGCTGCTGACGGCGCGGGCAGTATCGTACAGCCGCTCGGTTTCGGCCAGCGCGCGCTGTGTCTGGCCGAACAGGCGCGCGTTCTCGACTGCCAGCGCGACACGGTCGGCCACCGCTTCGATCAAAATCTGATCGTCGTCGGTCAACTGGCGACCTCCGGGCAGCGCCGTGGCCAATTTGCCGATGGTCTCGCCACGCACACGGATATCGGCCTCGATCCGCTGGTCTGGCAAGGACGAGATTTTCCCGTCGTCCTCCAGCGGCGCTAATTCGTGTAGATTGTAGCGGTAGCCCAGGCTGCGCTGCCGGGATTGTTCTTCCACAAACTCCTGCCATGTCGCGCGGGTAAGCTGGCGGTTCAGGTTGTCGATCTCGCTGACGCGCTGTTCGGTTTCGGCCAGCAAGCGCGCGTTTTCAATCGCAATCGCCAACTGGTCGGCAGCTACCGCGAAGACGCGGATCATCGCCGGGGTGAACACGTCCGGCTGGATGCTCTGGACATCCAGCGCGCCGATCACACGCTCCTCGATCTGGAGCGGAAGCGCCAGCTCGGCGCGAGTGTCGGGCAGGATGGGGTTCGGCTGCCAGGGAACCTCGCCGCGCAGGGTGTCGGACGCATTGACCGGGCGACCGCGTGCCGTCACACGGCCAATCACCGAATCGGAGCCAACTGCCAGCTTATGCTCCATTGCCAGCAACTGCCGCCCAGCCTCGCCCGTACTTTCGACCAACACCGCGTACTCGCCCAGGTCGTCGATCAGGAATACCTGCGCGTGGTAGATTTCGTCGAAGCGGCGGCAAAGCTGATCGACCGTTTCGCGCAGCAGCCCCTGGATATTCCGGAACCCGGTCGCCCGCCGCCCAACATCGGCGGCGATGGCCATATCACGGGCGCGTTCCTGGGCCTGGCGTTCCGACGCATGATACAGTTCTTCTAGTTCGCTGCGGGTCTGGTCAAACTCAGCCGCCAGCGCGTTCAGCTCGTCGATCAGTTCCGTAAATTCGCGCGCACCATGTGGTGCCACCCGGGCGGACAAATCCCCGGTGCGGAACTGCCGGATCGCCTCGCGCGTGCGTTGGGCCGGATGGTAGGCGATGCGCCACGTGTACAGCAGCGTCAGCACAGCGGCTATCCCCACCAGGCCGGCGGTGGCGATGATGGCGTCCTGAGTATTCTGATTCACCTCGTCGTCCACCAGGCGCACCGGGGTGCCGATCACCACGTCGTAGGCTTCGGTCGCGGAGAGTGGTAACTGGGTCGTCGTGACGTACACTGCCCCATAGCCGGTGATATCGCGGCGATTGGTCGTGCTCAGCGAGCGGTCGGTCAGGCCCACCTGCTCGCTGGTTTCGCCCTGGTAGGCCGGGTCGGAATGGGCCAGCACTTGCTCGTCCGGGCCGATCAGGGCAATGAAGGCGACGTTCTCGTTCTGGGCGGCGACCCGTGCGAAGCGTGCTGCTAACGCGGCGGCGTCCTGCGTCATCACGTCCTGGCGCAGGGTGCCCCCCACCGCCAGATGTTGCCCGCGATAGGCGCGGATCAGGGTGTCGCGTTCATCACGAATCTGGGGCACCAGCAAGGCGACAGCCGCCACGATCAACACCACCACCACAAACAAAACAGCCTGTGTTCGAATCCCTAATTTTCGCAGCATATCGTTTTACTTATCCCCGCTATCGTCGTCCGGAGTGATCAACTGGATCGCCGTTTCTGGTGTGTGCAGCGCCAGCCCCAACTCGCGGACGGCTGTTTGCAGAATCTGGTCGATATCGGTCGTACTCACCAGTTTGTTGGAAATCTGATTCACCAACGCTTCGCGCTGGGCCACCTGGCGGCTTTGCTCGAACAGGCGGATGTTCTCGGCAGTGAGCGCCAGCCGGGCGGTCAGTTCGATGGCGGTCTGGCGTACGTCCTGGGTGTAGTGCTGCGCCGGGACCTGCCACTCGACCGCGCCCAGGGTTTGACCGCGCAGCCGGATCGGGACCGCGAAGGTGACGGTGTCGTCCGCCGTCTGAGCTGCGATCTGCCCGGTGCGCATGGCCTCGCGCTGTAAGGCGGTCCAATCCCCATCGTGTCGCGCTGGGCCAGCGGCAGCAGACAGACTGCCGGGCGCATGGCGTCGTTCGAACTCATCCCAGGCGGTGCGTGTCAGCGACTGGTTCAGGCGTTCGATCTCCTGCAGCTGGGCGGTCGATTCGGCAAACAGGGCTGCGTTCTCGATGGCGATGGCCAACTGGTCGGCCATCCCCTGGAACAGCTCGACATCTTGCTCGCCGAACGCATCCGGTTCTTTACTTTGCAGGTCCAACGCGCCGATGATGCGCTGGCCCACCCGCAGCGGCAGCGCCATCTCGGCCCGTGTTTCCGGCAAGAACTCGTTGCGCCGGTGAACCGGGTTGCTGGAGGTATCCAGCGCCACGACCGCATGGCCGGAAGCGGTCACGCTGCCGATCACGCTCTGGCTGCCCACCTCCAGGTAGTGCTGGCGTTCGAGCAGTTGACGCCCGACAGCACCGGTCGATGCGCGCAACTGCGCCTGGTTGGACACCGGGTCGATCAGAAACACCTGCGCGTGGTAGATGCGTCCGAACTGGGCGCGGATCAGGTTGACGACCTCTTCGAGCAGCGCGTCCGATTCGCGGATGCTGGTGATCGCGCGCCCGACTTCCAGCGTCGTTTCCAGGTTGCGCGTACGGGCCTGCACGCGGCGCTCCAGATCGCTGATCGCGCTGACCAACTGGTTGGCCATCTGCGCAACAGCGTTATTGAGCTGCCCGATTTCGTCCTGGCGCTGCATCTCCGGCAGGTCGGTCTGCAACTGGCCCGCCGCGATGCGCTGGGCGGCGTCGGTGAGGCGCGACAGAGGCCGCGCGATCACGTGCCCGGCGACCAGCACGGTCGCGATCCCGATCACCAGGGCGCTGCCGGCCTGCACACTGATCTCGATTAACCCCTCTTCGGCAACCTGCTCGTTGATGGCGTCCAGTGACGTTTCGACCAGGAATGTCAGTTCCGGCCCATCGCGGAAGGACACCGCCGCATGATAGCCCATCACCTGGGTATCCAGCAGCGCGCTGCGATAGATCGAGACGCCGGTCTCGCCGCGTTGGGCGGCGCGGAACCCTTCGCCCCCACCTGCCTCGTCCATGAAGTCAAAATTTTCGGCGGGCGACAGCAATTGTCCCGCGTTATTCAGCAGGAAGACATGTGTCGGCAAGTCGGCCTGCGGAAAGCTCTGCAGCACGGTGTACAGGTCGGGGATCGTGTCGTCTGCGGCAGTCAGCAGCAAATCATAGCTAAACACGACATAGCCAATCGTCACCTGAGACGAGCCGATACCGCCCAGGGGCCGTAAAGCGTAAGCCACATCCACCGTCGGACGTCCATTGGCACTTTCATAGAACGCGGTTACCACACTCGTTCGCCGGCCAAATTCCCCTGCGATCAGCGCATCCGCCGGGGTTTGGGTGCGTTCCGGCGGGGGCGTGTATTGAATCTGTATGGTTTGACCGGCCTGGCGCGTAGCATCCAGCAGCATGGTGCCCCGCGAATCGTAAAAGCGCAGGCGCGACATCGAGGCATGATTCCCCATGAAGCGAAACACACGCACCTCAATTTGGGCGTTCAACTGCTGGCGCTGGCTTTCGGATAGCGCCGTCGGAGCGCGGAACAAATACTCACGCAGCTGGGTCTGGTCGGTGGAGACCCCGGTTACAATACGCTCGGTTTCGGTTTTCAAATCCTGGAGTGCGCGATCAACCTGTGCGATCTCAAACGGCCCCAGCGTCTCCAGGCGGGTCTGGTGTTGGTCCTGAGCCGTAGCCTGGCGGCGTTGGCTGGTGACCGGCACGGCCAGCAGCAGCACCGGCAGCAAAATCGCCAGCGCAAGAATGAGGGCCAGCTTGGAGCTAATCGGCCAGTTGGCAAAGTTCAAACGGCGTCGCCACATAGTTTGCTCCTACGCCTCGCTTTCTGATGATTCGTCCTGGGGCAGCCCCAGGCGTACGTTGGTGTGCGTCGCCCCCAGCGCGTCCTGAAACTGGCTGGCAGCCAGGCTCAGCAGAGTTTGGAGGTCGCTGCTGGTTTGGAGTCGGGAGGTCACTTCGCTGATCAGTTGCTCGCGTTGGGCCGTGATCTGGGCCTCTTCGAACAGGCGCGCATTCTCTAATGACAGCGCCAGGCGTTCGGCTACTGCCTGGGCCAACTCCAGCGCCGACTCCGGCCAGCCTGCGCTGCCATCGCGGCGGAATTCGAGCGCGCCAAGTGTCTGGCCGCGCAGCCGGACGGGCACACACAGCACCGTCTGCCCGTCGGCCTGCCCCAGGTAGGGATCGCCGGTGTGGAGGGTTTGCTCCAGCAAGGACGAATCGCCGGTAGCCGGGATAACCTCGCCGCCCTGCCACTTGAAGCCCGGCGCAGTCTCCGCGCGTTCTTCGAGATAGGTGTCCCAGGTTGCGCCGACAAGCTGCCGGTTGGCGCGCGCCAGTTCACGCTGGCCGGTTTCGATCTGCGCGACCAGGCGGTCGTGTTCCTGGTAGCTGTCGTTGAGTGCCTGGCCTTGCTCGACGCTGTACAGCGCGGTTGACAACTGGTGGCTGACGACGGTCAAGACGTGGCGCATGTGCGGGGAGAACGTGCCGGCGTTGGCGCTGTGCATATCCAGCACGCCGAAGGGGAACTTCTCGCCCACGTACAGCGGCAGCAGCAGCTCACACTGGGTGGCCGGTAAAAATTCACTGCGTTGTTCTTCGGGGGCGTTGCGTTCGATCACCAGCAGGTCTTTGCGGCGCAGTGCATCGTTGATCGGGCTGTCGTCGTCTGGGGTGGCGAGGCTGTCCTCTTCCAGCAAGCGGCGGCCAATATAGCCGGTGCTGGCGCGCAGGGTGGGCTGCCCGGTCGCTGGTTCGGTCAGGAAGATCTGAATATGATACAGGTTGAGCAGATCGCGAAGCTGCTCGACAAACTGGTTCAACGCTTCGCCCGGTGCGGGGCGCGTGCTCAAGGTCTTGCTCAGTTCTGCGCTGATGGACAGCAAATCGGCGAGGTCGCGCTGCTGGCGCAGCACGTCTTCCAGGCTCCGGACAAACACGGCCAGCATGGCGGTGTTGAGCAGCACAAACGTGCCGAACAGCAGCAAGGTCAGGCGAATGCGCTGCGTGTTGGACGTGCCCAACGGGGTTGGCTCCATGTCGGTGCTGATCTGGAACAACCCGCCGACCGTCACCGCCACCACCAGCAGCACCGCGATCCCGATCAACCCCGGACGCCGCAGCAGCGCCCCGGCTGCCGTGATCGGCAGCGTGAGCACCAGCACGAACGGCGTATCAATGCGGTAGTCGGGGAAGATCGCCAGCAGACTGGCGCTCAGGATGTTGACCACGAACAGCATCCGGGCGCGCGGTAACTGGCCGCGCTGGATCAGGCGGTGGGTCAGGCCCGCGATCAGCAGCGTCAGCGGAATAAACATGGTCACCGTGTCGACCCCACCCGCTTCTAAGGACCAGATGACCGACAGCGGCAGCGCCAGGGTGACCACGATCAACCACGCCAGGTTGACCCCCAGCAATCGCCGGGCTTGCTGCTGGCCGGCGGCGTCCTCATACGGATAATGCAAGCTGATGATGCGTGTGATAAATTCTCTCATATCATCCGTCCTGACTGGCTGCTCTCATATTGGGGTTGGTTTGATCCGGGCCGGATTGCGCGGGCGGCGCGTGGCCGTTGCCCGCCGGTTCGTCCGCTTCGACCGGCACCAGCCGGACCACCCCCTCGCTGGCCCCCAGCACCTCGCCCAGGCTGTTGATCGCGGTCGTCAGTACATCTTCGATGCTGGTCAGGCCCTGCAACTGGGCGGTGACGCGGTTGATCTGCTGTTCGCGCTCGGCGGCCATGCGGGCCTGCTCGAACAGCCGCGCGTTCTCCAGGCTGAAGGCCATGCGCTCGGTCACGGCCTGCACAATGCTGCGCACCTCAGAGGGATTCTGGCCTTCGTCCAGGCAGACCTCAATCGCCCCGATGGGTTCGCCGCGAATGCTGATCGGGACGGCGAGAATCTGCGTGCCCTCGTCTTCTTTGATCACCAGCCGGTTGCGCTGCGTGGCCTGCTGCATGGTCGGGGTCCAATCCACCTGCCCGGTCTGCATATCCTGCTCGACCATGCGCACCCCGAAGTCATCTTGCAGCCGTTCCTGCATATACTCCTGCCACGACTGGCCGGTGAGTTCGCGGTTCAGGCGCTCGATCTCGCGCAGGTTCGTTTCGCTTTCCAGGAACAGCCGGCGGTTCTGCAGCAAACTGCGCTGCTGACTTTCGAACAGGCGGGCGTTTTGGATGGCCTGGCTGATCTGGGTGGCTGTCACGCGCATGGCCTCGATGTCTTCGGAGCCAAATGCATCGGGCCGCAGGCTGTGAATATCCAGCGCGCCGGTGATCTCATCGCCGACCACCAGCGGCAGCGCTAGCTCGGTCTGCGTGTTGTCCAGCCTTTCCAGGTGGCGATAGGCGGTGTTGGCGATCCGGGGTAGATAGCACATCTCGCCGGTGCTCAACACCTCGCCCACCGCGGTACGCGGGCCGACCGGAACCCGGTAGCCCTGCGCCAGCAGCGCCGCGCCCGTCTCGCCCGTGCTGGCGACCAGATTGCCATAGCCCCCTGCCTCGTCGACCAGGAAAAGCTGCACATGGTAGAACGCGAAGCGATCCCGGATCAGGTCCACCGTGTGGGTGACCAGTTCGTCCAGGTTCAAGATGCGGGCAATGCTGCGGCCTACTTCGGCGGTGGCGCGGGTCTGGTTTGCGAGCCGATTGGCCCGCACCAACATCGCGGTCGAGCGCACGACGAAGAACCACAGAATGATCGCCACAAAGCTCAAATTGACGAAAGAATAAAAGACTATGGACGGCATGTCGTCCAGTTGGTCGGTCCCCAGCAACCCCTCCGACCGGACGACCAGCATAACCAGCAGCGTGATCACGCTGTAGCCATACGCCAGCAGCACGCCGCGCCCGCCAAACGTCAGGGCGGCATACACAAGAAGCATGGCGAAGACAACCCCGGTGGTCATGGTGGCAGATATCAAGACATCCGAAATAGCATAGCCCGCGATCAGCCCACCGAGGAGCAGGGTGGCCAGGGTCAACATGCCACGTTGGATCAGCCAGGTGACCAGCACCGCGATCACCGTCGCCAGGGACAACACAACGATTGCGTACGTGTGAATATTGGCGCGCTCTTGCGGGATCACATTCGACAGCGTCAGGAGCAGAAAGACGGACAACAGCAACGCCGAGCCGCTGCTCAACGGCAGCAGCACCCGTGCGCGCATCGTTGCTTGCTGGGAGCGATAGTCGTGTTGTACTACGAACAAATAGCGTAACAGCGTACTCATGTTATGATGTCTCCTGCCCCTTGTCGTCGTCCTTCGTCGTCCCCAGGCGAATCGTGACCTGCCGAGCCGACAACGACTCCTGTAAATGGTGCGCTGCGCGTTGGATGATGGCGTCGACGCCACTCGCCCCTTGCAAATCGGCCCCGATGTCGTTGATCAATGCCTCGCGCTGGGCGACCCGCTGCGTTTCGTCGAACAGGCGGCGGTTTTCCAACGCCAGCCCCAAACGCTGCCCGACAGCATTGATCAATTCCAAAGCACCGCCCGGTAGCTCGCCCTCGGCCTCTAGCTCAAACTCCATCGCCCCGACGATCTCATTGCGCACGATGATCGGCAGCGCCACCAGCCGCCGCCCGTCGTGCGTGGTGCTCACCACCTGGCGCTGGACCGCCGCTTTGTTCAGGGTGTCCGTCCATTCCGCGTCGGGAGTCACCTCGTCCGATTCCAGATCGAGCGTGAGGGCGGTTGAGGCCGACTGCAAGCGCAGGTACTCGGTCCAGGCGCGCCCGGTCAACTGGTAGTTCAGGCGCTCGATCTCGCGCAGGTTGGCCTGTGTCTGTTGGTAAAGCGCCTGGTTTTCGCGCAGGTTTTGCTGCGACATTTCGTACAGGCGCAGCCCGTCAAAGGCGAGCGCGATCTGTTGGGCAATCGCCTTAAACACCGTGATATCGTCGTCCGTGAAGGGGGTGATCTGGCGGCTGTGAATATCCAGCGCGCCGATGATGTCCTCGCGCACCTTCAGCGGGATCGCCAGTTCGGTGTGTGTATCGGGCAGCAGCGCCAGCGGCTTGTGGATGTCGTCACGGGTAATGTTGGGCACCAGCACCATCGCGCCGCTTAATGTCGCGCGACCGACCACGCTCAAGCCCCCCACGTCGACGCTGTACTCCTGGGCCAGCAACTGCTCGCCAACCGTGCCCGTGCTGGCGTGCAGAACCGCGACCTCAGTCTCTGGCCGGATCAGGAAAATCTGGACGTGGTAGATCGTATCGAACTGTGACCGGACGATCTCGGTGAGCTGTTTGAGCGTTTCGTCCAGGTCCGTACGGGAGAAAGTCGCCTGGGCCGCCGTATTGACGACCGCGATCAGGTGGCGCGCTGAATCTTCGCTGCGCGCGGAATCGTGCTCCCGCTGGCCGGCGCGCGGCACGACCGAGGCAATCCCGGCCAGCGCCAGCGTCCCCATCGCCAGCACGCCATAGGTCGCTGCCCGTTCGGTCTGGGCGGCGGCGGTCAGGCTGGCGTAGTCCTGGAAGCTGCTGATGGTGATCACGGCCAGCGCAAAAGCGGTGCACACGCCGCTTTGCCACCACGCGAGCATCAGCGCGCCCAACGCAATGCCCAGCCACAGCGCCGACCACCCGCGCAGTGCCCCCCACCCATCGACGAGCAGGTAGGCGGTGCCTTCGACCAGCAGCGCCGCCGCCATGATCAGCGCCGCGCGCCGCAGGCTGCCACGCCGGATCAGCCAGTACGCGCCCTCGGCCAGCACCAGCAGCAGCAAGCTCACCGCCGTTACCGTCGCCGTGCCGAGGTTGAGCTGCCCGGCAGTCTGCTCGGTGACCTCCGGCAGCAGATACACCAGCCGGGAGAGGCCGTACAACACGAGTAACGCATACAGGCCGTGCGCCCGCCAGCGTTGCGAGGCCGGCGGCGCAAAGACCGTCTGCAGGATGCGACGTACAGCGTTCATTTTCCACCCCCATTCGGGCTGCTGGGCGTGCGCAGCCGGACCCGGACCCGGCGCGCGCCCAGGGCTTGCCCCAGTTCGCGCATCGTTTGCTGTAACAGATCGCGCAGGTCCGCCGGCTGTTGCAACTGGGACGTAATATCGCCCAGCGCCTCCTCATACGAGACCCGCTGCTGCGTCGTCTGGAAGAGGCGCGCATTTTCCAGCGCAATCGCGATCTGGTTCCCGATCTGTTGGATCAACGTGATGTCGGTCGGTGTGTAAATGCGGCTGCGCCGGTGGCTGATGTTGAGCGCCCCCAGTGGGTGTCCGCCCATGACCAGCGGGACCGTGAGCGCCGAATTCAACCCCTGCGCGGCCAGCCGTTGGTGATCGGTGTAGTCCGAGCTTTTCAGGTCTGGCACCAGCAGCGGAGCTTGCGTTTTGATCACTTCCTCGATGCTGGAGCCGGCAGCCGCAAAGCTGTCTTCTTGCATTTCTGTGCGATTGGTCAGGGAGATGATTTGCATGTGTGGCTGCACACCGCTGTAGAGCGACAGGCTCACCTGATCGGCGGGCAGCAAATTCGGGATCACGTCCATCACGCGGCGCAGAATCTCGTCGCGATCAAACGTGCTGGACACCAGCCGGCCAAAGGCGGCGATCTGTTCGAGTTGGTTGGCGCGGCGCTGGATGTCGGTGAACAGTTGGGCGTTGTACAGCCCGAGCGCGATCTGGCTGGCGGCGGTCTGGGCGGCCTGGATGTGCGCCGAGGGGAAGGTGTGCGCCGCGTCCTGGCTGGCCGCGACCAGCATCCCGATCAGGTCGCCGTGTACCAGCAGCGGCACCAGGAGCAGGCTGTGCAGCCCCGACTTTGTGAAGTGGCCCCGGTTCGGCCCCAGCCTGTCATCAGGTGGGCCCGGTTGGTCATCGTCGACCAGCTGGGCCGCCAGCGGCGCGTGGTAATCTTGCAAGTGCTTGTATCCGCCGAAGTCCTCCAGCGTCAGCAGCGTTTGCATCCCTAACCGCGCCGGGTGCTCGGCCACGATGTTTCCGCTGGCCGGGACCTGATCGAAGCGCACCACCGCCGCGTAATCGGTCGCCAGCGCAGCGGCGAGTGTCTGGCACACGCTGTGCAGGGTGTCCGGTCCGGTCAGGTGGGCGCTAAGCTGGCGCGCGATGTCGTACAGCGCCTCCAGCACGCGCGCCTGCCGCTTGACCTGGGCCTGCTGCGCCTGCTGGCTCTGCTGCCACGTCCAGCGCTCCAGCTGCGCCCCGACCTGGTAGCTGAGTTGGTGCAGCCGCCGGATTTCAGCCGCGGTGTAGAGATGGGGCGTGGTGTAGGCCGCCGTCAGGGTGTGGGTGGGCGGTTTGCCGGGGATCACAACCGGGAACATCGCCATCGCCCCGAAGCCACGCTGCTGCATGTAGGCGGTCGGTCCGGCCTGGGGGTGGTTGGCCAGCAGCGGCGTACCATCGGCCAACGCCGTGCGCAGATCATCCCCGGCCTCGACGCGCGCGCCGGAAGCGTCACCGGGCGTGGCGGCGACGGCGGTTAGCGCCGCGATGTGGTCTTCGGCGTCGCGCTGGATCGCGTCCAGTGACAGGCTGTCTGGTGGTGGATCGAGTTGGTCGTAAAGCGCCTGGACCAGCGCCGCCGGTTCGTCCGCGTCGTGTACGGCGTCGTCGAGCAGCCACACGATCGCGCTGGCGTCCAGGGCCATGTGATGCCCCGCCAGCACAGTAAGCTGCTCAGCCAGGGTGCTCAGGCCGTGCAGATCGCCCGTAAACAGGGCCGGGCCGGACACCGCCAGCACCCCGGCAAGCTGGCCTTCGTGCCGCAGCGGAACCAACGTCAGCCCGGCGGCGTCCTGGAACGCGCCTTCCGCCAGCAGCGACGAATCCGCCGGAACGGGAATGAAGACCGGGTCGTCATTGTGCAGCGTGGGCCGGGCGGGCAGCAGCGGATCATCCTCTGCCGCCAGCCAGCCCTCAGCGCGCTGCGACCACACCTGTACCACGGCATCATCATCCCGGAGGTACCACGTCAGGTCGTACAGCGCGTGATCACCGTCGAAAAACGCGGCAGCGACGGTCGCCAGGGCCGGCAGTGACTCGGCCTGCGCTAAACGGCGGCCCAGCATCAACGCACGCTGCCGCGGCACATACTCCAACGCCAGGCTCAATATAGCGGCCAGCGCAGACAGCATCTTTTCGTCCAGCGCGCGAGCAGCCTCGGCGGGCAGGTGTACCGCCAGCACGCCCTGCGCCGCCTCTGTGCCGAGGATCGGCACCGCCCATTGTAGCGGGGCGGCATCTGGTGCTGGCGTGACGTTGGCCTGGTTGGCGAAGGCTTCGGCAGCGGGTGAATCCGGCGGGGGGCTGGTGGGCGCATCGTCCGGGACACCGATCCCGGCGGCGCGGCGACAGGTGCCGTCCTGCGCGCACAGGTACACCTCGGCGCGCGTAATGTCGGGCCATTCGCTGTGCAGCGCCTGGAGGACCTGGGTCGCGGTGGACGACAGGTGATCGGGAGGAGCCGCTGCTAACCGGTTCGCCAGATGGTGTAAAACGTTGGGGGTTTCGTGAGCAGGCATAAGGTCATTTACCATTTAGATAACTGTAGATTTGGTCGGGGAGTTCGTCAATATCAATCGGCTTTTCGATGTACCCATCACATCCCACCGTCAGCGCGTGCTCCAGTACATCGCGCATGATGTTGGCCGTGAGGGCAACGATGGGGATGTCCTCCATCCCGGGCATTTGACGAATGTAACGGGTGGCGGTCAGCCCGTCCATTTCCGGCATATTGATATCCATCAGGATCAGATCGGGCCGGTGCTGCTCGGCCATGTCGATCCCCTCCTGGGCCGACAGCGCGGCCAGGAATTCCATGCCTTCCGCTTGCAGAACGCGCTTTACCAGATTCAAGTTATCCCAGTTGTCTTCCACGTATAGAATGCGTGGGGCCATGCCGTGCGCTCCCCTTTAGATAACAACGGAAAATTAATGACGCAGATATTTTTAGTTTAGCACAGAATTGAGGACTATGGAGTGTTAATTTTTCACTAACTTAAATCATCCTCCATCTGCGTGTCTTGATCGGGCATGTCGTCATCGGGTGGCGGCTCTGGATCGACGCTGAGATCACGGGGCGTCGTAGCATTGAGGGCCGTATCCTTCAGCGTGGGCGCTTCGGTGTCGACGTCCGGGCGCGGTGTTAACGGGCGCGTGGGGGCACGGTGCGGTGAATCCGGGTCATGGGGCAGCACAACTTGCTTCATGCGCGGAATCTCGTCCGGTTCCGGGTAGTCGTCGTCGCTTTCGGGCGGAGCCTGGGCTTCCCACGCCTCGATAAAGTCGCGCACCCAGTCGAGTTCGGCCTCCAGCAGCCGGGTGTGGTGCTCAAACATCGCGTCGACATGGAAGGGAGCCTGGCGCTGCTGGAGCGACTGCCAGCGCTCGCGGGCCTGTGCCAGCCTGGAGGTCAGCTCTTGCCGGTAGGCGGTAAACGCATTCCGAATCTGGGCCGGGCGCAGAACGTGCAGATTCGCCAGCCCCAGCTCGAAGCTGCTGGCGTACTCGCGCGGCGTGCTGAGCAGGTCGGCTACGGCGGTCTGCAAGACACCGAATCCGGCAGCAGAGATCTGATATTTCCGCCGGGCAACTCCTTCGACATGCGGCTGCCCCTGGCTCTCGACCAGCCCTTGTCGCTCCAGTTTTTCCAATACGTAATACATCGACGAGACACCGATATTCGTCCAGGCGCGCAGCCCCCGCTGCGTGATGACGGTCTGGATATCGCGCCCGTAGATTGGCCCCTCGGCAATGATGCTCAAGATCGCAAGCTCTGCATCAGTCATGTCTCGTTTTGCCCCCATTGAGCCAGTTGATTTGTAATTAATTGTAATCGTGTATAGTTGATTGTGTGTAGAGTACACGAGGGCCATGTTGGAGTCAATTTATTCAGATTAAGGAGAACAGCGTTGACCCGAACACAAACGCTTGCTATCGCGATCATCATGCTGCTGCCCGGGCTGGTGGTGGCTGGCTGCGCCGGGGATGATGTCACCGAGCCGGCCCCGGAATCGACCGCGACGTCACCGGTGATCCCCTGGCGTTTTCCGGCGACTCCGGTTGACCAGCATACGTCCGAGCAGGTCCACCTGACCGGCGTGCTCAAGCTCCACGACGCGACGGTGAACAATCTCGCGTTTTCCAGCAGCGGGACACGCATGGCCAGCCAGGACCCGGACAGCGTCGCCGTCTGGAATCTGTCCAGCGGGCGCACGCTGTTTCGTGCCGCCGACTTATCTGTGCGCAACGTGTTTTTTGGTCCCGACGACAACACCCTGATCACGCTGAGTGCAGAAGGGGTGGGCCAGGTCTGGGAGATGGATATGCGTCCCCTGCGCGAACTCCGACCGGTGCGCCGTTTCCCTGCTGAGGACAGCGCGATTGCACCGGTGCGGGCCTTCGCCGTCCAATCGCCCGCCCGTGATCTGCTGGCGTTGGGGACGGGGACGGGGATGATCCGGGTGTGGCGCATCCCGGAAGGCGAGCTGGTCGCGGAGATGCAGCCGTATGAAGACCTGGTGCAGGCGCTGGCGTTTTCACCGGACGGGCGATGGCTGGCGGCGGTCAGTCACGACGAAGGGGTGCGCGTGTGGACCACGCAGATCGCCCTGCCCGACGGCGATGCTGGCGATGTGCAACCCGGTTACGAACTGGAGTACAACCTGACCACGCGCGGCACAAGGCCGATGTATGTGCGGTTTGCGCCGGATTCCGAGCACATGGTGGTCGTCAACCAGGGGAACGTCCAGTACTGGAGCCTGGAGACTGCCGGGGTGCTGTATACCATCGACCTGCCGGACTTCGGCGCAGCGAGTGACGTGGCTGTGTCGGCAGACGGCACGCTGCTGGCGACCTGCGGACGGCAGCCGTCCGTCGGTGTGTGGGATGCCACCAGCGGGCAATCGCTGGCCGGGCTGCCGCTGCGCGGCCAGTGTGCCAGTGTGGCGTTTTCGCCGGACAGCACCCTGCTGCTGACGCTGCCCGCGCATGGCCAGGATGTGCAGTTGTGGGATGTGTCGCCGCTGCGGGGCAGTGAGCCGGCCCCCGACCAGCTTCGCTATGGCGGGCGGGCCAGCCTGAAGCTGCCGCCGGAAGCCCGCTTTCATGATGCATACTGGACCGACGATGGCCGCTTCATTTTCCTGACCGATCACGCCGGGCCGATCTATGCGCTGACGACGGCTCCATGAACGGGGCGCGGCGTCACGGCTGGCAGGGCACGGCGATATCCGGCGGCTGCACCGGCGGGACATCCCCCCACTGCGTCACGGCAAACGACAGGCTGACCTCGACGTCTGGGGCGCGGTAGTGGCTCTCGAAGCGGAGCAGGGCGTCGGTGGCGTCGTCGATCACCAGCGTGCCGCTGAGGTCAAAGTCGCCGGCCTGCACGACGCGGTCACGAAGCTGCGCGTTGTCGTACTGGTCCAGGATGGCGACTGCGTCCGGAAATGTCGAGATCACCTCGTAGCGGGTCGCTTCTCGTTCCAGCAGCGAGTCCTCGGTAGCATCCGTGACCACCGACAGCGACTGCAACCCGGTCGCCGCGTCGCGGTAGCCGGTCAGGATGCCCGCCACGCCGTCCTGGAGTAGCGGCGCATCATCGGCACACATATAGCCACCGTCCATATCCGCCTGGTCGCGCTGATGATAGACCGCCGCCCCGTCGATGAAATAGCGGGACGTTTGCCCGTCCTGTTCGAGTGCCGCCCAGCCGCGCCCCTGGGCGTCGCGCGTCAGCGTGAGCGTGATGGCGGACTGCGTGTCCTGCCAGCGCACGCGCGCCCGATAGCCGTCCTGGTTATTCAGCGCCTCTATCCCGTCCTGGAGATAGCGCCAGGCTCCGTTGTCCTCCAGTTTTTGCAGCAGCGTGATCGCCTCGTCGACGGTGCGCACATCTTCCGCCATGCCGCACGCCCCCAGCGCCAGCCCCATCACCAGCATTACCACCACCCACCGCCACGCTCGTCTCATCATCACGTCCCTTCACGCTCTACAACCGGCCCCCAACTTTAGCGCAGTTATCCCAAAGTTGCATATCCTGGCAGACATTTGTACACTCTCCCCCAATATGAAACCAACACACGACACCCGACGACCCGTTCATCTGCACGGTTTCTAGTCGACAGGAGAAGCGGCTTTGCCCGGGTAGGTACAGCCGGGTATTTGCACCAAAGTGAATGATAGGCCAGACACTCAACAATCGGTACAAGGCACTCGAACTCATCGGTGAAGGGGCCACTGCGGCTGTTTACCGGGGGATGGACACCCGTTTGCAGCGCATAATTGCCATCAAGGTTTTGCTGCCCTATGTGGACGAAACCACGCGCAAACGCTTCCAACGCGAGGCGCTCTCGGCAGCCCGGCTCAACCATACCAACATCATGGCGATCTACGATGTGAGCGGGGACGAAAAACAGCCGTACCTGATCATCGAATACATCGAAGGTCGCCCGCTGTTTTCCTTCATCCCCTCCAAGCCGGACGTGGTCATCGAGTTTGGCCGCCAGATTTGCATGGCGCTGGACTATGCCCACCGGCAAAACCTGATCCACCGTGATATCAAACCGGCCAACATCCACATCACGCCCAACGGCCAGGTGAAGATCATGGACTTTGGGCTGGCGATCACCGGGGAAACCAAGCGGCTCACCGCGACTGGACGCATCATCGGCACCCCGGCCTATCTGTCGCCCGAGCAAGCCCAGGGCCTCAAGCTCACCCACCACACCGACATTTACTCGACCGGCGTGGTGCTGTACGAACTGGTGACCGGCGTGCTGCCCTTCGACGCGGATGATATCGGGGTGCTGCTGCTCCAGCAGGTGAAGAAGGACCCCAAACCGCCCAGCGATATCATGCCGGATATTCCGCTGAGCCTGGAACGTGCGATCCTCAAGTCGCTGGCCAAAAAACCCTCCGAACGCTTCGAGACGGCGGGCGCGATGGCGGCGGCGCTGGCCGGATCGGGCCAGCCGCGCGAGGCCACCGTCGATGCAGTGGCGGTGCCGGCATCCGACGAGGAACCTGCCGCCGCGCCCGAATCCGAGGCCGCCCCGGCCCCGACACAAACGAGCGACGTGATCCGGGTGGCGCTGGCCGATGATCACCGCATTTTGCGGGCCAGCCTGGCGCTGTACCTGGACGATACGCCGAACATCGCGGTGATTGGCGAAGCTGACGACGGGGCGCAGGCGTTGGACATTGTGCGCGAAAAACACCCGGACGTGCTGCTGCTCGACCTGAACATGCCGGGCACCAGCGGCCTGGCCATCTTGCCGGAAATCCGGAGCAGTTGGCCGGATGTCAAGGTGCTGATCCTGACCGGGCGCGACGAGGATTCCTACATCATGCGCGCGCTGCGGGCCGGGGCACACGGCTATATGCTCAAGACCGCCGAAGAACAGGAACTGGTCCAGGCCGTGCAGGATGTAGTTAAAGGCCGTTTGATCCTGGGGCATGGCGTCGCAGAGCGCGTGGTGCAGGGCTTGATGGCCAAAGACACGCCCAACGAGCAGCCCCTCAGCGACCTGGATCACGCCATCCTCACCGGGGTGGCGGCAGGCATGACCAACGACCAGATCGCCGAGCGCTTGAACATCGACCCGCAGCTTGTCGCGGCGCAGTTGGTGGTGATCATCGACCAGCTTGGCGCATCATCGCGGGTGGAAGCCTCGCTGATCGCGCTGCGCCAGGGGTTGATCGCGCTCGAGGACCTTCACAGCTTCTAGCTATATATAATTGCCAGGCACAACCACGCACAGGTGATAAACCAGCATGACTACCATCAGCGGATATCTCGTCGCAGAGGAAGCAGACTGGCAGATTCCAGCCTATGCGCAAAACATGCTGTGGATGCAGCAGGACGCGCACGCCGCCCAAACGCACGGGCCGCGCGGCGCGTTTACGCTGGACGTGCCCGGCGAAGGAGTGGCGGCGATGCAGTTGGTCTGGGGAGCAGCGGGTGGCCCGCCGCTGACGGTGTGGCACCGGCCCGAGATCGAAGCGCCCTTTGTGGTCGGATGGCAGGGGACGGTCAAGATCGGCGGGTTTGTCGAACGACTACACGCCCTGACCGTGCGCGGGCTGGCGTTGGTCGTGGCCGAGGTCGAGGGCAGCCTGCTGCCGGCGCACTACCGGCGGCTGCCGACGCTGGTGCAGATGCAAAGCGTCCCGTTCATCCGGCAGGACGCCGACGCCCAACCCCTGACGCGCGACCATGTCTATACCTTCATCGCCGGGACCGACACCATCCAGGCGGAATACCTGCACCACGCCATGATCAGCGAACTTGCGCTCGATTGCTACGCCACGCTCGCCCCCCAAAAAGGCCAGTGGTACGAGGTGGTCGGCCTGCCGCTGCTGCTCGAAGCCGTAACGCTGCTGGCCCCTGGCGTTACCCGGTAGCCAGCGTGGCCACCGCCAACTGTGCCAGCGGATCGCCTTCCACCGGTTCGGTATCACCATAGATCATCCGCATACAATGCCGCTGCCGCCGCAGGTTATGGTCGCTGGCCAGGATCAGCGCCCGTCCGTTAGTGTCGGGGATGTTCAGCACCACGTCTTCACCCTGCAAACGTTCCAGCGCAATGCGCAGCAGCCGTTCCGCCGATGCTGCGCTCCAACTGACCCAGGGGCCGAGATACACCTGCCCGGCCATCCGGCGGCCCAGCAGGTACCCGGTCAGTTGGTTGTGGTCGTAGTCCACCCACGCCAGTTCGGGGAACTCGCTGATCAGGCGCGTCGGGATGTGCTCGCGGGGTACGCCGAAACACTCGGTGTCCATGGCCAGCACGGCGGCAGTATCGTCCGGACGCAGCGCCCGCGCTCGCGCGCCGAGATAGGTGCTGGCCCGGCCTTCCCAACGCTCCACCTTATATAACATGCGAAAGCCCAGCTTGTCATACAACGGACGCCCGGCGTCTGAGGCGTCCAGCATGATACGCGCGACATCGCACGCGATCAAATAGTCCATTGCAGCGCGCATCAACTGCTGCCCCAGGCCGCGCCGCTGCCGGTCCTGCGCGACCAGCACCATCCCGATCCAGGCCAGCGCAGTGCCGTAGGGCGTCGTGGTGGTGGTGCCGATAATGCCGCGCCCTTCCTCCTCAATCACGAAGCAGCCCTCCGGCGACCAGTCCAGCAGGCGCTCCCAGTCGGCGGGGCCGTGTCCCCAGCCGAAGCTGTGGGCCAGCGCTACTGCGCCGGGAATGTCCGCCGGGGTCATTTTGCGCAGCGTGTGCCCCGGTTCGTGGCGCGGAAAGTAGCGATTTTGCCAGCTAAAGCTCATGTATCCCTCGCATGGTGCATGTGATGCGTGAAAAGGGGGACGCTGTCTAGCACGTCCCCTCTCGGTGGAACAGTCTATTGTAACGATACGCCACCAGGCCGGATTATTGCCCGGCTGGTGTCGGCTCCAGGGTGGGCGTTGGCTGTGGGGCCGGCCCCAAGGGGGTGAACGTCGGCGCGGGGGTCGGTGACCCGACGGGCGCCGCCGGAGCTTCGGCGTTCTGCACCACGATGTGCACGTCATCGGTCACCGTCCGGCCCTGGGTATCGGTCGCGGTCAGGCGCAGCGTGTACGCGCCGTTGCCATACTGCTGTGTCAGCGCGCGTGTATCCAGCGTGCCGAGCACGATCTCCGTTGCGCCGGCTTGTCCTGGCCCGGCGCTGAGCGGCAGCGCCCCGCTGAAGGCGTCCGGGTTATGCGACAGCCCGTAACGCACGTCGAAGCTGGCCAGCCCGGGCATATCGATGAGCGCGCGCAGTTGGATCACGTCCTTGACCGTTTCATTTTCGGCGGGATAGGTCAGATCGACGGTCGGGCGCACATCCTCAGGGCTGCAATATTCCGTCGGCGGCGGGCCGACCGGCAGCGTCAGGCCCATGTTGTTCGCCCAGTTGCGCCCTTCGGGCGTGTTGTTGATCCACTCGAACGCCGCCGGGTCATTTATGGCCAGGAACGTACGCTGCACCACGTCGTTCGGGCAGTATTCGTTGACCAGCTTGCCGGTGTAGTCGTCCACCTGCATCACGCGGAAGATATCCTGCTCGGCAGGTGGGGGCGGCGCGTTGACCGCGAAGACCTCCCAGTACGTATTCCCGGCACAGGCGGCGGAGGGCCGCGTCCCGGATACCCGGCAGACCTCGATGGGATCGGTGATGCCCTGCGGCTGCGGGAAGTTTTGCTGCGGCAGTCCGGCATGGGCCGCACTCATGACGTTTTTCCAGATCGGCGCGGCTCCTGTCGAGCCGCTGATGCTCTGCCAGGGCTGCACCGGGGGATCGTCGTCGGTGCGCCCAACCCATACGCCGACCGCATACTGCGGCGTATAGCCGACCGTCCACAGGTCGCGGCTGTCGTTGCTGGTGCCGGTCTTCACCGCTGCGGGACGCCCGTCCTCAAAGCGCATGTACCACTGCACGCTGCCGAACGCATCCAGGCGGGCTTCGTTGTCGGACAGGATGCTGTTGATCAGGTACGCATACTCCGGCGCGACGACTTGCAGCCCTTCCGGCTGGGTGTCGGCGCTGAAGATGACGTTGCCATCCCGATCTTCGACCGTGATGATCGTGTAGGGCGGCACCCGTCGCCCGCTGTTGGCCAGGGTGGCATACGCGGCGGTCAAGTTGAACGGTTCGACCTCCACCGCGCCCAACGCTGTCGGCAGGCCCGGCTGGTTCGCGTAAATTTCGAGTGGCGTGCCTGCCGGGTACTCAAAGCCCAGGCTCTTGGTCAGGCTGGTAAACTCCTCCAGCCCGACGTACTGCATCGTTTTCAGGGCCGGGATGTTGTACGAGTTGGCCAGCGCCGAGCGTACCGTCTGCGGGCCGTGGAAGCGCCGGTCATAGTTGCGGGCCGGGGCATCCGGCGGGTAGCTGGGGAAGTCGGTTGGTACGTCCCAGATCACGGTGGCCGGTGTCCAGTAGTCGCCGGTGTCCGGCTCCAGCGCGGCCAGGTACACGAACGGCTTGATCGCCGAGCCCGGCTGCTGCGGCGACAGGGCGACATTCACCTGCCCGTCGATGTCTTCGTTGTAATAATCCGCGCTGCCGACCATCGCCACGACTGCGCCATCGGTGGGGCGCAGCACCACTACTGTTGCGTTGTTGACGTTGATGTTCTGCGTCTGAAGCTGGGCCAACTGCTCCGTGACGGCCTGCTTGGCGGCGCTCTGGATGTTTTCGTCCAGCGTGGTATACACCCGATACCCGGCGCTGTAAACGGCCTGGGGGCCGTATTCGCGCTCAAGCTGCTGCCAGACGTAGTTTACATAGTGCGGGTGTTCGATCTGGAATTCGGGCGCACGATAGGCTTTGGTTTCGACAATGGCAATGTCCAGGGTCAGATCGGCCCACTCGCCGGGCGGCATCTCGGACGTGCGATACAGGTAGGTCATGCTGCCATCCGGATTAGCCTCTGACCGGATGCACAACTCCCCGCCGTTGGGGATACCCCACTCGGTTCGATCGTCATGCTGGATAGCGATGCACCCCGTGTCATTGGACTCAGCCATCAAGCGCAGCACCGTTTTCATGCGGCCTATCGCTGCCTCGCGGTTGATGACCGGATTGTAGGCCGCCGGGGCCTGGGGCAGCCCGGCCAGAAACGCAGCTTCTGCCGGGTTCAACTCGCTGGCTGACTTGTCGAAAAAGGCCTTGGCGGCGGCTTCTGCGCCGGACGCATAGTTGCCATAGAAAATGTGGTTGAGGTAAATTTCCAAAATCTCGTTCTTGGAGTATTTGCGCTTAATCTCCGATGCGACGATGATCTCGTCGATCTTACGCCGGGCCGTTCGCTCTGAGGCGTATTCGGTGCCCAAGACCATCGCCTGGGCGACTTCCTGGGTGATAGTGCTTGCGCCGGACGCGATCCCGCCGGCTTGCAGATTTTGGTAAGCCGCACGCACGATGGCGGCGACGCTGAAGCCGGGGTCGGTGTAGAACGTTTCATTTTCGGTCGAGATGGTAGCATGGATCAGCCAGGGCGAAATCTCGGCCAGGTCGACCGATTCGCGGCGGCTTTCGTTCGGATCGCTGAACTCGGCCAGCAGGTCGCCACTGCCGTCGAAGATTTTCGTCGTCTCAAAGCTCTCCTGCTCGCCGAGGGTGTTAACCTCGTCTTGATATTGGTCGATCACATAGAAGTAGTACCCGATCATGCCCAGCAGCGCGCACAGCGTCAGCGCCATGCTGCCGATGATGCCGAAGATGCTGAGGCGGATCGTCCACTTCAGGTAGGTGTTGCGGTTGCGTGCTGGTCCCAGCGCCTCGCTGTAATCCGGCTGCGGGAACTCGCCGACTTTGGGCTTGGGTTTCTGGACCGGGGCCTCCTTCTGCTCGGGGGCCGGGGCCGCCCGTTCCTGGGTTGTCCGGCGGTCTGCGCTCGCCCGTTCCGAGGGGATGGTCTGCTGGTCTTCGTCGCCTTCCTCGCTGACCGCGCGTGAGGGCTGCGTCAACTCCTGGCCTTTTTCGGGCCGCGACACATGGCCGGCCTCTTCGGCTTCGACCTGCTCAGACTTGGGATGGGTGGGGGCTTCGGAGCGCCGCATGGGTTCCATAAAGGGCGTGCTGGGCGAGACGAGGGTCGCGCCGGGGTCTTCCTGCGGCACTTTGGCCGGCAGCGGCATGCCCTCATCATCCAGCGGGATATGCGGCTGCTGGCGCACTCCTTCGCGCGGCTGTTCTTCCTCGACGACCTCTTGCATGCCGGTTTCGGTCCGCACGTCACTTTCGCGCACCGGGGCCTGCTCGGCCTCCGCAGCTTCCTCGCGCCGGTAGTCGGGCGGCTCGGCCAGGGTCCAGTTCTGCCCATCGTAGCGATACCAGCGGTCCGACTCCAGGCCCAGCATCCACCACTGGCCCTCGTCATCCAGGATCATCAAATTGCGCAGTTCGTTCTGGAGCTGGTCGCGGGTGATGTGCCCGGACTGGTAGCGCTGGCGCAGCGTGCGCACCTTGCGCTCGACCTGTTCGTAGGGCGAGGGCTTGCGCGGCTGTTGCGGCTGCGCCGACGGCTGTTCCTGGGATTGCGGCTGCGGCGGCTCACGGTCACGGCTGGTTTCTGCGGGCTGTGGCTGCTCGGCAGTGGGGCCGCCCGGCTGCTCCGCCGATGGGCCTGTCGCCTGCGGCTGGTAGCGCGCGCGCTGCTCGGCCAGGAACGCGGCTTCTGCCGGCGAAAGGCTGGTCGGGTGTGGGGTCGAATCCGGGGGCGGCGTGCTTTCCGCCGGTACTTCCGGCTCTTCCGGGACAGGCTGTCCAGCGGCGGCCTGGTCTGCGGGTTGCTCGGCAGCTTCATCGGCGGCGAACACCCGCGTCGCCTGGGGTTCGCTGGCTGCGGTATCGACCTCGTCGAACTCGGCGGTATCCACGTCTTCGTCCGGGGCAACTGCTGCTTCCGCCTCACCTTCTGCCGCTGCTGGGGCGGGTTCGGCAGGCTGTCCGGCGGCAGGCGGGGCGGCGGCCTCGGGTGGCTGCGCCTGGGTTTCGGCAGCGGTCTGGGGTTGTGTCTCGTCGCCCGGCTGTTCCGGCTTCGCCGGGGACGGCTCTGGCCGGGGGGCCTCGACGATGGTGTCGGCAGCCCCGGACAGCAGCGCCTCCAGTTGGGCGTCGAACGGCGTGAACCATCCGCCGTCCTGTTCTGGCTCGGTCCCGGGTAGATCGGCGGTTGCCGGTCGTTCTGCCGTCTCGTCAGGCTCTGATGGCGGCTCAACGTCGGCAGCCTCATCCGGCGTAAACCACGATTCGACGATCACCGGGCGCGACGAGCCTTCCTCGACCGGCGGCTCTTGCCAGCCTGCCGGCGAAGGCTTCTCCGGTTTTTTCCAGTCCGCCGCTTGATCTGGCTGGTTTGGTTGTTCGGGTTGTTCCGGGCGTTCGTCCCGGTTCACAGATTTATCGTTTTCAGCCATACGCCTACCCTTTTCAACACACCCTGTCTCACCCCCGATTATACATGAGTTGTCGGGTTTGCGGCAGAGTGCTAACCGTTCGGATTGTCGTCGTCGGACTTGCTGGCGACCAACACCGTCCACTCGCCCTTTTGCGTCACCGCGTCGTCCTGGTTCAAGACCTCGATGTTGACGGTCACGAAACCGCCGCCGGCGCGCTTCATTTCGCGCAGCTTGGTGACTTTGATGTGGGCGCGGATGGTATCGCCGATCACCACCGGCTGGCGGAACTTCCACTCCAGCCCGGTGAACGCGATCACGGTGCCCTCCAGAAAGCCAAGCTGGTACGCCAGCCCGCTGGCCACCGACAGGCCCAGCAGCCCATGCGCGACGCGCTGGCCGAACTGTGTGCCCTCAGCGTACACCGCGTCGGTGTGCATCGGGTTGTAGTCGCCCGACAGCCCAGCGAAGTTCACGATGTCTGTTTCGGTGATCGTGCGCCCGCGCGTTTCGAGTTCCATGCCTTCTTCAAAGTCTTCAAAATATAACCCTGGCATAACCTTTACCTCATGAGTTGACCTAACCGAATTTATGTGCGATTGTAACGCAGCCCTACGCTCAATCCAACGGCTCCTTAAAGTCGTAAATCCCGTCCCGGATCGGCCAGCGTGCCGCGCAGCCGGTGCACACCATGTGCTCCGCTTCCCGCTGCACGCTTGCGCCGCAGGCCGGGCACTTGAAGATCGGCCCGTCGAGGGCGGCGGGTGGCTCCGTCCCGGCGGCTGTGTTCAGCGTGAAGACGCTGGGCGAATAGGGCGCAAACTGCCCGGTCGGCTGCAGCAGGCTGTCCAGCCGCACCAGCAGCCCGGTCGGCACGCGGCGCTTGAGGAACCCCATCCGGAAGTACGAGAGCGCCAGCCGCCGCTGCGTCTCGAATCCCGCCTCGTGCAGGCAGTGCGCCATATAGGCCGGGTGGAAATCGTAATTCAGTTCGACGAACTCGACCGGCTCGTGATCGAACGGGTTCCAGTCCTGCCGCCGCAGCCAGTAGCGCAGGATGGCCTTCAGGTTGCGCTTGTTGGCGTACTCCAGCACGAAGGTCGCACCGGGAGCCAGCGCCGCGCGAACCTGGTGCAGCGCGGCGGGCACATCCGCGAAGTGATGGATCACACGCTCCATCACCGCCGCATCGCAGCAGCCATCGGCCAGCGGCAGCCGGTAAATGTCCGCCGCCACGTAGACGAAGCGCTCGTCAGTCCCCAGCTGCGCCTGGGCGTCGCGCAGCATGGTGCGCGAGTAGTCGAGCACGATCACCTGCTCGTAGCCGCCCAGTTCGTTCGTCATGCGCCCGAACCCCGCGCCCAGGTGCACCACCCGCTGCCCGTGCGGGGGCAGCAGCCGCCGCAGCGCGACACGCTCGGTCAGGTCTTCATAGTCGCGCCCCTGGCCTTCCCAGAAATCGGTCTTGTAGTTCGATCCTTCGTAGTCACAGATCGGGGCCGGGACAGTCTCATGCTCGGTCATTGTACACTCTCTATGGCGTAGGCGTCAGCGTAGGATAGGGTGCTGACGGCGTAAATGTTGGGATAAACGGCGTGATCGTCATCGTTGGTGCCCCCGGCGGCAGGTTGGGCGCGTTGAGCGTACCCGTCGCGCCCGGCAGCGGGGTCGGGGTGGGCGTGCCCGGCCAGGGATCGACGCTCTCGTCGGAGGGCGATACCAGGTTGACCCCCTCCCCCTGGATGGCGTCGATGGTGAAGTCCGGTACTTCGTTCCAATCGTCGGGCAGATGATCCATCAGGCGCACGTACGGCTCCAGCAGGTTACGCATGTTGGCGAAGGGGTAGTGCAGTTGGGTCTCGTTGAGGGGAATCTGGACATCGACCGGCAAATTGACCGGGATCGAGGTGTCGACCGGCACCGTCATATCCAGCCGGACCGGGAGTTCCAGCCCTTTGGGCAGCGTGATGTTCACCCGCCCGTTGATCACGCCGCCGCCGCTGGGCAGCGTCACAGTGACGCTGGGCGGCGGGTCGATGGCGACGTCTTCGGTGAGCACCACGACTGTCTCCTGCGCCAGCGGCAGGTCGAACGTGACGGGAATTTCGTCCTCGACCTTGATGGTGCGGATGATCACCGCCTCGTCCAGCCCCACAAAATTCTTGTGCAGCCCATCAACCAGCGGTTCCAGAATGCCGTTTTTGATCTGGAAAACCTGCATCAAGACGAGCAGCAGCACGATCAACGTAATCAGGTTCATGGTGAACGAAAACAGAATCGCCACCGTTTTAAAGCTGTTCCACCACACTCTGAACCGCTGCATGATCGGGCCTCCTTGATCGGAACGGGCGGGAAGATTGCGCTCATCATAACACCGGCGCTAACGGCAGGTCAACTTGCTGCAAACGCGCGCGCAATGTTAGCGGTCATTCGCGGGGCATGGTCTGTGCGTAGTAGCGCGCCGCGCCGAAGGCGGGCGTCCAGCCGGGATCGGTGGTCTGAAAATCACGGTGCGCTGAGGCTGTGATCACGAAGCCGGGCGGCACCGCGAGGCGGGCGGCCTTGCCGCCCACGCAGGGCGCGTCCCCGGGCGTGATGTCCGCCAACCGCAGCACATTCTTCATCGGCTTGATCCGTTGTGGGGAGGCCGACACCGGCTAAGGGGCGGAGACGCGGTGCAGATCGCGGAGCTGCTCGACCAGGTGCTTTTCTTCGTCGCTCAGGTGTTCCGGCAGGCGCACCGACACGGTTGCATACAGATCGCCGCGCTGGTCAGGGTTCTTCAGCCGGGGCATCCCCAGCCCCCGCAGCCGGAATGTGCGGCCATTTTGGGTTTGCGGCGGAATCTTGAGCTGCACGGTGCGGCCCAGTGACTTGACGTCCATCTCGCCGCCGAGCAGCGCGGTGTACAGATCGACCGGGATCGAGCGGTTCAGGTCGTCACCGTCACGCTCGAACACGGCGTGCAGCTGCACCGTCACCGTCAGGTACAGGTCGCCGCTGGTCCCTCCACCGGCACTGGGCGCGCCCTGCCCGCTGAGCCGGATGCGCGATCCGGTGTGTACGCCGCGTGGAATCCTCGCCTCAATGCGGCGGCCATCCTCCCATTGCAAGACACGAGTCGTCCCCTGGAAGGCTTCCTCCAGGCTGATCGTGACCTCGTGCTCCAGGTCGCGTCCGCGCTGGGCGCGCGGCTGGGTGTTGAACCCGCCGAAGCCGCGCGTCTGCCGGCGACCCATGCCGCCGAACAACGTCTCGAAGAAATCGGAGAATCCCCCGCCACCGCCGCCGAAGATATCGTCAAACTCGTCCGGGCTGACGCGGCGATACTGCCTCTGTCCGTCGCCCGGCTGCGCGGCCCACTGGCTCCAGTCGAACCCGCCGGGCTGGCCGCCCTGGCGCTGGTGCTGCTGCCACTGCGCGCCAAATTGATCGTACTTCTGGCGTTTTTCTGGATCGGACAGCACTTCGTAGGCTTCGTTGATGTCCTTGAACTTGTTTTCGGCGGCCTCGTCGCCGGGATTCACGTCCGGATGATACTGCCGGGCCAGTTTACGGTACGCTTTCTTGATCTCGTCCTGCCCGGCGGATTTGCTCACACCGAGTGTCTGATAATAGTCCTTATATTCCATATCCCTCTGCCTCTCATTGCTCCGCAGCGACGACGACCCGCGCCGGACGCAGCACCCTGTCCCCGACCATGTAGCCGGTTTGTTCGACCTGCGCGATGGTTCCCGGCGCGACTTCCGGATGCTGGATCACGCTGACGGCTTCGTGCCGGGCGGGATCGAACGGCTGGCCCCGGGCGGGCATCGCCTGCACGTCGTACTTGGCTAACATCGCGTTGAGCGCCTTGAGCGTCAGCCGCACGCCCTCGTGCAGCCCCTCCGCCGCCGTGTCGCCGTTGTTGTGGGCCAATGCGCGCTCCAGGTTATCGGCCAACGGCAGCACGTCGCGCAGGAGCGCGTCTGTCTGTCGCGCTGCTTCATTTGCATAGCGGCGCTCCAGCCGCTTTTTGGTATTGGCTAGGTCGGCCTGGGCACGCAGATATTTGTCTTTCCACTCGTCTGCATCGGACGCCGGGACAGGCTGCTGCTCGGCGGGTGCTGGTGCGGTGCGCTTCTGCACCGGGATGCGCCGCGCCGGTCTGCGTGTCCGATTCCCATATAAATTATCGTATAAATGCGTCATGGTTGCTCATCACTCCTCGACACAGATGGGCAGGTGAAACACCCGCCCATCTGGAGCTGTTCGTTATCCACCTCGTCGTTCTTGACGACGCGAGGGGATTACATTTCCTTGTACTCGCCTTCAACGACGTCTTCGTCGCTGCCGGCGCTCTGGTCGCGGGACTGTTCACCCGCGCCGCCATTCTGCTGCTGCGTCTGGTAGAGCTGCTGGCTCAGGGCGTAGGATGCCTGCTGCAACTGCTCCATCAGGCTGCGCACCTGGTCCATATCTTCAGCCTGCAGCGCGTTCTTCAGCTCGCCCAGCACATTCTCGATCTGCTGGCGATCCCCGGCTGAGACCTGATCGCCCAGTTCGCGCAGTGTCTTCTCGGTCGCGTAGACCAGTTGGTCGGCCTGGTTGCGCGTTTCGATCATCTCGCGCCGCCGCTGGTCTTCGGCCTCGTGCTGCTGGGCTTCCTGGACCATGTCCTCGACTTCGCTCTCGCTCAGGTTGGTCGAAGCGGTGATGGTCACATTCTGCTCCTTGCCGGTCGCTTTGTCGCGGGCCGCCACGTTCAGAATACCGTTGGCGTCGATGTCGAAGGTGACTTCGATCTGCGGCACGCCGCGCGGGGCCGCCGGAATACCATCCAGGCGGAACTTACCCAGCGACTTGTTATCCGCCGCCATCGGGCGCTCGCCCTGCAGCACGTGGATATCGACCGCCGTCTGACCGTCCTCAGCGGTGCTGAAGGTCTCGGTCTTGCGCGTCGGGATCGTCGTGTTGCGCGGGATCAGCGTCGTCATGGCTCCGCCCAGCGTCTCGACGCCCAGGCTCAGCGGTGTGACATCCAGCAGCAGCACGTCATCGACTTCGCCGCCCAGCACACCGGCCTGCAGCGCCGCCCCAATCGCGACGACCTCGTCCGGGTTGACGCTCTTGTTGGGGGACTTGCCGGTCAGTGACTGGACCAGCTCCTGGATCATGGGCATACGGGTCGCCCCGCCGACCAGGATCACTTCATCGATGGCTGCCATATCCAGCCCGGCGTCGCTCAGCGCGCTGTCGAACGGACCCCGGCAGCGATCCACCAGGTCTTCGGTCAGTTGCTCGAACCTGGCACGGGTCAGGCTCATCTGCAGGTGCTTCGGCCCGCCGGCATCTGCCGTCACAAACGGCAGGCTGATTTCGGTCTGCGCCACCGAGGACAGCTCGATCTTGGCTTTCTCCGCCGCCTCGCGCAGCCGCTGCAACGCCTGGCGATCCTGGCTTAGGTCGATGCCTTGTTCCTTCTTGAACTCGGCGATCATCCAGTCCACGATGCGCTCATCCCAATCGTCGCCACCCAGGTGGGTGTCGCCGTTGGTGGCCTTCACCTCGACCAACCCGTCGCCGACCTCGAGGATCGACACGTCGAAGGTGCCGCCGCCCAGGTCCCACACCAGGATGGTCTGCTGGTCTTTCTTGTCCAGCCCGTAAGCCAGCGCTGCCGCCGTCGGCTCGTTGATGATGCGCTGTACGTCCAGCCCGGCGATCTTCCCGGCGTCTTTCGTCGCCTGTCGCTGGCTGTCGTTGAAATAGGCCGGCACGGTGATCACGGCTTGCGTGACCGTTTCGCCCAGATACGATTCGGCGTCTCGTTTCAGCTTCTGCAAAATCTGCGCCGAAATCTCCTGCGGTGTGAAGGTCTTGTCGACCATCGGGACGCGCACGCGGGCATCATCCATTGGCCCGGCTTCGATGGCGTAGGACACCATCTCCATCGTGCGTTTGGTCTCGCTCGTGTCGATGTTGCGGCCCATCAGCCGCTTGACCGAGTAGATCGTGTTTTCGGGGTTAACGACTGCCTGGCGCTTGGCGGTCTGGCCAACCAAACGCTCACCCTGCTTGTTGTATGCCACCACTGAAGGGCACGTATTGCTGCCCTCGGCGGTCGGGATGACAGTGGCGTCCCCGCCTTCCATCACGGCAACGACTGAGTTGGTAGTGCCCAGGTCTATGCCGATTATTTTACCCATCTTGTACTCTCTCCTTTGTTCAGATGTTATTCTTCATCATCGCTTATCACGTATAAGCGTACTCCACCCACGTAAAAGAGAGATCAAACAAACATCAGAAATGTATCAGTTCTCACAAGATTTTGATAAAATCCCACCGCGCCATAAAACTCGTCATAAAGCAAAGACCCCGCTGGCGGGTCCCAACGGGGTGTGTCTGGCGTGCGGAACGGCTATGCTTTGAGCCGGTCCAGGTACTGCTTACGGAACTTGGCCACCTTCGGCGCGATCACCACGCGGCAGTAGCCCTGGTTCGGGTTGCGCGCGAAGTATTCCTGGTGATAGTCCTCCGCCGGGTAGAACGCCTCGAACGGCGTGACCTCCGTCACGATCGGGGCATCCCACACCCCGTCGCGCTCCAATTCGGCGATGGTCTGCTCGGCCACTGCTTTCTGCTGCGGCGAATGGGTGAAGATGGCGGACCGGTACTGCGGCCCGACGTCCGCGCCCTGCCGATTGAGGGTGGTCGGATCGTGGATCGTGAAGAACACGTCCAGGATATCGCGGAACGAGATCACGTCCGGGTCGAAGGTGATCTGTACTACTTCGGCGTGGCCGGTCGTGCCGGTGCTCACCTGCTGATATGTCGGCTCGGCCATCGTCCCGCCGGAATAGCCCGACACCACGTCCTCCACGCCTTTTAGCTCGTCGTAGACGGCTTCCAAACACCAAAAACACCCGCCGCCCAGGGTCGCTATTTCCTTAGCCATACACATTCTCCTGTCGCTTCCAATACATTCGCCAAGATTATAGCGATTTCCGGGCCGGATCGGGGGCTATCAACAAAAAAGCCCGGCCAACCGGCCAGGCGCGTGCTGTTGTTGTCTGTTATTTACTGGGGCTTGCCGTGCGGCGCGATATCCTGCCGCTAGTCCTCGTCCGGCGGCGGCACTGGTAGATCGTCGACCGCGACGTCCCGGTACTTCTGCCCTACCTCGACCAGCATCACCGGGATGCCGTCACGAATGGGGTATTTGTTGCCGGAATCTTCACAGACCAGCCAGCAGCCATGCACCAGTTCCAGGCGTCCGGGATCATCGCCCTTGTCGGTGAAATAAACGGCTTCTGGGCAGCGCAGAATGTCGAGCAATTCCGGGCTGATTTCGTGTGTCGCTTCGTCCGCCATGACCATTTCCTCGCAGCTAATTATCAACCGGCTATCATTCACTTGCGTGCCAGTATAGCCAGCCGCGTGACCGGCGTCAAGAAGGTGCGGGATGCAAAGGAGAACAAGATAGGCTGGCTACGGGCTGGAAGAACCCAGAAAGCCGCCGTACATCTGATTTTCGACCCAGCGTGCAATGTATGGAAAGCGGTAGTTGTGTCCGTTCCGGCTCTCGATGGCGGCGATCACGGAGTAGACCATGATGCCAAGCGGCAGCAGCAAGAGGCCGACCAGGAACAACACGTAAACCAACGCGATCACCGGAGCCAGAATGATGGTCACGATGAGCACCACGGAGAGCAGCAGCATCGCCAGGAATACGATAGTGCCTACGATCAGGAGCATCATCACCCCGATGGTCCCCACCAGTTGCACGGTAAACGCCTGCAGCGCCTGGAAGGCGACAAACTCCGACCGCTTGCGGAACGAGAAGTAGATCAGCAGCGGGATAAACATCGTGAGCAGCACACCAACGCCGCCGGTGAACACGCCAACTAACAGCGTCAGCACCGTGCTGGCGTGGGCCAAAGCAGCCCACTTGCGTTCGTTGTCGCTGACCTCGTCCGGCGCGATGTGGCGTTTGCGCTTGTGCGGCGCGTAGACGGGCGGCGGCGTGGCCGGTGGTGCCGATTCCAGCCGTGACCGGCGTTGGGGCCGGTCGCTGTAGTAGCGTTCTTCGTACTCCTGCACGACATCACGGCCCTCGTCTTGGGACCGGTCCTTCAGGTTATCGACGGCCTGGCGAATATCTGACGGCACAGGCACCCCTTCGTTGTCCTCAGGTGTTTCGGGTGGGGTTTGGTTCGTCGTCTGGTCTTGATCGTCCATAATACACTCCCGGATTTGGTTTTGTCTCCAACCTTGCTCACTCACCTATACGCAGACACCGGCTCGGAAGTTGCATCCTGAAGAAAAAATTGAGCCACTGCCCGCAGCCCGGTATACTGGGCCACGCTGAGGAGGCAAAACCATGTTTCGAGCTGAGTTCACCGTTACAAAACGACACCTGGGCGGGCTGATGGTCGCGGCGGGGATCGGCGCGCTGGCGGTCATCGCTGGCCTGGAGATCGTCCGCAGCGACGCGGGCAGCTTTGGGACACTGCAAAAAATAGGCGTGGTGCTCAGTGCCGCCAGTTTGCTGATCGGGCTTACCTTACTACCACTTGGCAGGCAGCCAGTGTAGCGTATGAAGACAGCGACCGTTGCGACACACAGGCAGTTTTGGGGACACGTCAGCCGCTTTTTGTTGATCGCTGCGCTGGTGGTGTTGGTTGGGCATGTCCTGATCTATGTCCACTACGCGATCGGGTTGATGCGCTTCCCATTCGACTATGACCAGGGCGAAGGTTTCGAACTGGTCGACACGATGTTGTTCAGCGAAGGGGAATGGCCCTATCGTAACACCGAGGTCTACCCGTTCTATGCCAGCAATTACCCGCCGCTGTTTCATGTGATGCTCGTGCCCTTCGAGTGGGCGTTCGGCCCGGCATACTGGTACGGGCGGCTGGCGGGCTTCCTGTCGACCGTGATCACTGCCATCGTGATCGGATACATCGTCCAGCGCGAAGCCCAGCACCGGCTGGTGGCGGTCCTCTCTGGGCTGGCGTTCCTGGCGTCGAACTACGTGTATCATGTCGGGCCGTTGTTCCGGCAGCACATGACGATGGTGATGTTCGAGACGCTGGGGGTGCTGATGCTGGCGCACGTCACCACCATCGCCGATGATCGCCGCCGGCGGCGGATCATGCTGCTCGGGCTGGTGCTGCTGCTGGCCGCCGGATATACCAAGCAGCTTGCCATCGGCACGTGTGTGGCGGTGTTCGTGTTCCTGTTCCTGCGCAGTCCCCGCCGCAGCATCGCCTGGGGCGTGATCTTCGCGCTCGCTGCGGGGGCGATCTTCCTGTGGATCAACCTGGCGACCGGCGGCGAATGGTGGAAGAACATCATCGCCGCGAACGTCAACACCTATCTGCCGCACCAGTTCGTCAACCTGTTCCAGCAGTGGCTGCGGCTGCACGGGGTGTTGGTGTTCATGGCCGGGCTGTACGCTGCCTACGAACTGTACTTCACGCGCCTGTCGCTGTACACCATCTGGTGGGTCGCCGCGCTGGGGATCACGCTGCTGTCCGGCAAATGGGGCGCGGGCGACAGCTACTTCGCGACCGCCATCGCGGCGTCGTGTGTGCTGGCAGGCATGTTCGCGGCGCGGACGCTGCGTGGCGACTGGCAGCTTTCGCCCGAGCATCCCTACGTGCGGCGCTTGGGGCAACTGCGCGAGTGGGGGACCACGCATCGCGGCATCGCGCTGGCCGTGGCCGGCGTCGTGATCCCGGCCCTGTACCTGGTCTACGGGCTGACCGTGATCAAGATGCCGACCGAGGGGCGTGTGTTCGGCGCGCTGAGTGACACGCTCGGCCTGGAGTCCAGCTACGGCGAACGCTACGCCTTTTATGACGCGGCGGGCTGGGTCGAAGGCTACGCCACGATTGGGCACGTCCCCACCCAGCGTGATATCGACAACGGCTGGGCCATCGTGGATATCATCGAAGCCCACGACCGCCCGACCATGAGCGAGGAAGCCGGGTTTAGCATCCAGGCCGGAAAAGACGTGATCACCAACCCTACGCAGCTTAAGAACCTGTACGAAAACGAGCTGTTTGACGAGAGCGCACTCGTCGCCGCGATTGAGGCGCACGATTTCGGCGTCGTCATTTTCCGTGCGCAGTTCTACCCGCCGCCGGTGGTGGATGCCGTCTACCGGGCGTATTACCCGGCGCAGGCCATCCCCATGAACGGCTTTAACTACGAAGTCTGGCGGCCCGGCCCCCCGCAGGCCGAGCGCGACGCGGTGGCGGCGGCGCTGGACGATCTGCGCCCCGGGCAGCAGTCGACGCTCACGCTGTCGCTGCCGGAGGATGCTGTGTCGTCCTGGCTGGCGCATTATCTCACCTACCGGGGCGGGGGCGCAGCCCGCCCCGGTCCGCTGGCGCAGGCGCAGCACACGCTCATCGCGGCGCTCCGAGGCTGCCGATTCCACGCCTATCACCAGGGGGCGGCGCGGCTGTACATCCAGGCGTGCCCGGACGGTGAATTGACGCTGACCAGGCAGTAGGCGGCGGCTGACACCCCCGCCAACGAAAAAGGCCCGGGGTTGCCCAGGCCTTTTTTCACGCCCGTCAGAAACCGGCAGCATGATGCACGTTATGCAACAGTCCGCCTGCGGAACAGCGCGAACGCGCCGGCAATCGCGATCAGCACGCCGATTACAATGGCCGCAATCGGCAGGTAGGTGCCGAACAGCGTCAACTGGTTGATGGCGTCTTCGGCGTCCGCTTTGGCGTCCTGAACCGAGTCGTCCGTAGCCTGATAGCTCAGTTCGAAGACGGTGACCTTCATCTCGGCGATCTCGGCCAGGCTGGCCATGCCGCCCTGGAGTTGGCCGACCTGCTGCATCAGGGCGTCGCGTTCCTCTGGCTCCATCCCATCGACAATGTTCACCGCCCAATCCGACCATTCGCTGCGGTCTTTGGTCAGGATGTCATTCACGATTTGCTCGACGCGCTCCTGGCCGAGGAAGTTGACCTGCGTTTCGGGAATGGCGGCGATCATCTCCTGGGCGGCCTGGTCCACGATGGACTGCTGGATGGCCGCTAGCTCATCCTTGGCAGCCTGCGACAGTCCCGCCTGGCGAATTTCGCGCTTGTGGGTGTCGAGCAGCACGCCGGTTTCCGGCTCGATCCAGTATTCGGAATAGTACTCGTAGTAGTAGGCCAGCCCCAGGCTTTCGAGCGGCAGTTCATCCAGCAGCGGTTCGACGTCGGCGCGCATGTCCTCCGGCAGCAAGCCCGGCAACTGCGCTTTTGGCAGCTCGGCGGGCAGCCCAATTTCTTTGGCCCAGTTGGGATCGATTTCCGATGTGGCCAGCCCGTCGCCGCCCTCTTCAAAAGCGCTGAACCCGTCGCTGACCGAAATAAAATAGTAGGCGTCCATGTCCGCGCGCGGGTGCGTTGTTTCTTCAACGAATTCTAATGGGACGGTGGCCTGATAATCATCACTCCAGCCGGTGTAATCTTTTTTGTCCGGGTCAATCGGCCAGCCGAGCACCAGCCCGCGCCGGTCGGTGCTAAAGCCAGGGGTGATGGACCAGTCTTTTGGAAATTGGTCGAGATGCTCCATCGACTTGCGGTCGATGGCATAGCGCTTGACCAGTGGCTCGCGCAGCAGGTTCTCGTCTGCGTCGAGCAGCAGTTGCTCTTCGTAGACCAGCGCCTTGTCGCCGTCCGTCTTTTCGGTCTCGAAGTGACGCTGAAGGATGACACTCTCCAGAGTCTTCAATCCAAAATCGTCCGGGTTGGTGTCGAGCAGCGTCATGGGTTCGATATTTTCATACTGGCGCGTGGTGTCTACGTCATCGGGAAACTGTTTCAGTCCCGGCACGATGACAACGATCAACAATACGCCAACGATCACGAGCACCATGCCCAACACGAGCAGGGTGCCTCCTAAAGCCTTGCGATTCATTGCGCTCACTCCTTGTGGTTTGCGGTTTTGCCAATAATTTCTGTTGGGGAACTCATTACGGACATACTATCCCTATTTTCGAGAGTAGACAAGAGTCTATAATCAAAAAACCCCGAGAAGCGTGGTTAGTTTCGGGATTCGGGCGGTTGGCGCAGTTGGCGGACCTGCCACAGACTCCACAGCGACAGCACGCCGAAGGCCAGCACGTACACGATCATGTACGGGATCATGGGCGGGAAGCGCCACACCGCGATGCCCAGCCCCAGCACCGCATACGCGCCCAGCCCCAGCTCGCCGAGCGTCGTCCAGTCGGGGCGCACGGCGTACAGCGCGTCCAGCCAACTGTCACCGCGCCGCACGGTCCGGAACTTGGGCGTGCGCTTGAATTCGTTGGGGCCGGTGCTGCGCAGCCCGTCCCACACGGCGCGCGTGTTGCTGAGCATCATGCCGGTGGTGATCAGCATCAGCACCGGGAAGTACAGCAAGCGCCGGGGCCAGTCCCGGTACAGCGCAATCTGCCCCATGGCAATGATCACCGGCGGAGCGATGCCCGCCGCGCCCAGCGGCCCTAACGGCAGCGTCGCAAAGCCGCCCGTCAGCAGCACCAGCGGCGTCAGCACGAACAGCAGCAGCACGACCGGCTGGATCGCATACTGGCCGAGGTGCAGCAAGCCCATCACTTTCTGCAGCACGGTCAAATCCGAGGTCAGCAGCGGGCGGGCGTGTTTCTTCAGGCATTGGGTCGAGCCTTTGGCCCAGCGTGCCTGCTGGACTTTGTAGGCCATCAACTGGGGCGGAACCTCGCCCGGCACCGCGACATCCACCACGTAGCGAAAGCGCCAGCCCTTCAGAAAGGCGCGGTAGCTTAGGTCCAGGTCTTCGGTGAGGGTATCCGCCGCCCAGCCCCCGGCGTCGTCAATCGTCGCCCGCCGCCAAATACCGGCGGTGCCGTTCATCGCCATCGGTAGGTTGCCCCGGCTGCGCGCGACCTGCTCGATGGCGAAGTGCTGGTCGATGGCGAGCGCCTGCGCGCGCGTCAGCAGGTTGTAGTCCACGTTCAGATGCGCGGCGCGGGCCTGGACCAACGCCACGCGGGGATCGGCGTTGAAATGCGGCATCACCCGCCGCAGGAAGTTCGGCGCGGGCACGAAGTCTGCGTCGAAAATGCCGACTGTGTCGGTGTGCGAGCGTGTCAGTCCGTAGGCCAGCGCGCCCGCTTTGTAGCCCCGGCGGTCGGCGCGGCGCAGCAGGCCGATGTGCAGCCCCCTGGCCCGCCATTTGGTCACTTTGGCTTGCAGCAGGCGGGTGGTCTCGTCGGTGGAATCGTCGAGGACCTGCACGTAGAGCTTGTCACGCGGGTAGTCCAGCGCGCCGACCGCGTCCAGCAGGCGCTCGACGACGTGGCGCTCGTTGTAGACCGGCAGTTGCAGGGTCACGGACAGCAGGTCATCGTCCGCTACTGGCGGGGCGGCGGGGGGTTGTTTGCGCGTGCGCACATAGATCGCCATCAAAATGAAGAAGCTGGCGGAGTAGATCGCCAGGATCGTCGCCGCCAGCATGTAAGCCCCATCCAGGATCGTGGTTAGCACTGGCTCGCCTTACTGCTCACCAGCCGCGCAGTTCGTCCAGCCGCCGCAGGCACGCGGAATATTCCTGCTCCAACTGGGCTGCCATCTCGCGCAGCAGATCGCGGTTTTCGCGCGCAGCCAGTGACGCTTTGATCTTCAATTCCATCAGGTCGCTGTGCATCAATTCGGTGCGGTTGAGGCGTAGCTGCGCAATGCGGCGCGTAAGCTGGTCGCGCACCTGGCGCAGTTGGCGAAGCTGCATCGCGGCCAGCGGTTGGTCCAGACTAACCTCGTCGGGCTGGTTGGCCAACGCTTGCAGCGCGTCGGCGTCCTGCTGCGAATAGGCGGCGTTGATGTCGGCCATCAGCGTGTTGCGGCGCTCGCGCTCTGCGGGGTCGGTGGTCAGGTCGGGGTGGTAGCGGCGCACTAGCTGGCGGTAGATGCGCTTGAGTTCGTCCGGTGAGAGGCTGCCGCTGGGCATGTAGGTCTTGCCGGTGGTGCTGCTGTCACTGCTTTTTTTGTCTTTGGGCGGGCGGCGCCATGTGCGGCGGAACTGCTCCTCGACCGGCACATAGTCCCGGTCCGGCGTCCAACTGGACTCGAGGCGCGGTGTGCTGTCGTCGGCTGCCGGCTTTTTCCACGTCTCGCGGAACTGCTCCTCGACCGACCGGTACCCCGGCGGCGGCGTCCAGCCGAAGTCTGCCGGTGCATTGCCAGCCGGCGGTGCCGGGGGATTCTCCAGTTCTTCGATGGCCCCCTTCACAATGTCCAGCCGGTCGACCAGCGGCTGGATCACGCGGTCGTACTGCGCGGTGAAGTCGTCGAGTTCGCGCTCCAGGTCCAGCACTTCGGCTTCCAGCTTGAACAGCACCAGCTCCAACTGGTCGATCTCGGCTTTCAGTTGCTCAATCTGCGATCGCATATCGCTCATAACTACCCATGCCGTTAACGTCGTATAATGCCGGTGACCCGGTACATGATGTGAAAATCGCGGTAGCCCTTCACTTTGCGCGGCTCCAGGGCCTCGACGGTGAACATGTCCTTCACGCGCTCGTAAGTGTCTTGGCCGATGATGATCTCGCCGGCCTGGGCGTTTTCTTGCAGCAGCTTGGCGAAGTTGAACGGCCTGCCAATTGCGGTGAACTCTTTGCGGCTGGGGCTGCCCACGTTGCCCAGCATCGCGTCACCGGTGGCGACCCCGATGCCGTAGTGCAGGCGCTGCTCCGGGGCCAGCACTTCGTGCAGCGCGCGCACGTCCGACGCCATCGACAGCGCGGCCCGCACCGCCCGCACAGCGTGATCGTCCTGCGGGTTAAGCTGCGTGTTGAACAGGCCAACGGCAGCATCGCCCATGTATTTGTCCAGAATGCCGTCGTAAAGCTGGATCGCTTCGGAGCAGGTCATCAGGTAGCGGCTGATGACTTCCATCAACTCGACCGGGTCGGCCTGCTCGCTGAAGGGAGTAAAGCCGCGCACATCGGCAAAGATGACGGAGATTTCGCGCTCGTCGCCCCCCAGCCCCAGCCCGTCGATGCTCTGGATGTTGCGCACCAGGCTGGGCGGCAGGTAGCTGCGCACCACGTTCAGCGTCGCGTCGCGCTTCTTGATCTCGGTCAGGTCGTCCACCACCAGCGCAGTCCCGTAGGCCATGCCGTTCGCGTCCTTCAGCGGGGCCAGCTTCAGGTTCAGGTTGACCGGCCCCCGGTCATCCAGCACCGGCTCGATCTCGATCACCTGGCGCTGGTCTTCCTCGCGGATGGTGTGCACCAGGTCGTCGAACCCCTCAAAGACGTTGGGCAGCACATCGTGCAGCGGCTGCCCGACGGCATCTTCGTAGCGGACGCCCAGAATCTGCTCGGCGGCCTGGTTGTAGGTGATGATGCTGTGGTTGGCGTCGGTGGTGATCACGCCGCTGGCAATCGAGGCCAGCACGTTATCCATCAACTGCTTAATGTCGGTGATCTCGTCTAGGGCGCGGCGCACGCGGTTGAAGAGGCGCGCGTTTTCGATGGCGATGGCGGCCTGGTTGGCAAAGGCCACCAGCAGCGACAGTTCGTTCTCGCCGAACAGGTCGGGCACGTGCCGGTTGTCGGCATAGACCACGCCCGTGATGTGTCCCTTGAACACCAGCGGCACGCACAGGATCGAGCGTGGGGTGTGCATCACGATGCTTTGCTGGCTGCGGTAGCGGGGGTCCATCAGCGCATTTTGCGCGACGACCGGCTCGCCGGTTTCGGCTACCTCGGACACGATGGTATGGCTGACGGTGAAGCGGTCCTCGTCGAGAGTCTGGCGGTTCATATCGCGCGCCACACGAAAGCGCATCGCGCCGGTTTCCCGGTCGCGGAGCATGATGTAGCCGCGTTCGGCCCCGGTCAGTTGAATCGCGGTGTCCATCACTTCGTTAAGCACCTGGTCGATATCCAGCGAGGAGTTGATCAACTGGATCATTTCGGCCAACGCGCGCAGTTGTTCGAGTTCGATGCTCTCGTCCGCCAGTTCGGGAATCAGGCTGCTCAGATCGGTGCGCAGGTAATAAATCTGGTCCAGGACGTTGGTTGGCAGGCTCATGCCCCGCCGGCGCAAGACGTCATGCTGGGCGCGCAGCGTCGCTTCCAGATCGCCCATCTGGTCGCTCAGTTGGCGGATCTGTTCTTCGGGTGTGGAATCGAAATTAGTCGTGTCGGACATGGATCAGTCCCGTTGTATCTGGTAAATGTTGACCGCCTGACGCCGCCCTTTGACCTGGATGCTGGGGTGGGCGATGATGTGTGTGTGGTGGGTCGGGTCGCTGAGTTGATCCCAGGCGTGGTCGTGGGTGCTCTCGCTGATGATGATCTGGCCCGGCGACGAACTCTCTTGCAGCCGCTTGGCCAGGTTCACTGTGTCGCCAATTGCGGTGAACTCGCGGCGGGTTGCGCCGCCCAGGTTGCCCAGGGTTGCCACGCCGGTGTGAATCCCGATGCGGTAATACGTGATCGGCTCCTCGCCGGTGCGCTCGGCCAGCGCCAGATAATCGTCGACGATGCGCAGCGCCGCTTGAATCGCGCACCAGGCATGGTCTTCACTGGGGTTGAGCTGGGTGTTGAACAGCCCCATGATCTCGTTGCCCATGAATTTGTCGATCACCCCGGTCTGGTGGTGGATGGCCTCCGCGCCGACCGTCAGGTACAGGTTGAGCGTTTCCATCAGGTGATGTGGGGAGACATCGGGCGCGAAGGAGTGGAACGGGCGGGTTTCCACAAACATGACCGTGATCACGCGCCGTTCGCCGCCCAGCGCCAGCCCATCCAGGCTTTGAATGTTGTCCACCATCGCCGGGGGCAGGTAACGGCGCACCACCTTCAGCGTGGCGTCGCGGCGTTTAATTTCGGTGAGATCGTCGACCACGATGGCGACACCCTCGGTGACGTCTTGCTCGTTCTTCAGCGGCGTGAGCTTGAGGTTGAGGTTGGCCAGGCCGCGCGCCGGCAGTTCTGGCTCGATCTCGATCATCTCCTGGCGGCTTTCCTGGTAGATCACGTCCAGCAGTTCGCCCACATAGCTGTGCAGCACCGGCAGCGCGTCGTCCAGGTAGCTGCCCAGCACCCGCGGCGTATCGTAGCCCAGGATGTGCTCGGCGGCGGTGTTGTAGGTGGTGACGACCTGATCATCGTCGGTGGTGATGACCCCGCTGGTGATCGAGGCGAAAATGTTGTCCATCAACTCCTTCATCTCGGTCACTTCGGACAGCGCCGCCTGGACCCGCTGGAACAGCCGGGCGTTGTCGATGGCGATGGCGGCCTGGTTGGCGAAGGCGACCAGCAGGTCGAGTTCGTTTTCGCCGAACAGCCCATCCCGCACGCGGTTGTCGGCGTACACCACGCCGATGATATCGTCCTTAACGATCAGCGGCACGCACAGGATCGAGCGCAGCGCGTAGATCATCACGCTCTCCTGAGTGCTGAAGCGGGGATCGGATTGGGCATTGGTGGTGACCACCGGTTCGCCGGTTTCGGCGACTTCCTGGACAATCGTCCGGCTGACGATAAAGCGCCCCTCGTCGATGGTTTCCCGGTCCAGGTTGCGGGCTACGCGGAACTCCATCTCGCCGGAGTATTCATCGCGCAGCATGATATAGCCGCGCTCCGCGCCGGTTAGCTCGATCACGGTGTCGATTACCTTGTTGAGCACCTGGTCGACATCCAGCAACGAGTTCACCAGGGCTGTTGTTTCGGCCAGCGCGCGCAGTTGGGCCAGTTCGACCGCATTGGCGGCCAGTTGCCCGGCGAGATCGCTCAGCCGGGCTTCGACCTCTTTAAAGCCATGCAGTACCCCCGGGGGCAGCCCCATCCCTTGCTGGCGCAGCAGTTCGCGCTGCTGGCGCAGGGCTTCGGTGATGCCATGCGCTGCCTGTCCCAGGCGTTCGATCTCGGCTTGGATTGTGCGTTTTTCGACGGGTTCGGGCATAGGGTGCTCCACTTGCCAACGGTGATCACATTATACTCCGATGAGAGCAGTGGACAACCGCTGCCCGAAGATTTTGCCGGGTCAGGCCAGCGCCGAGGTGTCGTCGAGCAGCAAGTATGGCTCCTGGAAAACGCCATTCAGCGCGCAGCAGGCGGCCCCTGTCAGGCCGACAAACTCGGTCAGTTCCCCGGCGAGGATGTGTACATTGGCAGCGGCTTGCGGAAAGGCGCGCTCATTGATCAGCGCGCGGATGGGGCGCAGGCATTCGTCGCCCATGCGGTTGAGTTCGTAGCCGATGATGATCGCTTCGGGGTCGAGCAGGTTGACCGCCGTCACCAGGCTAAGCCCCAGGGCATGACATGCCGCGTCGATCACCTCGCGCGCCAGGGGATCGTCCTGCCGCGCGGCCTGGATGACATGGTCAAAGGTGAGCGCGGCCAGGTCTGGCCCGGCCACGTCGATCAGCGTCGTCAGCCGCCCCCCGGCATGGCATTCGCGCACGCGCCGCACAATGGCCGGCCCGCTGCTGTACAGCTCGACGCAGCCGTAATTGCCACAGGCACACTGTGGGCCTTGCGGATTCACGCTGGTATGCCCCAACTCGCCCGCGATGCCCGAACAGCCGGTATACAGGCGGCCATTCCAGATCACGCCAGCCCCCAGGCCGCTGTGGCTCTCGACGTACAGGAAGTTGTTGAACGGCTTGCCTGCGCCGAGCCAGTACTCGGCCAGCGTGTCGGCGTTGGCGTCGTTTTCGATCCACACCGGCAGCCGGAACGCCTGGCGCAGTGCCTGACGCAGCGGCAGCTTGCTCCAGTGGTCGAGGGTCGCGCCGGTGACCGCTTCTTCCTCAAGCCGCCCCAGGGGGCCGAAGCCGCTGATGCCAATGCCTACCACGCACTCGACCTCGACCTCCGACTCGTCAATCGCGCGCTGGATCAACTCGACCAGGACGTCGATCATTGCCAGGGGCACGGTGATATCGACCGGGAAAACCAGCAGGTGCTGGCGGTCAAGCGCCATATCAAAGATCCCGACGTTGATGTCGGTGCGCGAGATGTTGATGCCCACCACGTAGGCGCTATCCGGGACCAGGGACAGCAGCGTGGGGCGACGCCCCCGGCCCGGTTCGCCAGGGCCGATTTCCTGCACAATGCCAAAGGCGAGAAACTCGGCAATGATGTTGGTCAGGGTGGCTGCCGTCAGGTGGGTGCGGTCGGCCAGGTCTTTGCGGGATAGGGGTTGATGCCGCCAGAGCGTTTCGAGGACGACGCCCCGGTTTTGCCACTTCACCGACTGCAAGTTCACCCCGCGCCGCTGCCGCAACGTGTCATTCTCCTTAATAGATAAAGTAGCTGGAATGTTGACAATTGAGCCGATTCATTTTACTATTTTATCAAATTGATTAACTAGCCACAAGAGCCTGATTCTTATCGTAACCGCTAGTATCGATTAGCATTTCGATTTATAATAGTGGTAAGCTCACGAGGAAAGGAGGCGTTACTGGACGAACACGCGACTTTGCACAACAAGCCCAAATTTAACGTTTCAAATTTAGCATATTTTTGGAGGAAAAGACATGTCTAAACGCTTTGCATCGCTGGCTATCGTTTTTGCGTTGTTACTGGTTGCGGTTGCGCCTTCGCTGGCGCAAGATGGCGACAACCTGTCCGGCAATCTCGAGATCTTCTCGTGGTGGGCCGGGGACGAGGGTCCCGCGCTTGAAGCTCTGATCGACAAGTACACCGAAATGCACCCCGACGTGACGGTTGAAAACGCGACCGTGACTGGTGGTTCGGGCGTTAATGCGCGCGCGGTGCTCAAGACCCGCATGTTGGGCGGCGACCCGCCCGATACGTTCCAGGTGCACGCCGGCCAGGAATTGATCGGGACCTGGGTGGTTGCGGACCGCATGGAAGACCTGACCTTCCTCTATGAAGAAGAAGGTTGGATGGACAAGTTCCCGCAGGGTCTGCTGGACCTCATCTCCGCCGAGGGTGGCATCTGGTCGGTGCCGGTGAACATCCACCGCTCCAACGTGATGTGGTACGTCCCCGAAAAACTGGATGAGTGGGGCCTCAAGCCGCCCGCCGACTGGGACGAATTCCTTGAGGTTTGCCCGATCATTCAGGACCAGGGCGTCACCCCGCTGGTTATCGGCGAAAACTGGACCCAGGTCCACCTGTGGGAAAGCGTCGCGCTGGCTGAGTTGGGCGTTGACGGCTGGAACGCGCTGTGGACCGGCGAGAAGAGCTGGACTGACGATGACGTGGTTGCCGCCTGGGAGACCTTCGGCGACATCCTCGACTGCACCAACATCGACGTCGACGCCGCAACACTGTCCTGGCAGCAGGCCACCGACCAGGTGATTGAGGGCGAAGCCGCCTTCAACGTCATGGGCGACTGGGCCGCCGGGTACATGGTCACCACGCTCGAACTCACCCCGATGGAAGACTTCGGCTGGGCCGCGTCGCCGGGTACTGATGGCGTCTTCATGATGCTGTCGGACTCCTTCGGTCTGCCGCTGGGTGCCCCCAACCGCGAAAACGCGATTGCGTGGCTGCGCCTGCTGGGCTCCCAAGAGGGCCAGGACATCTTCAACCCGCTCAAGGGGTCGATTGCTGGCCGCCTGGACAGCGACCTGAGCCTGTACAACGAATACCTGCAGTCCGCCGCTGGCGACTGGCAGCAGAACGAGGTCGTGGGTAGTCTGGCACATGGTGCGGTCGCTAACGAGCGCTTCATGAGCGAGTTCCCGACCGTGCTCGAGATCTTCCTGACGGACTACGACGCCAATGCAGCGGCCAACGCGGCTGAAGCGATTGCCCGCCAGGCTGGTATACGCTAGTCACCAGGTACTTTTCGGTAACTTCACCCCAGTTATGAGGTGATCGATCACGAGGTCTCTGCTAACTGACTGGCAGGGACCTCGTGTGATAATTCGGGAGCTACTCCAACGCGAAGTTTTTAGGAGACACGGCACTATGCAAACTCCAGGAAGCGCCTCACGATTAAGAGAATTTTGGGATGCCCTCCGGCAGGCAAATCCAGATCGTTTGTATGCTTTTTTGACTATTTTGCCTTCGATTATTCTGCTGGGCATCTTTGTATATGGTTTTATTGGACAGACGTTTTACTGGTCGCTGACCGACTGGTCCGGTCTGGAAGCAGACCCCGACAAAAATTACGTTGGCCTGGACAAATACGAGCAGCTTTTTAGCGGCACCGGCACCCAGGGCATCCGCTTTCGGCAGGGGATGGTCAACACGTTCTTCTTTACGGGGCTTTTCCTGGCTGGCTGTTTGATCATGGGGTTTCTGCTCGCCGTTCTGTTGGACCAGAACGTGAAAGGCGAGGGCATCTTCCGTACTATCTTTCTGTTTCCGATGGCGCTGTCGTTTGCCGTCACAGGGACGATCTGGCGCTGGCTGCTGAACCCGAAAGGCGGCGTCAACGTGCTGCCCGAAGCGTTCGGCGGCGAAGCCCTGGATTACCGGTGGCTCAGCGACCGCAGCAAGTTCACGTTCAACTGGCACGAAGTCCCCATCACCATCACCCTGCTGATCATCTTCCTGTTCCTGTTCGTCTTCATTCAACAACTGTGGCGCAAGCGCTATCTGGCGACGATCTACGTCGGCGTGCCGATGGTGATCATCTTTTTGTGGATGATGTCGGACTGGGTGAGCTGGGATGACCGGGTCGCCGAGGCGGAGACCTTGCAGCCGGGCGTCACATTGATCAGTGCCGAAGCGATCGAAGTGACCGAAGGCGGGCCGCCGGGCAGCTATCTGGTGGCACTGGACAGCGTCCCGTCGCAGAACGTGCTGGTTTTGCTCGAGCCGGACGATAACCTGCGCGTCGAGCCGGAATTGTTGACTTTCCGGATCATCGACTGGAACAAACCCCAGAAGGTTAATGTGTGGGCGGTGGACGACAGCGAACTCGAAGGCCTCCACACCGGCACTGTCGAAGGCAGCACCACCAGCACCGACACCGACTATGATCGCTCCAATATCGGCGGTGTGACCGTCTCCATCCGCGACAATGACGATACCAGCGGCCAGTTCAGCCCGGCAGACCAACTGGTGACGGTGACCGAAGGCGGCGCTGCCGCGACCTATACGCTCGCGCTGAGCAGCCAGCCGTATCTGTACGATGTCGTGGTCGACATTGTCTCCGATAGGCAGGTCATCACCGAGCAAAGCTCGCTCACCTTCACGCCGTTGAACTGGAATGTGCCGCAGACGGTGACCTTGATCGCGGCTGAGGATGACGTGATCGAACTGCCACAAGAAGTCACGATCACTCATACCGCACGCAGCGATGCGCCCACCTACGACGGGGCCGATATCGGCACCATGAGGGTACAGGTGCTCGATAGCGACGGTCCGACAGTGCTATTGACCGAGCCGAGGCAGACGTTGCAGGTGGCCGAAGGCGGCCCCGAGGCGACCTACACCCTGGTGATGAATCAGCCGCCACAGGAGGACGTCACAGTCACCATCACCGCTGGCGCGCAGGTGACCGCCACGCCGGAGACGGTTACCTTCACGCCAGATAACTGGGATACACCCCAAACCGTCACCGTGAGCGCCGTCGATGACGACGTGGCCGAGGGACTGTACACCACTGTCCTCACTCACGCCGGGGATGTGCCGGTGCCGGGGGCGCTGACGGTGCGCGTGCAGGACAATGACCGCCTGACGCTGCGCCGGGCCGAGCCTGGGCTGCGCGTGCAGCTTGAGGAAGGCGGTCCGGAGGCGTCCTACGCCCTGGTGATGAACCAGGCTCCGCCGGCTGAGGTTACGGTCACCCTCACCGCTGGCGAACAGGTGACCGCCACGCCGGAGACGCTCACCTTCACGCCGGATAACTGGGACACGCCCCAGACCCTCACACTCGCTGCGGTCGACGATGACCGCGACGAGGGCCCGCACTTCGGCGTGATCATGTTCGCTTCGCCCACTGAAAACATGGTGGTTCCCGATCTGCGGGTGCCGATCCTGGATAATGACCGGGCGGCGGTCGTGGTGGATGCCGACGACATCGCCCTACAGGAAGGCGAGTCCGCCAGCTACGATGTCCGGCTGGGCAAACCGCCGCAGGCCGCGATCGCGCTGCAGGTGACGACTGACGTTGCCAATGTCACACTCGACCCGGCGACGCTGACGTTCACGGCGGACAACTGGCACCAGCCGCAGACGGTCACGGTGAGTACCACCGACGACCAACAGGCCGCCGTCGATGTGACGGGTACCATCACCCACACTGTGCAGGCCGCGCCCGAATCCGACTACAGCGACCTGGACGCGCAAACACTGTCGCTGACGGTGGCGGATAATGACCAGGCCGGGGTTGCCGTGCTGCGCGCGGACGATCTGCGCGTTGCCGAGGGCGGCGAAGGGCGTGCGTATCAACTCGTGCTCGACACCCAGCCGGCAGCCGATGTCAGGCTTATCCTGAACGCTGGCGAGCAGGTGCGGGTGCTTCCGGATACGGTGGTCTTCACGCCGGAAAACTGGGCCGTGCCCCAAGGCGTGACGGTGGTGGCCTTCAACGATGACGCGCCCGAAGGCACTCATACCGGCACCATCACCACCACGAGCGCCAGCGCCGACCCGTTCTATGGCGACGCGCTGTCCATCCCGGATGTGACCGTGGCCATTGGCGACAATGACATGGCCGGCCTTGTGCTGTCCCAGCCCCGCCTGCATCTTGCCGAAGGCGGCGACCCGGGCAGCTACACGGTCGCGCTCGGCAGCCCACCGACCAGCGACTTGCAGCTTACGCTGACCCCGGACGATCAACTCACGGTCGAACCGGCCACGCTGACCTTCACCGTGCGCGATTGGGATGTTACGCAGACCGTCACGGTGCAAGCACCGCGCGATCAAGTCATCGAAGACGAGACGCACACCGGGACCATCGTCTACCAACTGAGCAGCGACGACCCGCGCTATAACGCGCTTGATCTCGAGCCGTTTATGGTGTACATCAACGACACCGACGGGCCGGGGGTGCTGGTGGATTCCGGGCTGGCCAGCCTGAAGGAAGAAGACGCCGGAACCCGCAAGGAAACGACGGACTACACCATCGAGCTGATGAGCAGGCCGCACGCCGACGTGACGATTACCCTGGAGGCGGACACCGATCAGGTGCGCGTCCAGCCGGAGACGCTCACCTTCACGCCGGATAACTGGGACACGCCGCAAGCGGTCCAGGTGACCGTCATCAATGACAATCTGATCGAGAGCGAAGAACTGTACAGCACCTTGATCACGCACCGCGCGACCAGCGGCGACCCGGCCTACGACGGCATCACCATCCCCGGCGCTGTGATCCGGCTGACTGATGACGATGAACATGTGTCATACGGTACGTTCGACTGGCGTCGCGTGCCGGAGTTTATCTCCGGGCTGCTGGTGATCGGGTTCCTGCTGTACATCATCAACCTGCTCTGGCAAGGCGAGCGACGGGCCGCGATGTCCTGGAGCATTCCGACGATTCTGCTGATCATCTGGTACGTCGCCGGGGGACCAGACTGGTTCCCGAATGTCGAGAACCCCGAGCAGTACGGCTTCAACCTGGCGCTGGTCGGCATCATCCTGGCCGCCATGTGGCAGATGTCGGGCTACACGATGGCGATGTACCTGGCCGGCATCCGGGGTATTCCGGAAGAACTGCGCGAAGCAGCCCGTGTCGATGGCTGCAGCGAGTGGCAGGTCTACACCCGGATTGTGCTGCCCATGCTGCGCCCGATCACGCTGAGCGCCGCGATTGTGCTGGGGCATATTTCGCTGAAGGTGTTCGACCTGATCTTTGCCATGACCGGGTTGGACAACTTCTTTGTGAGTGTGCCCGGGGTGCAGGTGTATCTCACCATGTTCCGCAGCAATGAATTTGCGATCGGCAGCGCCATCGCGATGGTCCTGCTGGTGATGGTGGCGCTGGTGGTGATCCCGTACCTGATCACGTCGCTCCGTTCTGAGGCCGAGATGTAGGGGGAACATGATGACAATTGTTATTAGTTGGATCGTTTTTGGATTGTTGGTGGGCAGCCTGGGCACCTATCTGCTCTATCTCGACCGGATGCGCAGCCCGGACCGGGGCGCACTGGTGGGGGGCTTGCTCGGAGCCGTCGGTAACCTGCTCGTCTTGATCCCCTGGTGGGTGTACATCTACCTGCAGGGCCGCCAGGGTGACGCAGCCGAACTGGAAGAACGGGCCCCTCTCGAAACCCGGCACTTTGTCCGCATCGGGCTGTATGCCGTCTTGCTGTTGGTGACGATCATGTACCTGATCCCGGTCTATACCGTGATCACCACCAGCCTGAAGACCCCGCAGGAAGCAGGCAAGCTGAGCCAGGTCTGGAACCTGCCCAGCACGGTGGAATGGAGCAAGTACCAGCCGCTCAATGACGTCGGCCTCAAGATTCCGCTCCCGGACAGTTACGTGGTGGCCCTGGAAACGTTTGGGCCGTACCTGAAAAACAGCTTTATCCTCACCATCACGGCGACCATCGTGTCGGCGGTGATGGGGTCGATGAACGGTTATGTGCTGTCCAAGTGGCGTTTTCCGGGGGCAAACGTCATCTTTCCGCTGATGCTGTTTGGGATGTTCATTCCCTACCAGAGTATTCTGATCCCGCTGTTCGACTTCATCCGGCGCGTCAACCTGGGCGGGACGTTGTACGGGCTGATCATCGCGCACGTGGTGTACGGCCTGCCGATCACGACGCTGATCTTCCGCAACTACTACGCCGAGGTCCCGACCGAAATGATCGAAGCCGGGGCGATTGATGGCGCAGGCTTTTTCGGCATCTACCGCTGGATCGTCTTCCCGCTGTCCTTACCGGGTTTTGTGGTGGTGATCATCTGGCAGTTTACGCAGATTTGGAACGAGTTTTTGTTCGCCGTCACGTTGACAAATCAAAAAACGTACCCGATCACGGTCAAGCTGGCCGAGTTGGCCGGCGGTGAGGCCGTCAACTGGAACCTGCCGATGGCTGGGGCGATTCTGGCCGCGCTGCCGACGCTGCTGGTCTACATCGTCCTGGGGCGCTATTTCATTCGCGGGCTGTTGGCCGGCTCGGTGAAAGGGTAAGCCGCCGCGTCTGCGTTGGAGCTATCCTGAACTGCCAAGCGCCGCGATGGGTCGACCGTCGCGGCGCTTTAGCGTCCCCAGACTCAGGCGGGGGCAGGGGGGCTACTTCTGCTTTTTGCTTGATTTGCGCTTTTTCTTCTTGCGCGTTTTCTTCTTTTTGAGCAGTTCTACCGCGTCCGCTAACGTCAGATCGTCCGGTGACGTCTTTTTGGGGATCGAGGCGTTGGTCTTCTTGTGCTTCACGTACGGACCATAGCGCCCGTCGTAGATCGCCACGACGCCGCCTTCGTCGGGATGCTCGCCCAGGTCACGCAGCTTTTCGGACTGGCGGCGACTGCCCTTCTTTTGCGCCAGCAGTTCGAGCGCCCGGTCCAGCCCAACGCTCAACACGTCGTCGGACTTGGTCAGCGAGCGATAGTCGCCCGCGTGGCGGACAAACGGCCCAAAGCGCCCGATCCCGGCCTCGACGTCTTTGCCGGTCTCCGGATGCTGGCCCAGCACGCGCGGCAGTGCCAGCAGCGCCACTGCCTGCTCCAGCGTAATATCGTCCGGCGACAGGGTGTCGGGCAGCGAGGTGCGCGGCGGTTTTTTGTCGTTGTTGTTGTCCCCCTGCTGGACGTACGGGCCGTAGGGGCCGACCAGCACGTAGACCGGTTCGCTGGTTTCCGGGTGGTAGCCCAGCGGGGTTGGCCCTTCCGCTTTTTGGCGCAACAGGCGCTCCACCTCGTTATGGTCCAGATCCGCGGGCGGCATGTTGTCGGGCAGCGAGACACGCACCACGTCGCCGTTGCGTTCCTGCTCGATATACGGTCCGTAGCGCCCCACGCGCACCTTTGCCTGCAGGTCTTCCAGGTCCATCGCGTGGATTTTGCGCGGGTCGATCTCTTCTTCCTTCTGCTTGACCTGGCTGTCGAGGCCCTGCTCGCCCAGGTAGAAGCTCTGCAAATAGGGGATGCCTTCGGCCTCGCCGGCAGCGATGTTGTCGAGCACCTGCTCCATCTGCGCCGTGAATTTCGAGTCGACCAGGTCCGGGAAGTGCTGTTCCATCAGGTGATTGACGGCAAACGCGGTGAAGGTCGGGGTCAACTGGTTGCCGGATTTAATCACATAGCCGCGATCCTGGATGGTGCTGATGATCGTGGCGTAGGTGCTGGGCCGCCCGATGCCCTCGCTCTCCAGTTCCTTGACCAGCGACGCCTCGGTATAGCGTGCCGGGGGCTTGGTGTCGTGGCGCATCGGCTCCAGTTCGCGGCATTCGACTTCCTCCCCTTCGGAAAGCGGCGGCAGGATCACTTCCTGGTCGTCCAGGGCCGCGTTGGGATCGTCGGCTCCCTCCACGTAGACGCGGAAAAAGCCAGGGAACAAGACGCGCTTGCCCGAGGCGCGGAACTCGGCATCGTCCACTTCGATGTGTACCGTGCTCAGCCGCAGCCGCGCGTTGGCCATCTGCGTAGCCATGGTGCGCTTCCAGATCAGGTTGTACAGCGCGTATTCCTGGCCGGACAGCCGCAGTTCGTGCGCGGTGAGCATCTTCGGCCCGGTGGGGCGGATCGCCTCGTGCGCTTCCTGTGCGCCCTTGGACTTAGTGCGGTACTGCCGGGGCCGGCTGCTGAGATAATCTGCCCCGTACTTCTCCTCGACCCGTTCCCGGATGGCCTGCAAGGCTTGCCCGGCCAAATGCACCGAGTCGGTGCGCATGTAGGTGATCAACCCGCGCTCGTAGAGCCGCTGCGCGACCTGCATTGTCTGGCGTGCCGACATGTTGAGCTTGCGGTTGGCTTCCTGCTGGAGCGTCGAGGTGGTGAAGGGTGGCGCAGGCGAACGGCTTTGGTCGCGCTCGTTGACGCTCTTAACCCGCCATTCCTCCTGCAACAACCGCGCGGCGAGGTCTTTGGCCTGCTCCTCGTTGAGCAGCACGACCTTCTTCCCCTCGGGGATTTTGCCGGTGGTTTCGTCGAAGTCCTTGCCGGTCGCCAGGCGTGTGCCGCCCAGCGTCACCAGTTGGGCGGTGAACTGCTCGCCGTGCGCGGCCAGGGTGGCGCGCAGGTCCCAATAGGCCCCGGACTTGAAGGCGCGGCGTTCCTGCTCGCGCAGCACCAGCAAGCGCACCGCCGCCGACTGCACGCGCCCGGCAGACAGGCCCGGCGCGACCTTCTTCCACAGCAGTGGTGATACCGTGTAGCCGACCAGCCGGTCGAGCACGCGCCGTGTTTCCTGCGCTTCGACCAGTTTGTCGTCCACCCCCCGGCAGTTTTCCAGCGCTGCGCGGATGGCTTCGTCGGTGATCTCGTGGAAGACCATACGCTTGACCGGCACCTTCGGGTCGAGGACCTGGGTCAAATGCCAGGCGATGCTTTCGCCTTCGCGGTCTTCGTCGGTGGCCAGGATCAACTCCTCGGCTTTTTTGAGCGCCGCCGACAGTTCGCGGACGACCTTCTTCTTGCTGCTGGGAATCACATATAATGGCTCGAAGCCAGCCGCGACATTCACCCCCAGCCGCGACCAGTCCTGGTCCTTGACATCTTCGGGGATTTCGCTGGCCGAAGCAGGCAGATCACGGACATGGCCCATGCTGGCCTCGATCTGGTATTCATCGGATAGGAAGCGCCCGATGGTGCGTGCTTTCGTTGGTGATTCGACAATAACCAGTTTACTCACGAAACTCACCTGTGATCACTATCGTTGCTTTTCTGATCTGGGGGTTGGAATTGCAGCAGCGGTTCTTCCAACCGCGCGGAGCCATGCGACAGGGTACCACTATGTGGGCGTGCTGGCAAGCCCCTTTTTGGAAGTTTTATCCGGTTTTTTCCTGACCCGCCACAACTTATCTATAACAAATTTGGTCCAGATCGCCAATGTGCAGCCGCGCGGAGACGTGCCCTAATCACGGTCCGCGTCCGGGGCAGGCACGGGCGGCAGCTCGAACAGGCCATCCGGGTTTTGCAGCACGACATCCCCCGGCGTGAGGTTAAAGGCCAGGTGGCAGTCATACGGCACGGTCAGGGCAAATTCGGCACGGGAGACGGTGCCCATCACCGGCTTACGCTTGAGCACGATGTACACCCCGGCGTCGTCCTGCTCGGTGGCGAATTCCAGCCCAAAGGCGCGGACCATGCTGGCCTCCAGCGTCACCTGCGGCGCAACCGCGCGGCGCACGGTGACCCGGCAGTGACTGCCGCGCACATACACCGTGACCGGCCTGTCGACCTTGAAGACCTGGGTATAGGATTGGGCGGTGTGGGGCATCACGCCCGAGGCCGCGTCGAGCGCGGTGTCGACGGCGGTCCGGCCCCCCATGCGCACTGCCGCGTTCATCATGCGGCGACCTCCCACCCGCAGCAGCCAGCGCAGTAATTTACGAATTCTCATGTGTCCCACTCCTGATCCGACAGCCAATGCAACATCCCCTCGGCGACTTCCTGCGGCTTTTCGAGGGGGAACATGTGCCCGCAGCCCTCGAAGATCATCATATCACTGTTCGGAATGCGCTCGGCCAGGTACAGGCTGAACTTCAGTTTCACCATGCGATCCGCCTCCGCAGCCAGCACCAGCACCGGGGCGCTAATCGCCGCGAGTTGGTCCCGCACGTCGAACGCCTGGCAAGCCCGATAGTCGCTGCGCAGCACGCCCGGATCGACTGCCAACAGTCGTTCGCGGCCCAATGCCTTGAGGTCGGTGGGGGCGTCGGCGCTCCAGGCCCAGTCCATGATCCAGTCGACGGTTTGCTCCGGCGCGTCGACGATGCGCTGCGGCAGGGTCGGGTCGACGGGGAGCTTGCTGCCCGTCCCGATCAGCACCAGGCCCGCGACACGGTCCGGCATGTGGATGCCCATCTGCTGCGCGATCGCGCCGCCCATGCTGTGCCCGGTGATAATCGCGCGCGGAATCGCCAGCGCATCGAGCAGCGCCAGCAGGTCACGCGCATAGGCCAGCGTATCGTCACGGCCCGGCCCGTCGGCGCGCCCGTGCCCCGGCAGATCGGGCGCGATGACGCGCATGTGCGGCAGCCGTCGCAGTTCGGGCGGCCAATCCAGGTGGGAGCCGCCCGCTCCGTGCACCAGCACCAGCGGCGGGGCGGGTGAGTCTGCGGTTGTGGTGTCGGTGTAGAACAAGCTGCCCTGTGGCAGTTGCAGCGTCGGCATGTCACCTCCTTCGTGTACAAGGCTAAGTCTACCGCTAACTGGCGTTCGAACGCCAGCGAGTGATTTCTGCACGCGCGCGGCGTCCGGTTGCCGTATCCGACCGCCCTGTGTTAAGCTTTCAGCTTATCGTGATTATTGTGACCAACAAACTAAGGGTGCGCTGCACCCAGGGGGATGTGATTGTATGCTAAAAACCCACAACTGCGGCGAGCTGCGCGCAGCACACGCGGGCCAGCAGGTGACCCTGGCCGGTTGGGTCCACCGCTGGCGCGACCAGGGCGGGTTGGTGTTCTGGGATCTGCGTGACCGTTCGGGGATCGCCCAGGTGACGATCAACCAGGAGGCCACCCCGGCCATCCACGCCATCGCCAAAGACGTACGGAGCGAATGGGTGGTGCAGGTCACCGGCGAGGTTGTGATACGCCCGGAGGGCATGACCAACCCCGACCTGCCGACGGGTGAAGTCGAGGTGCAGGTCACCGATCTGACCGTGCTCAACCAGGCCAAGACGCCGCCCTTCTACATCAACAAGGACGAAAAGATCGACGAGGCGCTGCGGATGCGGTATCGCTACCTGGACCTGCGCCGCCCGCCCATGCAGCACAACCTGGTCCTGCGGCACGACGTGATCCGCTTCATCCGCAATTACCTGTCGAATCAGGGGTTCATCGAGGTTGAAACGCCGATCCTGTTCAAGACCACCCCCGAAGGTGCGCGCGATTATCTGGTGCCGAGCCGTGTACATCCCGGCAAATTCTTCGCCCTGCCCCAGAGTCCGCAGCAGCTCAAGCAGTTGTTGATGGTCGCCGGGTACGAACGCTACTTCCAGATCGCGCGCTGCTTCCGCGACGAAGATCAGCGCGGCGACCGCCAGCCGGAATTTACCCAGCTTGACCTGGAGATGAGCTTTGTCGAGCGGGATGACGTGCTCGACCTGATCGAAGACCTGATGACGCGGCTGGTCGAGGAAGTGACCGACCGCGAACTGGTGACCAGGCCTTTCCCGCGCCTGAGCCACGCGGAAGCTCGGCTGCGCTACGGCACCGATAAGCCCGATCTGCGCTACGGCATGGAGATCGTCGACATCAGCGATATCGCGGGCGAAACCGCGTTCCGTGTGTTTGCTGACAACGTCAAGGCCGGGCGTCCCGTCCGCGCGATCTGCGTGCCTGGCTGTGGCACCTACAGCCGCAAGCAGCTTTCTGAACTGGAGGACATCGCCAAAGACGCCGGCGCGAAGGGGCTGGCCTGGATGGCGATTGAGGAAGGCGACGAAGGCCAGGTCCGCTCGCCGATTGGCAAGTTCTTCACCACCGAGCAACTGCTGGCCATCATCGAGCGCACCGCGGCGACCCCCGGCGACCTGCTGCTGTTCGCGTCCGATACGGAAGACGTGGTGTGCCACGTGCTGGACACCATGCGCCGCGAGATGGCGGGCCGCCTGGAACTGGCCGACCCCAACCAGATCGCGTTTTGCTGGGTGATCGACTTCCCGCTGTTCGAGTGGAACGAAGATGAAGACCGCTGGGACCCCAGCCACCACCTGTTTACCGCGCCCATGCCGGAGGACGTCCCGCTGCTGGACAGCGCCCCCGGCCAGGCGCGCGGCCAGCAGTACGACCTGGCCTGCAACGGGTACGAGATCGCGGGCGGCAGCATCCGTATCCACAACCGTGCGATCCAGGAAAAAATCTTTGACCTGATCGGGCTGGATCTGGAGGACGTCAAACAGCGCTTCGGTCACATGCTGGAAGCGTTCGAATATGGCACCCCGCCGCACGGCGGCATCGCGCCCGGCCTCGACCGGCTGGTGATGCTGCTGGCGGGCGAGCCGAACATCCGCGAAGTGATCGCGTTCCCCAAGACCCAACAGGCCGCTGACTTGATGGCCGGGGCACCGTCCGATCCAGAGCCCGGGCAGCTCGACGATCTGCACATTGCCATCGTGGACAAAAGCTGAGCGCTGGCTGGCCGGCCCAGGCCGGTATATACTGAGCAAAAAAGGAGGATAGTTATGAGCGAAGAGCAATCGGGGATCAAGGCCATTGACAGCCTTTCCGCCAACGAGTTTCGCGTCGAGGTGAACGGCGAGGTCGCCACCGGGATTTTTGGCGTCAGCGGGCTGCACATCCGCCACGTTGACCTCACCGCCGGGCGGTTGGTCAACCAACCGCTGACGATTTCGAAAATGGTCCAGCAGGACCCGGCGCTGCCCTTCAACCAATGGACGCGCGAAACGCTGGACAATCCGACCGCCAAAGTCACGCGGGATGTGGCCGTGGTGGCGATGGACGAAGGCGTCGAAACGCGCCGCTGGGTGTACAAAAACGTCTGGATCACCGATATCGCGTTTTCTGACTTCGATTCGGGGGACGATGCTTTGATCGAAGAACGGCTTACCCTCCAGCATGACGGTGTTGAGGAAATCTGGCCCGAATAGCCCCCGCCGATATCCTAACGTCAAAAAGCGCTCCCGGCTGGCAGGCGAGCGCTTTTTTGATGGGCAGGATTGTGCTGTGCGGCTAACGTCACAGCAGCATGATGATGACGACTGTCACGGCGAAAAGTTCGGAAAAGCCCAGGCCGGTCGCCAGCGCGACGGCGCGGCTGCCGGTCAGCTTATTCATCCCTTTGGGGTTGTAATGTTCCCAGGTTTCGGTCCCGATCAGCAGGCTGAAGGGCAGCGCGATCACGATGGCGGCGAAGATGATCAGTGCGCCGCTCGTGCTTTTGTCCAGGAGCTGCGCGCCGGCATAGAAAATGCTGAATAAGGCGGCAAACAACAGCAGCCCGACCGCTTTCGCCCGCTGGGTGTTGCGCTTCAGGTCGATGAGATAGGGCGCGTCTTCGAAGTACGGCATTGCCATCACGATCCAGGCCCCGATGGCGAGCGTGGTCCCCAGCGAGCTTAGCAACACCCCCAGCCAGGCATAACCGGTCATAAGCTGATTCCCCTTTTTGAAATGCTGAAGTTGATTCTCCTATTATACGCACCGGCAGCGCAAAGTGTTCAATATTGGCCACACCAGAGTTTTTGATGGTATCATTAGCCACACATCGCCGACGCAACAGGAGGCAAAAAGCGTTATATGGCAACCAATGCAAGCACCTGGTTTTATGCAGAACCGGAACACCAGGCCTACCTGCTCGAAGAGCGGGTGAACCATACCTTTTGGAATAATCGCATCACGGCCATCAGTCTGGACTGCACGCACGCCGAACCACCGTTCGAGATGGTGGGCGAATGGCACGCGGTGCCGCTGACGATCGAATGGGAACCCAACGATTATTTTGTGCTGCGCACCGTGCCGCACGAAGAACAAATCGATTTGCTGCTGGTCGGCCTTAAGGAAATTCTGGGCTTTCCGCCCACGATCTCGTACGTCGATCCAGATGGCCAACTGATCGCCGAGTGGTGGGTCAAGGACCCGGAAGAACGGATCAGCGAAATCCAGGGCAACCCCAACTATCGCAGCATCAAACGCTACAAAAGTTAAAGGCGAACGGTTATGAGTAGCAAACCGCCGACTCTGGCGTTTGATCTCGAACGGGATTTGCGCACACTGGCGGCTATGGCGTCGAATTTGACCCCATATTTGTACGAAAACGACATTTATGGGTATCTGGCCGGCGATCTGCCTGATCTGACGCTGGGCGGGCTGCTGCTGCGGCTGTACCGGCTGTCCAGGTTAGGCGATGTGCTGGCTGCCGAGCAGCAGACGGTCGTCAAAGATGCGCAGTTGAATTTTGAGGCCGAACGGTCACAGTGGGCGGTGCATTACGAGGAGAAGCTGCGGCGCGAACTCAGCGCGCGGCTGGACGCTCTCGCGCGGTATCTGGGCGAATGCCGCGAGGATATTGGGGCCTGCGCATCCGAATACCCGGTCCAGGCGGAAAAACGGACCATCATCAAGCACCTGGTGGACGAGGCCAACGCGCACGACGCCCTGCCGGATGACCTGCGCGAACGGGTGCCCGCGCTCGACCAGCAGCTAAAGCGCCATTTCCAGGAAGGTTCCTTCGTGATCGCAGACGACCGGCTGAAGCCCGTCTATCCGCCGCGTAAATTCTGGTGGCTGTACGGCTTCATCCCGGAAACTCGCGACTGAGCCGGCAGCAGCCCTACCCCCCACCGCCAAAAAACGACCGGGCCAGGTCGCCCGGTCGTTGGCATGATCAGGGCATTACCATCCATGTTCCAGGCGCGTGATCAGGCGCTCCGGCAGATCATGTTTGCGCATCCGGTCCTGTGTGGCCTGAATGTCATACGGAATCCGGCGGTGCTCGAACACGGCGTCTTCGACATGTAGAATGCCATAGGCCGCGTCTTTGTTCGAATCGCGCGGTTGGCCCACGCTGCCGGGGTTGATGATCAGCCGGTTGCCGTTCAGGTGCTTCGGCTCGCCATAGGCGGGCTGGAGCGCTTCAGTATCGCCGCGCGTGTCGGTCAGTTGGAAGATCACCGGGGTGTGGGTGTGGCCCACAAAGCAGTACGGTGTCTCAAAGTGCGGGAAGTTCAGCGCCGCGATCAACGGGTCGAGGATATACTCCCAGATCGGCTCGCGGGGGCTGGCATGGGCCAGCGTATAATTCCCGAGCACAAACGTCGTCGGCAGCGCTTCCAGGTAGGCGGTGTTTTCCGGGGTGAGGGTTTCGCGCGTCCAGGTGACGGCGCGCCGGGCATCGGCGTTAAAGGTGCGGATGTCCAGCCGTACCAACGCGGCCCAGTCATGATTACCGGCCAGGCACAGATGCGGCAAGCTTTGCAGCAGATCGCAGCATTCGTTGGGGTCCGGCCCATAGCCGACCACATCCCCCAGGCACCAGACGTAATCCCACTCGCCTTTGGCGTCTTCCAGCACCGTCTCAAAAGCGGTCAGGTTAGCGTGAATATCGGAGATAACGAGAACTCGCATACGGTTCAATTCCTGCTCAATGTTTACACAATATGAATTATTTGATGATGATAGCATAATTCAGAAAGTGTGGCGAGTGGGTCGATCCCCGTTGCCAGAAGCTATCGCCTGCCGTGCGGTGGTTTGATCCGCCGGCAGCGTTTGGGTATGATACCGCCAGCAGCGTCGAAAACGATGATTCCCCTACGGGAGGCAATCCATAGCCCTATGAGCTTGAAAATCGGCATCGTCGGTTTGCCGAATGTCGGCAAAAGCACCACCTTCAACGCCCTGACCAAAGAGCAGAACGCCCAGGTCGCCAATTATCCCTTCTGCACGATCCAGCCCAACCAGGCGATTGTGCCGGTACCCGATCCGCGCGTGGAAAAGCTGGCCGAACTGGTCCAGGTGGAGCGCGCGATTCACGCCACCATCGAATTCGTGGACGTGGCCGGGCTGGTGAAGGGGGCCAGCCAGGGGGAAGGGCTGGGCAACCAATTTTTGGGCAACATCCGCGATGTCGATGCCATCATTCACGTCGTGCGCTGCTTCGACGATCCTAACGTGGTGCACATCAGCGCACAGCCCGACCCGCGCGCGGATATCGAAATCATCAGCACCGAGCTGGCCCTGGCCGACCTGCAACAGATCGAGCGCAAGATCGAAAAGCTGGAACGACAGGTCAAGGGCGACCCGGCATTACAGCCCAGCATGGATATGGCGCACGTGCTCCAGGACTACCTGGGCACCGGGCAGCCGCTGTGGGCCTACCCCCAGCGCAATGATCACACCTTCCGCGCACTCAACGACGAGATGCGCTTCCTGACCGCCAAGCCGGTCATCTACGCCGCTAATGTTGACGAGGACAGCCTTGCCGAGGGCAACGCCTACCTGGCGGCAGCGCGCGCTGTCGCCGACGAGCAAGACGCCGCGCTCGTCACGCTCTGCGCTCGCCTGGAAGAGGAAATGGCCGGGCTAACGGACGCCGAACGCCACGAATACCTGGCGCTGTCGGGCGTCACGGAAAGCGGCCTGGAGCAGATCATCCGCAAGGGGTACGAAACGCTCGGCCTGATCAGCTATTACAGCTTCAACGAGGAGGAGGTCCGCGCCTGGACCATCCACGCTGGGTGGACTGCGCCGCAGGCTGCCGGGGTGATCCACACCGACTTCGAGCGCGGCTTCATCCGCGCCGAGGTCGTTCCCTTCGAGGTGTTCGTGGAGCACGGCAGTTGGGCGGCGGTGAAGGCTGCCGGCGTGCTGCGTTCAGAGGGGCGGGATTATGTCGTGCAGGACGGCGACGTGATCTACTTCCGCTTCAATGTGTGATAATCACGCCTGGGTCCACGCCAATAAAAAGCGCCAGCCTGCCGAGGGGCAAGTTGGCGCTCATCTTTTGGGTTGCCTGCACACCCGCGCGCTTAGAGGACCTGCTCCATCTGCTGGGCCACCGCCTGATACACCGGCGAGTCGGCAGGCAGTGCCACAAGCGGCTCCCCGCTGAACTCGAGCGTGAGCAACTGCTCGTCGTGGGGCACGACGCCCAACAGCGGGATGTCCAACTCGTCGATCTTGGCGCGCAGCGGGTCCGGGATGGTCTCGCCGCGCAGCCCGTTGAGGATCAGGTAGGTCGCGTTGATGTTGATGTCCAACTTGTGCCGAAACGCCGCGATGCGTTCTGCGGCCAGGATGCCGCGCTGTGTCGGGTCGGTGATGACCAGCAAGACCTCGACATCGCGCGTGGTGCGGCGGCTGAGATGTTCCAGCCCGGCCTCGTTATCGACCACAACATAGCGGTAATTCTTGCTGATGGTGTCGATCACCTGCCGCAGATTATGGTTCACCGCGCAGTAACAGCCCGGCCCCTCGGAGCGCCCCATCGCGATCAGGTCGAAACGGTCGCCTTCAGACAACGACGAGCGAATCTCGTAGTTCAAATAGTCCTGCTTGGTCATGCCGCCCGGCAGGCTGCCCATCGCCGCGCCGCTGGCCGTGAGGGATTGCTGCACCTCTTCCAGCAGGTTCTCGCGGATGTCGCCTACCGTCCACTCCAAGTCCAGGCCAAGCACCAGGTGCAGGTTACTGCTCGGATCGGCGTCGATGGCCAGAATAGCGCCGGGTTGGGTCGCCATCAGGTATTTGATGACCAGCGCAGCGACGGTCGTTTTGCCTACGCCGCCTTTCCCGGCCAGTGCGATAGTGGTTGTCATGATGCAGTCCCCTCATATTCGGCGGATAATTTGGTGGCGATGGTTTCCGCTGCCTCACGCAGCGCCGTGACATGGTCGTACACGGCCACTCCCTGGCGATCTGCGTCCTGAACCTGCGGCGCAAATGGCAGTGATCCCAGGAGCGGGATGCCGGGCGTATGCTCGCCCAGGTATTCGAGATCGCCGGTATCGCGTACTTTGTTCCCGACCAGCCACAGCTTGTCCAGGCCGATATCAGCGGCCAGCTTTTTGATCTTGGCGGCGGTGCCCAGGCTGCGCCGTGTGGGTTCGACCACGATCACCAGCGCGTCCACAAAGTCAACCGTCGCCCGGCCTAGATGCTCGACCCCGGCGTACATATCCAGCAGCAGCACGTCTTCATCACGAAAGAGCAGATGGGTGAACAACGTCTTGAGCATGGCGCTCTCCGGGCAGATGCAGCCCGAGCCGCCCAGATCGACCGATCCCATCTCCAGCAAATGCACGCCGCGATGCACCACGCTGAAGCGCTCGGGGAGGTCGTCGACGCGCGGGTTGATGGTGAAGAAACCGCCCACCGTGCCGGGTTTGGCCCCGGTGCGTTCTTCGATCAGGTCGTCCATTTCGGCGATAGGGTGCAGCCGGTCGCGCAGTTCCGACGGGAAGCCTAGCGCATCGGCCAGACAGGGGGCCGGGTCAGCATCGGCCACCAGGACATCACGGCCCGCATCGGCATACACCTGGGCCAGCAGCGCCGTCAGGGTGGTTTTGCCGACTCCGCCTTTTCCGCTGATAGCAAATTTCATTATGTTGTCCTATCAAAAAAAGGAACACCACGCCGCAGTACTCCGCAGCCCGCGATGTCCCTGGTCTATTGTCACGAAGCGGTCGTTTCCTCGGCCTGTTCCGGTTCCGGCGGTTTGAAGTCCGGCGGCAGGAGTCCGGCCTCGGATATGATGCGCGGGACGATCTCCTCCCAGCCGACCGCCATCAGGTGGAAGCCGTCGACACCTTGCATGTCGCGGATCGCCTCGATCAGTTCCAGTGTGATCGTGACGCTTTCTTCCTCGACGCCGTCGCCGGCAGCCTCCAGGCGTTTCATCAACGTCTCCGGGATGAAGACGCCCGGCACGTCGCGGTCCATGTACTGCGCCATGCGCAGCGTCTTGATGGGCGTGATGCCGATCAGGATGTACACTTTGTCCAGCACATCCCGTTTGGCCAGTTCGTTGAGCCAGACTTCCAGCCCGTCTGGGTCGAACACCAGGTTGGTCTGGAAGAACTGCGCCCCGGCGTTGATCTTCTTGTGCTCGCGTAGGGCCTGGAAGTCCGGGCGCGAAGCAAACGGCGACGCCGCCGCCCCCAGGAACAGCTTGGGCGGGAACTTGAGCTTGCGCCCGTCTATATAGTGGCCCTCGTCGCGCATCCGGCGCAGCAGCCACAGCATCTGGATCGAATCCAGGTCGACCACGTCCAGGCGGCCCATCGGCGGCGGCCCCAAACGGCCACTGTCGCCGGACAGGCACAGCATATTACGAATGCCCAGCGCGCTGGCACCAATCACCTCGGATTGCAGCCCGGTGCGCGTGCGGTCGCGTGCGGCGATCTGCATCACTGGCTCGATATCGTGCTCGAGGGCGAACATGCTGCACGCCAGGCTCGACATGCGCGAGGTCGCCGACGGGTTGTCGGTGAAGTTGATCGCGGCAACATAGGGCTTGACCATATCCACGTTACGGCACAGCTTGCCGGTCGCCGTCGTGCGTGGGGGCGCAACCTCGGCAGTGACGACGAACTCTCCGGCTTGCAGGCGACGCTCGAGATCGGACATTGGCTCATCATATGCCGGCGGATGGTATTCCGCATCGCCCTGCCACCAGTCCGGCTGGCGGACCGGGTAGAAGACAGCGTCCCAGTTTGCGGCGCGTGTCGCGGGATCGCGCGACATCATGCCAGATACAAACTTCCTGACCCCGACCTGGCGCACCTGGCGCGCGACATCGCCCCAGGTTTCGGTCCCGACCTGGTCCCAGTCCAGCGGCGGCAGCACTTCGAGCAGCTTGTCCTCGCGCCCCATCTTGAAGGCGCGCTCGTAGATGTGGTACCAGATGCAGGGCCGGGTGGGGTCTACGTAACAGGCTTCTTCGGTCGAGCCGCCGCAGGGACCATTGCGCAGCCCTTTCGCACACTCCATCGGGCAGATGAAGGCGGTTTCTTGCAGCAGGCAGTTGCCGCACATCCGGCAGCCGAACAGCGGGCCTTTGACCCACCGTTCGACCATCGCCAGCAGGCGGCTGCTTAACGGCTCGCGTTTAAACGGATAGAATGGTGGTTGCCAGCGGCGACCGGGCGTGAATATCGGCATTATGCTCTAGCCTTCCTATTAGGCGGTTGCCTCCTGCTGCAGATACGAATCGGCGTAAATGACCTTGTTCAACAGAATCTGGACCGTCTTCCAGATCGCCATTTGTTCTGGATCGCTGGTGTCTACATCCTGAATCGTCGGGTCTTCCATCGCCGCGATGCGATCGTGTAGCTTGAGATACAGGCGACCGACGGGTGTCTTCTCGTCGCGCGTTTCGATAATTCGAATAACCTCTTTTAGTTCCTCATCCAACGGGTCGGCGATCATCATCTCCAACCCGGCTCCCATCAGCATCGCGCAGTAGGTCCGGTTGATCAGCGGGCGATTTTCCTGCGGCACCGCGTTCGAGACGTTCGACAGCCCCACCGAAATCATGGGCGGCGGGTCCCAGACCACCTCCAGGGTGCGGATCGCTTCGATCAGTTCCGGGCAGTACTCCTGGCAGCCGGACACGGTCAGCACCAGCGGGTCGATGATCAGGTCGGTGATCGGAAAGTCGATCTCCAACATGCGCGGGATCAGTTGTTCAATAGCGATTGTAACACGTTCATCGGCGCCGACGGGAATCCCGCTTTTGCCCATCGTCAGCGCCAGCAGGCGCGCGTTATACTGCTTGGCCAGCAGCGGGACTTTCTCCAGGCGTTCCGGCTCCGCTGAGGTGGAATTGATGATCGGTTGGGCCTTGGTCACTTTCTTGAGGCCCGCCTCGATGCCGTTAATGTTGGTGCTGTCAAAGCTCAACGGCACATCGACCACCGCCTCGACCGTTTCCGTGATCCAGGGGAACACTTCGTCCCAGTCTTTTTTGCGCGGGCCGAGGTTGAGATCGAGCGCCTGCGCGCCACCCTCGACCTGGCGCACGGCCAAATCCTGGAAGAACTTAGCGTCCCGGTTCTTAAGCGCATCTTTGACGCGCTGCGAAATGATATGGATGTTTTCCCCAATAATATACATGGCTGCTCCTTTACGAAACTAAGGCTGCTTGCACCGTCGGGAAGCGCGAGAGTTCGGTATGGGGCAAGAACAGCGCCGAAGTAAAAGCTTCAAAAAAGCGATTGTCCGCTGACAATTCGATATAAGTCATACGCTCGGCGATGGCTTTGATCTGGTCGCGCACCTGCCGGTTGAGCAAGGCGCGATACGCACCCTGCACCGAGGTGTTGCCCAGGAAATGAAAGTTCTCCCAGGCCATATCCGGCAGCAGCCCGATCTGCACCGCCTTTTCGACGTTGAGATACTGCCCGAACGCGCCACCAATCGCCACCTGCTCGACCATCTCCAGGGGCAGGCCGACGCTGTCGGCCAGCACGGCCACCCCGGCATAGATCGCGGCCTTGGCGCGCAGCAGGTTGTCGATGTCGACATGTGTGATCACGATATCCTGTCCGGTGGCGGTTTCGTCGGCCCAGGCGAGCACATACTCGCCGCCGTGTTCCCCGCTGCGGACGCGGTCGGTGGGCAGGTCCAGCTTGACGTTGCCGCTTTTGTCGATTACGCCGGTGATGAACATCTCGGCCAGCAGCGCGATCAGGCCGCTGCCGCACATCCCGCGCGGTTGGACGCTGCCGATCACGCGGAAAGTCGGCTCGTAGGTGTCGTTGTTGATCCAGACCTCCTCGATGGCTCCTTTGGTGGCGCGCATCCCGTGCAGCACGCCCGCCCCTTCGAAGGCCGGGCCGGCGGAACAGGCACACGTCACCAGCCATTCGCGGTTGCCGAGCACCGTCTCGCCGTTGGTGCCCACGTCCATAAAGAGCGTAACCGGATCGGTTTCATCCACGCCCGCTGCCAGCACCCCGGCGGTGATGTCGGCCCCGACGTAGCTCGCCACGCCGGGCAGGCAGTCCACTGTCGCCTCGGGGCAGATCGCCAGGTCGATGTCGGCGGCGGTGAGGGTCGGCGGGTGGTTGATGCCGGTCACGAACGGCGACCGGCGGATCGTCTCTGCCGGGAGCTTGAGCAGCAGGTGGATCATGGTGCTGTTGCCGGCGATGGTGGCTTTGGCGATCTCCTGCGGGGCGATCTGGGTTCGTTTGGCGGCGGTCTCGAGCAGGGTGTTGATGGTGTCCAGCACCAGATCGCGGAGTTCGGTGTCGCCGGTCCCTTTGCTGGCGTAGATGATGCGCGAGATCACGTCCTCGCCGCGCGCGATCTGGCCGTTATACTCGGCGACGCGCGCCTTGACTGCGCCGCTGAGCAGGTCCACCAGCCACAGCGTGACCGTCGTGGTGCCGATGTCGATGGCCGCGCCCCACAGTGGGGCGTCGGCGGGGACGTGCCCCGGCCACAGCGCGAGCAGCCGGGCCGGGCCGTTGGGGCGATCCCAGGTGTCGGTTTCCAGCAGGACGGTCAACTGCCAGTTGCCCTCGCGCAGCACTGTCCCCAGGCCGCGCAGCACATCCAGCGAGACATCGAAGGTGTCGATCCCGGTTTCATGCCGGAGCGCAGTCCGCACCCGGCTCCAGTCGTCGGATTGGTCGGTCATAGTTGGCGGGTCCAGTGTCAGCGTCACCCGGCGCAGTGGTTGGTCGCGCGCAGCGTCGTATGTTTCTGGAACCGTCACTTCTGCTGCTGTGCGGTCGGTGGTCAGGCGGCGCTCGATCTTCTCCTGCGGGGGGATCACGATCGAGACGTTGTTCTCGACCACCGCCTGGCAAGCCAGCGCATAGCCCTGCTCGATGTCTGCGCGGGACAGCCGCAGCGTACTGCGGCGGCGCACGTCGCCATGCTGAATCTGGACGGCACAACGCCCGCAGCGCCCCTGCCCGCCGCACGGCTGCGCGATCTCCTGGCCAGCCAGGGCCGCCGCCTCGGTGAGCAGGGTGCCGGTCGGGACATTCACCGTCCGCAGCCCGATAAACGTTACGATATGCTGCTTTTCCATCTGGCAGCCTCGCAATCTTTGCTAGAGCGCTTCCTTCATGTAAGCCGGTAGGTCGACTGCTTCACGCGGGCCGACCACGATCTCCCAGTCTGGCAGCTCTTCCTCCAGCTCGCCGGACAGTACCGCGACATGGCCCGGCAGCACCAGCCGCTTGCGGTTGACCTTGTCGATGACGTTAAACTGCTTGATCGACTTGGCGATGCGCTCGGCGTCGAACTTGCCCGCCGCCCACGCGGTGAGCACGCTCATGCCTTCGGCATCGGTCACCACCAGCCAGGCGGGCAGGCCCGAGCTTTCAACCTCGTTGGCCACGCCGAAGTAGGTGATGCTGAAGTTGGTTGTCACCAGCACCGGGTCTTCCGGTCCGGGATCGTTGATTTCGTAGACGCCGGGCTGCACCTGGATCGGCTTTTGCGGGTCAGTGAAGATGTTCTCGCGCAGCACCAGCAGCGGGTAGAGCGTTTCCGGCGCAAAGTGATCGAGCACGATCAGGCCGGCGTATTTAGCGATAGCCTGCGTGGTGAGGATCGTCTCGTCGACGTCTTCCTCGACCTCGCCGGGGAAGGCGATGATCGGGTAGCCCAGCGGGCGGAAGTTCTGCTTGAGCGCCAACCGGCGGATCTGTGTGTTGAGCATCAGCGAGGTGCTCAGATCGCGCGCGGCGGGGTCCAGCACCAGGTCGTTGACGCCCGACTCTTTGATCTTGGTGGTCAGGTCGGCCAGCTCCTCCAGCGAGGAGCCGCGCACGGCCAGCGGCGTTTCGTGCTGTTTGGCCAGGGCGGCCATCGCTTCCCAGTTTTGCGCGTCGGCATAGGTGATCAGCGGGTTTTCGCCGTCCACCGCTTGCAGCCCGGCGGCCATGATCTCCGGATCGGGGCTGATGAGGATCAACGGGCGCTGGCTGTGCGCGCGCACCGCGTTGATCGCCGCGACGAAAGCATCCGCGTCTCCCTTCACCGCTTTGACGGCAAACCCGTCGAGGGTCAGGTCGCGCCCGACGTACGACACGCAGTATGCGTCGCCCGCCTGGACCAGCGTCTCGATGTCATCCGGTGACATATCGTCGCGCACTCGCACAAAAAAGCCCGGTTTATGCACAAATTTTTTCTCATGCCGAAACAATACTGTTTCGTTGCCGGTCTCGATGGCATGACCATCGGCCTTGAGCGTTACCAGCCGGACCGGGGGTTCGGCTGCTTCAGAAAGCTTGGCCTGCGCCTCCTCGCTGACGTGCGGGCACGCTGCCAGCTCGACCTGTTTGGCAGCCAGTTTCATCGCAAAGGCCAGACAAGTCGGGAAACCGCAGTCCTTGCAGTTCGTCTGTGGTAATAATTTGTAGATTTGAATACCTGTGAGCGCCATACGTGTTGCCTCCTTTCCGTTAGACCGCTTCTGGCGCCGACATCAACGCATCGATGGCGGCATGAACCTGCTTGACGCTTTCGGGGTGGCGCAGAATGACGATATCAGCACCTGATTCGATCAGCGTGATCGCGGTCAGCGTCTCCCAGGTGATTCCACGCTTCTCCCAGTCGCCCCAACTTTCGGGGACATCATCCCCCACCTTGGCCTCTTTGGTCTTCCAGGCTTCGAACCCGGGCGTGACGAGCATGGGGAGCTGCGTCATGCTGTCGCCTTGCAGCGCCGCCAGCCGCAGCCGCTCCATCACCGAGTAGCCGTATTCGATGCCATAGCCCAATGCGCCCGTGGTAGGATCCATCACAATGCGGTCCAACGGCAGGCCCATATCACTGATCAAGATGTTGAGCTGCTTGGCCAGGTTGACATCCATCGCGGTACGCGCCGAAATCAGATGATCGTTAGCCAGTGCAGCCGCTACAATCGTGCGGTAGTTTTTGTCCTCGCAGATGCCGAGCACCACGCGCTCGCCTTTGGCTGCCTCGGCCACCGGGACCAACACCTCGTTGTCCAGGTCGGCCTGGCCCGGGCCAAACACCAGCAGCGGCAGCCCGCTGCCTTCCAGGGCGGCTTTGGTGGCGGCGACGGCTTTTTCCGGCGTGAGCGGCGAGTCGTCGGTATTCTTGAGCGACAACTGGAGCAAGTCGGCCCCAACAGCTTCGGCAGCGGCGGCCCACGCGCCCACATCGTCCATCACCTCGTCCCACACCGTCATCAGCAGCGGCGACCAGTCGTCCGGGCGGCAGCTGGTGATCTCGACGGCAACTTGGGGCCGGCAGGGTGTTTCGTGCTCAAAATGCATAAAAGGCAGCGCCTGCTCGCCCCCGATGGTTACCGTGTGGGAGCGTGTGCCCCCGTCGGCTTCGGTGGCACCCAGGGTGATCTGCCGAACTTTACCTGTCCATGAATCTTTTGGTATTTCGATACTCATCGTCGGTTTTTTACCTCTCCCGAACCTCTCGATATCATCATCCTGGTCAGGACGATTTTAAGAATTTGCTGCCACACACCGGGCATTCCCAGTCGGTATGGCTGGGCCGTACAGGATGATACTTGTTGTCTAACGCCTCACATTCGCCGCAGTCATGAAAATCGCAGCATTCGTGTTCGAACGCCGTTTTGGGCGTCGAGGCGTACCGGAATTTGAACCCGTTGAATTTGCCGAACCGCACCTGCAGTTCTAGCTCCTGGCACAGGTTACGGTCTGCCCGTCCCACCATGCGCGGGGTAAACTCCCCGTCGGCCTTCAGGTGGCCAAGCACGAAACTACCAGGCGATTTTTCGGTGATCACCGTTGTCACCTGGTCGGCGGTCAGCGGAAACGGACCTTCTAAGACGACACTAGCCATGGTTTTCTCCTGTCTCACTCTCGTTTTTCGAGGAAGCCTGGCGTCTTGCAGCATCCCGGCGTTTGATGAAAGTGGCCAGTGGTGACTCACGCGCAGCTTTGACCCCCAGGTCGTCCAGCTTGGCATCTTCCTCGGCTGCCAGGTGTCGCAGGATGTGACGATACGACACCAGCGCTGCCGGGTAACGTGCACCTTCGGCGTGGTGCATGATGAACAGCACCCGCCGCTGCTGGTCCTGCATGATCTGGGCCGCAGCCGTGAGGGGGATATCGGGCGGAATCTGAGGCACATCCTCACCCATGATGGCTTCGACGTGCAAGCCGCGGCAGTTGTCGCGCGTGTAGGCGTGTACCAGTTCATCGCGCGTGACCACCCCGACTGCATGTCCCTCTTGATTCAACACGACGACGCCTTCTATATCATTTTCCAGCATATACTGAGCGATATCGACAACGGGCGTGTCTGGCGAGCAGGTGGGTACCCCAACTGTCATCAGGTCACGGACGAGTTCAATCACGGGGTACCCTCCTGATGTCTATCATGCGAAGATCGGCGCCATCGCCAGCGCCGGATGGTTGTGTTCTTCCATCCACGCCAACAATTGATCGACCTCGGTTACCTGCCGTTCATCCGCGACTCGTCCGAGCAGGTCCGGATCGCCCTCGCGTTCGGCCACGGCTTGCAGTTCGTCGGCCATGGTTTCCTTCAGGATGCTGCTCATCCACACGACGCGCTTGAAGCCGCCGTCAGCAGAGATGAACTTGGGACTGACGAGGTAGAACTTACCGACACCCATCACCCCCGGCGTCTGTAAGCCACCCCCGGCCATCCCGGCCAGCGTGCTGAAGGTCATCCCGGCGGGCGTCATGCTCGTGTCCTCGCGGCTGACGACCATCACGCCGTTGGATTCCGGGATCAGCATTACGATGCACTCGAAGCAGCCACAGGCCGTCATTGGGTTTTCCATGATGGAGTACATGGCCACCTCTTGCACCGAGCCATGTGATCCGCTCTTGGCGTAGTCATTGATGCCGGTCCAGTAGCCTTTCTCGGCATCGAGCAGATCGCCCAACGCGATGGGCTGGTTGGGGCCGGTGGGGTTGATGTTGTACGATGCTTTGCAGTCCAGCCAGTTGTAGGCTCCGCACAGCCCCAGCCGTTCCGGGCTGACGATGCACACATGGTCGGGCGCGAACGACTGGCACAACGTGCAGCTGTAGAACTCGTCGACGGCATCGTCGGTCAGGTCGGCCAGGCGCTTGTTACGGAAGTCGTAGGCTTCGCGCGCTTCGCCCAGCCAGTGTTGGAGTTGGTCCGGGTCGGTGTAGATCGTGACTTCGATTTTGTCGACGATGGCACCAAAATCGGCGTGGAAGCGCGCGTGAAGGATCTTCCCGAAGTGTTCCAGGTTGAAGCCCTTTTCCGCTGCCGAGTTCGAAACCCGAATCCAGGCGATATCACGCTGCCCGATGTGCTGGATGCCGGAGGCACCGTTGATGAAGTAGTGAATCTGGCGTTCCAGCACCGGCTCAAAGTCTTCCTGCATCTGGCGTCCAGCTACTTTGGCGACGATGCCCATATCCATGTGGCCCTGCGGGTCGGCATGGTCGAAGCTGGGGCCGACGACCTCGATCTTGCCGTCGGTCACCTCGTCCAGTTCGGCCATGTGCAGGTACTCAAAGCAGCGTGCATACTTACCGCCGAACTCGACCCGCATGTCGGCCTTGCGGACGACTTCGCCCTCGAAGGCCGAACCATACGGCACCGGCACCGGCACGTCGGCGACGCGCACCTTCACGCCACGCACCTCGATGCATTTCTGCACCAGGAGCTCGGCGCGTTCCAGGTCGTCTTCGCCGTCGATTTCGTTGAAGGGCATGCTCACCACATGCTCGTACTGGGTGACGCCGGCCGGGAGGATCTCCGGAATGATGGTGTCGGCGATGACAGGGAACCCGAAGTTGATCGCCCCGGCGGCAGCGGCGTATTTCAAGTCGTCGACTTCACCCAGCGCCAGCACGAACGCGAAGACGCGTTCTTTGTTGTAGAGCAGGATGTCGCGAGCCATACCACCCTTGAGGCCGCCGAAGGTCAGGGCCGAGCGCACCGCAAAGCCCAGCGCATAGATCGCGCTGATGGTGTCGGTGCCGAAGGGCACGGTGTACGTGTCGTAGCCCAGTTCGATCCCTTCTTCGAGCAGTTGGTGGATGATGCTGCGCCCATTGACATTGCCGGACAGGAAGCACAGGATGTTGCGCCGCTGGAGTTCGCGCACGATCTTAACGGCGATCTCGTTGGACTTGGCCGCCCCGACAATCGCCGCGAAGCCGGGCATCCGCCCGTCGACCAGCTGGATGCCCCACGAGCGCAACTGGATATCGTCGATGGGGCCGTTGAGGTGCCCATCCGGGCCGTTACCCTGCCCGTTATCGGGGCTGGTGAATCTGCCCGCAGTGCCCCCGTCCAGGTGCAAGCCGGACAGCGGTTCGGGTTGCAAACCATACACGAAGCGCAGCGCCTCGATGGTTTCTGCCGCCAGCAGGGTTGCCATGCCCGAGTCCAGCGTTTCGCCCAGGTACGGCGTCCAGCGTCGCTCGGACGGCACTGGGTGCAGCAGCGCACGGGCATGATCCAACACCGTCTTGAGCTGACCGATCGTTTCGATTTCCAACCCGGTCATCCCAAAGGTCAGCGGGAGATAGTAGGCCGTGTTGGGAAACGCGACCGGCGTATCCGGGCCTTTGTCCTGAAGGGCGTGGACTAACATGGCTTCGGCTTCAGCGACCAGCGCATTTGCGCCGCGAATCGCGCGCGTTGCGATATAACGAGACATGGCTTATACCTCCTGCTTACTCGGCGAGCCGTACAGCGCTGCTTGCCGATCAGCCAGGGGCAGCGTTTCTAGCTCGCGCATCCGCGCATCGCCGCTGCGTCCGAAACGGGTTGGCTCATAGTCTGGCAGCCCTAAAGCAGCACGTTTACTGTCGATGTGATCCAGCGTGCGCTGGATCATGTCGTCGGGATCGGGGATGAACTCCATCTTCCCGCCATACAGGTTTTCCCAGCCCGCGCTGATGTAGTTCGCCACGATGTCGCTGTCGGATACGCGGTCAGGCATCCCGCTGACGGGTGATGTGCCGCCGAAGATCACGTATGCGCCGGATGCGACGCAGTACGTGCCGATGGACAGCGCCTTTTCGCTCATCCATTCCGGGGCCAACCCTACCGCCGGGACCTGGTCGATATCGTCGCCCAGGCCGCCTTCCTCGACCATTTGTGTGAGTACGGTCAGGATGCGGGTGTTGTCGACACATGATCCCATGTGCAGCACCGGGGGAATGCCGATGGTTTCGCATATCTCGCGCAGCCCCGGCCCCACCTGGTCCAGCCCGGCTTCGCCCAGCATCAGCCCCAGTTTGGCGCTGGCTATGGCTCCGCAGCCGGTTTCGACGATTAACACATCTTGTTTGAGTAGTTCTTTGGTGACATACGTATGTAGATAATCATGCTGGCTGCGCGGGTTGTTGCAGCCGACGATGGCCGCGACTCCGCGAATCCGCCCGGACATGATCGCGTCGTTGAGGGGGCGGAACGAGGCACGGTAGGTGCCGCCCAGCATGTAGTTGATATATTCGTGTGAAAAGCCGGGGACCAGGTCTTCGCGGACATCTGGAATTTGAGTTTCGCCCCGGTTCTTGTAGTTGTCGATGGCCTGACGCAAGATGTTCTTGGCAATCGTCAGCGCTTTGTGCTCGTCGAACTCGATGTGCGTGGCCCCTTTGATCTTGACTTTGGGCGAGGTGGTGATCACCTGCGTGTGGAAGTTCTCCGCCAGCCCGACCAGGGCCTGCATGATGCACTGCACATCGACGACCATCGCTTCGACCGCGCCGGTCAGGATCGCCAGCTCTTGCTGGAGGAAGTTCCCGGCGGCGGGGATGCCTTGCCGCATCAAGATTTCGTTGGCGGTGCAGCAGATGCCGGACAGGCTCACGCCTTTGGCTCCGGCGGACTTGGCATACTCGATGATCTCCGGCGTTTGGGACGCAGCCACGATCATCTCGCTGAGCGTCGGCTCGTGGCCATGCACGACCACATTTACCATATCGTCCTTGAGCACACCGAGATTGGCCTGGCCGTAAACCGGGGCCGGGGTGCCGAACAGGATATCGGAGATATCGGTCGCGATCAGGCTGCCCCCCCAACCATCCGAGATCGCGGTTCTGACGGCGTGCTCCAGAATGTGCTCGGCGTCCTGGTCATCGCCGATGTGGGTGCGGTGCAGCGATTCGACGATCTCGCGGTCGACGCCGCGCGGTATAACGCCCGTCTCTTCCCAGACTTGCTGGCGCTTGGCGGGTGCACGGCTAACTGGAGCGATGACGCCTTTTTGCTGCCCAAACTGGGCAATATACAAGTCGGCCAGGTCGTTGGCGATGTCTTCGGGTGGGCGGTCTTGGATCGGAATGTCGTAGTATTTGGCGACGGTGCGCAGCTTGGCGATATCCTGGATGGTGTAGCCTTCCGCTTCGCCGTTGGCGACCGCCTTGAGGCTGAACGCCATATCGCGTCCGTGGTCGGAGTGAGCGGCAGCGCCGGCTGCGATAGCCCGGATGAGGTTACGTGCCTGAATGGTGTCGATGGTTGCGCCGCAAACGCCGGTCTGCCCGTCTTTGGTCAGGCGGCAGGGGCCCATGCCGCAAATCTTGCAGCACATCCCAGCAGAACCAATATTGCACGGCACAAGGTCATCGGCCCGCGAAAATGCCGTCGTGAGGCCCATCTGCTCGGCCCGCACCAGCATTTCTTGGGCGGCGGGATCAATGGAGTGCTGTTCCGGGGTGCGTTTTTTCTTAGCCATTGCCTACGTCTTCCTCATATAACTCAGCCTTAATGACCCCCAAACCAGGGCAGGGCCACAGCGGACGTCCAGAATAGGTAACGGTCTGTGCAAAGCCAACGATAGCGTTGGTTTGTTCATAAGCGGTTGTGTGGCGGAAAAACGGCTTCATTGTGGACTCCGAATTGGCGGGAACAGCAATTTCAGCAGGAATGGCCGGGTCATCAACATAACCGGCATCGGACAAGGTAGTTTGAATAGTGGACGGATCGACCTGGGTGGGATCGTACGTAACTTCAACAGCGTAAAATGCGCTGCTGGCGTGTACGTCCTCGACGCCAGGCAATCCTAACAATATGCGTTGAACTTCAATAACATGATGGTCGCCATACATTGATGGCAGTTGTAAAATGAGTTTCTCCATATAGCCATACTCCTTACTAAATGTAAAGATAGAAAATCAAACAGTTACTGCTAGTTGTTATAATAACAATTATATTCAGATTATATTATTAGAGTAATGTCTTATCATTAGGATTGCCGATCTAAATCCCACATGCAAGTGAAATACATCATCATTCATCAATTCAAGTGTCATTTTTTATAAGGAAATCAGGCCTTTACTGTGCAGTGGCCTGCAAGTTGTGAAGAATATGAAGGGGATGCCTAAAGCGTGCGGGCTGCCGACTGGCCGGCCAGCCACCCGGTCGAGAAGGCGGCCTGCAAATTGTAGCCGCCCGTGTCCGCGTCGATATCGAGCACCTCGCCGGCGAAGTACAACCCGTCCACCAGCCGCGACTGCATAGTGCGCCGGTCGACCTCGTGCGTGCTGACGCCGCCAGCGGTGACGATAGCTTCTTGGAAGGAGCGGTAGCCCGTGATCTCCAGGCGAAAGTCTTTGAGCCACACCCGCAGCCGCTTACGCTCCTCGGACGAGAGCTGGTGCGCGACGCGCTCGGCGGGGATGTCCGTCCGCGCGATGCACACCGGAATCAACTTGCGCGGCAGCAGCCCCTTGAGCAGCGTGCGGAACGGCTGCTTACCGTGCTGGTCGATATCGCGCAGCAGACGCCTGTCCAGCTTGGGATGGTCCAGCGCCGGCTTGAGATCGATGGACAGGGTGACGCGGTGCCCGGCCTCCAGCGCATCGACCACCTGCCCGCTGAGCGTGAGGATGATCGGCCCCGACACGCCGAAGTGTGTAAACAGCATTTCGCCAAACTCCTCGGCGTGTTTCGTTCCGTCGATCCATATGCTGGCCGAGACATTCTTCAGGCTGAGGTCCTGGAGCTGCCGGGCGGTGTCGCCGGCGGTTTCGAGGGGCACCAGCGCCGGGCGCACGGGCATGATGTTGTGCCCGACGGCTGCCGCCAGTTGGTAGCCGTCGCCGCTGGAGCCGGTGCCGGGATAGGATGCGCCGCCGGTGGCCACGATCACGCGCGGGGCGTGGTAGGTCCGGCGGAGGTAGTTGTGCGCCGGGTGTGCCCGCGAACGCCGCACGCTGACCGACGCGACCTGTACCCCCGCCACCGCCCCACCCTCGACCAGCAGGTGCTCGACCGGGGCATGGTGGTGGATTGCCACGCCGCCGTCACGGACCCAGCGCAGCAGGCCATCCAGCACATCCTGTGCCGTGCCGCTGGCCGGGAAGACGCGCCCACCCCGTTCGGTGACGGTCGCCACGCCCAGGCTATCCAGGAATGCGACCAGATCGTCGGCGAAGAACTCGCTAAGCGCCTGGCGCAAAAAATTCTTGTTGGCCCCGAAATGCTTGCGAAACTCCCCGCGTGGGGCGGCGTTGGTCAGGTTGCAGCGCCCTTTGCCGGTGATCAGCAGTTTCCGCCCGGGCCGATTCATCTTTTCCAGCAGCAGCGTGCGCGCCCCGAGGGAAGCCGCGCGCCCGGCAGCGAACAGTCCCGCCGCGCCTCCGCCGATCACGATTACGTCATAGTCAGGTGTGGTCATCGCGCCTACAGTTCCGCTTCCAGGATGCCGACCGGGAAAACGTCCAGCACTTTCGCCAACCGCACGGTCGGCTGTTCGCCATCGCTTTCGGCGGTGACCTGATCGCCGGTCAGGATGTTGTGCCATTCGCGCGCAGCGACCTCTGGCGGCAGTGCGATGCGGGTGTCGGTCCACGTTCCGTCCCCAACCGGGACCACTTTACCCCCGGCGGTCAGGCTCACCACCAGCCGCGGGACCACGACCAGCAGCGCCCGGCCCCCGGTGCGGCGCACGCATTGCCCGCCTTCGCCCCGTTGATCGCCAGCGGATGGTAGCGGCTCGCCTCGAAGAGCTGGCGATGCTCCTGGCGATAGTTCAGCACGCGATAGATCAGGTACAGCTTGATCGCGCCGCTGGCCATCTCGGTGACGAGGTCACGGGCCAGTTGGGCGCGATCGGTCGCTTCGCGCGCCTGGATGGCGGCTAGCAGTTCGCGCCGCCGGTCAAAATCGACGGGCCGGCGGTTGTCCGGGTCGACCAGGCTGTAATCCCACAGTTCGTTGCCCTGGTAGATGTCCGGCACGCCCGGCGAGGTGAGCTTGAGCGTTGTCTGGGCCAGCGCGTTGAGGCGGCCATAAAACGCGACGCGCTGCTGGAACGTCTCGAATTCCTCCATGAACTCGTCGTCGTCGAGAATGTGCGAGACAAAACCGGCAATCGCCCGGGCATAGGCGTCGTTGGGATTGATCCAGTTGCTATGCGTTTTGGCCTCGTTGATCGCCTTGTGCATGTAGGCAATGATCCGGTCACGGAAGGTGGCGCGGTCGGCGTGCGGCTCGTACGCGCCGAGGAGCGTCTGGTACAGCAGGTATTCATCGTTGCGCGACGGGGCCAGTTCCCCTTCGACCTGGGTTTTCGCCCCGGCGTTGTGCGCGTGCCACCCCTCCAGCATCGCGGCCCACTCGTTGGGAATCTCGGAGAGCACGTTGATCCGGGCGCGCACGTCTTCGCTGCGCTTGGTGTCGTGCGTGGAGGAAGACAGCATGGTGTAGGGGAAGGTTTTCTCGGCGTTGTGGCGGTGGAAATCGTCCGGGCGGATGCCGAACTGGTCCGGGTGCCCGCCGACCTCGTTCAGCGACACCAGCCGGTTGTAGACATAAAACGCGGTGTCCTCGACGCTCTTGGCCATCACCGGGCCGGTGATCTGCTGGAACTTCATCACGAAGTTGTTGAGTTCGCGGCGCTGCTCGGGCGTGAAGTCCGCCCAGTTTTCCTTCAGGATCGTATCGCGCAGGAAGTCAAACACGCTGCTGGGGGTGAACTGGTTCTGTTGTTTGGCAGTCTCAACGGCCAGTTCGAGGTAGTGCCGGTCGCGTTCGCTGACCTCGTCGCGCCCGGTGATGTAGGTGCGGTAGATCGACATGGCAGCGATGATCTCGCTCATAGCAAACGCCAGGCTGTTCCGGGTGAAGCCGCGGTAGCGCCGGTTTTGTTCCACCACGCGGGCCAACTGCAAGCTGCGCGCGTCGATCTCGCTGGTCAGGGATTGGGACATGACCAGCTTTTTCGTGTAATCGGTCAGGTCGTGGAACGGCATGTTGTTGTCGATGAAGGCGCTGTACAGTTCGTCGAACGCGGTTTCGTTGGTCGCATCCACGAACAGGTTGTTGGTCACGTTCAGGAAATCATAGCCGGTCGTCCCGTAGACCGCCCAGGAATAGGGCAGCGGCTCGGTCTCCGACAGAATCTTCTCGGCCAACACGTACAGCGGCCAGCGGGCCGGCTGCGCGCTGGACCGGGCCAGCGTCGCCAGTTGCTCCGTGACCAGCGCCGGGTCTTCGAGGGGCAGCGTGGTGATGTACTCCAGCCGCGCCAGCACGTAGGCTTCTTGCAGCCGCAGGAAGTACATGTGCGGACTCCACAGCCCGTCCGGGTGATCGATGCGCAGCCCGCCGATCTTGCCCGCGGCCAGCAGGCGCAGCGTCAGCCGGTGCGTCGCGGCGAACACCGCGGGGTCTTCGATGCGGATGGCGGCCATGTCGTTGATGTCGAAAAAGCGGCGGTAGTTGATCTCGTCCGACGCGACGCGCCAGTAGGCCAGGTAGTAAGGCTGCTGGCTGAGGATGCGGTCCAGTTCGTCGAAGCTGTCCGGCTCGCCGGGCGTGCCGTTCAGGATGTCCAGCGCCTCTTGCAGCGCCGCGCGGAAGGCCTCGCTTTTATCGAACAGGCCCAGCAAGCGCCAGCGCACGATCACCTGCTCGCGCCGCCGAATTTCCAGCGCGGTCGCGTCCTGCGATGTGAAGGGCGGCATGTGCTCCAGCGCCGTGATCACGCTCGACAGCTCCATCTCGACCCAGTCCTCATGCGGCAGCTTGAGCAGTTGCGCATGGACGTGCGGCAGGATGTGGGCGTAGCTTTCCGGGGTGATCGGGAACTGGTGCTCGTAGTAGTGCAGGTAAAAATCCCCGTGCCAGTACACCAGTTCGAACTCGCCCGCTTCCAGGATGCGGCCATAATGATCGCCCAACACGGGCAGCAGCACCCGGTCGTCCAGGGCGCGGTTGCGGGGCCGCCAGTCGATGTCGAAATAGTCGGCATACACCGAGGACGGGCCATGTTTGAGCACGTCCATCCACCACTCGTTTTCGGTGTTGACGCCCATGTGATTGGGCACGATATCCAGCAGGATGCTCATGTCGCGCGCGCGCAGCGCATCCGCCAGGGCGTCAAAGTCTTCTTCCGTGCCCAGCCGGAGGTTGAACTGGTTGTAATCGACCGTGTCGTAGCCGTGCGTGCTGTTGGAGCGCGGCTTATACAGCGGCGAGGCGTACAGGTCGCTGATCCCCAACGCGGCCAGATAGTCGACCAGGTCCAGGGCATCCTCGAACGTGAACGCCGGCCCGAACTGCAGCCGGTAGGTCGCTTGCGGGACATGCGGCTGCTTGAAAATCTGCGCGAGCGCTTCCTTCGCGGAGAGGGACAGCTTATCAGGCGTATCAGGCATGGGACTGCTCCCGGGATTCTCGCTGGTAGATGACGAATGATTTAGGCGGCAGGGTGATCGCGGCGGGCGTGTTCGGCTCCAGGCGCGCGGGCGCGGTGTGCGCGGCACGCTGATCGGGCCGCCACTCCGCCGCGTTGGAGTCGCAGATGCTGTGCCAGGGTGCGTCGTCTGGCGGCAGGGTGAGGGTTTGCGGCGTGTCCAGGTGGAAATTCATGACCACGCGCACCGCGCCGGCTCCCTCGCGGCGCTCCAGGGCGACGATGCGCGCGCCGTCGTCCGCCAGGACGCGCGTCGCGGCGCGGCGGGGGTTGGTGAGCGCGGGAATCGTGCGGCGCAGTTCCAACAGGTGGCCGTACAGCCGGTACAGGATGGCGTGCGCACCGTCGTCGCGGCGCTGGTGCTGCAAGACGCAGCGCCGGAACGTCTCCTCGGCCTGCGGATCGGGCGGTGTGCCCTTCCACTTGAAATCGGCGAACTCCGCGGCCCGCCCCTGCTGCACCGCTTCGATCAGATGTGGATCACCGTGCGACACGAAATACAGGAACGGCGCGATTTCGCCGTATTCCTGGCCCATGAACAGCAGCGGCACATAGGGCGACGTCAGCAGCAGGCCCGCCGCCAGCTTCAAGCCGTTCAGGTCGGTCAGCGCGCTGAGGCGCTCGCCGAGCATCCGGTTGCCGACCTGGTCATGATTCTGGGTGCAGACGACGAAGCGGTCGGCGGGGATGTCGGCGGAGCGCGAGCCGTGCCGCCGCTGGCGCGCCGGGGAATACTGCCCGGTGTAGGCGAATCCTTCGCGCAGCACCTTCGGCAGCAGGGCAAAGTCCGCGTAATCGGCGTAATAGCCGTCCGACTCGCCGGTCAGCGCGCAGTGCAGCGTGTGGTGCAGGTCGTCCAACCACTGCCCGTCCAGCCCCAGGCCCCCGGCGGCTTCCGGCAGCAGCAGCGCCCGGTCGCTGCGGTCGTTCTCGGCGATCAGGTGGACGCGGCGGTTGTGCCGGTCGGCCCAGTCGTGGACCGTGCGCGCCAGTTCGCTGAGGAAGGTCTGCGCCGAAAAATCAAACAGGGCGTGGGTGGCGTCCAGCCGCAGCCCGTCGATATGGAATTTGTCGAGCCAATACACCGCGTTCTCGATGAAATAGCGCCGCACGTGGTCGCTGTGCGGCCCGTCGAGGTTCACGCTGTCGCCCCAGGGGGTATGGTAGCGGTCGGTGAAGTAGGGGCCGTACTGGGCCAGGTAGTTGCCTTCCGGGCCGAGGTGGTTGTACACCACGTCCAGCATCACCGCCAGCCCGGCAGCGTGGCAGGCATCCACCAGCCGCTTGAGGCCCTGCACCCCACCATACGCGCGGTGCGGCGCGTACAGGTTCACGCCGTCATAGCCCCAGTTGCGCGCGCCGGGGAACTGCGCGACCGGCATCAGTTCCAGCGTGGTGATGCCCAGCGCACGCAGTCGTTCCAGGTGCGGGATGATCGCTGCGAAGGTGCCGGCGTCGGTGTAGGTGCCGACGTGCAGCTCGTAGAGCACGCTGTTACGCAGTGTGGGTGGCATCCACCCGTTGTCCGTCCAGTCAAAACGCGGATCGACCACTTCCGATGGGCCGTGTACCCCGTCCGGCTGGCTGCGCGAGGCCGGGTCCGGGCGGTCGTGCTGCCCGTCGAGCCGGTAAACATAGCGGTCGCCGGGCCAGACGTCGGACGTCACGCACGAAAAATACCCGGCGCTGTCGCGCTGCATGGGCACCCGCCGGTCCTGGCGCACGAGATGCAGTTCGAGCTGCTGGACGTGAGGTGCCCACACCGTGAACCGGTACGCTCCATCCGCCAGCCGGCAGGGACCCAGGCAATCAGAGTGTGTCATATCGCCTCAACCATCTCTATATACATAGATTCTGCAGGTGCAAAACTGGCCACCAGTCTAACGGCGGCGGAGAGGTCAGTCAACTGGAGATGATGCTGTTGCGGGGCTATTCCCTACGCAAAAACGCCCCGCGTCATCAGACACGAGGCGTTTTGATTGTTCGCTAGCCGAAGTTAACGGCCCACACGAACGACATTGCTGGCCTGCAAGCCCTTCGGGCCTTGCACGATGTCAAATTCGACCTGCTCGTTTTCGACCAGTTCACGGTAGCCTGTGGCCTGGATGGCGCTGTGATGTACGAATACATCTGGGCCATCTTCGCGAGCGATGAAGCCGTAGCCCTTCTGGGCGTTGAACCATTTGACTGTACCAGTGTGACGTTCTTCCGACATTGGGATTCTCCCTCCCGTAAAAATTGGTGTTCAGATGTTGTGGGAAAGGAGCAAGTCGGAACAAAAATCCCCCGGACACTGGTATGATACGCGCCGGGGTTGTTTCATGCTTCCGGTGGTGCGAACTACCTTTTCCACTACGCCGCAAAGTATAGGCCAATGTCTCGCTGTTGTCAATCCTGACTATTGTCAATCACCGTCACCACGCGGCCAGTGGCCTTTTCTCACCTTTTTCTTATTTGCATCTCGTTTATTTCTCATATCGGGCCTTTATCCTTCTATGCGTAACTTGGAGCGATACCGATTTTAAACACACACAACACACAGGAGGAATATCACGATGCGTAAGGTTTCTATCTTTGGTTTGATGCTCACTCTGATTATGGCGCTGGCGCTGCCGCCAGTGGCAATGGCGCAAGATGACGCCGGCGAAAAGACGATTGTCGAGATCGCTGCTGGTGACGAGAACTTCGAGACGCTGGTCGCCGCCGTGACGGCTGCCGACCTGGCCGAGACGCTCAGCGGCGAAGGCCCCTTCACCGTCTTCGCGCCGACGAATGACGCTTTCGAGGCTGCGTTCGAAGCGCTGGGCATCGAAGCTGCCGACCTGCTGGCCGACACCGACACCTTGACCGACATT
>DAOTUD010000045.1:0-4314 GCA_034437275.1 Anaerolineae bacterium
TTCGTATATTTTCCGCTATACTGGGGTTGAAAGACATGAATCCTCCTTGACGATTTTGGCCTAACTCTATCGTCGCGAGTTTTCCTCTGTCTTTCAACCCTTTTCAAAACGCAAAGTAGCCACACCCGATACAATGCAGAAAAGCTTTCACCAAAGGAGCGTACACAATGAGTATTCTTGAAGATATCCGCGAAGCTGTGATCGAAGGACAGGCCGACGAAACTATGGCGTTGGTCGAGAAGGCGCTGGCAGAAGATATTCCGGCAGATAAAATCCTGTACGAGGCGTTGATCGACGCCATGAGCGAAGTCGGCGACCTGTTCGAGAACGGCGAGTTCTTCGTGCCGGAAATGCTGATCGCCGCCCGCGCGATGAAGGGCGCGCTCATCCGGCTCAAAACGCTGCTGGTCGATTCGGGCGTCGAGTCGCTGGGTAAGGTGGCACTCGGCACGGTCAAGGGCGACCTGCACGACATCGGCAAATCGCTGGTGGGCATGATGCTGGAAGGGGCCGGGTTCGAGGTGGTCGACCTGGGCGTCGACGTGGCCCCGGAGAAGTTCATCGACGAGCTGCAGAACGGCGCGCAGATCATCGCCATGTCCGCGCTGCTGACGACGACCATGGCCAACATGGCGCAAACCATCGAGGCCATCGAGGAAGCCGGGCTGCGCGATAACGCGGCGATCCTGGTCGGCGGCGCGCCGATCACCCCGGCCTATGCCGAGCAGATCGGGGCCGACGGCTACGCCCCGGATGCGTCCGCTGCCGTGCGCAAAGCGCGCGAGTTGGTCGGGAAATAGCCCGGGGATGCACAACAGGGCTGCCTGGAGCAGCATCCTGATCGCGCTGGTGCTCAGCCTGGGGATCACGCTGGGCAGCGCCAGCGGCAGCCCGTCCCGTACTGCCCGCCCGACGCCGTTCGTCGAGCCGGACGGCTGCCAGCGCCCCCCAGATGACTACTCGCGCGTGGGGGTCAATGGGATGCAGTTCAACGCGCGTACCGTCGCCATGCTGGACCACGCCCAGCGGCTCTACGCGGCCCAGGGCGGCGTGATCGACCTGCGGCTGGCGATCACGCAGGGCAGCTACAACGCCGGGGGCGTCGCGGCCAGCTTCGGCACGCACGACGGCGGCGGCGCGGTCGATCTGTCGGTGCGCAGCCGGGTGGATTGGTCGGTGCTGACGGACGAGATCGCGCCGCTGATCCGTGCGCTGCGGGTGGCGGGCTTTGCGGCGTGGCTGCGCGACACGGACGAACTGTACCCCGGCTCGCCGATCCACATCCACGCCATCGCCATCGGGGACCGCGAGCTGTCCTCGGCAGCGCGCGCCCAGATCGACGGCAGCTTCGGCTACCTGCGCGGCTACAACGGCCTGCCGCAGATCAACGGCGTGCCGGTCCCGGATCGCTACGGCGGCCCGGTGCTTTGCCGCTGGATGCTCGACATCGGGCTGGCCGATATGCGCGGCTGGCCGAACCCCTACCCGACGCCAGGCGGCACCACGCAGCCGATCCCGCCGCTGCCGTAAGGAGCACCCCCATGCGCACCACGATCCTGCTGACCGGCCATCCCGGCTGTGGCAAAACGACCGTCATCCAGCGCACCATCAAGCAGCTTGCGCGCCCGGTGGGCGGCTTCTACACGCGCGAAATCCGCGCAGGCGGCCAGCGCCGGGGCTTCGAGATGGTCACGTTTGACGGGCAGACCGGCATCCTGGCGCACGCGGACATCGAAGGCCGCCCGCGTGTGAGCAAATACGGGGTGGACCTGGCCGCCCTGGACGAAATCGGCACGGCCAGCATCCGGCGCGCGCTAGCCAGGGATGCGCTGGTCGTGATCGACGAGATCGGGCCGATGGAGTTGTATTCGGAGGCGTTCCAGGCGGCGGTGCTGGCAGCGCTGGATGGGGACGTCGACGTGCTGGGGACCATCGTCCAGCGCAGCACGCCGTTTTCCGACCGGGTCAAGGCGCGGCCCGACGTGACGATCAGCGCAGTCACGCGCGCCAACCGCGACGACCTGCCCGCGCTGATCGTGCCGAAGTTGGCCCCGCCCGGCGGCTAGTCCGCGCGGAAGTGCCAGTCCTGGAGCGTGCGGAAACGGTCGCTGGGCGTGCTCAGGAAGCCAAGCTGCACCCCCTCCAGCCGCGCATCGGCCCCGTAGATGTACAGCGGATAATACAGCGGCAGTGCCAGCGCGCGCTCGGCGAATAGTTCCTGGAAGCGCCGGTAATGGATTGCACGGTTGACGCCGACCGGATCGCGGCGGGCCTGCTCCAGGGCTTCGCTGGTGCGGAGGTCGGTCATGCCGCCGTAGTTCAGCCCGTCGAGCTGCTGGCCCTGGTGCCAGAACACATAAGGATCGGGGTCGGCGAAGGGGGCGAAGCTGTATTCGACCAGCGCCGCCTCAAATTCCCCGGCCTCCAGCCGCGCCTGCAAGCTGGCCGCGTCGACCGCCTCGACCGCCATCACGAAGCCGATCTGCTCCCAACTGGCCGCGACGCCCTCGGCGAGCGCCACCATCGGGGGATCGTCCAGCGTGAGGATCGTCAGCGCCAACTGGTCGGGCGCTTGGGGTTCCGGGGTAGGTTCGGCGGTGGCGGCGTCGTCACCGTCCGGGGCGGGAGTTGGCTCGCCATTCCCGGCATCATCCGGCGGCGGCTCCAGCGAAATATTGGCCGTGTCGAGCATCCCCTGGGCCAGCCCCAGGTCGGTGATCGGCCACGCGACGTCCGGCGCGTAGGCCCACGAATGGGGCAGCAGCGGGCTGTCGGCGGGCAGCGCGCTGCCGGGCATCGTCTGTGCGACGAGCGCGTCGCGGTCGACGGCATGCGCCAGCGCCAGCCGCACGCGCGGGTTGCTGATGTACGGCACGCGGTCCCAGTTGTAGATCACCATGCCCACGCGGGGCCGGGTGGTGGTGTACAGGCTCAGGCCGGGCACCTGCCCCGCGACCGGCAGCAGGTCGGGCGGGATCGCGCCGATGCTGTTGACCTCGCCCTGGCGGTAGGCGTCCAGCGCGGCCTCGGCGCTGGAGTAGGTGCGGAACACGATCCGGTCGAGTTGGTAGCCGTCCTGGCCTTCCGGGCGCTGGCGATAAACCGGCGCGGTGCGCAGTTGGATGCCGTCGATCTGCCCGTCGGAGGCGGTCAGCGTCTCGATCTGGTAGGGGCCGGTGCCAATCGGCGACAGGTTGAAGGGATGCTGCGCGAGTTCGGAGGCAGGCACGCCGCGCAGCACATGCGCCGGCACAATCCCGACCCGCAGTTGGTCCGGAAAGGAGGCCAGCGGTTGGGTCAGGCGAAAGCGCACCAGGTGGTCGCCCAGCGCGTCGGCCTCGACCGTGCGCCAGAACTCGTAGAGCGTCGCCGCGCCGGGGAACTGCGGGCTGCTCATCACCTGCACCGTGAACACCACGTCCTCGGCGGTGAACGGGATGCCGTCCTGCCACACCACGTCCTCGCGCAGTTCCACGAAGTATTGCAGCCCGTCGTCGCTGACGGTCCACGACGCGGCCAACTGCGGGACGATCTCGCCGAACTGGTTGGTGGTCGTCAGCCCCTCGAAGATGAGCGTGGTGATATCCCGGTCGACCGGGTTGTAGGTCGCCAGCAGCGGATTCAGCTTCTGGATGCGCCCCACCAGCGCCTCGACCAGCACGGTCGGCGCGGCGGCGTCGGGAGCACCGGCCTGGACCGGCCATGCCCCCAGCGCCATACTACTCACCATCACCAGCAGCACCACGCGCCGCCAAAACCCCATGATCGCCTCCTCAAGCTCGCTAAAATACAAATGAGGTGTTCTGCGCAGCGGCAAAACACCCCCCATACCATATCAAAGCTGTCGCGTCCGAACGGGTGCGCGGCTTAGATTTCCTGGATCAGCAGTTGCAGAATCGCGTTGCCCAGGAAGACAACCGCCAGCCCAACCGTGATCTGGAACAGCGTTTTTTCCAGCCCGCGACGGGTCTTGGTGATGCCCATCGTATCGGCACCGCCGAACAATCCGCCGAGGCCCTGGCCCTGCGCCTGCAGGAGGATCACGACGATCAGAGATACGGAGGTGATAATCTGAATAACTTGAAGTGCGTCCTGTACTGCGTTCATAATCGCTCGATTTTCTCCTTGACTTCCAGCGGGGCGATTATATCACGCCTGCACGAACACGCAAGGGGCAGTCTGGAAAGGGTGCATGCAAAACCTGACAGGCAATCTAAGCCACACGGGCGCAGAAGGCATCCCATTGACCGCTGAGATAGGCGGCGCGAGCTTTGGCGACGAGCCGCGCACCGCGCTCACCCCATTGGGCGCCCG
>DAOTUD010000046.1:0-22200 GCA_034437275.1 Anaerolineae bacterium
GGCGACGCAAGCGCCGGAACAGTCGAAAGCGTGGCATCGCGTTCTCTCCACTCCCCAAAAAAACGAACCAGGGTGAGCCATGTTACCTCACCCTGGTTACTGTACATCACTTTTGAAAAAACTTAAAGATGGCTGCCTTCCACGCATTGCGCGCCGCTGGGCCCGACGATGGTCCCATACCGCACGCCGCGCGGAATATCCACCCGGTCGCCCGCGCGCAGCGTCACGCGCTTCCGGGATTTGGGAAACACTATTTCGAGTGAGCCTTGTATGCAATAAAGAATTTTATCATAGCCATGACTTCGGACGGGGTAACGGAAGTTCGGTGTATTGTTCCAGACATAGGGCCGAAGTCCTTCGTGTCTCATCTGGCGCGTGATGTTGTCTAATGTGGGGTGTTGCCCCCCACGCCACCGGGTTAAACGTACTTGATTAGTGGTTGCAACTGCCATAGACCTATGCTGCCCTATCTTCTAGCCATACTCCGGACGATATACGTGACTATTGATAATACAGGAAATTAAAAAGCTTTTACAAACCATCCGCACTGTTTTTAATGATTCTCTAATCTAACGCGGACACCAACTGCCGCAGCAGCGTGCGCTCCTCGGCGGGGGTGGTGATCTCGGCGTCCAACCACGCCTCGCGGAGACGCTGCAGCAGGTCGCCATAGGCCGGCCCCGGCTCCAGGCCGGTGAGTTCTCGAATGGCGTGCCCGTCCAGGGTAGGCTTGACGAAGCGCCACTCCCGCGCGAACCGGGTGATATTTTCGCGGGCCTGCGCGTTGGACGCCGCAGCCCAGGCCGCCAGCCAGCCGACCTCGTCCAGCGGCTCCAGCCACGTCACCACCCGGCTGGGGGGCTGTTCCTGGCCCAGGTCCGGCAGCAGCGCGATGGCCCGATGTGCATTGTGGAGATGGTCCAGGTAAGCGCGCTTGAACTGCAAGCGGCGGCCCAGTTGTTCGAGTTCCGGCTGGGACAGGCGGCTGGTCAGCAGCGAAAACGTGGTGAGCATCCAGTTGTCGAACGTTTCCAGCGAGGGCCAGGGGGGGTACTGGCGCGCGTAGCGAATGGCATAGAACGCGGCCCGCACCCACTCGTCGATGCGCAGGTCCGGATGCAGCGTGTGCAAAATGCCCAACTGCTCCAGCCGGGTCAAGGCGCGCAGCGGGTGCATCTCGGCCAGAATCGACGCTAGCTCGTGCCGGATGCGGTCGCCGCTGACCCGGTCCAACAGCGAGAGCGCGTTGTGGATCAACTCCTCGGTGCGCGACTCGATGTGGAAGCCCAGCCGCTGCTCCAACCGCACGGCGCGCAGCATCCGCGTCGGATCGTCGACGAAACTCAGGCTGTGCAGTACGCGGATCACACCGTCCTGCAGGTCTTGCTCGCCGCCGTAAAAGTCGAGCAGTTCGCCCATCGGCTGCGGCGACAACCGGATCGCCAGGGTGTTGATCGTGAAGTCGCGGCGGTGCAGATCGAGCTTGATCGAGCCGCGCTGCACGGTCGGGAGGGCGCTTGGCTCGGCGTAGAATTCGGAACGGGCCGAGACAAAGTCGATGAACTCCGACCAGCCCGCCGTCGTGAAATCGACGTTGAGGGCCTGCGCGACCGACTCGTCCAACACCCATTTGGCGGTGCCAAACTGCGCGTGACTGCGCATGTCACCGCCATATTGGGCCTGGATGTTCTGCACCAGTTCGATCGCGTCGCCCTCGACCACCAGGTCCAGGTCCACGTTCGGATTGTCCAGCAGCAGGTCGCGCACATAGCCGCCCACGACGTACAGCCCTACCTGCTGCCGTTGGGCTTCGTCGGCGATGGCCTGGAACAGCGCCCACATGCCCGGCGAAAGCGCTGTCTTCAGGCGTTGAACAATATCGTGGCGGCGGCTTTCGTCCGGCTGGCGGCCCCATTCTTTGATCAGGTCGGTGCGCGTCACGATGCCGATCAGCCTGTCCTGCTCATCGACGACCGGAATCTGGCCCCAGCCGGTGCGCATCATGCGCTGCTGGAGCACCTCCATCGAGTCGCTGGGGCGCACGGTGACCTGCCCGGCGTCCATGATCTGCCGGATATGCTGGCGGCGCATCCCGTGATTCATCGCGCGGTCGACGGCGCGCCGGGTGAGCAGCCCGACCAGGCGCGCCCCGTCCAGTACCGGGAAGCCCTCGTGCCCGGTGCGCTGCATCCGTTCGGCTGCCGTTTCGACGCGGTCGGTTGCCTGGATCGTCTGCACGCCCAGCGACATCAGGGCGTCGACCTGAACCGAGGCGGTGACGATATCGGGCAGCATGTCCAGCAGTTCGTCGCAGACGTCGTCCAGTTCGCGTTCCCGGATCAGGGCCGCTGCTGCGCGGCTGTGGCCGCCGCCGCCAAAGTGCACCGCCACCACCGACACATCCACCGCGTCGCTGGTGCCGCGCGCCACCAGTTGAATATCGCTGTTGAGCTGCACCAGCACAAACACCGCCGCCGGTTCGTACAGTTCGCGCAGTTTGTGTGCCAAAGTCGCGATCTCGTCAACTGGTTGTCTGGTCCTGGCGCTGGCGATCAGGATGGCGTGGCCTTTGACCGTCACCATCCGGGCGTTGTCCAGCAGGCGTTCGTACAGCCGGCGTTGTTCGGGGACCAGCGGATGCTGCAAAAACTCGCGTACCAGGTCGAGATTGGCCCCACGCTCCAACAGCCAGGCCGCACAGCGGATATCGCGCGCGGTGGTGGTGCCGTACGACAGCGACCCGGTGTCCTCGTAGATGCCCAGCATCAGCAGCGTGGCTTCGAGCGGCTGCAGGCTGCTGTGGCGCGTGTGCAGTTGCTCGACCAGCAGGGTGGTGGTAGCCCCCACCGGCTCGCCCGTAAACTGCATGTGCTCGCTCAGATCGCGGCTAAGGGGATGGTGATCGATGATGTGGACGGGCGTCTCGGGCCGCATCCCGCGCGCGGTGGCGAAGCTTTGAGTATCGACGACGGTCACCCCCTCCAGGCTGATGCCTCGCTTCAGGTCATCGGGCTGGATGAATGGCATGTTGGCCCCGTAGAGGTTCAAAAAGTGACCGACATTCCGATTCACACGCCGGGGCAGCACCGGGGTCGCGTCTGGATCGAGCTTATAGGCCGCCAGCAGCGCGGCGACTGCGTCGAAGTCTGCATTATCATGAGTCAGGATCAGCTTCACAATGTTATGCCGGGTTATCCCAGGGCATCCCACACCGCGAGTTTGGCGCGCACGCGGCGAATGACCTCGTCGGTGAATTCGGTGGTGGTGGCCTGTCCCCCCAGATCGGAGGTGCGGACGCCGTCGTATACGGTTTCGAGCGTCGACTCGCGGATGGCGCGGCATACCCGCGTGACGTGCTCGTCGTCAATATAACTCAGCACGGTTGCGCCGGCCAGGATCATCGCCATCGGGTTCGCCATGTCTTTGCCCTCCAGCGATGGGGCGGTGCCGTGTGTGGCCTCGGCAATGGCTGCGCAGTTGTTCATGTCGTCGTCAAAGCTCAGGATCACCGACTCCGATCCGGCAATCGTGCCGAACATTTTCAGCACCAGGTCGGACATGCTGTCGCCATCACGGTTCAGCGTGGGGATCACCAGCGGTTCGCCGGTTGTTTCCAGCAAGAAGGCGTAGGTAGCATCAATCAACTGGGGATCATAGCGTACCGCCGGATGGCGTTCGGCAGCCGCGTCCAGTTCTTCCTTCAGCATGGCTTCGTATACCGGGCTGACGGTATATTTTGGTCCGCCGAAGACTTTGGCCCCGTTGCGCTCGGCGTAGCGAAACGTGTATTCGGCCACCAGACGGCACGTCCGGCGCTCAATGCGCTCGGTACGAAAGGCGACCTCGTCCAGCCCTTCGCCTTCGCGCCATTCCTTCGCACCATACGCGCCCCCGACCGCCATCCGCACCACCGCAACCGGGGCATGCAGGCCCGCGACCGGACGCATAGGCGGAATGCGTCGCCCCACGCGCAAGATGACCTGCGCGTTGATCGCTTCGCGGAGGATGGCGTTGGGGCTGCCGACATCGTCTGGGTTGCCGGGGGTAATAGTTGCCGCCTTCAGCCCCAGGTGGTGCTGTTGGATGGCGTCGGCAGCATCGTAAACAACCTGGTTCTGAGTGTTCCGGCGGTTTTCTAGCGAGAGGTCAAAAGCTTTGAAGCTGATATCCAACGGCGCGCAAAATGGAGTCAATACCCGCAGCGCCTCATCCAGCAATTCCTGGCCCGTCTGGTCGCCTTGCAGGACGACGATGGTGTGCGTTTTATCCACGACGATATCCTATTCCTCCTTGTGTACTTTGTCCTGGTGCTGATTGTTGCTGCCAGGTTTGGCCGCTGACGGAACGCTGCCGCCATTTTTGCGCCGGCGCTCAATCACATCATGGATCGCGCTGATCAGCCGGTCCATGTCGATCGGTTTGGAGATGACCATATCTGCGCCGGCTTCCAGGCGACGCTCCTCGATATCGATAGCTTCATACGCGGTCACAAAGATAATCGGCAAATTGGTCGTTACGGGATGAACACGCATCATTTTACACAATGTGAACCCATCGAGCTTGGGCATCATAATATCCAATAATGCCACATCTGGCTTCTCAACCTCGGCAATAGTGATCGCTTCGATGGAGTTCAGCGTCGTGATGGCATCAAAGCCGCTAATCTCCAATATGGTTCGCAGTAAGTTTAAGGTGTCGATCTCATCGTCAACTACTAAGATACGTGTATCCATGCTGTATGTTCCCTTTTGCCACGACCCCCGCTGCACACTGAACGATCACCTTTGCGCAGCGGCAGTACTATCTTTCACTCAGATGCCACCTTGGGTAAGGTGACATGAAAACAACTCCCCTCACCGGGCTGGCTTTCGAGCCACACCTGGCCATTGTGTGCCTCAACGACCTGGCGTACAATGGCCAGCCCCAGGCCGGTTCCTCCAAAACGTCGTGTGGTTCCGCTGTCCACCTGGTAGAACCGCCTGAAGATTCTGTCATGCTCAGAGGCCGGAATGCCGAGACCGTAATCGCGCACCTGGATATGGACCATCGGTCCCCCGCCGTTATCGATGTTCAGGTCGATCGATGAGCGGTTCGGGCTGAACTTGATGGCGTTGCTCAGCAATTCTTCCAATATTTCCCCAGTCTGCACCGGGTCAACTTCGACCAGGGGTAAGTCTTCAGAGACGTGTAAATTGATCGTAATGCCCCGTTCCTGGGACTGGGCGGTGACGCCGCGTATCGCCAGCTCGGCGACTCGTTCGAGGTGGACGGTTTTGGGCTGGATATCGGTCTCTTGTACCATCACGATATCTTTAACCAGGTCGGCCAATTGGTGCGCTTTGTTCAGCACCAGGTTGACGGCGTGTGCCTGCTCGGACGTTAACTGCCCAAACGTCTCGTCCGCCATCAAGCGCAGATAGCCCAGAATGTGCGTCAGCGGAGTTTGGAGTTCGTGCGACAGATTTTGCAGCAGTTCGTCCTTCAGGTTATCGGCTTCTTTCAGGTCGGTATAGGCCGCTTCTAGCGCGGAGGCGCGCTGTTCTTGTTCTGCATACAGCTGCGCATTCTCCATCGCATTGCCGACCACGTTGGCGATGCCCTGGCACAGCGATAATTCGGCGTGGTCGAACACCCGGTTCTTATGCTGCGAATCGATCAGCTTGACCAGACCGACCGCTTCCCCCCGGATGAGCAGGGGGGCGAGCAGGCAGATGTGGCCCCCGACGTTGTGCAAATAAGCCGCTTCCTGAGGATCATGCGCCAGATCGTCAGCGTGTAAGGTGAAGGCCGCGTTGGTTTTCAGCACCGTGCCCATGCTGACATAGCGTGTGATATCCCACATCCGGCCCGACTCGTTCAGCCACAGCACATGCCCAACCTCGCGCAGCAGATAGACCGCGTGCTGCGCCCGGTCCCAGCCGGAGACGGTACACCACTGCGCGCTGCTGGTTTGCAGGATGCGCTGGCACAGGTCTGTCAGGTTGGCGCGCGATGCCCAGTCGTCAGGCGCTTCAACGTCGATGCGGTTCTGCCATTCGGTCACGACATTGGCCACCCGGCTGGCATACTGGTTTTCCAGGCCCGCCTGCGGCGTCACGTTGTACAGCGCTGCAACCCCCACAATTTGTCCCTGTATCCGGATGGGAAACCCGACCAGCATCCACAGCCCGGAAGCATTTTTCTCTTCAGGGCGTTTGGTGTTCCTGTCGCTGTCTTCAGCCAGCACGGGCGTGCCAAATTCAAGCACGGCGCGGGTGCTGGACAGGTCGTGCAGGGGGCGGGTCGGGCCTTTACCCGGCGGCCAGTAGGTATTCGCGACTTCGGTCAGCGATTGCAGGCAGTTGGCCTGGTGATTCCAATCGGCCAGCAGCACCCGCTCGACGCGCAGCGCCAGACTCAAGCGCCGCGCAATACGCTCCAGGATGTCGCCGAAATCCAGCGTGGACGAGGCAGCGGCACTGGCATCGAGCAGCGTGCTCAGTTCGGTGACCCGGCGACGCATTTGGTCCAACAACCGGATATTTTCGATGGCAATGCCGGCGGAGCTTGCCAGGCTTTCCAATGTTTTCAGGTCCTGGTCATCAAAGATGCCTTCCTGTTTTTCGACAACTTCGAGCACGCCCAAGACCTCGTCCGACGCGATGAGGGGCACGACGATCATCGAGCGTGCAGCGGGGTCCTCGCTGTCGAACACGAGCTGTGACTTGCCCGTCCTGGCGACCCATCCGCTCAGGTCGTCAGCTGGCGACACGACGGTATTGATCGGTTTTCTCCCTTGTGGCCCCACTGACGTGATCACCGTCAGGTTGCCGGGATATTCGCCATCGTACAGCAGCAGCGAGGCGGACACGCCCCGCACCACCTGCCGTCCGGCTTCCAGACTGGTGACGACCACTTCGTCGAACGTGCGGGCCGACGCTATCGCATCCGACGCCTGGTTGATGGCCTGCAAGCGTTCCGTCTGGCGCTTGAGCGCTTCTTCGTTGCGCTGCACTTCCGACAGGTCCGTCACCACCATGACGGTGTGCTTCCCTCTGCCGTCCGGTGCCGGGATCACCGCCCGCGAGAGCAAGACCGGCACCTGCTGCTGGTGGCGGGTGAACAACTGCTGGGAGAAGGGCAAGGTGCCGCGCCGGCGGTCGGTCAGGCTGCCTACCAGTTGCTCGCGCTGATCGGGGTGAAACAGCAGCCCAACGCTTTGCCCGTACAACTGCTTGCGCGTGTAATCCGTCATACGCAGCAGATGCTTGTTGACATAGGTGATCGCCGCGTTCTGATCGACCACAATCAGACCTTCGCCCATCGTATCGAGCACCATCTGGCGAAAAGCCTGTTCGACCCGGACTTGCCCTTCGTGTACCGCCAGGTCGGCCAGCAGCCGGGCATTGTGCACGATCATGGCTGCCTGCCTGCTGAGCGTATCCAGAATCTGGCGAATCCGGGCCAACTCAGACATCCGGTCTGCCGCGGCCAACACCATAATGCCGACCACATGACCCGACGCGACCAGGGGCAGCAAACTGATATACTGCCAGCCAAAATGCGCGAACACGCTGCCAAAGCGGGACCCGTTCGCGTGCTGCCCCAGTTCCCCCGGCGTGGTGTTGATCAGCTTGGATTGTGCCAGCGCAAATTCGGCCAGCACGTTATCTTCCGACACCAGGGGGAACCGGATGCTGCCCTGGTCGTTGTACCAGCATTGCAGGAATTGCTCTGGATCATCGACCGTAGCGATCGTCTGGTGGCTCAGCCAGCGCTGGCTGGTGTCGGCCACCAACACCCATACCAGATCGCAGGGCAGCACCGACAAGGTGGTATAGGCCATGTCTTCTAGCATCTGGTGATGATCAGGCTGTGGGGTGCCCTTCAGCCGGATCGCTTTCTTCACCCGGTCGGACAGATCATCGACGTTGATCGGCTGGATGACATAATCAGTGGCCCCCGCCAGCAGCCCCTCCACTCGCGCTTCGTCCATGCTTTGGGTGGAGATCAAGATGACGGGGATATCGGCGGTGGCCGGATTCATGCTCAGCCGGCGGCAGATATCGACCCCATCGGTATGCGGCATCATCACGTTCATGATAATGACGTCCGGGCGAAGCTCTTTGGCGTCGCGCAGGGCTTGCCGTCCACAGGTTACGGTGATCGTTTCGTAGCCCCCGCGTTCCAGGTGGTTGGGAAGCGCGCTGGGGGCTGTGTCGACGATCATCACTGTTGAAGTCATGTTCTCTGCCTCACCGTCAACTTACAGGCCGGCATCGGTTAGTGCCATTATACTCTAACATTGTGCCCCAGTGAAAGAAAAATTAAGCTTTAATTTATAAAGCCATGCTGATCAGCCAAATCCACACCGCCAGATTGGCGATCAGCAAAAACGCAGGCTGCATCTGTCCACTGACATCAATCGCGACCGTTCCACGCATGTCAACGCCCGATCGAAGGAGCCACCCCGCCGGCAGCGCCAGGACCGGCACCAGCAGCAGCCACAGCGGCAGCAGCCCGCTCGCGATGGCTGCCAGCCCGCACCCGGCAGCCGCCACCAGCGCGCTGTACATCAAGCGCCGGGTGGTGGCCGGGCCGACGATGGCAGCGGTATTGTGCAGGCCCGCCGCCTGGTCCATCTCATAATCGCGCAGTTGGTTATAAAGCTGCCCGTATGCGGACACGCATCCCACGCCCAGCGCCACCCACCACGCCGCGCCGGGCGCAGCATCATACGCAAAATACCCGGCCAGCAGCAGCAACGTGCTGAGCATCAGCGCGTGGGATACCACGTCCACCAGCGGGTAAGCCTTCAGCCGCACGCTGCGCCATGAATACAGATACGCCAGCGCCAACGTCGTGCTGCCAATGCCCCAGGTGTACGGATTGATCACGGCGTACAGTCCCCAGGCGATCCCGCCGCTGGCCAGCGAGGCGACCCACGCTCGCCGGTAGGGCATTCGTCCGGTCACTACCGGATTGCGCGCGGCGCGCTGCGGATCGCGCGCATCGTCTGCTGCGTCCTCGGCGTCGTTGACCATGAAGGCACACATCACCGCCAGGCTGTTGGCCAGCAGGACGATCCCCAGCCGCCAATCCAGGGAGCCAGCGGCGTTATGTCGTAGGGCGAGCGTGACGCCCAGCGCCGTCAGTGGCACGGTAAATGGCAGATGTTCGCGCCAGCGCGAGAGTTGTAGCATACTGGACCCATATTTGTTGATAGATATGATGTTATTCATGCCAGATTACATAACTTATGGACTGTCGCCAGTGCATGGATTCGTAGTAGCATTATCCTAGCGGAATAGTACTTTTGACAAGAATTGGTTGTTTAAACTCAGTGAGTCACGGATTCGTTGAATGGCCCTCACCCTTCCGACTGGCGTCGGGTCCCTCTCCCTCAGGGAAAGGGATTAGCTGGGCACTTACTTTCTTCTCCCTGAGGGAGAAGGGCTGGGGATGAGGGCTGAATCGGCGCAAGAGACATCCAAAATCGTGATTCACTGAAACTCATCTATCGCACGGAAAGCTCAGAGTGGAAAGGGTTAGCCTGTATGGCCACTCCCCGCAAGCAAAAGATGAAGCTGCCGCCGCAGATCGTAGCCGAACGTCCCCCCGCCGACCGAATATATGATTTTGACCCGATCACCATCAGTTTCGACGCGGCCAGCGCCCAGGCCGAAGCCGACCGCTGTCTGCAATGCCCCAAACAACCGTGTGTAGTCGCCTGTCCGCTGGGCAACGATATTCCCACTGCGATGGAACATATCATTGAAGGGCGCTTCCTGGAAGCGGCGGCGATCTATCACCAGACCAGCACCTTGCCGGAGATCTGCTCGCGCGTCTGTCCCCAGGAGAGCCTGTGCGAAGGGGCATGTGTGCTGGGTAAACGCGGGCAGCCGGTCGCTTTGGGCGCGCTGGAGCAGTTCGTGACCGACTACGTGCGTCACCATGCCGGGCAACAGCCAGGGCCATCCGCCGCTGCGACCGGGAAATCGGTTGGCGTGATTGGGGCCGGGCCGGCAGGGCTGAGCCTCGCTCAACGCCTGCTCGAAAAAGGCCACGCGGTCACGCTGTACGAAGCCCTACCCTATCCAGGTGGTTGGCTGACTTATGCGATCCCCACCTACAAGCTCCCCCGCGACCTCATAACCGAGAAGGTCGAAGCTCTTAAAGCGATGGGTGCGACGTTTGTGCTCAATACGCGCGTCGGGGAGGATATCGCGTTTGACACGCTGCGCAACCAGCACGACGCCGTCTTTATCGGCGTGGGGGCCATGAAGGATGCCGAGGTGCGTTTGGATGGGCGCGATCTGCCGGGCGTGTACAGCGGCACCGACTTTTTGCTGCCCGTGTACACGCCGCAGAAATGGCAGCCCGACGGGGTGCAGATGCCGAAGGTCGGGGAGCGGGTGGTGGTGTTCGGCGGGGGTGATACCGCGATGGACTGCGTGCGTACGGCGCTCCGGCTCCAGGCTCAGCAGGAGCTTAAGCCGAATGTGACGCTGATATATCGTCGCACGGATGCTGAGATGCCCGCGACAATCAAGGAGCGCGAAAAGGCGCGGGCCGAAGGGGCTGAGATCATATTCCTGGCCTCCCCGGTGGAGTTCAAACCCGGCCCGGATGGAAAAATCAAGGAAATCGTGGTCCAGGAGATGGAACTGGGCGCGCCAGATGACAGCGGACGTCGTCGTCCGGTGCCCATCGAAGGGGCACAAAATACGATCCAAGCCGATACCGCCGTGCTGGCGCTGGGCTACTGGCCCGATCCACTGATCAGCGAGCATGTGACCGATCTGGAGACACACGGCTGGGGGCTGGTCACCGCTGATTCCGACAGCGGGACCACCAACCTGCCCGGTGTGTTCGCCGGCGGCGATGCGGTACGCGGCCCGGCGCTGGTCAGCCAGGCCGCGCGGGATGCCATCCAGGCGGTGCGTACCATCCACGAGTACCTGATGTCCCCCTGATTGCACGGTCGCTATCCGATATTATTCCCCCTGGTGCTGGTCTGTAATGGCCGGTGCCAGGGGTGACACTGCGCAACATGAGATGTGGCTTCTGCCACTAGGCGACAGGGTGACTTTATCCTATAGTTGGTATACAAAATTGCTGGTTTAAATATTTTATACAAGAGGTAAATTTATGAGCATCTTATGGAAGTCGCGTTATGCGCTGCGGATGGAGCGCATGACCAGTTCTACGATTCGGGAGCTGCTGAAGCTCACGCAGCGTCCCGAGATCATCTCGTTTGCGGGCGGTCTGCCGGCAGCGGAATACTTCCCCGTCGAGCGTTTTCAGGAAGCGTGCGAATATGTGCTGGCCGAGCAAGCGCACCAGGCGCTGCAATATGGTCCGACCGAGGGCTACATGCCCCTGCGCGAGATGATCGCGGCGCGGCTGGCGCAGCATGGCCCCTGTATCACGGCGGACAACGTGATGATCACATCCGGCTCACAGCAGGCGTTGAACCTGATCGGGGCGTTGTTGATCAACCCCGGCGACCGGGTGCTCGTTGAGCAGCCGACCTACCTGGGGGCGATCCAGGCGTTTACCCAGTATCAAACCAGCTATATTGGCGTCCCGACCGATCACGACGGTATCTGCACCGGCCACCTGCCGGAGGCGCTGCGGCATGGGCCGAAGTTTATGTACATCCTGCCCAACTTCCAGAATCCTGCCGGGGTTACGATCAGCTACGAGCGGCGGGTCGAACTGATCCGGCTGGCACAGGAGCAGGGGGTTCCCATCGTTGAGGACGACCCCTATGGCGCGCTGCGCTTTGAAGGCGAGACGATCAAGCCGCTGGTGGCCATCGACGCCGAGTTGACCGGCCACAACGGCGATTGCTACACCGGGAACGTGATCTATCTTGGCACGTTCTCCAAGACGCTGGCTCCCGGCCTGCGCATCGCGTATGTGATCGCGCCGCCGCAGGTGATCTCGCGGCTGGTACAGCTCAAGCAGGCGGCTGACCTGCACACCAGCACCTTCAACCAGATGGTGATCTACGAGGTATCTAAGGACGGGTTCATCGACCAGCACATCGACAAACTGCGCCAGGTCTATCGCAAACGGCGCGACACGATGCTGGCCGCGCTGGATCGCTATATGCCCGGTGAAGTAGACTGGACGCACCCCGAAGGCGGCTTGTTCCTGTGGATGCATCTGCCCGAGGGCATGTCGGACCGCACATTTTTCGAGGCGGCGGTCGAGCGCAATGTCGCTTTTGTGCCGGGCAGCGCCTTCTTCACTATTCCCGACCCGCCACCCACCGCGCGGCTAAACTTTTCGTGCATGGACGAAACGCACATCGTGGAGGGCATCAAGCGGATGCACGAGGCATACCAGGAAGTCCGCAAGACGACCCCCACTGGCTGAGCGATACCCACTGCAGAACATGAATACCTATTACGGAGTAAATATATGGATTGGTTAGGCCAATACGAACCCAAAAAAGTTACTGCCGAGGAAGCCGTCGGTGTCCTGAAGTCCGGTTACCGCATTTTCGTGACGGGCAACTGCTCGTTGCCTCAGACTGTGATGGAGGCGCTCAACGAGCGCGCGCCAGAGCTGGAAAACCTGACGCTGGTCCAGGTGCTCACCATTGGCAAGGCGGACTATGTCAAGCCCGAGCTAGTGCCGCACATCCGCGTTAATTCGCTATTTATCAGCGCGAATGTACGCGAGGCAGTTAACGATGGGCGTGCGGATTTCACGCCTATTTTTTTGTCGGAGATCCCGGGGCTGTTTAAGTCGGGGCGCGTTCCGCTGGATGTGTCCCTGATCCAGGTCTCGCCGCCGGACAAAAACGGCTATTGCTCCTACGGCGTGGAAGTCGGCGTGACCAAAACCGCCGCCGACAGCTCCAAGATCGTGATCGCCGAAGTCAACCCTCACATGCCGCGCACGCTGGGCGACAGCTTCATCCATGTGTCGAAGATCGACTACGTGGTCGAGGTAGACTACCCGCTGCCGGAGGTGCACATGGCGGCGTCGTCCCCAGAGCAGGAATCCATCGCCAACCACCTCGCGGCGCTGATCCCGGACGGCGCGACGATGCAGATGGGGATCGGCGGCATCCCGGATGCGGTGCTCAAGAAGCTGCACAATCACAAACACCTGGGTATTCACACCGAGTTGTTCTCCGATGGGGTAGTTGATCTGGTCGAAGCCGGGGTCATCACCAACGAGCGCAAATCGTTTCATCCCGGCAAGATCATCGCCGGCTTTTTGCTCGGCACCCAGCGGCTCTATGAATTCGTAGACGATAATCCTATCGTGGAACTGCACCCGACCGAATACATCAACGACCCGTTCAATATTGCGAAAAATGACCGGATGGTTTCGATCAACTCGGCCATTCAGGTGGACTTGACCGGCCAGGTCTGCGCCGACAGCATCGGCACCCGCTTCTATTCGGGTGTGGGGGGCCAGGTCGACTTTGTACGCGGGGCCTCGCGCAGCAAAGGGGGAATGCCGATCATCGCGTTTCCCAGTACGGCCAAAAACGGCGAAGTCAGCCGCATCGTGCCGACGCTGACGCCGGGGTCGGGCGTGATCACAACCCGTAACGACGTGCACTTCATCGCCACCGAGTACGGCGTGGCCGATCTGTACGGGCGCAGCATCCGCCAGCGCGCGCAGGCATTGGTCGAGATCGCGCATCCAAAATTCCGCGCGGAACTGGCCGATGCCGCCGAGCAACTGTATCACGTGCCGAAATTCTTTGTGCCCAAAATGTCGAAGAAAGAGGAGTAATGTAATGGCTGTTAAGGGACGCATCGAGATCAATGAAGAACGGTGTAAAGGCTGTACGCTGTGCAAGATCGCGTGCCCGCAGGACATCATCGCAATGGCGACGGATCATGTGAATGCCAAAGGCTACTATCCCGCCATGCTGGTCGACCCGGACGAGAAATGCACCGGGTGCGCGCTGTGTGCAGTTGCCTGCCCGGATGTGTGCATCACGGTCTACCGGCAGGTGCCGGCCAAAAAGGCACGCCGTGCACAGGCGGCGGCGCAATAGCATCGCATTGTAATCACGGAGGTTCAAAAATACATTATGGCTTTAGAACTGATGAAAGGTAATGAGGCGCTGGCCGAAGCCGCGATCCGGGCCGGCGTCGAAGCCTTTTTTGGATATCCCATTACCCCCCAAACAGAATTATTGGAACACATGTCGAAGCGGATGCCAGAGCTGGGCCGCGCGTTTGTCCAGGCCGAAAGCGAAGTCGCGTCGATTAACATGGTCTATGGCGCGGCCTGCACCGGAACGCGCGTCATGACGTCATCATCCAGCCCCGGCATCAGCCTGATGCAAGAAGGGCTGTCGTACATCGCCGGGTCGGAGGTGCCGTGCGTGGTCGTGGATGTGATGCGCGGCGGGCCGGGCCTGGGCAACATCCAGCCGTCACAGTCGGACTACTTTCAGGTGACGCGCTCTGCTGGGCACGGCGATTATCATGCGATTGTGCTGGCACCGGCCTCGGTTCAGGAAGCGATTGACCTGATGGTCGAGGCGTTCGATCTGGCGGACAAATACCGCCATCTGGTGTTTGTGGTCGCCGATGGGCTGTTGGGCCAGATGATGGAGCCGGCGGAACTGCCACCGATGCAGCCGCTGCGGGAAGAGCGTCCAGACTGGGCGCTGACCGGCGCGCATGACCGCGACCCCAACATCATCACCTCGCTGGAACTCGATGCGCCGGCGCTGGAAGAAGTCAACGACCGGCTGCAAGCCAAGCTGAAGATCATCAAGGAAAACGAGCAGCGCTATACCGAAAGCATGATCGACGACGCCGACCTCGTGATCGTGGGCTACGGCACGGCAGGCCGCATCGCCGAAAATGCCGTTCGCCAGGCGCGCGAAGAAGGCATGCAGGTCGGGCTGCTGCGCCCGATCTCGCTGTGGCCGTTCCCCGAAAAGCGCCTTTCGGCGTTGGCGGATCGGGTGCAGGCGTTCCTGGTGGTCGAGATGAACGCCGGCCAGATGCTCGAAGACGTGAAGCTGGCCGCGGGCGGCCAGGTGCCGGTTGAGTTTTACGGGCGGACCGGTGGCGTGGTGCCTGTGCCGGAAGAAATTTACGATGAAATCGCCAGGCTTTACACGAAGTTGACGGGATAAGGGAGAGATCATGGCAACAGCAGTAGCGGAGGAAAAAATAGTCTACCAGCGTCCGGAGTCGCTGCACGATGTCCCGACGCATTACTGCCCCGGCTGCACGCACGGCATCGCTCACCGCCTCGTGGCGGAAGTGCTGGACGAACTGGGCCTGCGCGAGCGTGCGATTGGCGTGTCGCCGGTGGGATGCGCGGTGCTGGCGTATAAGTACTTCAACACCGACGGCGCAGAGGCAGCGCATGGGCGCGCCCCGGCGATGGCGACCGGCATCAAGCGCGTACGGCCCGATAACATCGTCTTCACCTACCAGGGCGACGGCGATCTGGCCGCGATTGGCATTGCAGAGATCATCCACGCGGCCACACGCGGCGAAAGCATCACTACCATTTTCATCAACAACGCGATCTACGGCATGACAGGCGGCCAGATGGCCCCCACGACGCTGCTGGGGCAGGAGACAACCTCCTCGCCGGGCGGGCGCAAGGTGAGCATCACCGGGCACCCGCTGCGCATGTCCGAGATGTTGGCGGGCGTCACCGGCTCGGCGTTTGTTGCGCGCCGGTCGCTGCACAATGTCAAGGAAATCAACCGCGCCAAACGCGCGATCAAAACCGCGTTCCGCGTGCAGCAGGAAAACCTGGGCTTCTCGATGGTCGAACTGCTTTCCTCGTGCCCGACCAACTGGAAGATGGACCCTGCCGAGGCGCTGCAGTGGGTGGAGGAGCACATGGTGCCCTACTATCCGCTGGATGATTTCAAAGTCGCCGATCAAGTCGAAGCGTTAATGACGAGCAGATAGGATAGGATCGACCATGCACGAAGAAATTGTTTTTGCCGGATTTGGCGGCCAGGGTGTGTTGTTTGCCGGGCAGTTGCTCGCGTATACGGCGCTGGTCGAAGAAAAGCATGTGACCTGGATTCCGTCCTATGGCCCGGAGATGCGCGGCGGTACGGCCAACTGCACAGTGGTTGTCAGCGATGGTCCGATTGGCTCGCCGGTGAGCAAGCATCCCTCCATCGCGGTGGTGTTTAATAACCCGTCGCTGGAGAAGTACGAAGCGACGATCAAGCCGGGCGGGCTGCTGGTCGTGAACGAATCGCTGGTGGTCAACAAGCCGCAGCGCACCGATCTCGACATCATTCTGCTGCCGGCGACTGCGTTGGCGACCGAACTGGGCGAAACCCGGATGTCGAATATGGTGCTGTTCGGCGCGATGCTGGCCCAGCGTCCGATGGTGGAGCTGGAGACCGCCGAGCACGTGTTGATCGAAAAGCTCGGCGAGCGCAAAGCCCATCTGCACGAGACTAACCTCATCGCGCTGCGTAAAGGGATGGAACTGGGCAAGGTCCAGGCGGTCAAGGCCTGATACAGCCAGGTTACCCCCTAAAAACTGAGCTAGGCTCCAAACTGCCTGCCGGATACACTGAGGGCGGGCAGTTTTTTGATCTGGCTGGCGTGGGATCACGCCCCCGTTTATACTAGACGGCGTTGTGTTAATGTCCGTATGTTGCGAGTGATTACATGACCGACCAACCAAATTTTCAAGGCTTCGTGTGCCCGGTTCCGCTGCGTGACTATCCACACATTGTATTGGGACATGGCAGCGGGGGCCGGCTCTCTTCTGAATTGATCCAACACCTGTTTTTGCCCCTGTTTGATAACCCGGCGCTGGCCGGTCTCAACGATCAGGCGGTGCTTGACGTCAACGGGCTGCGGCTGGCCTTTACGACGGACTCGTTTGTGGTGCAACCGTTGTTCTTCCCCGGCGGTAACATCGGCAGCCTGGCGGTGCATGGCACCATCAACGATCTGGCCGTGAGCGGGGCACAACCGCTGTTCCTGTCGGCGGGGTTTATCCTCGAAGAAGGGCTGGCGATGGATGACCTGGGCAACATTGCGACGGCGATGGCGAATGCGTGCCGGGCGGCTAATGTGCAGCTCGTCACTGGCGATACCAAAGTCGTTGACAAGGGCAGCGGGGACGGGGTGTTCATTAATACCGCCGGGATCGGCGTGGTGCCGGACGGCGTCGATATCGCGGCGGACCGGGCGCGTCCGGGGGATGTCGTGCTGGTTAGCGGCACAATCGGGGATCACGGCATGGCGATCATGTCAGTCCGCGAGGGGTTGACGTTCGAAACGGAACTGGTGAGCGACAGCGCGCCCCTGCACACCCTGATCGCGGCGATGCTGGATGTCACGCCGGATATTCACTGCCTGCGTGATGCGACGCGCGGCGGGGTGGCAGCGGTGCTCAACGAACTGGCCACCAGTTCGGACGTGGGCATGGCGCTGGACGAAACCGCGATCCCGGTGCGGCCTGCGGTGATGGCCGCTTGTGAAATGCTGGGAATGGACCCGCTGTATGTTGCCAACGAAGGTAAACTGGTTGCGGTCGTACCTGCTGAACATGCCGGTGCTGTCCTGGACGCCATGCAGCAGCATCCGTTGGGCCAGGATGCGGCGATTATCGGGCAGGTGGTCGACGACCATCCGGGGATGGTGGTCGCGCAGACCGCGATCGGAGGGCGGCGGGTGGTCGATATGCCGTTAGGCGAAATCCTGCCGCGCATCTGCTAGCCGACCTGGCCGAAGCACCCGTGTTTCGTGCGCCACCAGGACAATCTCAAGTCGAGGTAGGGACGAACTGATGGATGCTAAAACGCTTTTCCGCCAGGGTGTACGCGCTATACAGGAGCAGAAAGACCTGGCTCAGGGCCGTACACTCCTCACCCAGTCGCTAAAGCTGGACCCTAACAACGATGCAGCATGGCTGTGGCTGACCCGCACGATCAAAGACCCCCAAAAGAAGTTGCAGTGTGTGGAGCGCGCGCTGCACATTAATCCGTCCAACGAACACGCGCGCAAGCTCAAAGAACAGCTGCAAGCGGATACATCATCAGTTCCAAACGCGGCCCCAGCCCCAGAGCCGGCTCCGGCTCACAACGCTGCCTCTTCCCCGGTGATCGTGCCGCTGGCCGGTCCTGCGGTCCCTGCCGAACCCACACCCCAGCCGCGTATCTCTGGGGCGACCACAATGGATACACCGCTCACCCGGCAGGAATCCGAACAGATGCAGAATCTGTTGGAGCAAGCCGAGATTTACCTCGCCGAGGACAATGTCGAAGAAGCCATTGCATCCTGGGTGGAGGTGCTGCAAATCCGCGTGGACTACGAGCTGGCGATCCGTAACGCTGCCGGGCATCTATGGCGTTTGAACTACAAGGAGGATGCTCGAGAGATCGTACAGCGGGCAATTGATGCCGGGACCTCGATATCGTCGATCTACATGACCGCTATCGACATGGCCGAACGCGAGCGCGACTACGAACACGCCGAGGCGATCCGGCTGCAGATCGTCGAAGCGCCACATATCGACGACCAACTGATCGTGACGGTAGCCAACGGCTTTCTGGACGACTACAAAATCGAGCAGGGGCGCGAGTTTCTGGAGCGTGCGGTCGAATTGCACCCCGAAAGCCAGGCGCTATTGGTCCGGTTGGGGGATCTCTACCGGGAGCTAGAGCACCCGGCAGACGCGATGGCTTGCTATAACCGGGCGGTGCAGTTGGGCACGCGCTCCAAGCATGGCAAGGAAGCCGACCGGCGATTGCAGGAGTTTGTCCCCGTGCTGACCGACCGCGAGCGCGGCAGCATGCTGCTGGCGGTGCGCGAGGTGATCGGGCTGAGCGTCTTGTACCTGTTAATCGCCTGGCAGGATGCCGGCCTGTACCTGAACCGCATGAACACATTGCACTGGCTGGGCGTCGGGCTGTCGTTTCTGGGCGGGTACCTGCTGGTGACGGCGGTCTCGTCGCCACAGCAGCACCCGCTGGCCTGGTTGTTGGGCGGCAAGGTGCCAGGACCCGACACCGCGTCGTCGGAGAGCAGTGAAGATGGCAAGAAAGCGAAAACGCTGGGGGAGGCCGATCCCGAGGCCGTGTATGGGGCGGCCATCGAAGACCCGACCCAACTGCCTATCATCCCGCTGCGGGTGCGCTATGTGCTGGGTGTGATGGGCGTAGTGCTGCTCGGCGTGGCGGCCTATCTGGTCTTGAGCGAGTCGTTTAACCTGGTGTTTGATTACCAGCAGCCATATAACAAATACTTTAACCCGCGTCCCTTCTAGGGGAGGAGGCCGTCTGTGTGTATTATCGGTTTGATCATCTCATTTGTGATATGGTTTTTGATCAACCTGTTTTTCATGTCGTTTGTGCTGCCGCTACCGTTGAACGACCAGCAAACGGTCCGTTATCGCAGCCTGCCCTGGACGACGTATTTGCTGATCACCATTAACGCGGGGGTCTTCCTGATGTGGCTTGCGCCGACACTCTACGACGTGGAAGGCACCGAGATGATCTACTTTAAGGATTATGTAAACAACCTCTACTCGTTCGGGTACCGCGAAACGCTGGTGCGTGGCAGCGAGGGGTATGCCAGCACAGGTATCGGCGCGTTTGCGAATTTCACCAGCATGTTTATGCACGCCGATCTGTGGCATTTTTTTGGCAACATGGTGTACTTGTGGGCGTTTGGTCGCCGGATCGAAGATGCCTGCGGGCACTGGCGCTTTTTGCTGTTCTATCTGCTGGCGGGGACGGTCGCCAATATGGGGTGGGCTTTGCTCGTTCCGGGATTAGAAAATCGTCCGGGGATCGGAGCCAGTGGCGCAATCGCCGGGGTGATGGGAGCCTATTTGCTGCTGTTTCCACGCGCGCGTATTCGCTCGTTGTGGGGGTTGGGCGCGATCATCCGGCTGCCATTTGCCGCCTTCCGCAGCGAAGCCAAGACCTGGACCTGGACCCTGGGGCTGCCGGCGTGGTTCCTGCTGGGGTTGTTTGTGCTGCGGAATGTTGGCCCCTCGATTGAGCAGATTCGCGGGGCAGACACTCCCGGCGTTAATTACGTGGCACATATCGCCGGGTTTGCGGCGGCGCTGATCATCTTCTTCTACGTGCGCAAAGACTTGTTGATGCGCTTCCTGACCGGACGCGCACTGTAAGCGCGCTATGCTTCCTTGCGGCCAGGCCAGGGCGCCCACTTGTGCCGCCCTTTTTGCACTTCAGTCTTGACATTTTCGCCTGCCAATTGATAATATATGGAGTGGTTTTAGCACTCAAAGCGAAGAGTGCTAAAATTGTGTGAGATACGTCTGGATAGGAGGGGTATATGGCACTCAAATTACGTCCACTGGCTGATCGTGTCGTGGTGGAACCGATCGCACGCGAAGAAACGTTCGCGGGCGGCGAGTTGGTTTTGCCTGAAACGGCCAAGGAAAAACCGCAGCAAGGCCGTATCCTGGCTGTAGGGCCGGGCGCTCGTGATGAAGACGGTGACCGTATGGCGATGGAAGTCGCGGTAGATGACGTCGTATTGTATGGCAAATATGCGGGAACCGAGATCGAGGTCGATCACAAAAAAGTGTTAATCCTTAAAGAATCGGATATCCTGGCGGTGATTGAAGAATAGGGAGATAGAAAATAATGCCCAAGCAATTGGTATTCGACCAGGAAGCGCGTAACCGCTTGAAGGCCGGGATCGACACCGTCGCCAAGGCGGTGATCACCACCCTCGGCCCGAAGGGGCGTAATGTGGCGCTGGACAAGAAGTTCGGTGCGCCGACGATCACCCACGACGGCGTGTCGGTCGCCAAAGAGATCGAGTTGGAAGAACCCTACGAGAACATGGGGGCCCAACTGCTGAAGGAAGCCGCGACCAAGACGAACGACATCGCGGGCGACGGCACGACGACGGCGACTTCGCTGGCGTACTACATGGTGACCGAAGGGCTGCGCAACCTGGCGGCGGGTGCGAACCCGATGCTGCTCAAGCGCGGGATCGATGCGGCGGCAGAAGCCGTGTCGGCCAAAATCGGCGAGATGGCGATCGACATCAACACCAAAGACGAGATCGCGTCGGTGGCGGCCATCAGCGCCCAGGATCGCGAGATCGGCGAGCTGATCGCGGACGTGATGGACAAAGTCGGCAAAGACGGCGTGATCACGGTCGAGGAAAGCAAGGGGCTGGAATTCGAGACGGACTACGTCGAGGGGATGCAGTTCGACCGCGGCTACATTTCGCCGTACTTCGTGACCAACTCGGAAGCGATGGAAGCGGTGATCGAAGACGCCAACATCCTGATTCACGACAAGAAGATCTCGGCGGCCAACGACCTGGTGCCGATTCTGGAGAAGCTGCTGCAGGTCGGCAAGCGTAACTTCGTGATCATCTCCGAAGATATCGACGGCGAAGCGCTGGCGACGCTGGTGCTCAACAAGCTGCGCGGCATGTTGAACGTGGTCGCGGTCAAGGCCCCCGGCTTTGGCGACCGTCGTAAGGCGATGCTCAACGACATCGCGGTGCTGACGGGCGGCCAGATGATCACCGAGGAACTGGGGCGCACCCTGGAATCGGTGACGATGGAAGACCTGGGGCAGGCCGGTAAGATCGTGGTCACCAAGAACGACACGACCATCGTCGATGGCGCAGGCGACGACAAGGCGATCCAGGCGCGGATCGACGAGATCCGGACCGAGATCGAGAACTCGACGAGCGACTATGACCGCGAGAAACTGCAAGAGCGGCTGGCCAAGCTGAGCGGCGGCGTGGCCGTGATTGGCGTCGGCGCGGCGACCGAGGTCGAGCTGAAGGAAAAGAAGCACCGCGTCGAGGACGCGCTGAGCGCGACGCGCGCAGCGGTCGAAGAAGGCATTGTGCCGGGCGGCGGTGTGGCGCTGATCAACGCGATGCGCGCGCTGGACGACCTGAAACTGACTTACGACGACGAGAACACCGGCGTGAAGATCGTGCACCATGCGCTGCAGATGCCGATGCGCGGCATCGTGAAGAACGCCGGGCACGATGGCGGCGTGATCCAGCAGCAGGTGCTCGAACAGCAGAAGTCCAAGAAGAACACCAACATCGGCTTCGACGTGATGAGCGGCGAATTCGTGGACATGATCGAAGTGGGGATCATCGACCCGGCCAAGGTGACCAAGGGCGCGTTGGAGAACGCGGCCAGCATCGCCGGCATGATCCTGACCACCGAAGCGCTGATCACCGATATTCCGGAAAAAGAACCGCCGATGCC
>DAOTUD010000047.1:0-3623 GCA_034437275.1 Anaerolineae bacterium
TTTTTTGGCGAGGAGTGGGACGAATTCGTGACCATGATCCGCCAGGCTGCCGCGAGTATCGAGGCCGGCGAGGTGGAGGCCGGCGACGAGGAGGAAGAAGACGTCGTCGTCGAGCTGGACTGGGGGACGTTGTACTTCCAGCGCGAGGAGTGGGAGGAATTCCTGGCCTTGATCGACCAGATCGACTGAGGCCGGGCACGTTACCCGCGCAGTATAGCATCACCTATCCCCGGGGGGCTTGCCCAAGCCCCTCTTTTTTGTGTGGGGTGACCCCGGGTCCACGAACGAGTTGTCAGCAATAGGTGAATATGGTCGCCAAAGCTGGCCCTCACCCCTCCGCCCGGCGGGCGGCGTGCGCCATGACTCCCCCTCGCCCACTCGGTGGGAGAGGGGTGTTTTTTGCGCCGGCCAGACTCGACACGACAGGTTATTCGTGGACCCGGTGCCCCCAGCTGGTTCGCAATGGCGCGCGGTCTGTGGTATACACCCCGGGCACATTGACTATATCGCAACCGAAGCTGTGGAAGGAGCACCGCCATGATCGTGCTGGATGCATTTATTGTGGCCAGCGGTTTAGCCGCCTGCCTGGGGACGATTTTCAACTGGGGGCCGTTCGATGTCGAGCGCCAATCGGAAACGTGGGTCGAGATGTTTGGACGGCGGCGGACCAAGATCATCCTGGCGGCGGTCTATCTGGGCTTTGCGTTGTTGGGGGCGTTGATGCTGCTGCGCGATCTATAAGCAAGCCCGGCAGGCGCAGCGCGCCAAAACGGGGCGGCCCCGTGCGGCTGATGTCTGCCGGTCAGTACGGCAGTTCCTCGTCGTCCGGTGACGCCCCGCGACGCTGGCGGTTGCGGCGGATGATATCCTCGACGCGCGCTTCGAGATCGGACGGTTCCTCGGCGCGGCGTGTCCGGCGCTGGCTGGGGCGGCTGCCCTGGCGGCGCTGCCCGGGCGACTGGGGACGGGCGCGCGTCTGTTGCTCGGCGCGCGACGGTTGGCGCGTCTGCTGGACCCGTTCGCTGGCGCGGCGCTCTGGGACGGTTTCCATTTCGGCATGTTCGCGCGCGCGGGGTTCGCGTTCGGCGCGGGCACGCGACGGCGTCGACCACCCGCTGCTTTGCGTGCTTTCCACCTGGCGCGGAATGAAGGGCCGGCGTCCGCCTTCTTCGCGGTCCGGTGTGCGCTCGCGTGCCCGGCGGTCGCGGCGGTCGTCCTCGTCGCCGCCGGGAGCCTGGATGTTGCGCAGCACAGCGGCCACGCCCATCGACACCAGCGCGATCCCCAGGTAAATCCCCAGCGTAATGTCCAGCCCTTCGCCATCGTTGATGGCCCGGATGAACTCGTTGAGGACCTCGACCACGCTGAAGATCGCCATCCAGATGCCAAACACCCAGATCGACAGCGACGTGTGCCAGCCGCGCGCGCGCTGGTAGATGGCCGAACTCAGCAGAATGATGCTCAGCACCATCACCACCAGCCACACGTAGGCCAGCAGCCCCATCAGCAGGCTCATCCCGAGCCAGATCAACACAGAGGCCCAGGCCAAAGCTTCTACACGGCGTTCGGCTGTTGATTTCATAACCCGTCTCTTTTCCGATCAATGAGCAAAGTCTATCCCTAATTATCGACAGTCTGGCGTGTTGTGGCAAGCGGCTTTGACTTTCGCTGGATATGCCGTCATAATTCGTGGTTAACCATCGTTTACCGGCACCACAAGGGGAAGGATACGCCCGCATGGAGTCATCACGCAGACCAATACGCCGCCAGGAATGGTTGACCTGGGAGGATGTCGACAAGCTGGTCGACGTCCTGATCCCGCAGCTGCGAGCGGCGGGCCGCTTCGATGCGATGATCATGATTACGCGCGGAGGGATCATTCCTGGGGGGATGCTCAGCGAAGCGCTCAATATCACCAATGTGCTGACCGCCTCGGTGGACTTTCCCCACGAACTGACGCGCGACGAAAAAACGCGGCTGTTGGCCTGGCCCGAGTTCTTGCAGTTCCCCGCCGACGATCTGCTGGAGGACCAGCGCTTGCTGGTCGTGGACGATGTATGGGGCAGCGGGCGCACCAGCACATCCGTCAAGAGCCGCTGCCAGTCATCAGGCGGGCAGGCGTTCACCTGCGTCTTTCACTTCAACCCCTACCGGTCGCTGTTCAGCCGGGCCGAGCCGGACTTCTACGGCGCGATCACGGACGCTTACATCGTGTATCCCTGGGAAGTCGACCGGGGGCTGAACGGCATCTCGCAATCCCTCTCCGGCGGACCGTCCAACTGAGGGACCAGGACGGCGGGCTAGTCGTCCTCCCCGCCGTGATACACATCCACCAGCAGGCCCGACATCAGGTGGGCGACGTAGCGCACCGCGCTGATCGCCCGGCTGTAGCGCATCCGCGTGGGGCCGAGCACGCCTAGCGCGCCGCGCGCCTGCGGGGTGCCATAGCGCCCCAGGACCATGCTCAGGTGGCTGAGATTCTCCCAGCGGTCCTCTCCGGCGACCACCACCCGCACCTCCTGCACATCATCGGCCAGCGTTTCGTTGAGCACACCATCCAGCAGCGAGCTTTCCTCCAGCACGCGGATCGCCTGCTGCGCTTCGTCGTCGCTGAAGCGGTCCAGGCTGTCGCTGAGGCCGTAGCGGTAGACGTCGTGCGCTTGCTGGTGGTCGGCCTGCTGCATGGCGTCGGCCACCAACTCGCCGACCTCCTGTGCCAGCGGGTTGGACTGACCCCGCATCTTGTGCCGCACTTGCCCGGCGGTCAGCCCGGCACAGGTGCGGTTGATGATCCCGGCGGTGTGCGACAGCCCGTCCTGCGGCACGGGGGCGGCCAGTGTCAGGCGCTGCTGGTGGACGCTGCCACCTTGCAGCACCAGCACCAACAGCACCAGCCGCCCCTGCGTGCTGATCAGTTCCAGGTGTTTGAAGGCGCTGTCGGTGGCGCGCGGCGGCGTGACCAGGGCCGCGCTTTGTGCCGTCCGCGACAGCACCACCGCCGCGATGCGCATCCAGGCTTCGAGGTCGAGCGGCGCTTGCTGGAACCGCTGCGCGATGTGGCGCTTCTCGCGAGGGGGCAGGTTGCTCTCGGTCAGCAGGTAGTGCACGAAGTAACGATAGCCGCGCTGGGTGGGCACCCGGCCCGCCGACGTATGCGGCGCGTAGATCAGCCCCAACTGTTCCAGGGCAGCCATCTCGTTACGCACGGTGGCGCTGCTCACGCCCAGATCGAACTCGTCGACCAGCGCTTTGGACGCGACCGGCTGCGGATCGTGGATGTACTCGCGCACGATCAGCGACAGGATCGTTTCCTGCCGCACGGACAGCGCCGGCAGATCGCTGCCGGATGGGGTGGGGGTGGTGTGCTGCGGTGTGGGCATGGGCGCAAACCTCGCGTGACGTTAATAGGGGGTTATGCTAGATATCCTGGCGCGTGTGTCGATGGTTTACCCCTCCCTAAATCCCTCCCCGTGAACGGAGAGGGACTTTGGGTTCCGGTTTGTTTCCCCCTCTCCGCGCGCGGGGAGGGGGCCAGGGGGAGGGGTAAAACTAGCATAACGCCCTAATAGCGACGTTAACGTCGATCATAGCACGCGGGTCGGGGGGCGTCAACGGGGCGCTTG
>DAOTUD010000048.1:0-5400 GCA_034437275.1 Anaerolineae bacterium
GGCGTTATGCTAGTTTTACCCCTCCCCCTGGCCCCCTCCCCGCGCGCGGAGCGGGGGAAACAAACCGGGACCCAAAGTCCCTCTCCGTTCACGGGGAGGGATTTAGGGAGGGGTAAACCATCGACACACGCGCCAGGATATCTAGCATAACCCCCTAATTGTGAGGCCAGGGTCCACTGCTTATGTCGTCGCCCGGTGCGCCCTGGATATCCCGGCGACGCGCCGCCGGTGGCCAGGCGTCAGGATCGGGCCAATGATTTTTGCGCTATGGCGCGCTGTGGGAATGCCCGTCACGCGCCGACCGCCAGCACCCCGAACAGGCAGCCGCACGTCACCCCGACCGGCACCCACGCCGCGACGATGGCCTGCCCCCATGACAGGTCATGGATCGCGCGGGTGACCAGGATATTGAGCAGCACACCGTAAGCCGCCAACGGCAGGAACAGGTAGCCCTGGAGCGGGATCAGCAGGCCGACCAGGATCAGCAGCGGCGCGATAAACGCGGCCAGCGCGTAGGCTTGCTGCCAGTACACGCCCCGACCATAGACCAGATCGGCCAGGAAATTCTCCACCCATGCCCCCACAATGAAGAACAGCAGCCCGAACAGGCCAATCGAGGGCATACACCAGGCCTGCCCGGCGGCGTCTTCGCGCCCGGCCAGCGCGCCGGCGCTCAGGTACAGCGCGAAGCTGACCGTCGTCGCCACGAAAATCCAGATGTAGGCGCGGCGCGGCGTGGCCTGCGGGTCGGTGATCAGCGTTTTGTAGGTCTCCACCGACGGCTGCACCAGCGCCCGGAACCAGACCCAGTACCAGGGCAGCGCCGGTCCATCGCGGCGGACGGTGTTTTTCTCGCGGGGTTTTTGGTCTTTGAAGAGCATAAGCCTACCGATTGTTTTCCATGTGGCCCGGTGGGGCGTGCGTAGCCTGAGAAGCTCCCTGCTTTAGCGGGGAGAGTCGTCACTGTATCGCAAAGTCTACCAGCAGGCGGATGTGCATCGCGCGCTCCCCGTCTGCAATCGCTAGTTATAGCGGGTTTTGGGCGGTAAATCAACGGTGGCTGGGCAGGATGATATGGAACGAGCTGCCCTTGCCGGGCGTGCTCTGCACCTCGATGCGCCCCGGGTGCGCCTCGACGATCTTGCGGGCGATGGCCAGCCCCCGCGCGGCCCAGACGAACGGCGCGTACTGGCCCTCTCTAGCCTGCTTGTGAGGGAGCAGCGCCTACTTCGTCACCGCCGCCGGTGCGCCCAGTGCGTGCTGCACGGCACGCAGCAGCGCGTCCGGCCCGGCGAAGCCTTTTTGCACCAGGTCGGCGCGGCGTTGGGCCAGGTAGTCGGCTTCGTCCGGCGTGAGCGACTTGGCCGTGATCACGATCACCGGGAGCGCGGCCAGCCGGTCGTCGCTGCGGATGTGCGCCAGCACGTCGAAGCCGCTGATCGCCGGCATCATCAGGTCGAGCAGCACCAGGCTCGGCGTGTGGTGCGCCAGCCAGGTCAGCGCGTCGGCCCCGCCGCTGACCGCGTGGACCGGGTAGCCGCTGCGTTGCAGCATGTCGACCAGCAGCCGGCGGTCGTCGGGCATGTCGTCCACGACGAGCACCGGGTGATCGGCCTGGGGGCGGCGCAGGGTTTGCCCCAACACAGCGACCAGGGATTGCTGGTCGACCGGCTTGGTGAGTGCGTCGGCAGCGCCCAGGTCGAGCGCCAGCGGGCGGTTATCGACAATCGACACCATTACGACTGGGATGTCGCGCGTGGTGGGGTCGCCCTTGAGCGCGCGCAAGACCTGCCAGCCATCCATGCCCGGCATCATCACATCGAGCGTGATCAGGTCCGGCCCCAACTGGCGGGCACGGGCCAGCCCTTCGGATCCGCTTTGCGCGTGCAGCACGCGGTACCCGGCGCTGCCGAGCGTATCGCTGAGCATTTCGACCGCTTCGGCGTGATCGTCGATGACCAGCACCGTCCGTGCGATCTGCGGTCCGGCGGGCGCTATTGCGAGAACCTGGGGGGTGTGGATGCCCGGCAGGTTGACGTAAAAGGTCGTGCCCTGGCCGGGCGTGCTGTCCAGCCCGATCGTCCCGCCGTGCAGTTCGACCAGCCGCTTGGTGATGGCCATGCCCAGGCCGGTGCCCTCGTAGCGCCGCGTGGAGGAGTTGTCCACTTGCTGGAATTCGGCGAAGACCGCGTCGCGCTGGTCGGGCGCGATGCCGATGCCGGTGTCGGCGATGACAAGCTGCACCATGCTGTTTTCTGCGCGGGCGCGGATCGTCACGCTGCCCTGGTCGGTGAACTTGATCGCGTTGGCCAGGATGTTGGTCACGATCTGGTGGATGCGCGTCTCGTCGGCGTACAGCGGCGGCGCGCCGTCGAAGTCGCGCACGATGCGCAGCCCCTTGTGCGCAGCCAGCGGCTCGATGGTGATCAGCACGTGTTCCAGCAGCGCGGCGGTGTCCAGTTCGCGGCGGTCCAGCGCCACGTGCCCGGCCTCGATGCGGTTGAGGTCCAGCACGTCATTGATCAGAGCCAGCAGATTGTGGCCGTTGCGGACGACTTTGCTCAGCCGGTCGTGCTGCACGTCGTTGAGCGCGCCATACGTGCCGTTGAGCACCAGCTCGGTGTAGCCGATGATCGAGTTCAGCGGGGTGCGGAGTTCGTGGCTCATGTTGGCCAGGAACTGGCTTTTCATGCGGCTGGCTTCTTCCAGGTCGACATTGCGCTGGGCCAGTTCGGCGTTCATATTGGCCAGCGGGTTAAACAGTTCGTGGCGCAGCACCGGCAGCCCCAGCGCCAGCGCCGACACCGCCAGCAGCACCGCGTTGAGCGGGACCGGCACCCGCGGCCAGATGATCATCGAAGACAACAGCCCCCCCACTACCCACAGCGGCGCCGGCCACAACGAGCGCGCGCGGTCGTCGTGCGAGCAGCGCAGGATGGCCGCCGACAGCAGCAAGTAGGCGATGATCAGCCCGCTGGAGAGCAGGCCCAACGGCTGCCAGTCGCCCTGGTAATCGCCGGCATTGGTGCCGCGCGGGCGGATGTTGACCAGCACGTTATCAGACCACAGCGCCAGGTTTTGGGTGAAGATCAGCACCACGCCGGCGATCCGCATGGCGCGCATCACGGGCGTGTAAGCAGTGGCAAACTCCGAGGTGAAGAAGAACATCGCGACCGCGAACAGCGCATACAGCATAATCGCCAGGTAGGTCGTGACGCGCGGGTCCAGGCTGAGGTCGTCGATGAAGCGCCCGAAGCTGTTGGCGACACAGTACGCGCCCAGCGCCAGCATCGTCAGCGCGAACAGTTGGTTGGCGCGCTGGTGGGGGGCCTGCCACAACACCAGCATCAGCATCCCGGCTGCGATCACGGCGGCGCTGCCGTTGGCGGTCAGTACGATCAGCGTGGTGAGACTCATCCGTGGGCCTCCTGGCGGTCAGCGGCCAGCAAGCGGCGGACGTGAGCGAGCAAGGTGGGCGGGTCGATCGGTTTGGCGAGGAACCCCGCCGCGCCGAGTTTGTGCGCCACGTCGTGCTCCTCGGTGGCGCTGACGATCAGGACCGCGGTGTGCGTGGTGTGCGGATCGCGGCGCAGGGCTTCGAGCACCTGCCAGCCGTCCATGCCCGGCATGTGCACGTCGAGCGTGATCAGGGCCGGGTGCAGCTCGTGCGCCAGCCGCAGCCCTTCGTTGGCGTCGGTGGTGCCGTACACGCGGAAATTCTCGGCTTGCAGGATGTCTTGCAGCACTTCGAGCGTCTCGGTGTCGTCGTCAATCGCCAGGATCACCGGCCCGCCCGCGCGGCGTGCTTTGGGTTCCAGGGTGTGGATCACCTGCGGGTGACTGCTGGCAGCGGGCAGCGCGACGTGGAAGGTGCTGCCCCGGCCCGGCGTCGTCTCGAACCAGATGCGCCCGCCGTGCAGTTCGGCCAGCCGGCGCGCAATTGCCAGCCCCAGCCCGGTCCCTTCGTAGCGCCGCGTCAGCGAGCCGTCGGCCTGGTGGAACGCCTCGAAGATGAAGGGCTGCTGCTCCGGCGGAATGCCGATCCCGGTGTCGGTCACGCTGAGGATGACCTGCTGGTGGTCGGTGTCGTAATGCCCGCGCACGATCACCACGCCCTGGTTGGTGAATTTGATGGCGTTGCTCAGCAGGTTGGATATGATCTGGCGGGTGCGCGTCTCGTCGACGTGCAGCGGCGGCAGCGTGCCATAGCCCCGCACCAGCGCCAGCCCCTTTTCGCGGGCGCGCGGTTCGAAGCTGTCCAGCAGGCTGTCGAGCATCGCCCCGGCGGGCACGGTCGTGAGCTTCAAGTCCAGCCGCCCGGCGTCGATCTTGCTCAGGTCCAGCACATCGTTGATCAGCTCCAGCAGCAGCCGCCCGTTATTGGTGACTTTCGCCAGCCGGTCCTGCTGGCGCTCGGTCAGCGCGCCATACGTCTCGGCGGTGACCAGTTCGGTGTAGCCGATGATCGAGTTCAGCGGGGTGCGGAGTTCGTGGCTCATGTTGGCCAGGAACTGGCTTTTCATCTGTGTGGCGACCAGCAGCTGCTCGTTTTTGGCGGCGAGCTGCTGGTTGAGGTCGGCCAGCGGTTGGAAGACCTGGTATTTGACCACCAGCCGCCCGACCATCACCACCGCCACGGTGATCGCGATCAGGTTGAACGAATAGGTGTGCAGCGGGTCGGAGAGGGTGTGCCCAAGCTGCCCGGCGATCAACAGCAGCAGCGGGGCCGACAGCGCGCGGATGTGCTGCTGGCCCTGGGTGTAGAGCAGGACGATGTTGGCCAGCAGGTAAGCCAGCACGATCCCCACGCCGACCAGCCCCAGCGTGGTATAGCTGTAGTCGTAGGATCCATTGGTGCGCGGTTCCAGGTCGCGGTAAAGCTGGCCGAACCACATCAAGCCCAGGAAAATGATCCCCAGCGGGGCACTGACCCAGTGCTCGATCTGGCGCACGCGGCGCGGCACCCCGGCGAACGCCAGCGTAAAGTTGAACAGCAGGATGATGCCCAGCACATACAGCGTGCTGGTGGCGTACAGCAGTGGTTCCGGCTGCAGGTCGAACTGCTGGGGCACCTGCCAGGCGGCGTCGATCCCGCCGTACAGCGCGAAGACCGCCATGCACAGCCCAAAATACTGGTTGCTGCGCCGGTGTCGGTCTTGCCAGATCACCAAAAACAGCAGCGCCGCCGCAAAAATGGCGAGCACAACATCCGCACAAATGCTCAGGATAGTGGCCGGACCAGCCGACATAGCGTATTCCTTCGCCTGATAAAGGCGTTATGCTAGTTTTACCCCTCCCCCTGGCCCCCTCCCCGCGCGCGGAGAGGGGGAAACAAACCGGGACCCAAAGTCCCTCTCCGTTCACGGGGAGGGATTTAGGGAGGGGTAAACCATCGACACA
>DAOTUD010000049.1:0-19661 GCA_034437275.1 Anaerolineae bacterium
AGTCACAGCGCGCGCTTTTCCCCTCGCCCCTTATATGGGAGAGGGGACACCGCCCGCCAGGGCGGAGGGGTGAGGGCCAGCGGGTGAGGGCAAAACTGGACAGTAACTTCTGCCGACCTGTACTAGGCACGGTACGTGAGCAAATCATGCTAAAGCGTTTGATAGCCCCTTATATCTAAAGAACTTGGGTTTTACGGGGCATTCCTATTATAACCATTGCTTGCTTCGACAACTGCAAAATTTCTTTAAAACCCGCCAGATAGGATGTGCGGGATGACTATATCGTCGCACATCCTCCCCGGCCTGCCAATCATCCCGCCAGCAGACCGACGCGCGTGCCAAGCGCCTGCTTTTCGGCGCTCAGCGGCGTGGGGAAGCCGGACACCGGCACGTTGAAGTACACCGTGCCCACCGGCACCAGCGCGTCCAGCGTCACCAGTTGCAGCACCTCGATCTTGACCTGCGCGTTGCCGGTCTGGCGCGGCTGCACGCGGAAGGGGACCGGGCCTGCCGGGGCATCGCCGGGCACTTCCAGCGGGCGCTCGACCGGGGCGACATTGCACCCCGGCGCGCTCACCCGCAGGATGATGCGCGCGGCCTCAGGCAGCGGCGGCTGGCCAGACTCCGGCGCGTTAAAGCCAATGTGCAGCCCGGCCTGCCCCTGGGCGATCAACTCCTGGGGCAGCACGACCGTCAGCAGGCGTTCGTGGCGCGCGACGTCCGCGTCCACGTCCGGGGCTGCGGCGGCTGTGTGGAGGAGATCGTCGTCGTCATAGTGGCGCAGCGCCGCGGCAGCCTGCTGGCCGCTGCCGGTCAGGCAGTAGATATCACGCTGCGGCATCTCGAGATAATAGCGCGTCACCAGCCGCCGGATTACCTTGCCCAGGACGCGCTTGCTGAGGCCGGTCCCGGTGCGGATCGTCTTGATGCTCACACCGTCGGGCTTGTCGTCCAGAAAGCGGATCACATCCAACGCTTGCGAGGGGAGCTTTTGCAGATCAAGCGGTAAAGACATAACAACCTCGTGAAATTCACATCAATTCCACATCAACTATACGTCACTTTTTGCCAAACAACAAAAGGACCGCCCGCACTTGCCGGGCAAGTCCTGATGTGCCGGATTATATCGCTGCAAATGGCGCGCTACTTGACCTGCACGCCGCCGCGCACGGTCGCTTCCGTGCGATAGTCCTGCAGCCAGCCATAGCGCAGCGGGTCTTCGATGATCAGGCGGTCCAGCGCGCGCGAATCGTAATACTGGCGCACGCCGGCGCTGACGAGGCGCGCGTAGCCTTCGTCGTCCGACCAGTTCGCGCCGCGCTGCGCGAGCAGGTTGGCCAGTTCGGCGCGGGCTTCCTGGTTGCGCTTCTCCAGGGCGGCGATGCGCTGCTGGGTGGCACGCACCACGTCGACCAGTTCGGCGATGCGCTGGTCGAGCAGGTCTTGTGTGGCGTCTTCGTGGGTGTTGTGCATACAGTCTCTGGTCCCTCCCTAACTCTCTGCCCATAGTATAGAAGCCCCGCGTTAGATCGGGATAAGCGCCCGCGTTAGAAGTGTGCAAAAAATGAGGACGTGCAGCGGGGCCGGCGATCACCCCTCGGCGCGTTCCGCGTTGGGGCTGCCGCTGGCTTCCAGCGCCGCGAAGAGGTCGGCCTCCAGCCGCCGCAGGTCCTCCGACACCAACGAGAGCGATTCGCGCGGGCGCGGCAGATCGACCTCCAGCGTCTTGACGATGCGCCCGGGGCGCGCGCTGAGGACCAGCACCCGGTCGGCCAGGAAGACCGCCTCCTCGACGTCGTGCGTGATGAACAGGATCGTCTTCTGGAAGCGGTGCCAGATATCCAGCAGCCAGCGCTGCAACTCGCGCCGGGTGAGCGCATCCAGCGCCCCGAACGGCTCGTCGAGCAGCAGGATATCGCGCCCGGTGAGGAACGTGCGCAGCAGCGCCGCGCGCTGCCGCATCCCGCCGGAGAGCGCGTCCGGGTAGGCGTCTGCGAAGCCCTCCAGCCCAAACATCGGCAGCAGTTCGCGCGCCTGGTGGCGGGCCTCGCGCTTGGAGCGCCCGTCGATCTCTGGCCCCAGGATCACGTTGTTGAGCACGCTGCGCCAGGGCAGCAGCAGGTCGCGCTGCGGCATATAGCCCACACGCCCGGTCCGGCGCCGGCGCGTCACGTCGCCGCAGTTGAGCGCAATCGTGCCGGAATTCGGCTGCGCCAGCCCGGTGATCAGGTTAAAGAGCGTGCTCTTGCCGCTGCCGGATGGCCCGATGATGGTCACCAGTTCGCCCGGATAGGCCGCGAACGAGATATCGGCCAACGCCTGGACGGTGTGCCCGTCGTCGCGGAAGGTCTTGCTCACGTGCTGGACTTCGATGCAGGGTGTGGGTTGTTCGGTGGTCATGGCGTGTTCTCGCTTCTGCTCAATGGCGGGGCGTTTCCCCCTCCCCGCGCACGATTCGTTTACGGGGAGGGGTAAAGCACGGAACCGCCGCTACTCGTCGCCGACCGTGCCGGGCAGGAACGCGTTGGTGAAGGCGGCGTCGGCGTCGATGCCGTCCTCCAGGACACCGTTCTCCACCAGGAAATCGCTGAAGCCCTGCCAGATATCGACCGACTGCTGGCCCCAGCGCGGGGCGTCGGCCTGGTATTCCGGCGCGAGCCATTCGGCGCTGGCGCGGACCAGGTCCGGGTCCAGCTCCGGCACAGCGTCGATCAGGATGTCCGCCGCGTCGGACGGGTTCTCGATGGCGTAGGCGAACCCGCGCGCCGATGCCTGCACAAAGGCCGCGACCACGTCCGGGTCCTCGTCGAGCATGGACTGGCTGGTGATCAGGATCGGCGTGTAGTAGTCCGGCACGCACGCGAAGTAGTCCATCAGCATGATCGTGTCCAGCTCGACCCCGCGCAGTTCGGCGTCGATGCCGGTCCAACCGTAGTACATCCACGCCAGGCCGAAGCGGCCCTTCTCCATCAGCGTCACCTGGTCCACATAGCCAACGTCGATATACTCGACCGTACCCGGCTCGGCCCCGTCACATTCCAGCAGTTGGTTGAGCATCGCCAGCTCCAGGTCCGGCTGGCCGAACCCGCCGTACAGCAGCCCGGCCATGTCCGCCGGACGCTCCAGCGGGTGCTTGTCGGCGATGGTCACGAAACCGGAAGTGTTGTGCTGGATGATGGCCGCCAGCGAGACGACCGGCTGCTCGTCGGCCAGTGCGTAGGTGGCGAACTCCTGGTAGCTAATGCCGAAATCCGCGACACCGCTGGTCACCATCGCCTCGACCTGCAGATCGGTCGGCTCCTGGATGGTCACCGACAGGTTGGCCTCCGCGAAGTAGCCTAACGCCTGCGCGACGTAAAAGCCGGTGTGGTTGGTGTTGGGCGTCCAGTCCAGCACCAGCGTGACATCCGTCGGCTCGTCGGCCTGTGCGAACTCGGTCGCGCCGCCCAGCGGATCGGCGGGTTCGTCGTCGCCGCCGTCCTGGGCATAGGCCGGGCCAACCGCCAGCAGGACAATCGCCAGCAGTAATGCAATGCGCTTTAACATATCGTCAGTTACCTCCTGTACAACTCGTTACGGACTAGGGGCTTTATGCTAGCTTCCGGCTTTTTTATTGCCGGTTTACCCCCCCCCTCCCTAAATCCCTTCCGGTTTAGTTAAGGGTCGAATGGCCCTCACCCCTCCGCCCTGCAGGCGGTGTTCCCTCTTCCATACAATGGGCGGGGGGAAAAAGCGTGCGCGGTGGGAGAGGGGGCCGGGGGCCACTCGCCAGCGTTCAGTCCTGGATCAACCTGGCTCATATCGGATACGTCCCTAATAAATCCCCAGCCCGCGCCAGTTGGCCCGTTCGGCGGTGAAATACCAGCGCAGCGCCAATCGCTCGACCAGGTTCACCAGCAGCACCAGCAGCAGCGACAGCAGCGACGTCAGAATGATCGCCACATACGCCTGCTCCAGCCGGAACGTGCTGTACGAGCGCCGCAGGAACACGCCCAGCCCACTCCGCGCGGTGATGTACTCGCCGAAGATCGCGCCCACGACGCTGTACGTCGCCGCGATGCGCAGCCCGCCGAAGAATGACGGCAGCGCCGCCGGCAGCCGCACCTTGCGCCACGCCTGCAGGCTGTTGGCCCCCATCGCGCGCAGCAGCGCCAGCAGTTCCGGGTCGGCGGACTGCAAGCCGGAAAACGTGTTGAGCGCCACCGGGAAGAAGCAGAACAGCACCACGACCGTGATCTTCGGCCCGCTGCCAAACCCGAAGATCAGGATCAGGATAATGGCGATAGCGAAAACTGGGATCGTCTGCGAGATGACCAGCACCGGGTACAGAATCCAGCGCAGCAGCGGCGAAAAGTCCATCAGCGCCGCGATCAGCACACCCAGCACCACCGCCATCGACAGCCCGGCCAGCGTCTCCCACAGCGTTTCGGGGATGTGGTCCTGCCGCAGGCGCTCGTCGTGCTGCTGCCACGAGTCCCACATCTCGCCCGGCGTGGGGAACACGTTATCCAGCGCGATCGCTTCGGCCCGCGCCTCCTCGTAAAGCTGGAACGTCCCCGCCGACGAAAACGCCAGCACCAGCCCCATCACCACCACCAGCAGCAGCGTACGCGCCGCGTCTTGCAGCCCGCGCAGCCACACGCTGCGCGACCGGGCGTGTACCCCCGTATCGCGGCGGGCTGGCCCGGCAGCGGTTATTGTCCCTTCAGTTTGCACGATGTTTCCCTCGTTTTTTATCTCACGCTTCCCCAACCGTATGCACCACGATCAAGCGCCCCGCCGCCAGCCGGACCCGCGCCGACTCGCCTTCCAGCACATTGCTCACCCCGCGCGCCGGGCCAAACTGCAACGCCTCGTCGCGCAGCGGAAAGGCCAGCCCCTCGGTGGTGATGCCGTCCGTGCCCGGCTCCAGCGGCAGCAGCGAGATCGTATCGCCAGGACGACCGCGCAGCGTGTGCGCGCCCGACGCGAGCAACCACACCGTCTGCCGCCCGCTGACCAGCCGTACATCGCGCCCGGCCAGGTCCGCCAGCAGCAGCAGGTACAGGTTGGCCAGCGTCTGGTCCAGCCGGTCGCCCACCCCGCCGATGATGCGCATCCAGGTGACGCCCCGCGCCACCGCCGCCAGCAGCGTCAGCTCCAGGTCGGTTTCGTCTTTGGCGGGGGGATGCTGCTGGATCGTCACGTTCTGCGCGCGCCAGTCGTCCAGCTCCCCCGGCGACAGCGAGTCCATGTCGCCCACGATCAGCGCCGGGCGCAGATCACAGGCCGCGGCCAGCCGTGCGCCCCCGTCGGCGGCGATGATCAGCGCGTCGGGCGCGTGCGCCAGCGCCGCCTGTAGCGCCGGGCCATCGTTGAGATCGCCGTTGGCGAAGATCAGCGCGCGTGTAACGTCGTCGTTCGTTTGATCGGACACAAAAAACCACTCTCCTACGCATATCGTAGGGAGTGGCTCATAGATGGCGTTCGCTATGGACGCGCTCCCTACGCCGGCATTACCCGGTTCAGGTTCCGTAGGGTCGGCACCGTGTGGTGGGTGCACCTCTCAGCCTCGCTAGCCCAGGCTCCCCCGGCGGTTTCAAATTTCCTCTACTCAGACTATATCAATAGTGCGAACGGTTCGCAAAAATCACCCACAACGTGACGCACTAAAAATCCCGATCATCCGGGTTGGTGATCGGGATCAGGGTTCAGCGATGAGAATGTGCACAATTACTCCTGGGGCGTTATGCTAGTTTTTGGTCCCCTCCCCGTGCGCGGAGAGGGGGAAACAAACCGGGACCCAAAGTCCCTCTCCGTTCACGGGGAGGGGGGTAAACCATCGACACACGCGCCAAGATATCTAGCATAACCCCCTCCTAACGCACGCGGCGCTCCCAGATTTCCTTAATAGCGATCTTGGTCACGTCCGGTGCTTCGAGGAAGTCCAGCAGCAGCCGGTTGAAGGGCGCGGAACTCTCCAGCATGGGGAAGTGGCGGGTATCGGCCAGCGTGATCAGGTTGAAGGTCTTGCGGCCTTGTTTCAGGCTCGCGATCATCTCGCTGTCCGGCGGCGGCAGGAAGGAGTCGTTGGCCCCGTGCACCACCAGCGCCGGCATCGACAGCGCTTGCAGATCGCGCAGGATGTCCACCCCGGCGAACGACTCGACGCTGACCTCGATCACCTTTTTGTCCGCCTTGCCGACCTCGACCTTGAGCTTTTCCAGATCACCGCCGGCCTCGACGTGCTTTTGCAGCAGGCCGACCGGGTCGAACGCGCCCAGGTGTTCCTTGAGCGGGTTGGCGCGCTGCACCTCCGCCGCCGAACTCATCTGTGGCATCTGCGGGACTTCCGACAGCGACTCGGGCAGCTGCGGCGTCTGCTGCGGCTTGACCGATTCCTCGGTGGCTGGCTGGTCGGTCGGCGGCGTGGCAGCCTCGCGCGGCGATTTGGGCGTGCGCTTGGCCAGCGGCCCGGACTGGTCCTTGTCGTTGAGCGCGGACTGGATGCGCAGCTTCATCTCGTCGGACCGGAAGGGCATCGTCTCCGACTCGGAGAACTGGGGCGATGGCTTGTCAAGCGGTGGTTTGTCGGACGCCGGCTTGTCAGTGGACGCCGCGCCCGGTGCCTGGTCGGACGGCTGCTCCCCCTGCTGCGCGGGCAACTGCCTGGCCGGCGGCGGGTTGGATGTCAGCGCGCCGGCGGCGGGGGCCATGCGGAACAACGGCGGCGAGACCACCATCAAGCGCGGCACCTGCTCCGGGTGTTGGGCGGCATAGCGCACGCTGATCGCTGCCCCCAGGCTGTGCCCCACCAGCGCGGCCTTGGCGATGCCCATCTTCTCCATGAATTGCTCCAACAGCATCACCTGCGCGGCGAAATCGTAGTGCCGTTCGTCTTTGCCCGAATCGCCAAAGCCCCACAGGTCCAGCGCGTAGGTGCGGTACTTGGCGCTGAGCTGCTGCATGGCCGGAATCCAGTAACGCCACGACCCGAGCCAGCCGTGTAACAGAATTACGGGCCGCCCACGTCCCAGCACTTCGTAATGGACCAGATCATTTTCAATCGTTATTGCGCTCATATCACTCGATGCCAAACTTAGTCAATATTTCCGCGATCCGGCGCGTCAGTTGGTCCGGCGCGAAAGGCTTGAGAATGTAATCGTACGCGCCGGCATCCAGGCCGGTATCCATTTCGCTTTGCTGGCCCTTGGCCGACAGAAAGACAATCGGGATATCCTTTACGCCGTCGTCGTTCTTCAGGATGCGGCACGCTTCATAGCCGGTCATGCGCGGCATCCGCACATCCAGCAAGATCAGGTCGGGGCGCTGCGCGGACGCCAGTTCGACGGCTTCGGCCCCGTTGGCGGCCTTGATGACCTCGTGCCCGGCATACTTTAACGTAAATTCGATCAAATCACGGATATCGCGTTCGTCTTCAGCAATGAGAATTTTAGCCATGCTTACTCCATAGTATTCCACGATCAGGTGTCACGGTCGGCAGGTTTGGCCGGCATTTCCACAAAGAATGTCGTCCCCTCGCCCATCGCGCTCTCGAACCAGATCTCCCCCCCGTGCATGTTGACGTATTCACGCACAATCGACAAGCCCAGGCCGGTGCCCGGCGTGTCCAGCACCATCTCGTGCGCCTCATCCCCGCGGAAGAAGCGCTCGAAAATCCGGTCGGACACTTCCGGCGGGATGCCGATCCCCGTATCTGCCACTGAAATGATCACGTGGTCGTCGTCCTCATTATAGGACGCCGCCAGCGTGATTGTCCCGTCCGCCGGAGTATAGTTAAAGGCGTTATCGGCCAGGTTCGTGAAAATCTGGGCCACCTTGTCGTAATCCCCCCACACCGCCAGCCGGCGGTCGTCGGGCAGGACGGTTTCGATCTGCATTGGATGGTTCTCGTCCTCCGCGCGCCCGCGCAAATGCACCGCGATGGTGTTCAGCAGGTCCTCGACCTCCACCTCGTCGAACTTGAGTTCCAGCCGGCCCTGGTCGATGCGCGAAATATCCAGCAGGTCATTGACCAGGATGCTCAGGCGGTCGGCGTTCTGCTTGATCGTCTCCAGGAAGCGCTGCTGCTGCTCGGAGATATCGCCCGCCGCGCCCAGCAGCAGCAGGTCGGCATAGCCCTTGATCGAGGTCATGGGGGTGCGCAGCTCGTGCGACACCGTCGCCACGAACTCGCTCTTGAGCCGGTCGACCTCCACGTCGCGCGTGATATCGCGGAAGACCGACACCGTCCCCAGGAACTGGTCGCCCATGTGCACCGGCGAAACACGCACGCTGATCACGCGCTCGTCTTCGAGCGTGATGCGCTCCTCCAGGAACTCGCCCGGCGTGTACAGCGTCGGGTCGCTCATCCACTTGTCGATCACGGCGGCCCAGCGTGTCTGGGCCGCGCCGTACAGCCCGGCCATGGCCGAGGTCGGGCGGTTGAGCACCTTTTCGGCGGGCAGTTCGAGAATCTGCTCGGCGGTGCGGTTGAAGACGATCACCTGCCCCTCGGCGTCGGCGACCATCACGCCCTCGGCCACCGAGTCGAGGATCGCGGTGTTCTTGGTGGCCTCGACCTGCTCCTGGCGCAGCATCCGGCCCAGGCGTTCGGCCTGGTCGCGAATCAGGCTGTAGAGTTCGGCGTTGTTCATCGCGTTGGCGACCTGGTTGGCGGCAGCCGTCACCAGCCGCAGTTGGTCGTCGTTGAACGCGCCATGCTGTTCGCTGTAGAGCATGATCACGCCCAGGATATCCTCGTTGGCCTCGATCAGCGAGACCATCGCGGCGCGCGGCACATCGTCGGCCTCGTTCAACCGCAGCCAGCGCGGGTCGTCCTGCACGTTGTCGATGATGACGCTGCGCCGGTTCTGGACCGCCCACCCGGCCAGCCCCTCGCCCAGTTCGAGCGTGGTCTGCTGCCCGTCGCTGCCGGCGGTGCCCTCCGGCCAGCCGAGCCGCGCCCGGAAGTGCAACTGCTCGGCGATGGGGTCAATCGCCAGGAGCGCGCCCTGTGTCGCGCCCACCGCCTCGGCCACCATCTCCAGCGCGCGCCCCAGCAGGCGCTCCATGTCCAGGCTGGTCGCCAGCTCGGTGGTGATGTCGTACAGCGTGCTGATGTGCTGGCGCTCTTGCTCCAGTTCGGCGGTGCGGTCGCGCACACGCTGGTCGAGTTCCTCGGCCAGGTTGAGCGTTTGCTGGAACAGGCGCGTGCTCTGGATGGCGACGCCCAACTGCGAGCCGACCGTCGTCAAAATACGCTGGTCGTTGTGGCTAAAGGCGGTTGCGTCGTCATCATCGACCACCGCCAGCACGCCCACCACTTCCTCACCGGCGAACAGCGGCACGCCCAGGAAGCACGCCACGTCGGCCAGTTCCGGCTCGATGCCCAGGCTGCGCTGGACCTGGTCCAGGTTTTGCCCGGCCAACAGCAGCGGCGTTTGCTGCTTGATGACGGTCGAGAATTCGTCCTGGCCCAGCCGCAGATCGGGCATCGCCAGCGGTTCGTCGTCCAGCACGGACATCGCCAGCGGGAAGGTGATGGCGTCCGAGGCTGCGTCGTACAGCGCCACATACACCTTCTGGGCTTCGGTCAGGTTGGGCAATTGCAGGTCGACCACTTCCAGCAGTTCTTCGAGGTTGACCGCCGACGAAAGCGCCGCCGACATGTCGTTGATAATGTACAACTCCTCGACCGTGCGGCGCGTCTCGGTTTGCAGGCGGGCGTTCTCAATCGAGATCGCGGCCTGGCTGGCCAGCGTGCGCGCCAGCCGCACATCCTCGGAACGGAAGTAGCGGTTGGCGTCGAGCGTCTCGACCTCGACCAACCCGATCGACACTTCGTTCACGACCAGCGGGATCAGCATCCGGCTGACGGCGCGGTGCAGCTCGAACAGGTGCTGTTCGTCGGGCGGCAAGTCGTCGTCATCGGCGCGCATGATGAGCAATTCCCGGTCGCGCACGGCTTGCTCGCGCAGGGAGTAATCGTCCAGGTTGTAGGTGTCGCCCGGCAGGTCGGATTCCATGCCGTCGGGCCGGGCGCTGATGTCGCCGCGCACGGTCAACTGGTTGTTCACGTCGTCCCACAAGAAGATCGTGCAGGCGTCGGCGCGCAGCGCGCTGAGCATCTGGACCGTCACGCGGCGCACCACCTCGTTCAGGTCGAGCGTGACCGCCGTCGCCTGGGCCGACTCGAACAGCGTCTCCAACTCGCGCGTGCGGAACGTGCTCTGCTCGTACAGCGAGGCGTTCTGCACCGCGATGGCGGCCTGGCTGGCAATCGTCTGGGCCAGCTCGATCTGCGCCGTCGTGAAGCGGTGCTGCGCGTCGAGGGCGTCCAGCCGCAGCAGCCCGATCATGTTGCCGCCGACCAGCAGCGGCACCAGCATCATCCCGGCGACGCCATCGCCCTGGATCAGCTTGCGCAGGTCTTCGGCCAGCGCGTGGTCGTCGATGTCCTCGACCGCCAGCGGCACCAGCGTATTCTCGATGTGCTGGAGCACGTCATTCTTCGTCAGGTCGTAGACTTCTTCGGGCGGCGCATCACCGCGCGGGAAATCGACCACCACCTGCGCCAGGTCGTTCTCCTGGTCGACCTGGAAGGCCGCGCCCTGCGGAAGCTCCAGCGTGATCGCCGTCTCGCGCAGCGCGATCTCCAGGATGTTCTCCAGGTCGAGCGTCTGGGCCAGCGCCAGCGACACCCGGTTGAGCAGCGCCAGGCGTTGGGCCTGTTCGTCGAGCGCGATGGCACGCGCGCGCGTCTCCTGGAACAACTGCGCGTTTTCCAGCGCGACGGCGGCCTGGTTGGCGAAGGTGAGCGCCAACTGCTCGTGCAGCGGCAGGTAGAAGTTCGGCTCGCGCTTTTCCAGCGTCAGCACACCGACCACGTTGCCCTTGCTGATCAGCGGCGTGCCCAGCCAGTTCTTGTACACGGTTTCGGTGGCGTGCGGCACGCGCACTTTGGCCGCGCTCACGTCGCCCATGTTCACGGCCTCGGCCTGCTCGGTCATCTGCTTGAACAGCGGGCTGTCGTCGATCTGGACGGTAAGCCCGGTCAGGTCGTCGAGGGCGGGCGCGTCGGGGTCCTCGTAGCCGCGCGCCGCCGCAATGCGCAGGTCTTCATCCTGGTCCGGCGCGCGCAGCCACAGCGCCACGCCATCGTACGGGATCACGCGCCCGACCGCGTCCAGGATCAGGTTGACCACCTGATCCGGCTCCAGCGTGGCCGTGATCTGGCTGGAGACCTCGGTCAGCGCCGCCATCTGCACCGCGCGCGCGTTGAGGTCGGCCTCCAACTGGGCGCGCGCGGTGACATCCTCGACCAGCATCACGATCCCGGTCACGGTGCGGCCCTCTTGCAGCGGATAGACGTAATAGTTGCGGATCGAGGCCTGCCCGGCGGGGTCGCGCCGCTCGACCTCGTACTCGGCCTGCGGTTCGCCCATGCCCAGCGCGACCGCGATCGGTTCGCGCAGGAACTGCTCGTAATCGGGCCGGTAGTCGAACAGCGGCTGCCCGGTCGCACCGGCAGACCAGCCGTAATGCTCGATCATGTAGCGGTTCACGCGGCGGATGTCCAGGTCGCGGTCCAGCACCACGATCCCCTGCTGGATCGATTCGACGACCGCCTGGTTGAAGATCGTCAGGTTGAGCGTCTCGTTATACAGCCGCCCCTTCTCGACCGCCAGCGACGCCTGGATGGCGAGGGTCTGCACCAGCTCGATCTCGGCTTCGCTAAAGGTGCGGGGCCGCAGCGAGTCGAGGCCAATCGTGCCGATCACGTCGTCGCCGACCAGCAGCGGCACGATCAGCAGCGACTTGGTGCCGCGCTGCTTGAGCACGTCCCACGCTTTTTCGAAGATGGGATCGTCGAGCACGTTCTCCGAGACCAACGGCTGGTGCGTCTTGCGCACGATCTCAATCGAGCGATTGTCGTCCAGGTCGATCGTCAGGTCGGGCGTCGGCTCGTCCAGCGGGTAGCTGAGCACCAGCCGCCCGGTGTGCTCGTCCTCAAACAGCACCAGCCCGCCCACCTCGACCTCCAGCAGTTCGGCCAGCTCGCTGAGCACGATGCCGTAAATCTCCTGCGGGTCGAGCGTCTGGGCCAGGCGCGTCGAGACGCGGTTGATCAGCGCCAGGCGTTGGGCCTGCGCGTCGAGTTCGGTGGCGCGCTGCTGCGTCTCGGTGAACAGCCGCCCCTTTTCGATGGCGACCGCCGCCTGGTTGGCCGCCGTCGTCGCCAGTTCGATCTCGGCGTCGGTAAATGCGCGCGGGGTGGACGAATCCAGCCCGATGGTGCCGATCACCCGGTCGCCCATGATGATCGGGACGATCAGCATCGCCGCCGTGTTGCGCGCGCGCTGCACGTCCCACATCGCTTCGAAGTTCGGGTCGGCGAAGATGTCCGGGCAGACGAACGGCTGCTTGGTGTTGATCACGTATTCGGCGATGGGGTTGCCCGCGATGGGTATGGTCAGGTCGGGCAGCGGGTCGTCCATCGGGTGCGTGCTGAGCACCAGCCGCGACACGCCCTCCGCCTCCCGGATCAACATCAGGCCGCTGGATTGCAGCGCCAGCGCCTGTTGCAATTCGTGCAGGATGATGCTGTAAATCTCGTCCGGGTCCAGCGACCCCGCCAACTGCGCCGACATGCGGTTGATCACAGCCAGCCGTTGGGCCTGCACGTCGAGTTCGGCGGCGCGCTGTTCGGCCTCGCGCAGCAGGTTCGCCTTGTCCAGCGCGACCGACACCTGGCTGGCGATGGTTTCGGCCATCTCGATCTCGGACCGCTCGAAGTTGCGCTGCTGCTCGAAGTCCAGGCCGACGGTGCCGATCACCTGCTCGCCCACGATCAGCGGCACGATCATCAGCGACCGGGTGCCGCGCGCCTCCAGCGTATCCCACACCGGTTCGAAGCGTGGATCGTTGAGCACGTCCTCGGCGGTCAGCGGGCGGTGGGTTTCGCGCACGATCTCAATCGACAGGTTGGACGACAGGTCGACGACGATGTCGGCGCGTGATTCCTGGCCCGGGTGGGTATCCAGCACCAGCCGGCCCTGCTGCGCGTCGCCGTTCTGCGGATCGTCCTCAAACAGCACCAACCCGCTGTAATCGGCACTGAGCGCCTCCTGCAATTCGTTGAGCGCGGTGGCGTAAATTTCGTCCGGGTCGATGGACTGCGCCACGCGGGTCGCGATGCGGTTGATCAGCGCCAGACGCCGCGCCTGCGCGTCGAGTTCGCTGGCACGCTGCTCGGCTTCCTCGAACAGGCGCGCGTTCTCGATGGCGATGGCGGCCTGGATGGCGAACGCCGACGCCTGCTCGACGTCCACATCGTCGAAGCGCTGGTTGGCATCGGCCTCGACCAGCATCAGCGCGCCCAGCACGCGGTCCTCGCGCAGCAGCGGCACGCCCAGCACCGCGTGGATGCGCTGCAACTGCGCCAGCGGCACGATCTGCGCGCGGTCTTCGCGTGCTTGCAGGTCGTTAATGTAGATCGGGCGGCGCTCGGTCACCACGCGCGAGGCGAGGATGTGCGGGTCCTGGACCGGGACCGACAGCCCGGTGAAGTCCTCCTGGGCCGAGCCGCTGGCGGCGATGCCGATCAATTCTTCGCCGACCACCAGCCACACATACGCGCCCTCCACGCCCAGGATCGGCAGGCTCTCGTCACAGATGGTGCGCAGCACGTTCCCCAGGTCGAAAATCTGGTTGAGCGACTGCGACACACGCTGCACCGCCGCCGAGAACTGCTCGCGGGCGCGCACCTCCTGGAACAGGCGCGCGTTGTCCAGCGCGACCGCCGACAGGTTGGCGAGGCGCTGGATCAGGTCCAGGTTTTCCTCGAAGCCAAAGGCGTTCTCCAGCTCGCTGCCCAATCGCAGCGCGCCCATCGCCTGCCCACCGGCGATCATCGGCACCACCAGCGTGCTGCGCTCGCCGGTGTCGTACCACGCCGCCAGATCGCCGAAATTCTCGCGGGCGGATTCTTCTTCTTGCAGCTTGTACAGCCGGGCGTTTTTCTGCTGGTAGGCAAACCCGGTTGCCGTGTCCGCGACCGGCAGCGGCTCGTCGGGCACGATCTGCACCGAACTGTCGAGCGCGATATCGGCGCGCAGCACGTCGAACTGTTCGGTTTCCTCGTTGAACAGCGCCACGTTCATCCGCGTGAAGGGCACCATCTGCTGCAACCCGCGCCCGATGGCCTGCAGCACGCCTTCGGGGCTGATCGAGCCGGTGACGACCTCCATCATTTCGTTGAGCCGCTGCTCCTGTTCGGCGGCGCGCACCGTCTCCAGGTAGAGGCGCGTGGTCTCGATGGCGGCGGCGGCCTGTGATGCGAACAACTCGAACGGCTGCAGCGACGCCTCGGTCGGCACCTGCCCATCGGCGGGCGCTTCCATCTGGATCATGCCGATGATGCGCTTCTGGTCCTGGCCCACCAGCGGCAGGTACAGCACGTCCTGCGGGTGCCATTCGTCGTCGGGCACCGCGGGCGGGTCGGGCGACTCGCCCTCGAAGATGTTTTCGCGGACCCAGGGTTCGTCGTAGCGCATGTAATAGCCCGCGCCCAGCTTGAGCTCGTGGAAGGCCAGGTCGTTGATCCACTTGCGCCAGACCGACCCCGGCAGCACCTCGTCGGAGAGGCGCATCGCTTCGTCCTGGCTGTAGCCGGCCTGGATCAGCGCGGTCGGCTCCAGGTGTTCGTCGCGCAGCGTGATCACCACGCGGTCCCAGCCGGCCTCGTGGATGCCGTTGGCCACGACCTGCAAACGCGACGGCACGTCGGTCGCGCTCTGGATTTCGCTGGCGACCATGTGTAACTGCGCCAGGCGGTCGCGCTCGCGGCGGGTGGCTTCGGCTTCCTGCTGGATGCGCTGGATGAGACGGTAGTTTTCGATGGCGAACGCGGCCTGGCTGGCGAAGATCTCCAGCGCCTCGACCGTGTCGACATCCGGGCGGCGGCCCGAGCGCGGCTCGTCCACGCTCATCAGGCCCAACAGCCGCCCCCCCGCCCCGAAGAACGGCACCAGCATCAGGTCTTGCGGGTCCCAGGCGCGCGCGCCCCGGCCCATGCGCTCCTCGAGTACCTGGACAATCGGCAGGTCCGCCGTGATCTCCTCGGTGCCCTCGGCGGGCAGGAAGTAACTGTTGCTGATGCGGTAATTGTCCTGCATCAAGCCGCGCAACTGGTCGACGGGCGGCGCGGTCTTCTGCATTTCCTCAAATACGGCGAGCGACAGCCCGGCCTGCGCGGTGCGGCGCAGCATGTTGTCGCGCTCGTCGACCACGCTGATCAGCGCGATGTTGAAGCCGACCGTCTCCTGCACGCTGAAGGCGACCTGCTCCAGCATTTCGGCCAGGGTCGTGCCGCGCCGGAACATCTCGCCCAACTCGAAGATGCGCCCCATACGCTCGGCACGGATGCGAAGCTGGCGGTTGGTTTCGAACTGGTCCTGGTAGCGGCGCGCGTTGCCGATGGCAATCGCAGCCTGGTCGGTCAGCGCCAGCACGAAGTTGATCACGCGCTGGTCGAAGGCCGCCGGGACCTGGGCGAACAGGTGGATCAAGCCCACCGCCTGCTCGCCGAACGTGACCGGCACCACCAGCGCCGCCCGGGCTTTCTCGGGCGCGGCGTCAAACTCATCGGTGTGGCGGTAATTGTCAATCGCGATCACTTCGTTACGCACCACGACCGCCTGCTCGACTGCGCTCAGGTCGCTGAGCACGCCGGTTTCGCCGTAGCGCTGGTCGAGTTCGGGCTGGTCCGGGGCGTCCCACTCGTCGGCGTCGCGCAGCAGCGCAATGCTGACGCCGTCGGCAGACGTCGAGCGCAGGGCTTCCTGGCGGATGACGTCCAGGATGCGCTCCAGTTCAACCGTCTGGCTGAGTTCGTGGCTCACACGGCTGAGCGCGTCGAGTTCCTGCACGCGGGTGCGCAGGTCCTGGTCGGTGGCCTGGTAGAGCCGCATCCGGTCGACCATCGCCGCGACCTGGATGCCAATCGCCAGCAGCAGTTGCAGGTCGGCCCCGGTGTAATCCTCGCCCTGGGGCATCTTGTTGGCGACCGTCAACTCGCCGATGCTGCGGTCCTGCACGATCAGCGGCACCTGGATCGCGTTGTAGAGGTTGTTTTGCTCGACGAAGGGCTGGTACGGCTCCAGCAGGCGCTCGTCGTCCTGGATGTTGTTGCTCATGAAGGGCTGGCGCGAGACCAGCACACTGTGCTCGAAACCGGGGGCATACGCATCGATGGTATACGGGTCATCCAGTTCGACGCCCCACACGTGTTCCGGCTCGAAGCGCAGTTCGCCGCTGCTCTCCTCGACCAGCCCAATCGCGACGACCTGCGACTCGAGCAGGTTGGCAATCGCAATAATCACCTGCTCGACCGTCTCGGACACCGGGCCGACGCGCGACGCGATCTCGGTCACGGCGCGCAGCCCCTCGGCCTCGTGGGTGCGGCGCTGCATCTCGCGGTACAGCCGGGCGTTGTCGATCAAAATGGCGGCCTGCCCGGCGAAAATGGACAAAATACGGGCGTCGCCGGCGGTAAATTCGGAGCCGTCGAGCTTGTTGGCGGCCTGGATGATCCCCAGCCGGTTGCCGCCAACTACCAGCGCCGCGGCCACGGTGTGCCGCATCCCGACCGCCAGCGCCAACTGCGCCAGGTCGGTGTCCTGGATGCGCGGATCGCGGCGTAAATCGTTGGTGTACCAGGTGTCCTGATCCTGCCACAGCCGGGCGACGGCGCTGCCCGGCGGGGACGGCACCTGGTAAAACTGCGCGCGCTCGTCGTCCAGGCCGTAGAACGGCTCCTGGCTGACCAGAATGCGCTCGCGCAGATCGTAGAGCAGCACCCCGCACATCTCGACGTCCATCAAATTGGCGATGCGCGCCGTGATCTGGCTGTACAGTTCGGCGGGGCTGCGCAGCACACCCATCGCCTGCGCGATCTGCTGCAAGCCGCCCAACTCGCGGGCGCGGCGCTGCTCGTCGACGTACAGGCGCGCATTTTCGATCACGATCGCGGCCTGCGACGCGAACGATATCAACATGCGCATGTCTTCCGGTGCGAAGCCGTCCTGGTAGTGCGGATTGGCGACCATCAACAGGCCGGTGCGCCGCGCGCCGACGATCATCGGCACCAGCGCCACCGCGTTGAGCGCCATGGCCGAGCGCAGGTCGTCGAAGCCCATCGCCTGCACCAACGGCGAATCGGGGTCGTTGGTATACCACCAGGGCTGGTGATGCCACACGGTGTACAGTTCGGTATCGGGCACCAGCGACAACTGGTGATGCTCGACCAGGGCATCGGGCACGCCGTAAAATGGCGGCTGGCTGCGGAACATGCGCTCGTCTTCGTGGTAGAGCAGCACGCCGCACAACTCGACGTCCATCAGGTTGGCGATGCGTTGGGTAAGCTGGGCGTACATCTCCGACGGCTCGCCCAACTGGCTCATGGCCTCGGCGATCTGTTGCAGGCCGCCCAACTCGCTGACACGGGCCGACTGGTCGTGGTACAGCCGCGCCGCCTGCAAGGTGGCCGACACCTGCCCGGCGAGCGTCTGGAGCAGCGCCACGTCGCGCTGGCCGAAGGCGTTGCGCTCCTGGTGGACCAGCTCCAGCGTGCCGATAAATTCGTCGCCGACCAGCAGCGGCACGCCCACATAGCTGTGGAAGCTGGCATCGAAGGATTTGGGCAGCACATCGGTGCGCGAGGTGACATCGCCGATCAGCAATGGCTGGCGGTACATCGCGATCCACCCGCTGTAGCCTTCCCCCATCCGGTAGGCCACGTCCGGCTGCTCTGCCGGCATGGCCAGCGAACCGGTGGGCGTCCGGACCGCACGCGCCTGCCCCACCGGGCGCAGCGTCTCGGTTTCGGGGTCCCACAACGTGATCTCGGCGGAATCAAACTGGATCGACTGGCGCAGGCTTTTCAGCACCGCGTCAATCGTGAGGTCCAGGTCCATCCGCCCGCTGACAGCCTGGCTGATGTCGCTCATGATCGCCAGGGCTTGCAGTGGGTCGAATTCGGCATAGGACTGGAACGAGGACGCGGTCATCTCGCGCATCACGATGACCATCTTCCGGCCATCGGTGCCGGGGATGGCGTGCGACACGGCATCCACACGCCGTTGCCCGATGCGGAACGAGGCATGCCCCGCCCCGGCAAACAGATCGTGCAGGGTGTCGGCGGGCTGGGCCATGCGGGCCATCACGCCCAGGTTGGGGGTGCCGCCGTTGGTGCCGAACCACTCGCGGGCGCGGTCGTTGGCATACACCACGCGCCCCCGGTCCTCGGCGACCACGATCGCCTCGTCGCTGTCTACCAAATTGACGGGCACCACCGGGCGCGGGGTCATGTTCTGCTCGGAACTCAGCCCGCGCTGGGTCTGCCGCACCAACACGTATAACCAGGCGAAAAAGATCAGCCCTGTAAGAATCAGGTAGACTTCAATCATGGTTCGTCGCTCGCTTGCCGGGCGGCCACATCACATGCCGGCGCCGGCGTTCATTACGCCCTGCTTACCATTCGGTTTCGATAGGCGTCTCAACTTCGGTTCCGCCACGACGACGGCTTTCGGCGGCCAGTTCGGTGATCTCGCGGATATCGGCGAACTGGCGCGTGGCGTTGGTCACCGACCCAACCGAGAGCGTCATCAGCGGCACCTGCTCGTCATCTTTGATCATGTAGCCGCGTTCGCGGTCGATGAAGGAGTAGTGCTGCTGGACCTCTTCGGCGAAGCGGTTGACCAGCGTCTTAACCAAGTCGTCGGACTTTTGGGAATAGGTAATCACCACAAAATTATCGCTGCCGGCATGGCCGACAAAATCGTTGGGCGTGCCGAGTTCGTCCAGCACCTCGCCCAGGATCAGCGCCATGAAGCGCAGCGTTTCGTTGCCCGCTACGAAGCCGTAGACGTCTTTGAACTCCTCGTAGTGAGCGATCTTCAGGTCCAGGTACGTCCAGACCTTTTCCTCGCGCATCAAGTCGCGCAGCTTCTCCTCGATCAGCGAGCTGCTGGGCAGGCCGCTGTTTGGGTCGGTGTAGTTATCCCGTTCGGCGCGGTCGATCTGGTTCTTGACGCGCAGCTTCAGCTCCTCGATATCGAACGGCTTGGTGATGTAATCGTCCGCGCCCAGTTCCAGCCCGGCGATCTTATCGCTGCGTTCGTCTTTCTGCGTCAGAAAGATGATCGGGATGTGGCTGGTGCGCGTGGTGGAGCGCAGCTCGCGGCATACATCGTAGCCGTTCATGTCCGGCAGCATAATGTCCAGCACGATCAACTGCGGAAGCTGCTTCCGCGTGAGCGTCAACGCATCGCCGCCGCGCGGGGCAACCTGGACATCATAGCCCTGCCCGCTGAAGTAGATGCGCAGCATATTAGAAATATCAAAATCATCTTCAACAACTAAGATTCTACCCTTGCCCATAAAAACCTCCCCGTGTTTGGGGCATCACACTATCGTCCGGTGGGTTTCTAAACTATACATGGGAATGCGCTGAAATACCAATGCTGCGCCGGTCTAATGACGATCCTACGAGGGCGTTATGCTAGTTTTACCCCTCCCCCTGGCCCCCTCCCCGCGCGCGGAGAGGGGGAAACAAACCGGGACCCAAAGTCCCTCTCCGTTCACGGGGAGGGATTTAGGGAGGGGTAAACCATCGACAC
>DAOTUD010000050.1:0-5179 GCA_034437275.1 Anaerolineae bacterium
GTGTGTCGATGGTTTACCCCTCCCTAAATCCCTCCCCGTGAACGGAGAGGGACTTTGGGTCCCGGTTTGTTTCCCCCGCTCCGCGCGCGGGGAGGGGGCCAGGGGGAGGGGTAAAACTAGCATAACGCCCAATTAGGATGCACATCTGCCAACTATACGCTAAGATAGAGCATGGCTCTGGATGTTCCGAAAGGAGTAGGCGCGCGGTCTGGAGCGCGAAACCTATGATCAAGCGAATCTTAGTTGTAGAAGACAACCCCGATAACCGTATTTTGATCACCGATGTACTCGCATCGCTGGATTATGAGGTGTTGGTCGCGGTTGATGGCCAGGAAGGGCTGGACCTGGCCCGGAAGGAAATCCCCGATCTGATCTTGATGGACCTCTCGCTGCCGAAAGTGGACGGCTGGACGGCGACGCGCGAGATCAAAGGCGACGCCGCGCTGGCGCACATCCCGATCGTGGCGCTGACGGCCCATGCGATGGTCGGCGACCGCGAAAAAGCGCTCAGCGCCGGCTGTGACGACTACATCTCCAAGCCGATCGACCTGCGCGAACTGTCCAGCAAGCTGTCGCATTTCCTGGGCTGAGGTGGGCGATGAGAGTGCTGGTCGCCGAAGACAACGCCGACAGCCGGATGCTGGTGCATGACATCCTGGTCAGTCTCGGCTACGATCCGGTTATGGCCGAAAACGGCAAGATCGCGCTGGAGAAGATCGCCGCCGATCCGCCGGACTTGGTCATCCTGGATGTGAACATGCCAGAGCTAGACGGCTTCGAGGTCTGCGAGGCCATCAAGCGCAATCCCGCCACTGCCAAAATCCCCGTGTTGATGCTCACCGCCCAGACCGACGTCGATTCCCGGGTGACCGGCCTGGGGCTGGGTGCCGACGATTACCTGCCCAAACCGTTCCACCCCCGCGAACTCATGGCGCGCATCCAGGCCCGGATGCGCGCCAAAGAGATGACCGACACCCTGCGCGAGCAGCGCGAAGTCCTGCGGCGCACCTTCGAGCGCTACGTCGCGCACGAGATCGTCGAGCGCCTGCTCGACGACCCGACGCTGGTCAAGCTCGGCGGGGCGGAAATGCCGGTCACAGTCATGTTTGCCGACATGGAAGGCTTCACGCGGGTGGCCGAATATACCGACCCATCCCGCATGATCGACGTGCTCAACCAGTACCACACCCTGCTGGTCGAGCACATCAAGGCCAACGGCGGCACGGTCGACAAGTTCATCGGCGACGAGGTGATGGCGCTCTACAACACGCCGCTGCCCCAGGAGGATCACACGCTGCGCGCCGTGCGCACCGCGCTGCAAATCCGCGACACGCTGCCAGAATTTCACCAGCAGTTCGAGCCGGCCTTCCGCTGGCCGGTCAACTTTGGCATCAACACCGGCCTGGCGATTGTGGGCAACGTCGGCACGCCGGACTTGATGGACTTCACCGCGATTGGCGACACGGTCAACCTGGCCAGCCGCCTGCAGGGCCTCAGCGCGCACAACCAGATCATGGTCAGCGCAGCCACCTATCACGCCGTCGCCGATGCGGTGATCGCGGAGAAAGTCGGGCCGCGCACAGTGCGCGGGCGCGATGTGCCGGTCACAACCTACCTGATCACCGGGTTGCGATAACGCCCCCGGTTTGCGCTACAATCTATACTATACGCTGGCCGGTTGCGGCTGCGACAGGCCAGCGATCTTCCCCGCACAAGGAAAGGAAATACTTATGGATTTTTTAGAAGACATCTTCGGCAACGAAGCCGCTGAATGGATCGGCAAGCTGCTGCTGGCGCTGCTGGTCCTGATCATCACCTGGATCGTCCGCAAAGTGATGCTGGGCATCCTGCCGCGCATCGTCAAGCGCCTGACCAAACGCACCCAAACCGATATCGACGACCGCGTCGTCAGCGTGATCGAATCGCCGCTGCACCTGTTGATCAACGTGCTGGGGCTGTGGGTGGTGTTCATGGTGCTGGGCCTGCCCGCCGAGGTCGACAGTTTCATCGACCGGCTGATGGCCTCGCTGATCGCGGTGGCGCTGTTCTGGGCGCTCTACCGCGCCGTCGACCTGGCGATGGACATTTTCTTCCGGGTGGGCAAACACACCCTGCGCGACGACGCCATGCAGCGCATGTTCAACGAACGGATGGCCAACGTGCTGGTGCAGGTCACCAAAGCCATCGTGGTGGTGCTGGGCTTTGCCGCGGTGCTGGAACGCTGGGGCTACAACGTCGGGGCGCTGGTCGCGGGGCTGGGCCTGGGCGGGCTGGCGGTCGCGCTGGCGGCCCAGGATGCGCTGGCCAACCTGATCGGCTATTTCGTGATCGTGGCCGACGAGCCGTTCATTCACGGCGACTACGTGATCATCAACGGCAGCGTCTCCGGCCTGATCGAAAAGATCGGCTTCCGCAGCACGCGCATTCGCGGCCTGGACCAATCGCTGATCATGGTCCCCAACAAAACGGTAGCCAACGCCAATGTGACGAACTGGTCGCGGCTGAGCAAACGCTGGTACAATATCCGCCTGGGCCTGGAATATCGCAGTTCGCCGGAGCAGATTCTCACCGTCGTGCAGAAGATCCGCGACATGCTCCAGGATTACGAACTGGCCGACCCGGACTCGGTGCTGGTGCAGTTCATCGAGTTCAACGACAGTTCGCTGGACGTGATGATCCGCAGCTACATCGCCGAAGCGGGCTATAACCAGTTCCAGGCCATCAAGCAGGACATCAACCTGCGCATCATGACCATCCTGGCCGAGCACAACGTCGGCGTGGCGTTCCCCAGCCAATCGCTGTACGTCGAGCAGGTCCCGGCTGAAATCTTCGCCCCGCCGGAAGGTATGGAGCAACCAACCGGCGACTAAGCTTGTGGGGGCGGGCCTGGCCCCATGATTCCCTACACGACGCCCGCCCCGGTCCGTTTTTTTTCCCAGCGTTATCCACTCCATCCGCAGACAGCCATGCCATCAAGATGCAGGCGCAGCTACCGCCGCCGATTCGACCTGCGCGAAGGCCGCCCCGATGCAGTTACGCGGTGCGTGAGGAAGGTCGAATACAGCACGCGCGTCCCGAATCGGCGGGTAGAGCCGCAGCGCCTCGCGGGTGATGCGCTCCAGGATGTGCAGGTCGTCGCGGTGCGCCGGCCCAGGCGGCGAATCGCCCAGCACGGCGGCGACTTCGGCCTGCGCGCGCTCAACGATAACTGTGGATCGGGGATCGGAATAGCTGGCATAACGTCCTTTCGACCTCCTCAAGCGCATATACATCAATAGGGTGTTATGCTAGTTTTCCCCCTCCCCGCACGCGGAGAGGGGTAAACCAGCCGGGGACAAAAGTCCCTCTCTGTTTACGGGGAGGGATTTAGGGAGGGGTAAACCGTCGACATAAAAGCCAGAAACTAGCATAAGCCCCCAATAATATCAGTGTTTGCTTAGAATTTACCCCAAACCATACCCGAATTCAGGCAAGACATATAGAATTAAAGCACAGTCGCTTGTGTTTACTATGCATGATGGGGGAATTATGTTCGGAACACGTTTACGAAAAATCCTGCGCGACGTCTGGGCGCGCAAAGTGCGCACGCTGCTAGTCTCCAGCAGCATTTTTATCGGCGTGCTGGGCGTCGTGACCCTGTTTTCAGCCGGGGAAATTTTGATCGACCAGCTTCAGGAAGACCTGCAGCAAGACGAACTGGCCATGATCCGGCTGTCGGTCACGTCCAGCAGCCAGGCCCAGGCCAACGACCAGGCCGTGCTGGACAAGCTGCGCGATGTGCCCGGCGTAGCCGAGGTCGAAGGGCGCTACGTCTACCGCATGTCGTGGCGGCTACCGGGCGCTGAATTCTTCGAGGACGGGACGGTCGCCGCCTACACCGAACCCCTCGACGCGATGGACCTGGAGCCGCCGACCGTCGAGCGCGGCGCGTACCCGCAGCCCGGCGAGAAAGCCCTCGCCGTCGAGCGCCGCATGGCCGACCGCTACGGCCTGGACATCGGCAGCGAGATCGAGCTGCGCATCCTCAGCGACAGCGGCGACAACGATGGCGCGGTCAAGACCGAAACCTGGACGGTGTCGGGGATCGTGTTCCAGCCCTATGGCGAGGTCGGCGGGACCGGCCCGCTGGAAAACGAGACGCTGGCCTTCGCCCAGCCGCAACAAGCCCAATACATCGCCGGGCGCACTGGCCTGAGCGCGATCTACGCCCGCTACAACAACTTCGCCACCGCCGACGACGACATCGAACAGTTTGAGTCCAACCTGGACAACTACGCCATCGAATTCCGCTTCCTGGAAGACCCCGCCGAAAACAGCGCCATCGAGCAGACGCGCAGCACCAACCGCATCCTGGTGCTGCTGGCCATGATCGCGCTGGTGGTGTCCGGCTTCCTGGTGATCAACGTCATCAACTCGATCGTCGTCGAGCAGCGGCGGCAGATCGGCGTCATGAAATCGCTGGGCGGCAGGCGCGAGGACAGCTTCATCATCTACACCGGGATCACCGTCGTCTATGGCATCATCGGCGTGATCCCCGGCGTGCTGTTGGGCATCCCCGGCGGGTATTACGCCGCGCAAGGGCTGGCCAACCAGACCAACACCATCATCGACGAATTCGCGGTGTCACCGACCGGCATCATCCTGGGCATCGTGGTCGGGCTGGCGGTGCCGTTCCTGGCGGCGATGGCCCCGGTCTGGACCGGGACGCGCGTCAGCATCCTGGACGCGATGACCGACGTCGGCATCGAGGCCACTTACGGGCAGGGCCTCCTGGCGCGCATCATCGCCCTGATCCCGATGCCGATCACGCTGCGGCAGGCGATCAACAACGTCAACCGCAAGAAATGGCGGCTGGCGCTCACCGGCACCACGCTCACCGTTGCCGTCGGGGCGTTTATGGGCATCTTCGCGGTGTTCTCGTCGATTGCCACCGAAGTCGAAGAGACCTTCGAGACCATCGGCAACCAGATCGGCATCAGCCCCAGCCAGGGCCGCCCGCTGGAGGACATCACCAGCCTGATCGGCACCGACGAATTCCAGGCGCGGCTGGCCGAGGAAGGACTGCCGCAGCTGCGCGACATCGAGCCGGGGGCCAGCCTGGCGATCACTATCGTCGGCTACGACCCACCGCCGATCAGCGCCGGGCCGCCGGGGCTGTTCGCGTTCGGCATCAACCCCG
>DAOTUD010000051.1:0-15618 GCA_034437275.1 Anaerolineae bacterium
CGGGCGCCCAATGGGGTGAGCGCGGTGCGCGGCTCGTCGCCAAAGCTCGCGCCGCCTATCTCAGCGGTCAATGGGATGCCTTCTGCGCCCGTGTGGCTTAGATTGCCTGTCAGGTTTTGCATGCACCCACCGCCACCCCACACTTGCCGAACTCGCCCAGCGCCTGGGGCGCGTCGGTGTCGTAGCCCATCAGCGTCGGCAGGTCGAACGCGACCGACAGCCCGGTCTGCCCCTGCGCCAGCAGGTAGCGGTAGCGCGCGTTCGTCTCCTCGGCAGTCCCGAAGCCGGCAAACATGCGCATCGTCCACAGCTTGCCCCGGTGCCCGGTGGCGTGCACCCCGCGCGTAAACGGGTATTCACCGGGCAGCCCCAGGTCGCGCCGGTAGTCCTGGTCCGCCACATCCAACGGCGTGTAGACGCGCTGCACCGGGCGACCGCTGATCGTGGTGAAGCGGTCGCGGCGTTCCGGGCGGCCTTCGAGCGTGGGCCGGAGCGTGGATTTTTCCCAGTGTCGTTGAGCGTCGCGTAAGGCGTTGATCTTTTCCTGGTCAAACATGTTTTTTCTCCTGCCAGCAATCATTTTGCCGCAGATTTTAAGCATTTCCGGCAGAAATACCTAGAAAACCACTGCTCTTCCGCCCCGGCCAATAAAAAAGTGCCGCCCCATTGGCGGCACATGGCAACCCGATCCCCCCGGACGAACATTACTCTTTGACCGGGCGCGTGACCTCGCTGATGCACCATTCCCCACGCTGCTCGACGACCGTAAACGTCACCTCAAACTTGTTCCACTGGCCGACGACATGTTCCGTCTGCCCGCTGAGTTTGACCTCGTACTGCGAGGCGTCAATTTCGGTTTCGCTGTAACTCAGGCCCTTCATTTTTTCCCGGTCGAGATAATACTGAAGCTGGTTTTGGGCCGGCGCGTCCGGATCGCCCATCGCGCCCGGCTGCGGCATGCACAACACAGCATTCATCTCCCTCGGGGCATTATCGCGGAAGGCCGAGATATACTCCTTGACTGCTTTCTCGCGCGGCGATTCTTCCTCTTCACAGGCGGTGAGCAGCGGCATCGCAATGAGCGTGATTAATACGATGAGAACAAGCCTTTTCATCAATTTCCCTCGCTTTTTACTAGGCGGCTTTATTCAGGGACCATTATACCGCGAAAACCATCAGAAAAGGAACTACTCCGCCGCTTGATCGCGGCCACCTGTGCGCCGCTGCCAGCCGAACACCCGCACCAGATGCAGCCCCCCGGCCTACGCGCAGTCTGGCGCGCCGGGCTGGTCGTGGTTTTCCAGCCCCAACGTCTTGAAAATGCCGGTCACGCCCAGCTCAAAGAATGCGCACGCCATATAGCCGGCAGAGTACGGCATGTCGTTATCCAGCCACCAGTGGAGCACCCCCAGCAGCGAACTGGCGAGGTGATTGGCCGCGATCTCGACCGGGATCGGGCTGGGACGCGCTTGCAGCACCGCGTTGAGGTAGCGCTGGGAGTTGGTCGCGGTGTACTCGCGCAGTTGGCGCTCGACACTGGCCCCGCCCTGCCCGCGCAGCATGATGCGGTACAGGTCGCGGTGCGCTTTGGCATGCTGGAAGATCACGCGGATCGGCGCGACATCCCCTTCGGCGAAGACGCGCTCCAGGTCCGGCTCGATCTTGCTCAACAGGTCGTCCACCAGGGCTTGCAGCGTGCTCAGCAGCAGGTCGTCTTTGTCGCGGTAATGCAGGTAAAACGTGGCGCGCCCCAGGTTGGCATGGTCGGTGATATCCTGGATGGTGACCGCGTCGTAGCCTTTTTCCAGGCTCAGGGCCACCAGCGAATCGCGCAGCAGCTTCCGGGTGCGTTGGACGCGGCGGTCGCGCTTGCGCATAATAGTTCCTCTCCTTGTGCATAGCTGACCGGCAGTTCACCTCCTATTATATACGAAGGTTTAAATAGTAGACAGGCTGTCCAGAAATACGCGGCCAGCCCGGGTATGCCACCTTCACACGCGCGTATATCCCCGGCTTTCCACGAAAAACAGAATCGCGGTACACTGGAGCCGGCAGAACGTTAAGCGTGTATGTTGGGAGAACTTGCTATGCGGGGAATTTTCATATTGATCGCGCTGCTGCTGATTCCGGCGCTGCCCGCGCTGGCGGAGTCGGCGCAGCAGGGGACGCCGCAGGTCGCGCTGGCTTACGTCGCACAGGACACCGTCACGCTGGCCGACAGCAACGGGGACCCGGTCGAGCGCCCGGGGCCGGCGTTCACCTTCGGGCAGGGCGCGCGGCTGTTCTGGTCCGCGAACGGGCGCACGCTGTACATCGCGCGCGATGATGGGCTGTACACGACCGGCGCGCGCGGCGGGGCTGCCGTCAAGATGCAGGGGTCCTACGGGCGCACGATGGTGATCTCGCAGGACAACGCCGTGTTGTACTACCTGGAGACTGCGGCCCCCCAACTCGTCGAAAACCCGGACGATCCCGGCGCGGAGCTGGTGTCATTCCCGTTCCGCGAGCTGACGATGGCGCTGGCCGAAGGCGGCGCAGGGCGGCTGGCGGGCTACTTCGGGCGTTACGACGCCGGATCGTCGCAGTTGCAGGGCTCGTTCGCCCCGACGCTGTACGTGCGCGACGGCGGGCTGCTGGGCGCGGGCCGCCCGGAACTGTGGCCCACCTACGGCGCGAACGTGTTTGGGACGTGCTGCTTCCCGGAGCCGGGGCTGGGCATGTTCAACGTCATGACCGGCGACCAGATGCTCGACTTCGACCCGCAGTTCATCCCCGGCGCGGCGGCGGCCAACTCCACGCGCACGCACCTCGCCGGGCCGACCACCAACGGCACCATCCGCGTGATCGACCTGATCACCGGCGGCGGGCGCGATTACGACATTCAGATCGCGGGCGGGCTGGGCACCATCGAGCGCATGGCGTGGTCGCCGGACGACACCATGCTGTATTTCATCTCGCGCTACCCCCCCAACAACCCGCTGGCACTGACGGCGGAGCCGCCCTTCCCGGTCGATGCGCGCAGCGCCAACGTCACGCTCTACCGGCTCAACCTGGTGACCAGCACCATCAAGGAACTGGCGTGGCGCGCGGACGTGTACGGCGTCAGTTCGCTGGCGGTTACCGACCGTTTCGTGTTCGCGGTGGTGGTCGATGCCAACATCGAACTGGTCGAGGCGGTCAACAACGGGCTGATCCCGCCGGGCACCTTGCCGACCGATCCCGCGCTGGCCCCGTACATGCCGATCACGCGGCTGTGGCGCGTCGATATCGAAGGCAGCACCGCGACCGACATCGCGCAGAACGTGTGGGGCGTGGTCGCCCGTCCGATCCGCTAGCCCACACCAACATGGCACAAACCAGGAGCAGGAGATAAGGCACCATGTCCATTTACCAGGCGATTGAATTTGCCCAGACCGGGCAGCGCGACGATGCGCGTACCCGCCGCCGGCTTTTCCGGCGCGGGTGCTGCCTGTGGCTGGCGTGAGGGGCAGGTCACGGTCACTGTGGGATCAGCACCGTTTGCAGCGTGATCCCGTCCTCACTCACCAGGATATCGGCAATGTAAAAACGCTCCGCACGCGCGGCAATCAGTTCGTCGAGCTTGGTCTGGGCGATCTCGACCAGCGCATCCCCGATCAGGCTGTCGTACAGGGCGTTGTTGTCGACGAAATACGCGCGCGTCGGGGTCAGCTTCAGGCGGCCTCCGTCGATGCTCAGGCGCAGTTCGATGTTGACCAGCCGCGCGCTTTCCAGCACATTGGGCGTGGTCAGCACGTTGGCTTCGATGACCATCTGCCCCTCGCGGAAGAAGATACGCGGCACGCGCTCGAAGACCGTCCCCACCTGGCTCTGCGTTTCCGGCTGGAAGGCCTGGTTAAGCTGCTCGGTGGTGAAGATCAACACCGGGCCGGGCTGGGTGGGCGTGAGCGTTGGCGAGGGCGGTGTATTGGACGGGGTGAAGGTCAGCGTCGGCGTGAAGCTCGGCGTCTTGGTCGGCCAGATCGTCGCCGGGACGGTCGGGAACGGCGTCGGCAGCTCGGGCGTCCATGTCGGCGGCAGCGTCGGCGTGCGCGGGTCCTGAGTAGGTGCCGCGCCGGGCGTGGTGGTCATGGTCGGCGTGGCGCTGGGGGCAGGTGTCCAGGTCGGCTGGCCGGGCACCGTCGGCGAGGCGGGCGTCCACGTCGGCGGCAGTTCGGAGCGCGCGACGGTCGGCATGGCGGCATCGCCGGTCGCCGTGACCGTGTCGCCTTGCGCCGCGACGCTAGTGGACGGGCCGCTGTCGTCGCTATCCGCATCATCGCCGCAGCCCGCCAGCCCAAGCGCCGCGCTCAGCACAACCACCACGATCACCGGTAACCAGTTCGTAAACTTGCGCATAGCGTCCCCCTCATTTTTTGCATAATTCAAGACGATTCTCGCCCCAATAGCAGCGTGTATGCGCCGTCGCCCTGCACCTGGATGATGTACGGCCCATCGCCCGGCAGCGCGAATGCCTCCAGCGGCTGGTCCGGGGCATTCAGCGCCAGCAGATCACCGCCCGGCCCAATCAAAGCGACCGTGAAGGTGCGCGGCGTGATGGCGATGCGGATCACGTCGCCAGCCGCCCCGGTGAAGCGCCAGCGGTCGACGCCGCCGGGGGCCAGCACCTCGGACACCAGATCGCCATAAGCGACCGGCTCGGCAGCCGCGGCCCAGGCGGCGGCCCGGCGCGTGGCGGTCGCGGTCAGCGCGGCGTTGAACTCGGCTTCGAACGTGGCGCGGATGTCCGGGGTGGCGGTGGGGGGTGGTGTCGCCGTCCAGCGCGTGGCAGTCGCCGTCAGTGCGGCGTTGAATCTGGCCTCGAACGTGGCGCGGGCGTCCGGCGCTTCGGACGGAGCCGGCGTCATGGTCCAGCGCGTGGCGGTCGCGGTCAGCGCGGCGTTGAACTCAGCTTCGAACGTGGCGCGGGCGTCCGGCGTGTCGGTCGGCGAGGGCGTGGCGGTGAACTGCGCAGCCGTCGCGGTCTGCGCGCCCACAAAGCCCGCCGCAAACGTCATCGTCATGTCCGGCGTGTCCGTCGGCGAGGGCGTGGCGGTGAACTGTGCAGCCGTCGCGGTTTGCGCATCCTCAAAGGCCGCCGCAAACGTCATCGTCATGTCCGGCGTGTCGGTCGGCGACGGGGTAGCGGTGAAGCGGGTCGCGGTCGCGGTCTGGGCCGTGCTGAACGCCGCCGCGAAGGTTTCCGTCAGGTTGGGCGTGTTCGTAGCGGACGGTGTGTCGCTGGGCGTCGGGGTGCGCGTGTACTGGCTGGCCGTGGCCGTGCCCTCGACCTGGACCGCGCGCGTCGCCGTCAGGTGGGCGGCGGCGGTCGCGTTGTCGACGTTCAGTTCGGCGACAGCGGTCGTGGCCTGGATCATGGCTTCGGGGATGCGGGTGCGGGTCGCGGTGGCGTTGTGCTGCTGGAACCACTCCATGCCGCCCAGCCCCAGCCCGACCCCCATGACCAGGGCGACCAGCGTCGCGCCGATAAGCACCGGCAGGATCACGCGCAGGTTGGGCGAGGCCGGCTGCAGAAGCGCTTCCGGCGGCGAAACGGTGACCGGCTTGCTCCACTCGCTGGCGGTGCGCTGGTCGTCAGGGTGACGCAGCGCGCGCACGCGGTAGGTCGCCGGCTGGTCGGCCACGGCAGACTGCGCCTCGACGGTGTAGAGCGTCTCGCCCTGGTGATCCTCGTCTTCGCCTTTGGCCGTGACGCGGATCGCGTACTGGCGCGCACCGGGCACCGGCGTCCACTCGATGCGGCGCTGGGTGACGCTGGTGAAGACCGGCGTCACCAGCCGGGCGGGAGCGCGACAGGGCCGGCTCCAGGCGGAGGGCATGTTCGGCGCGTAGAGCGTGTTGAGCGCGCGCACGCGGTAATACTGGTGCGGCGCGGTGTCCGGCGAGAGATGGACCTCCGGCAGTTCGCCCCGGTAGATGATCTGGCACTCGTCCGGCGCGAAATCCGGCGACGGCGCGGACTGCACCTCGTAGCTGCTGGCCTGCTCGATGGGCGACCAGCGCAGGAAATACCCGCCGTTCTCCGACCACGTCACCGGCTCCAGCACCGGCGGAGCCAGCGCCATCGGCACCAGGCTGACCGGGTTGCTGGGCGTGCCCTCGACGCCCTGGTTCAGCGGGACGACACGGTAAAAGCGCGCCTCGGACGCGGGCGGCGAAAACCGGTAGCGAAGCTGGCGGCTGTCGGTCAGTTCGGCCAGCAGCGCCGGATCGTCAAAGTCCGGCGTCTCGTCCTCCTCGACACGGTAGGCGGTCGCGGCGCTGGCGGTATGCCACGACAGTTCGCACAGGTCCGGCGCGGTCCAGCGATAGCTGAGCATCACGCCGGACGGCTCGGTGAGCACCGGGGTCAGCCGCAGGTCGAAGAACGCGAGATCGTGCGGCGTCTCGGCGCTCCAATCCTCGAGCGCCTGCTCCAGGTCGATGCGGCTCATGTCGGGCAGGTCGTCGCTGAGCGGGCCCGCCCCTTCCGACACCACCATCAGGCGGCCCAGGCCAAACAGGCTGCCGCGATAGGCGTGCAGCGCCATGCCGACCGGTTCCGGGCCGTTGGTGGGCGTCCAGCCCTCCCCCTCGCCGAGCACGGTGTCGAGCGTGACCGGGTCACCGGCGCTGTCGAGCAGCGTCACCCCGTCCAGCCCAAGCCAGGCCAGGTACATCCGCCCCCCGGTCACGCCGCGCTCCAGCCGCCCGCACACGAAGCCGGTCATGTCCGGCACCGCGTCCGGCCATTCGTCGGCCCACTGCGCGGTATCGGCCAGCCAACTGCGCAGATTTTGCGGCCAGTCGTCGTCGGCAGTTTCGCGCGGCCACAGGTAGTCCACCAGATAATCGGCCAGGAATGCCGCCGCCGGGCCATCCGTCAGCGCGAAGACCAGCCGGTCGGCGTCGTGCCGCACGCGCAGCCGGGCCGGGACCGGCGCGACGGGTTCGCGCGCGGCGGCCTGTTCCGCCTGATCGAGCGGCTCATCCGCCGGTTCTGCTTCAGCGGCAAGCACGGGCTGGGCCGGTTGGTACGCGCAGCGCCAGCGCCCATGCGGGCTGCGGCCCTGCTGTAAGGGGGTGGGATCGGGTCCGAGATACATGTCATTGATCGTCATAAGTCTTTTTCCGCCGGGATATACCGCGCACGCATGTAGTGTATGCTTCCCGGCGCAATAGGTCAAGTTGACGTTCGTCCTAGCCGGGCGACCGACGCGGCTCTCCGCAGCCCAGGCAGCAAAAAACCACCGCGCGCGGCGGTGGCTCCAAGTGGCCGGGGGTACTGTTCAGTCGTTATCAGTCGCCAAGCGCCACCGTTTCGGCTTCCGGCACGGTGGGATCGCCGGAATAGAAACGCCGCCCCAGCCACAGTGCGACATACACCAGGCCGATCAACACCGGGACCTCGATCAGCGGACCGACCACCGTCGCCAATGCTTCCCCGGACGTGATGCCGAATGCGCCCACTGCGACAGCAATCGCCAGTTCAAAGTTATTGCTGGCAGCGGTAAAGGACAGTGTCGCTGATTCGTCATAGCGGAAGTTCATCCGGCGCGAAATATAGAAACTGATGGCGAACATCAGCCCGAAATAAACAAGCAGCGGCAGCGAAATACGCAGCACATCGACCGGCTTATCGACGATTTTTTCGCCCTGCATACTGAACATCACAACGACGGTAAACAGCAGCCCGATGATCGCGGTGCGACCCAGGCGCGGCGCAAACTCGCCATCGTACCATTCAACACCCCGACGGGTGATCAGCGCGACGCGCGTCACGATCCCGGCGGCCAGCGGAATGCCGAGGAAGATCAGCACACTTTTGGCAATCTCACCCATACTCACGCCGACTTCCGCCGTATCCGCGCCCAGTAGATCGGGGATCAGGGTCAGATACAGATAGGCCAGAGGGCTGTACATGACGATCTGGAAAACAGAATTCATGGCGACCAGCCCCGCAGCATCTTCGTTATTCCCCCCGGCCAGCATGTTCCAGATCAGCACCATGGCGATGCAGCGTGCCAGCCCAACGATGATCAGGCCGGTGCGATATTCGGGATAGTCCGCCAGGAACAGCCATGCCAGCGCAAACATCAACGCCGGGCCAATCAGCCAGTTTTGCACGATCGAAACGCCAAACAGCCGCCATTGACCGCGCAGTTTGCCCAGTTCTTCATACTTCACCTTCGCCAACACCGGGTACATCATCCACAACAGGCCAACTGCGATCGGGAATGACACCGTATCGATCCGCAGCGAGTCGAAGACATCCTGAATACCCGGGAAGATCGCGCCGAAGATGACGCCAGCCGCCATCGCCAGGACAATCCACACGGGCAGAAAACGGTCAAGCAGTGACATCCGTTGGAAGATGGCCCCGGTTTTGGCAGCAGTCGTCGTTTTAGTCTTGATGGTCATGATGAATTCTCCTTGGTTGTATGCATAAGTTATCCACACCCGCTACTGCGCCGAGTCTGGCGCGTCATGCTGGGCCAACCAGGCCGTAATGCGCTCGTCGTTCTGCTGAATGTCCGCCAGCCAGGTTTTCAGATCGGCGTGGATCACGTCGCGTACTGCTCGAAACTTGGCCAGCGTATCCTCTTCTGTGCCCGAAAACTGGGCCGGATCGTCATACGGCCAATGCAGCTTGGTGCTGTAGCCCAGGAACGTGGTCGGGCAGTTCTCCTCGGCGTGGTGGCACACCGTCACCAGGAAGTGAAACGACTCCTGGCCCATGTACTCGCGGACGCTCTTGGAGCGCTGGTCGCTGATGTCGATCCCAATTTCATCCATCACACGAATCGTGTATGGATTCACCTCTTTCGGCTCAAGACCGGCGCTGTACGGCTCCAGCCAATCCCCGGCATAGTGGCGAACAAACGCTTCGGCCATCTGGCTGCGGGCCGAATTCCCCGTGCACAAAAACAGAACCTTTGGTTTCCGCATGTACAATCCTCCTGCATCCTTTATATAGAGAGTTATCTATATATCAAGCCTAAAAAAGCATGCCCGAACGCACGCCACCTGCTCACCTGCTCTGGAGTGTGTTGAGCAACTCGCGCAGTGGTTCGAGCACCCTGGGTATGAGGGTGTAATGCACCCACAGTCCACGCTGCTCGAAGCTAACTATCCCGGCCTCACGCAATACCTTGAGGTGGTGCGAGATGGTGGGCTGTGTCAAGTCGAAGTGCCCTTCGATGTCGCACACGCACACCTCACCGCTGTAGCGGCTGAGCAGTTCCACGATTTGAAGGCGCACTGGATGACCAAGCACTTTGGCCAGCCCGGCAAGCCGTTGTGCTTGCTCGTTGGACAGGCGCAGTTCGGTCTGGCGTGTAGCACAGGTCGTACCGCTAACAAGCGATTCCGGTGCAGAATGGTTGGCTGGCATACAGTATCCTTTGTTTACGTGTACATCCAGATGGTAGCAACTATATAGATGCTTGTCAATATACTAAGGCATCAAAAAACCACCGCGCGCGGCGGTGGCTCCAGCGTTGGGATAAGCTGGGTTAACTTTGCTCGGACTGTGGCCCGGCGTTGTCTTGCGCCGGGTCGAAGGTATCTTCACGCTGCCCGTCGGTCACGCTGCGATCCTGGCGTTGCTCGGTCGCAGCGCTGCGCGGGTGGATGCGCGGCAGATCGTCGTTTTCGGTGCCGGTCCGCCGCAGCGCCGACTGCTGCCGTACTTCGCGGCCTTCGTCGGGCACCTGCACTGCCGACAGTTCCAACGTGCGGCGGCGCTGATCGCGGTCGGGATCGATGCCCGGCATTTCGCCATCCGGGACCGGCCCGCTGTGCGCCTCGGCTTCGATGTGGTCTGGCCCGGCGTGTTCGCCTGGACCGGGGAACTCAGGATGTTCAGCCACGCTGCAAACTCCTTCTTGCCAGTTCTTTACGCTTTTTATTGTGACGCGCTTCGTCATAAATTTCAACATCTCGGCAGTACTATTCAGGGCGATTTTATACTTTTTTTAGTTTCCTGTTAGCATACGGTTTATTTTGGCGCTTTTTCGCCTGCCGTATCCCGCTAAAATAGCCCGTCGTCAGCCGAGCTGCTGCTTGCGCCCGGCGCGCAGGTCCAGCGGCACGCCCGTTTTTTCGTGGATGGTTTCGGCCCAGCGATCAGCATCGCGCACCAAAAAGCCGGCAACGTCCGGCTGCCCTTCCCCGTCCTGGTACTCGACGCGCAGTAGATTTTCGGAAAACGGGTACAACTCACTGGCCAGCCCCTTCGTATACGCCGCCACCGCCGTGATCTGCGCCAGCGGCAGCGCCTCGCCACCACCCACCAGCAGCCGGTCCGGAGCCAGATACAGCTCGATGTCGCGCTGCTGGTGCCACTGGCCGTGTACGTCCTGGTGCAGCGTGGTGGCCGGCATCGGGCCGAAGTCCTCGCGCGCCAGGCTTTCGTCGCGCAGCGGCAGCCCGGTGTGCGCGCTCAACGCGGCAGCCAGCGCGTCCGGCGGCGTGGAAAAATACTGCTTGGGGCCATCCGTCAGGTAAACCAACACGCGCCACGCATTGTGCCGCAGGCAGTGCACCACCAGCGCGCGCCGCGTGACGGTCCGCCGCCCGGACGGCACGCGCACGTCCCGGAAGCCGACCCAACGAATATCGTCGTATGGGATGCGGATATCGTGGGTGGACTTGCGCATCCCGGTGAAGATCAACTGCGCGTCGGCCAGCCCCAGCGCCCCGACGGCGTAGTTGGCGTAGATGTTGCGGCGCTGCGGCCACGTCGCGTAACAGGCCGCCCCAACCGGCGCAAAGTCGATCTGCTCGCGCTGCCGCCGCCATGCGCTGAGCGTGCAGCGCACAAAAGCACGCTGGCTCCACCATTCCCAGCCCAGGTACGCGATCACCCCGCCGAACAGCAGCAGCATGAAGACCAGGATTTCCACAAGGTACCTCCGGCTCTATCCTACCATCGGAATCCGGGTTGTCATCTGGGCGTCAGACAACCGGGAGGATTGTCAGGTGGCGGGCGGTTCAGGATGATTTGTGCTTGCGTCCGGCGTGCACGGCGATCGGGGCAGCGGTGCGGCTGTTGATCGCGTCGGCCCAGGCTTTCGCCGCGCGCACCGCAAAGCCGACCACCGCCGGCTCGTCGTCACCGGGCGGGGTGTAGGTGATGCGCAGCAGGTCGGCGCTGCGGTCGGGCTGCGTGTAGACGTCCAGCCGCGCAATGGTGCCCAGCATGATGGGCTGCCCCCAGTCGAACAGCAGCCGGTCCGGGGCCAGATACAGCGCGTCCTCGCGGTCGGGCGTCCACTCGCCGTAAATGTCCTGGAACAGGCGCGTGGCCGGGGCCGGGCCGAAGTCCTCGCGCTCCTCGCCGCGATCGCGCAGCGGCAGGTCGCACTCGCGGCTAAGCACCTGCCCGAATTCGTGCGGATCGTCCAGTGTGTAGCTGAAGACCTGCCAGCCGCCGGGTCGCTCGGCGTGGACGATCAGCGCGCGGGTGGTCGTGTAACGCCGCACCGCGATCAGGCGCAGCCCGATCCAGCGCACCTGGGCAAACGGCACGCTGGTGTCGTAGGTGCTGCGGCGCTGCCCGTCGAAGACCAGCTTGCCGCCGGTCAGGCCCAACGCCCCAGCCTCGCCGCCGCGTGTATAGACGCGCCGGGGCCGGGTGCCGTAGCACACCGCGCCGACCGGCCCGTAGTGGACTAACTGCGCGCTGCGCACCCATTCGGTCCGCACCCGGTTGACGTGATCGCGCTGGCCGCGCCGTGCCCACCACGTCGCCCCGATCCCGCTCAGCCCGAGCGCGCTCATTAGTGCCAGCAAAAATTCAGGTGTCATAATCGTGTCGTTTTCGCGTTGTGTTCAAAATATGAGTACCGTATCCGTGTGAGACGGATAGAATGTGTGCCAGAGCATCCTGGTTTGTTGTGTCCCCGGTCGCTCCCAGGGTGAAGTATCACTGCATGTGGGTAGTGTATCGAACTCGGTTGAAACTCGCGTGTTTACCCCTCCCCGCACGCGGAGAGAGGCTTAACCGCGCACTTACTCCCCCCTTTCCCCGTAAACGGAGAAAGGGGGCCGGGGGGATAGGGGTAAAATCCAGGCCGATCACGCAAGTTATCAGAGTTAATGCAAGAAACAACGGTCGTTTGAATTTCAACCGACAAAGATACTCAACCCTGCACATGCCCTGCTTTGCCTACCTACCAGCCTATGATACAATGGGCGTGCTGGCGATGCGAACTCTGGTTCGCTGCCAGCAGCAATCGCTTGATATCACAAACTTATTGAATACATGTAAGGGAGATACGTACAATGCGAAAATGGCTACTCGTCCCGATGGTGGTCGTCATGTTGGCCGCCCCGATGTTGGCTTGCGGATTCCCCCTGCCTACCGGAACCCAGACAGCCGCCCCCGCGAAAATCGTATGCGCCGATGCCGAACCGGCAGAAAGCTGCCAGCTCCGCCAGGATGCCTACGAGTTGATGAACAACGTCGAATCGGTCAGCGTGCCCGACCTGGCGATGAGCCTGAACATGGATGACGGCACGCAGGTGGTCGAAATGACCGTCACCGGCTCGTTCGACTACGTGGTCACCGACTCGGATGAAGGGCTGGGCGCAGACGTCCACCTCGTGATGGACGAGGCGGTCATGACCTCCGAAGGCACCACCGAAACCTTCGAGAACGCCGAAGTGATCGTGATCGGCAACCAGGTCTACACCAGCGAAGACGGCGGCGAGACGTGGGAGGTCCAGGAGATGGACGAAGACACGCTGCTGGGCCTGGGCATGATCCTGGGGCTGAGTGGAGCGACAGGCGGCGAACTCAACCTGTTTACCGAGCCGACGGTGTTCAGCGTGTCGGCGCTGGATGACGTGCAGTACGACGGCAAGACGCTCAAGGCGCAGCAACTCCAGATCAACCTGACCGACCTGCTGCTCTCCGAACAGGCGCTCACCAACCTGATGGGCAGCGGCATGATGGCATCCGACGATCTGGGTATGGGCGATGCGGCGGGCGACATGGACCCCGGCGAGATGGCGATGATGGCCGGGATGATGCTGCCCTTCCTGGAAGGGACCGACTTCGTCACCACGCTGCACATCAACCCCGATGACGGCTATATCTATTACGTCGAAGACAACTACGTGTTCCAGATGGACATGAGCGCCATGGACCCGGACGCCGGCATGATGGTGCTCTCCTACGAACTCGCCGGCCACCTCACCCAGCACAACCAGGTGGGCGAGATCGTGGCTCCGGAAGGCGCGGTTGAGGGCGAAGGCGGCCTGTTCGACGACAGCGGCCTGGGCGACAGCCTGTTCGGCGGCTAAAGCGGACCACTCTCGCACGGCAGGGACGGGTATCCTGTTCCCTACGTTCGAACAATCCACCGGGCCGATCCGTGAGGGATCGGCCCGGCGTGTTGTTCACAAGCGTGCGCGTTACTCGACGACCGTCGCCGGCAGTGGTTCGCCATTCCAGGCGGTATCAACATTTGAGCGCGGTCTTCATGTTTCGCTGTGTCCCCTCGCCCCTTGTATGGGAGAGGAAATACTGCCCGCCGGGCGGAGGGATGAGGGCTGAATCGGCGCAAGAGACATCCAAAATCGTGATTCACTGAGTATGCGCGCCCTGCTGCCCCCGCCTGCGAAAGTGGCACATCCGGCGTTTTCCAAGTATGCTACAGGTAGCTATACAGGAAGCAGCGAACTGTTGCCGGAGGCAAAAAATGGGCTTTGACGATATGGAAAACCTGCGCCGCAGCGCGCTAGAAGAAGAAACGGTAACGCCTACCATCAATCCGTACCTCGCGCCGGAACCGCGCAGCGAGAAGATGTTTGGGATGACAGCCGTCGAGCGCATGTTCGTGTCGATAGGCTGCTTCATGGTGACCAGCCTGGGCGGGTTCTTGCTGTTGTTGATCATGGATAAAATCGCCGTTTAGCCCCACCAGGACACACAGTCATGCAGGCGTCACCGGCGGGCAGGCCCCTCACTCTGGCGGAGTATACGCTGCGCATCGTCGTGGCGCTGCTGCTGCTGGTTTTGCTGCTGGCGCTGTGGCGGCTGCGCGAGGCGCTGCTGCTGACGTTCCTGGCGGTGCTGGTCGCCATCGCGCTGCATGTGCCGGTTCAACGCCTGGAGCAGATGGGCCTCAGCCGGGGCATGAGCGTGCTGATCACGGTTGGCGGAGTGTTCACAATCCTGACGCTGCTGGGCATTCTGATCGTGCCGGTGCTCGTCACCGAGATCAGCGCCCTGCTCAGCGATCTGCCGGACGCGGTCGAGCAGACGCGCCTGGAGTACGATCACCAGGTCGCAAACAGCACCTGGCTGCCGGAGATCGACTGGGACCGCGTGGCCGAAGGTGACGTTCCGCAGTTTATCCTGGAGCAAGTCGGCAACGTCCCGCGTAACATTTTCCCGTTCCTCAGCGGGCTGGGCGGGGTGCTGGCCAACGTTATTTTCATCACGTTCGTGTCGCTGTTTTTCATCATCGACCCGACCAACTACATGACCGGGCTGCTGCGGCTGGTGCCCAACGGCTATCGCCCGCGCGCGCTGACGATTTTCGTCGAACTGGGCGACACCTTGCAGCGCTGGTTCATCGGGCAGATGATCTCGATGGTCATGTCCGGCACGATGATCGCGTTCGTGATGGGCGTGATCATCGGGCTGCCGAACCCGGTCGCGCTGGGCATGATCACCGGGCTGGCGGAATTCGTGCCGTACTTCGGCGCGTTCTTCTCGGTGATCCCCGGCGTGTTGATCGCGCTGGCCGAAGACCCGGCGCTGGTGCCCTGGGTGCTGCTCGGCTACCTGTTGACGCAGCAGGTGCAGAGCAACCTGATCATGCCGCAGATCATGAAGCGACAGGTGTCGATGCCCGCCGCGATGGTGTTGATCATGCAGGTCAGCGCGGCGGCGTTGTTCGGGTTCATGGGGCTGTTGATGGCGGTCCCGCTGGCAGTGGTGGTGATGGTGCTGGTGCGCGAAGTCTACGTCTACGACGTGCTCAACACGCGCGACGCGCGCATCGAAGCCCGCCCGCGCCCGGATGGCAGCCCAGGCTACGTCGTGCTGACCGAACGCTACCGCCCGGAGCAGCTCTCGCCGGGCGAGGCTGCCTCGCTCCAGGCGCAGGGGCAAAACCCGTTCGACGTCGGCGAGCGCCAGGTCGTGGAGATCATCACGCCCGCCTCGCCCGACATCGAGCGCATGGCGCAGAATCAGCGCGCGGTGTGGCTGGCGCTGCTGGCACTGCTGGCCGCCGAGGGGATCGCGCTGGTGCGCTCGCTGCTGCGGCGATGATCTACCCCCTCCCCGTAAACGGAGAGGGACTTTGATCGCGTGCCGATTTGCCCTGTGCGGAGGGGTACACCGTCGCCATAAAAGCCAGAGGCTAGCACAAGCCTAATCGATCACACCGAAAAGGCCACGTCATGACCCAACATCACGTCTGCCACCCATTCGCCCCCCCGACCGTTGTAATCCCCGCCGGGGCGTTCATGATGGGCAGCGATCCCGCCCGCGACCCACAGGCCTGCCACAGCGAGCGGCCCGCGCACGCCGTCACGCTGCCCGCCTACGCGATCGGGCGCTTCCCGGTGACGGTCGGC
>DAOTUD010000052.1:0-45751 GCA_034437275.1 Anaerolineae bacterium
CGAGGCGCTGCGCGATATCGCCACCACGCTGAACCGCACGCTCGACCCCGACGAGGTGCTGGAGCGCATCCTGGCCACCATCGGGCGCGTGGTACCGCACGACGCGGCCAACATCGTGCTGCTGGACGAAAGCGGCGTGCAGCGCATCCTGCGCAGCCGGGGGTATGTCGGGCGGACCAGCAAGCTCGACACGCTGGACGAGAATCTGAGTGTCGTCTTCACCAACGAAAAATTGCTGGCGGTGCTCGATTCGCAGCCTGGCTACCTGGTGCACGACACGCACACCGACCCGCTGTGGATTCCGCGCGAATCGGACGCCTGGATTCGCTCGCACCTGAGTATGGCCATCCATTTTGAGGGCGATATAATCGGCGTGCTCAACCTGGACAGCGCCGAGCTGGATGCGTTTAGCTGGTCCGATGCCGAACGGTTGCAAGCCTTCGCCGACCAGGCAGCGGTGGCGATCCGCAATGCGCAGGTCTTCGCCGCCGAACGCGACCAGCGCGCCCTGGCCGAAGCGCTGCACGACTCCGCCGCCGCGATCACCAGCACGCTCAACCTGGACGACGTGCTGGAGCGCATCCTGGCCACCATCGGGCGCGTCGTGCCGCACGACGCCGCCAACATCATGCTGCTGGGCGAAAGCGGCGTGCAGCGCATCGTGCGCAGCCAGAGTTACCTTGCGCTCAGCAGCAGCCCCGCCACGCTCGATGAGGACTTGAACGCCGTTTTCACCAACTGCCAGTCGCCGACCAAACTCTATTCGGGCCTGGGATATCTGGTAGACGATGCCCACACCGATCCGGCCTGGTTTACGCGCGAAGCGGACGCCTGGATTCGCTCGCACCTGGGCGTGGGCATTCGCTTCGAGGGCGAGCTGATCGGCGTGCTCAACCTGGACAGCGCCCATCCCGGCACGTTCAACTGGGACGACGCGCGCCGCCTGCAAAGCTTCGCCAACCAGGCCGCCATCGCCATCCAGAACGCGCAGCTTTACGACGAGCTGGAGCAGCGCGTCGCGGCGCGGACCACCGACCTGAGCGTGCGGAATGCCGTGGCCGAAACACTGAGCAGTTCGCTGGACACGACCGAAATGCTCGACGGCGTGCTGCACACCACCGTGCAGCGGCTCGGCGTGCTCGGCGGCGCGATTTACCTGCTGGACCCGGAGTCGGAATCGCTGGGGCTGGCCGCACACGAGGGGGTCACGCCCGCCACGCTGCGGCTGGTGACCGGCATCGCGCCCGGCAGTACCGACCTGGGCCAGCTTGACCTGCCGGAAGGCGACGCCGTGCCGGACATCCCCCGGCAGACCGGCGTCTCGGCGGTGCTCAGCGTCCCGATCTGGCAGCAGGACCAGATGCAGGGCGTGATCTGGCTGGTGCACGACGAGCCGCGCCCCTGGCGGTCCGAGGAAACGCGCATGCTGGAGATCATCGGGCGGCAGATCGGGGTTGCGCTGGCGAATGCGCGCCTGTACACGGACGCGGTGCGCGGCGAAGCCCACCTGCGCACCATCCTGGAGAGCGTGGTCGATGGCATCCTGGTGTTCGACGCAGACGCCACCCTGACCCTGATGAACCCGGCGGCGCGCGCGTTGTTCGCTTTCTACCCCAACGAGGCCGGCGGCCCACCCCAGGCCGCGCACTATCTGTGGGAGTGGCTCCTGGCCCAGACGCCCGGCGACGCCCCCCCGGCGAGCATCGAATTTGAACTGCCCGCCGAATCCCTGTTCAGCCGCGAGAACCAGCGCGTGCTGGTCCAATGCGCAGAACAAGACTGCCCCCTCGCCGACCGGGACGTTCCCGGCTGGCCGTGCTGGCTGCACCCCGCCAGCGGCTCCGTCGATGCGGCGCAGTGCCCGGTCTACCGCAGCATCCCCCGCCGCACCATCCAGGCCCACAGCGCCAGCGTGCGCGACGCGGACGGGACGGTGCTGGGGACGGTGTTCGCCTTCAACGACGTGACGCATTACCGCGAACTCGACACGCTCAAGGACCGTTTCGTCTCGACCGTGTCGCACGAACTGCGCACGCCGCTGTCGGCGATGCTGCTGCAGATCAGCACGCTGCACAAATACTACGCCGGCCTCGACGCCAGCACGCACCAGAAGATGATCGTCGAAATCTACCAGCAGACCAAAGTGCTGCGCGAACTGATCGAGGACATCCTGCAGCTCTCGCGTTTTGACGCGGATCGCGCCGTGTTGGAGCGCGAGGCGGTCGATCTGGCAGCGGCCTGTGACGAGGTGCTCACCTCGCTGCGCCCCGTGATCCACGATAAAAACATTCAGGTCACGGTCGAAAACCCGGACCACCTCCCGGCGGTGTGGGGCGACCGCGCCCAGCTTGGGCGCGCGCTGCGCAACCTGCTGAGCAATGCCGTCAAGTACACGCCGGTGGGCGGCACGGTCAGCGTGCGGCTGGCCCGGACCGCCCAGGACGTGCAGGTCGTGGTGCAGGATACCGGCATCGGCATCGCGCCCGAAGAACAAGCCTACGTGTTCGATCGCTTCTACCGCACTCAGGGCGCGTCGCAGATTGCGGGCGGGACCGGGCTGGGGCTGGCCATCACCCGCGAGATCATGGACCTGCACGGCGGCTGGGTCGAGCTGCAGAGCACGCCCGGCGAGGGCAGCACCTTCACGCTGCACCTGCCGCTGCCGTCGCCGGCGTAGGCGCACCTCCCCCCGCCAGGGTCGAATCATTCAAACCGGAATCAAAAGCATTATAGGCGGTATGGTAGCTTTACCCCTCCCCCTGGCCCCCTCCCCGCACGCGGAGAGGGGGAAAGCGACACGCGATCAAAGTCCCTCTCCGTTTACGGGGAGGGATTTAGGGAGGGGTAAACCGTTGGTAGAAAAGCCAGAAGCTAGCGTAAGTGGTTTTTCTTCAGTGAGAATGATTCAACCCTGCCGCCCCCCGTCCCCGGCTGGTCCCCGGCGCGCCGTCGCGTTATAGTCGTGGGCAGCGCAGCATGGCACGGGAGGTAACATTTCGGGATGACAGCACAAATCGAAGTCAAGAATCCGGTCACGGGCGCGACGATTGGCCGCGTCCCCAACAGCACCCCCACGCAGGTACGCACCGCCGTCGCGCGCGCCCGCGCCGCCCAGCCCGGCTGGGAACAGCGCGGCGACCTGGGCCGGGCGCGTTTTCTGCGGCTGTGGGCCGGCGCATTGTGGCGCGAACGTGAGGCGCTGATCGCCCTCATCCGCTGCGAAACCGGCAAGAACGAAACCGGCGCGTTCCTGGAAATCATCGTGCTGGATAACGTGCTGAACTACTACGCCCACCACGCCCCGCGTCTGCTCCAACCGCAGCGGCGCGGCACGTTGTTTCTGCTGGTGCAGTACGCGCGCGTGTATTACCAGCCCTACGGGGTGGCGGGGTTCATCACGCCCTGGAACTACCCCTATCTCAACGCGCTGCTGGACGCGGTCCCGGCGCTGGTGGCGGGCAACACGGTCGTGGTCAAGCCCAGCGAGATCACGCCCTTCAGCGCCCTGCGTGCCGTCGAACTGGGCTACCGGGCCGGGATTCCACGCGACGCGCTCCAGGTCGTCACCGGCGACGGGCAGACCGGCGCGGCCCTGGTCGACGAAGTCGATCACATCTCCGTGACCGGCAGCACCGCCACCGGGCGCGCCGTCGCGCAGCGCGCCGCCCAACGCCTGATCCCCTACAGCCTGGAACTGGGCGGCAAAGACCCGCTGATCGTGCTGGACGACGTCGATCTCGACGTGGCGGCGACGAGTGTGCTGCAAGGCGCGCTGGAAAACGCCGGGCAGGTGTGCATCAGCACCGAGCGCGTGTACGTGCTGGACGCGGTGTACGAGCGCTTCATCGACCGCCTGGCACACTACGCGCCGCAGTTGACGGTCGGGCCGGGCGCGGGGCTGGACGTGCACGTCGGCAGCATGACCAACCCGCGCGAACTCGAACGCTGCGAGGCGCAGATCGCCGACGCGGTCGGCAAGGGCGCGCGCGTGCTGTGCGGCGGGCAGCGCCGCCCGGACCTGGGGCCGCTGTTCTTCGAGCCGGCGATCCTGGTCGATGTCGATCACAGCATGGACGTGATGCGTGAGGAGACGTTCGGGCCGCTGGTGCCGGTGATGCGCGTGCGCAGCGCCGACGAGGCGGTGCGGCTGGCCAACGACAGCCAGTACGGGCTGTCCGGCGCGGTCTTCAGCGGCGACCTGGCGCGCGGCGAACGGTTGGCGCGCCGCATCGACACCGGCGATATCAGCGTCAACCGCACCCAGTTCGTGGTCGGCACCCCGTCGCTGCCCTCCGGTGGACGCAAACACAGCGGCGTGGGGCGGCGCGGCGGCCCGGAAGGCTTGCTGCGCTACGTGACGACGCAGGCGGTGCTGGTCGACCGCATGTGGTTCTCCAAACCGACGCTGACGCTGCTCGACCCGGCGCTGCTGCGCGTGCTGATGGTGCTGCGGTGGCTGCGGCGCTGGCTGCCGTTCCTGCAGCCGTGATTGCGGTGTTACCGATGCGATACTAAAGAAAGGTGGGCCAAATCCTATGACGCCGATCTGCTCGAAGCGGGCGGCCCGCTGCTGGAGGATGCCGCCGCGTTTTGACCGGCTAGAACGTGTGTGGATTTTTCCCGTAAGTTTTACCCCTCCCTAAATCCTGCCCCGTAAACGGAGAGGGACTTGCGCCCCTCCTTTCTCCGCGTGCGGGGATAGGGGTAAAAAGTGCATAACAGCCTCTATACGTGGCTCATCATTTGGGAACGACCAACCCGCCGCGGGGACAGCATTTTTTGGTTGATTGCTGCATTTTATCTATACTCCTGGTGCGATGCGGGGTGAACACTATCATCTCGCGTTTTCGTGTGTCCACCCAGGCAGGAAAGGAATAGTGTGGTAATGACAGCAATCATCGCGATTCGTGCGCTTAAGAAGCAGTACGATCCGCCGGACGGCGTGCTGGCGGTCAAGGGCATCGACCTGTCGATCCGGCAGGGGGAGATCTTCAGCCTGCTCGGGCCGAATGGGGCCGGCAAAAGCACCACGATCCACATGATGAGCGGGCTGCTCACGCCGACAGCGGGTGAGGTGACCATCGGCGGGCATTCCATCGCCGACGACACGCTGGCCGCCAAGCGCCTGATCGGCGTCGTGCCGCAGGAGATCGCGCTCTACCCGACGCTCAGCGCCCGGCAGAATCTCGACTTCTTCGGCAAGCTCTACGGGCTGCGCGGCGACGAGTTGGAGCAGAGCATCGCGCGCGTGCTGGACTTCACCGGGCTGCGCGAGCGCGCCGACGACCGCATCGAGGAATACAGCGGCGGCATGAAGCGCCGCGTCAACATCGGGATCGGGCTGCTGCACCAGCCCCAGGTGTTGTTCCTGGACGAGCCGACGGTCGGCATCGACCCGCAGTCCCGGCGCAGCATCCTCGACGCGGTGAAGAACCTCAACGCCGAGGGCATGACCGTGCTCTACACCACGCACTACATGGAGGAAGCCCAGGAACTCTCCAACCGGGTCGGCATCATCGATCACGGCGAGATCATCGCGCTCGGCACGCAGGACGAACTGACCGAACTGGTCGGCCAGCACGACACGCTGAAGCTGGCCGTGCAGGATGTGCCGGACAGCGTGACCGGCGCGCTGCAAGCGCTGGACGGCGTGCAGCAGGCGGTGCACGTCGACGGCGAGCTGCGGCTGCTGGCCGAGGATGGGCGCACCGTGCTGCCGGATGTGATCCGCATTATCAACGAGGCCGGCGTCCACCTGCAAAGCGTCGAGGTGCAGGAACCCACGCTCGAAAGCGTGTTCCTCCACCTGACCGGGCGCGCGCTGCGGGATTGAGGGAGGGCACATGCTAATCCAAAAACTGTGGGCCATCGCCCGCAAAGACCTGTTCACTACCTTTCAGGACCGCAACGCGATCCTGATCATGTTCGCCATGCCGCTCGCCATCAGCCTGATCATCGGGCTGGCGCTCGGCACCGGCGGCGATATTTCCATCGACGCGATCCCGCTGGCGGTCGCCAACCAGGACGACGGGGCCACCATCGAAGGGCAGACGGTCAACCTCGGCGCGGTGTACGAGCAGGTCCTGCTGGCCGAGGATGACGCCGCCGACCCCCGCGCGCAGCAGGTCGCCGCGCTGGTCGATGCGGTGCGCACCACCGATCTCGCCGCCGCGCGCGACGCGGTCGAGGCGGGCGACCTGGCCGCGTTGATCACCATCCCCGCCGGGTTTTCGCAGGCCGCCTTCGCCGCTGACGGGGCGGGCACCGTGCAGGTGTACTACGACAGCGGGCGCAGCGTCAGCCCCAGCGTGGTAAGCGCGATCCTGCGCGCCGTGACGAACGGCATCAACACGTCGATCCTGGCCCAGCGCGCCGGACCGGCAGCCCTGGCCGCGATCGGAGCCGCTGCGGACGCGGACCAGTCCGCCATCGGGCAGGCGCAGGGCGACCTGAGCGCACGCATCACCGCCAGCCAGGACCCCACCGCCGGCGCGGGCGACAGCCTGGCCAACCCGATCACGCTGCGCCAGGTGAACCTGCAGGGCGAGACGCGCTCGTTTGACGCACTGCAATACTTCGCCCCGTCGATGGCGATCCTGTTCCTGACCTTCGCGATGGCCACCGGCGGCACGAGCGTGCTCGACGAGCAGCGCCGCTGGACGCTGCAGCGCATCATCACCACGCCCACGCCGCGCTGGGTGTTCATGGGCGGCAAGCTGCTGGGCATTTACTTCACCGGCGTGGCGCAGATGGTGGTCCTCATCGGCGCGACCTCGGTCGTGGCGCGCCTGCTGGGTCGCGAGGGCGCGGTGTGGGGCACCAACTACGCCGGGCTGGCGCTGCTGGTGGCCGTCGTGGTGCTGGCCGCGACCAGCCTCGGCCTGCTGATCGCCGCCGTCTCCGAAACGCCCGCCCAGGCCTCGACCTACAGCACGGTCGCGCTGTTCCTGCTGGGGATGCTGGGCGGCTCGTTCATCCCCATCGAAGGGCTGCCGGGTTTCTTAGGCTGGCTGCCCAAGATCACGCTCAACTACTGGGGCATTCAGGGCTTTTTCGACATGGCCTTCTACGAGGCCAGCGTGGCCGATCTCGCCACCAACCTGCTGGTGCTGGCCGGGATGGCCGTCGTGTTTTTCGTCATCAGTCTGTGGCGCTTCAGCCGCCGCCTGGATATATAAGGAGGGTCACCTATGCGCGCTGTAATTACCATTGCTCTCAACGACCTGCTGATCCAGGCCAAACAGCGGTCCACCTTTATGATCTCGCTGCTGATGCCCGCCGCGATGATGCTGTTGTTGGGCATCGCGCAGGGCGGCACGGCGGACGGTAACGACGTGGACATTCGCATCGACGTGATCGACGCCGACGGCAGCGATCTGTCGCAAGCGTTGGTCGACGTGCTGGCCGCGGACGACGACGCCTTCGTGATCTGCCCCTACGACGGCACCGCGCCGGGCGGCTGCGGCCTGCCGGACGACATCGCAGACGACGAGCCCGACACATGGCGCGACACCGCCGACGACCGGCTGAAGTACACCGACACCTACGGGGTGTTGATCATCGCGGACGGCTTCGGCGACGCGCTGCGCGACGACCAGCCGGTCGAACTCCAATTCAAGAACAGCAGCGAACTCTCCGCGCCGATGCTGGCCGAGCAGCAGATCGAGGCGGCGGTGAGTCGCCTGGGTGGCTCGGTGGCGATTGCCAACCTGACGGTGGACGTCGCCCGCGAACATTTCGATCTCGACCCGCTGGAACCGGGTGCGGCGTTCGACACCGCCTTCGCGGCGGCAGAACACGCCTGGACGGGGCAGCCGGTCACCATCGACGAAGGCAGCACCCGCGAGGAGAAAGGGCCGATCGGGTTCAACCAGAGCGGCCCCGGCACGGCGGTGATGTTCGTGCTGATCCAGATGCTCAACGCCTCGACGCTGCTGGTCTACGAGCGCGAAACCGGCACCTTGCAGCGGCTGTATGTCATGCCGCTGCGGCGCTGGCAGTCGGTCGGCGGCAAGCTGCTGGGCCAGTACGCCTTTGGCGTGGCGCAGTTCGCGGTGCTGATCGGCATCGGCAGCCTGATGGGCGTCGAGTGGGGCGGCAACACGCCGGGCATCGCGCTGCTGGCGCTGGTCTACACGCTGACGTGTGCCGCGCTGGGGCTGGCCCTGGCGACCGTCGTCCGCACCTCGGACCAGGCCAGCAACATCAGCCTGCTGCTCGGGCTGACGCTCTCGCCGCTGGGCGGGGCGTGGTGGCCGCTGGAGATCGTGCCGGACCTGATGCGCACAGTGGGGCATATCTCGCCGGTGGCCTGGGCGATGGACGCCTTCCAGGAGATGATGTTCTACAATGGCGGCGTGGTCGACATCCTGCCGATGCTGGGCGTGCTGCTGGCGATGGCGGTGGTGTTCTTCGGCTTCGGCGTGCTCAAGTTCGAGTACGAATGATCGCCGGTTTTTTGGCAATCCGCCGGACTCTGCCGCATGATCTGGGGGAGACCGGCCAATCCAACGACCACACACGAGGCGACGATGCAGCACTCACACTCAGCGACACTGACTCCCGACACCCTGCGGCAGGCGTGGCGACACGTCCGGCGCGGCGGGCGCGTGGTGCGGCGCGTTGCCGTGCGTGTGATCCTGCTGGCGCTGCTGGCGCTGCTGCTCGGCGACGGGGTGCTGATCGACCGGTCGCTGCGCGCGCAGGTGATCAACATTGCGCGTGACGAGTTGTTCGATTACGTCTCGTGGGAGATCGACGCGGTGTGGGGCAAGGTGCGCCAGGAACTGCTCGGCGTGCATCCCTACCTGCCAGACGACGCGCGGCGCGAGCTGGTGCTGGACTACCTGGACCGGGTGGCGCGCGTGCAAACGCTGAACGGGGAGATCGAGCGCACCTACGCCGACCCGGCGATCCCCGATCCGGGCGCGGCCACCGCCGGCCTGCGCGCCGAACGCGACGATCTGCGCGCGCAGTTGGCCGCCGATCAACCGCTGGTGGAGAGCATCATCGAGGAGCAAGTCTCCGCCGTGCTGGTCGACGAGGGCTTCGGCGTGCTGGGGCAGGTGCTGCCGCCGGTGTCGATGCACTTTTCCGAACTGCCGATGATCCTGATCATCTCCCCACGCGACCGCATCGCGTTTGAGGTCGACCTCAACCTGGAGCCGCTGACGGTCGAGCAGCGCGCAGCACTGGAAGCCGCGATCGAGGCCGCGCTGAACGTCTCGGCGCTAATCGAGCCGTTGGGCGGGCTGAGCCTGTACCCGAGCATGATCGTGCAGACCAGCCGCCCGGCGCGCGCCTTCGAGGTCACGGCCCACGAGTGGGCGCACCATTACCTGGCGTTCTACCCGCTGGGGCTGGAATACACCACGCGGCCCGAGACACGCATCATCAACGAGACGACCGCGACCTTCTTCGGGCGCACCGTCGCGCAGAAGGTCTTCGCGCGCTACTACCCGGAGCTGCCGCCGCCGGACTACCCGTCGTTTTTCGACGACCCCGCCGATCCCGGCCCCGCCGCCAGCGGCGAAGCCACCGCCCCGCCCCGCGACCCCGACGCGCCGCCGCCCTTCGACTTTGGGCGCGAGATGCACACCACGCGCGTCACGGTGGACTGGATGCTGGCGGAGGGGTGGGTCGAAGGGGCCGAAACGTACATGGAATACCGGCGGCGCGCATTCGTGCGCAACAGCTACGCGATCCGCAAGCTGAACCAGGCATACTTCGCCTTTCACGGCGGCTACCAGGGCGCACCCGGCGCGGGCGGCGTCGACCCGACCGGCCCGGCGGTGGAAACCCTGCGCGACCGCAGCCCCGATCTGCACGCCTTCCTGCGCACGCTGCGCAGTGTCACCACGCGCGACGAGCTGCTGGCCGCATTGGAGCGCGCGCGCTGAGCGTCACTCCGCCGGTGGACCCATCCGAATCCGGTCGCGCATCGCCTCGACCGGCCACATCGCTTCCCAGTTGTCGCTGAAAAACCAGGGATGGATCGCCTCCAGCCACCACGTCGCGCCCGCCTCCGCGAACGACGCGACCAGCGCGGCGCGGCGCTCCGGGGCGAGGGTGTGCGTCGGCTCGCGGCGATACACCACGTCGAAGGGACGGTCGCTGGTGCGGTGCGCGTCGATGTACGCGCGCAGCTCGACGACCTGCTCTGGCGTCAGGTCCCCGCGCTCCCCGGCCAGCGGAAACACGCCATCCCAGCGCGCCGCCCGCCGGAAGGGGGGCTTGTTCGGCCAGTAGCCGCCAACCCACACCGGGACGCGCGGCGTCTGGGCCGGGGTCGGCAGGAAGCGCGCCTCGTCCACGCGATAATACGCCCCCTCGAAGCTGAAGCGCTCCCCGGACCACAGCCCGTCGAGCACGGCCAGCGCCTCGTCGAGCATCTGGCCGCGCGCGCGGGGCTGCGTTTCCTCGCCGAAGGCGTCCCACTCGGTGGGGCTGCCGCTGCCCAGGCCCACGCCCAGGATCAGCCGCCCGTCCGACAGGCGGTCAATCGACACCGTCTCGCGCGCGACCTTCCAGGGGCGGCGGCGCGCCAGCGGCGTGACCAGCGGCCCGAAGCGGATGCGCTCCGTGCGCAGCGCGATCGCGGTCAGCGCCACCCAGGGATCGACGATATCGAGCTGCCACTCGCGCGCGATGTGGTCCCAGATGAAGAAGCCGTCCCACCCGGCCTGCTCGGCCTCAACCGCCAGATCGGCCAGCACCTTCGCATCCCCGAACGGGCCGAACGGCGGGATATCCAGGCCGTATTTCATGCCTCGTCTTCCCCCTCCACGTCGTCGGTGCGCGCCTGGCTGTAGAACGCCCCGCCCACGCGCCACGCCACACGCATCAGCAGCAGCACGCCGGTGCCGACGATGATCGTCGCGGACCCGTACAGCGCCACGTCATCATCCCCGACGATCACGCCGCCCAGCGTCGCGATCCCGGCGAACAGCCAGATCAGCCCATAGGCGACGGCTTCGTTGCTGCTGGTCCAGCTTTCCGGCAGCGCCTTCATGCGCCGCTGCACGAGCGCCGCCCCGCCGAGCACGGCGGCAATACCCAGTACTGTATAAATGATAGTCTGCATCGGTTTTCCTCCTTATGGTTGGCAGCCTCCATTATGCGCGCATTGCGCGGTTTTGTCGAAGGCTGGTTCTCGCCCGGGCAGCGGGGATAGAAAATAGGGGGGCCTCCTGTGTGAAAGGGACCAGAGGGAAAACGCAATGCACACCGCCGCGACCTACATCACGACCCGGCTTCGGGCTGCGAGTCGTCCTCCGCGTCACCTGCTGCATCGTCGGCGGTGCGGTCCTGGGTCGTGCTGTCCCCGGCGGCGGCATCGTCGGGCGGCGCGGCTTGTTCCAACCGCTGGCGAAAATCCGGCGGCGGCACGATCAGCGTTTCGGACCGGTTCTCGTCCGGTGGCGTGTCGTCCCCGGTGTCGTCGGAGGCGTGGTTGTCCGGGCGACGGACCTGCTGCAAGCTGTGCCCCCAGTTCGGCGGCGGCACGATCAGCGTCTCGCGGCGATTGTCCACCTCCGCCAGGGCGGGATCGCGCGCCTCGTCGGATGTGGGCGGGACCGCATCACGCGGGGCCTCCGCCGGGCCGGAGGTGTGCGTGGTGCGCGCCAGCACTGAGTCCGCCAGATCGTGCCTGGCGGGCGCGGCGGTCTGCGCGGGGTCGTCCGGCGGCGGGGCGGTCTGCTCCCGCGGGGGACTGGCCAACACCGCGCCGCTGGGCCGCAGGTCGGCGGGGGCCTCGGGTTGGGCGGCAGCTTCGCGCACCGGCAGCCATGCCGCCAGCGCCTGCTCGCCGGACTGCGTGTGGTTTTGCAGCGTGAAGCGCGCCTCGTTGATCAGCAGCAGCCCGCGCAGCACACGCAGGTTAAGCTGCGTGTCGCGCTGGACGGGGTCGTCCGCGTCCAGGTCTTCGATCAGGCACGGCAGGCTGGGATACGGGCCGCTGGCGGGCGGCTCGAAGGCGGCGCGCACCCACACCCCCGGCGCGGGACTCTTGGCGTCGGACACCAGCAGGTACTTCAGCGTCCCGATCGACCGCGCGACCTGGGCCAGCAAGCACAGGCTCTCGTAGAAGCTCTCCGGGTGGACGAACACCGGCTGCGACTGCTCCAGCCGCAGCGTTCCCCGCTCGTTCAAATACTCCACCAGCCAGGGCGGGAAGGCGTCCGGCGCAATCGCGCGGCGCTGGTACTGGTGGAGCGTGCCGCCGCTGCGGACGTGGATCAGCGCCGCCCACGCCTTGATCAAATTCAGCGTGATCTCCAGGCTGCGCCGGATCAGCCGGAACTGTGCTTTGGCCTCCTCCGGCTCCTCGACGTGCTCGGCAATCGCCAGCCGTCCCAGCGCATGGTTCAGCGGGCTGGCCACCCGCCGGTATAAAAAATCCTTGATAAACTTGATGCTCTCCCAATCCAGGGTCTTGAAGGTCATGATGAACTCTCTTGGCTATCTGCGGCAGGCTGTGCGTCGGAACTGGCCGACGACTGTGCTGCTGCGTCCGGGTCTTCGGCGGACGATTCCGCCGCATCTGGCGCGACCGGGCGCAGGCTGTGCGTTTCCAGGGCCGGGTTAGACGTGGCCGCCGGGGGCTTGCGGGTGATGGCCGGCGGTTTGGGGCCGGGAATCTTGACCGGGACGATCACGCTGTCGCCGGTGGAGCTGGTCGTGCGGGTGCCGCCGCGCGCCGAGGTATCCTCCGTGCTCTGCGCCGGGGCGGACTCGGGCGTGGGCGTGGCCGCTGGTTTCAGGTCGAAGCCGGGCGTCAGCGGGACGACGGGCGGCGGACTGGGGGCCGGGGTGCTGTCCGGCAGGACCGGCGTGTCGATGTCCGACGAGACGTGCACAGCGGGTGCGCGCTCCGCAGGCTCGACCGGCGGGGCGTCGCCTTCGGCGGCGTCCGGCGGGGGATGGGCGGCGGGCGGCGGGCGCAGCATCCCCAGCGTCGGCGCGGCGGCCTCCGGGCCGAGGACTGTCTCCGGGATGTGGGCAGTGGCGGGTTCCGTTGGCGGGGCCGGAGCAGGTTTGGCGGATACCCCGACCTTGTGCACCAACAGCGCAAACTCGCCATACTTCGCCGTGACGTTGAGCGTCACCTCGCTGCCGTTCAGCCGCACGAAATCGCGCGCGGTGCGCAGCTCGAAGCGCGTGTCCTGCGCGCGCCAATGATCGCCGAAGCTGGCCAGCAGATCGTCGAGCGTGGCGGGAATCGCGCGCACCAGGTCGAAGCGCACACGGAACCATGCCCCCTGCTCGACCACCTCGACTTGCAGCCGCACCCCGGTGCCCTGCGTGTAGGCCGCCGAATAGAGCAGCAGCAGCGCCTCTTGCAGCGTTTCCTGGTTGGCGTGCAGCAGGATGTTGGGCGATACGGCGGGCGGCGGGCTGAGCTGCAACTGCCGCCCCAGCCACGCCAGCAGCGTGTTGACCTCAAACGGGCGGATCGCGCGTTCAGGGACGGCCTCGCCCATCTTGAAGCGCACCAGGTACGACCACGCGGTAAACAGGTTGAGCACATTCGCGATCTTGTTGGCGGCGCGTTCTTTCCAATAGCCAGGCGGTTTGTCGTCGGCCTCGGGCATATCGCTGAGCGCGATCCCCGACAGCGCCGCGTTCAGCGCGTCGGCAATGCGGTTGTAGAGCAAGAATTGTAGATCGGCCAGGGCTTGCCAATCGGGTTCGCGCATGATGGTGTCTTTCTGGTATGCAGTGCGTTAAAAAACCGTTGTTATGGTCCCTAAACACACGAATGCGGAGCCGGTTCGGTTCCGCATCCGCTGGGATTGTGTGTCACAATGGCGTCGTATGCTCAGACCCCCTCGAGCATCATCTCCTGGCGAATCGCCGGGATGTTGGTCCGGGCCAGATAGGCCCGCATATCCCTCAGCGCCCGGTCATACATCCGCAGCAGTTCCGCGTCCGGTTCTTTGAAGCGGCGCAGCGATTGCAGCGTGCACAGCGTGCAGCCGCGCATCGCCCGGTAACTGTCCGTTTCGCAAGCCAAACAGCCGTTCAGCCGGACCATCATCAACATAAACGCCAGGACTTCTTCGTGTGTCTCTGGCAGCCCCGTCACCCGGTCAATCAGATCGCGCCAGGCCGGGCCGCGCGCATCCCGCACGCGCGAGATCACATAGTGCGGGAACATCAACTCGTTTTTGGTGTACATCCCACCCCGTCCTTGTAATGTCGTGTCGTAACGAATAATACGTCCTCATGATGTATCTAGGATAAAAAACGAGTCTTTACTATCATAGCGTACTCCAGTACTAGATGAGGTTATAAATGGGTTAGGCTTCGGTCAGAACGGAGGACTAATAGTACGACAGTCCTATATGCCGAGAGCAATCGCATCAAAATGCGAAGCCGCGGCTCCATAGACGGTTGGCCTCGCCCCCTCCGCCCTGACGAGCGGTGTCCCCTCACCCATCCAAGGGGCGAGGGGAAAAAAACGCGCGCTGTGACTCCCCCTCGCCCACTGCAAAGAATGTGGGCAAAGATCAGCCAGCCAAGCTAGAGAGGCAAACGCACGGGGCACCGAAATACAATTAAAAACCTCCCCCCGCGCAGGACGGGAGGAGGGGAGCGCATCACATGTGGATCATGTGGCCTTCCAGGCCGTGCGCGACCTCCAGCAGCGCCTCGGACAGGGTCGGATGGGCGTGCACATTGCGCGCGATCTCGTGCGGCGTCAGTTCCCACATCTGCGCGAGCGTCAGTTCGGGCAGCAGTTCGGTCACGTCCGGGCCGATCAGGTGGCCGCCCAAAATCTCGCCGTATTGCTTGTCGCTGATGAGCTTGACAAAGCCGCTGCCTTCGTCCAGGCCGAGCGCTTTCCCGTTGGCCTGGAAGGGGAATTTGGCGACCTCGATATCGTACCCGGCCTCTTTGGCTTCCTCCTCGGTGTAGCCAAAGCTGGCGACCTGCGGCTGGCAGTAGGTGCAGCGCGGCAGCATCTTGTAGTCGAGCGTGACCGTCTCTGCGCCGGCGATGTTCTCCGCGCACACAATGCCCATCGCCGAACCGACGTGCGCCAGCATCAGCTTGGCCGTCACGTCGCCCACCGCCCACACGCCGGACACGCTGGTCGCCATGCGCTCGTCGATGGCAATCGCGCCGCCGTCGGTCAGTTCCAGCCCGGCGATGTTCTCCAGGCCGAAGCCCGCCACGCGCGGCGTGAACCCGGTCGCCATCATCGCCTGCTGTGCTTCGAGCACCTGCGTGTCGTCGCCCTGCTGCACCGTGACCTTGACGCCGTCGCCGGTGTCCTCGATCGACTGCATCGCGGTGCCGGTCATGACGTTCACACCCAGGCGCTTGTACTGCTTTTCGAGTTCTTTGGAGACTTCCGGGTCCTCGTTGGGCAGCAGGTGCGGGAAGTATTCGACCAGCGTCACCGCCACGCCGTAATTGTGCATGATATAGGCGAACTCCATGCCAATTGGCCCGGCCCCGACGATCACGATGCTCTCCGGCAGCGTGTCGTTCATGATCGCCTCCAGGTAGGTGATCACGTTGTCGGACAGTTCCACGCCGGGCAGCAGGTTGACTTCCGCGCCGGTGGCGATGACCAGGTTCTTGGTTTGCAGCGTTTCGCTGCCGCCGTCGTTCAGGTCCACCTCGACGGTATTCTTGTCCTGGATGGTGCCCCAGCCTTCGTAAGTGTCGACCTTGTTCTTCTTCATCAAGAAGCCGACACCCTTCACCAGCCGGTTGGACACCTTGCGGCTGCGCTTGAAGGCCGCGCTGTAATCCACCTCGACCCCCTCGCCGCCGTTAAAGCCGAAGTCCTTCATGCGGTGCTGCACGATGTGCGCCAGTTCGGCGTTGCGCAGCAGCGACTTGGACGGAATACAGCCCACATTCAGGCACACCCCGCCCCACCATTCTTTTTCGATAATCGCGGTCTTCAGGCCGAGCTGCGCGCTGCGAATCGCAGCCACATAACCGCCTGGCCCCGCGCCAAGTACGACAACGTCATATTCTTGTGCCATATATGAAAACTCCTTTTACACAGAGGTTGCTTGTGTGTAGAAGCTTAACGCAATCGGCCTGTTTCGCCCATAGCGGTGTGGGGGGTGGGCTGCTCAGGTGGAGGGATTTACAGGTAATCAGGGCGGCAGCGGGTTGGCCTCATCCCTTAACCCCTTTCCCGCACTTCCCATCATACAAGGGAGAGGGACCCGGCTCTGCCGGAAGGGTGAGGGGCGGTTACGCGCCAGACACGCGCCTCAGTTCGTCTGGACGGTGATCATGATCTGCTCCACGCCGTACACGACGTCCTCGACCGTGAACGCCCCGCCGACCACATCGGCCAGCCGCTGGTTGAGTTCGGCAGTTGCCCGGACGTTCAGCGCTTCGTCGATGGCGGCGGTCAGTTCCGCCGGAGGACTGACGCCCGGCAGCCCCAGTTTGCCAGCGGTGAGCTTGACGCCGTCGCGGTCGGGGGTCGGGAACAGGTAGACTTCCAGCGTCCCCTCGACCCGCGAGCCGTACACGCGCGTGTTGAACCCCACCACGAAGAAGCCGCCTTCGTCCGCGCGCACCCAGCGCACCGCACTGATCGCCGGCGCGGCGCGCAGTTCCTCGTACAGCAGCACCCGCACCTCGTCGCTGGGAATGGTGACATCCTCAAAATTGGGTGGGCGGTCGGTCGCTTCGACCTGCTGCTGGCTGTCGTCGCTGCCATCATCCGCATCGAGCGCGTTGATCACGGCCCGCGCCACCAACACCACCAGCGCCAACGCCAGCACGATCCCGACCAGGACCGGCAGTGGGCCATACTGCTGCCAACGGTTGGTGCGGCGTCTACGGTTCCGAGTGTGCATATCTGTCCCCCTGGAGTGAGCTGGCCCCGTTGGGCCGGGTCTGTCAACTACAATCTGGACAATTTGACGGTCATACGCCCCACATTTTGCGTCCAGTCGAGTATACTAGAGAGCGCACAGGCCCGCCATTACCGCCGGGGCAGCTTCAGGCAATTGGATCAAATGGCAACAAGGGCCTTCTCAACACAAAACCGGGGCGCAAACGCTGCACCCTGGCAGAGTTAGTATACGCAGGCTAGTGAATCGGGGCGTTGATGTCGCGCTGCCGGTCGCCCAACCGGGGGGCTTCGAAGGGGTAATGCTCGTCGCCCAGTTGGTGCGTAACCCATGCGCCCAGCCGCAGCCCGGCCACGTACGCGCCGACCGCGACGGCATACCCGGTGATCAGGTCTGGCGAATGGTGCCGCCGGGTGAGCAGCGCCGAGGCCATGATCAGCGTGGCAATCGTCGTCCAGCGCCAGAAGATCTGCGGCGTAGGCCGGAAGCGAATCAAGAAGCTCATCGTAATCAGCGCATAAAAGACGTGCTGGCTGGGGGCGGCGTTGTGCGTGCTGTAGGCGTTGTCCATCTCGTACATCGCGCGCAGCAGGGTCGAGAACATCCCGTCGCCCGTCACTTCCTCCGGCGAAGGCTTGACCACATACGTCGGGAACACGATATACACCACGTAGCTGAACGAGGCCGCCAGCGCCATGCTGATCACGTACTGCCGGAACAGCTTGTTGGGCATGTGGAACGACGCCCACAGCGGCAGCAGCGCCGGCAGGAAGATGCCAAACGTATATGGGATCAACCACATCTCAATCGGTAGCAGGTTGTTGTCGATAAACCCAATCTTCAGCTCCACGCCGTCGGTTGGCGTACGCAGAATGCTGTTTAGCCCGTTGGTGACGAAGAATAGCGATTCGATGAAGAGCAAGATAAAGAACAGCTTGAGCCGATTCTGGAAGATGCGCGCCATCCAGGGCCGCATCACCTGCTTTTTAGTGGTCAATGTCAACCCCCTTCTGTTTCTCGCCTGCGTTCAGCGGTGAACCCAGCCACGCGAAACTGGCCCCATCCTACCGCAGCGCCTGCAAAATGTCACGCACCGCGTCGAGGGCCGTGTCCGGGCAGATCGTCAGGTAAGCGGCGGCGGTCTCTGGGGCGCGCCAGGCTGGCTCCAATTCTAACGCCTGGGCATAGTCCCGCAGTGCGCCGTCACGCTGGCCGCGCCGGAAGTTCGCCAGCGCCCGCAGCGCGTAGCCGCCATGAAAGCCGGGCCGCAGCCCAACCACCGTCGACGCATCCAGCGCCGCCCGCGCATAGTCCCCGGCGCACAAGCGAATCTCGCTGCGTCCGGCGTGGGCCAGCGCGTGCTCTGGGTCCTGCGCGATCACACGGTCGTAGTCGGCTTCGGCCTCCTCGGTCCGCCCCAGGTTCGCATAGGCGTTCCCACGATTGCCCAATGCTTCGATGTAGTCCGCCTTGAGCGCGAGCGCCTCATTGTAATCCTCAAGGGCCGATTCGTAAAGGCCCTGTGCCGCCCGCGCCAGGCCCCGGCTGTTGAAAAACTGCGGCACGCGCGCATTGAGCGCGAGCGCCTCGTCGTAGGCATGCGCCGCCAGCCGGTAGCGCCCCAGCGCCATATACGCCGCGCCCCGGTTGTAGTGCGCGTTGGCGTAGCGCGGGTTGAGCACCCGCGCCTGCTCGAAGTCGGCCAGCGCCTGGGCGATGCGCTTCAGCGCCAGGTACGTCACGCCCCGGTTGTTGTAGAGCTGCTCCAGGTCCGGGTTGCGTTCTTCCGCCTGCGTAAAGTCGCCCAGCGCATCCTCGTAGCGCCCCAGGGAATAGAACACCATCCCCCGGTGAATGTACGCCTCCGCCCGCGACGGCGCCAGCCGGATCGCCTCGGTGTAGGCTTCCCGCGCGGCATCTAGCTGCCCGTCGTGGAAAGCGGCGTTGCCGTGCTTCCACGCGGCGGCAGCGGCGACTGGGTCGGTCTGGCCGGCAGCGGGCGGTGTGACGGCTACCGTCGGCTCTGGGGCGGCGATCGGGTTCGGCGTGGTGCTGACGGGCAGCACTCCCAGCAGCCGGTCCAGCGCCGCCTCGTAGGCCTGCCCGGCGAACACGACCCAGTTGGCCGTTTGCAGCCGGAAGGGAATCTCGTCGCGGGACAGGTCTTCGATCAGCAGCGGGATCAGCGTTTTGCCCAGCGTGTCGGCGTAGCTCCACTCGGCGTGGACCGTCCGCGACTCGATGGCCTCCGCCGAGAGCACGACCAACAGATGGCTGCACGTGTTGATCCCGCGCTGGATCGCATCATCCCAGATCGCGCCGGGCGGGATGTCGTATCGATCCAGCCAGGGCCGCACCCCCGCCGCCGTCAGGTCGTTGTACAACCGGCGCACAAAGGCCGAATTCTGGCGCGAATAGCTGATGAACGTTGTCGCTTGCTCGTCCGGCATGATGCTGTATCTCCCTTACCGGCAGTGTAATGCTCCAGGAACACATCGCTCCCCTAAATGTTGGGGCTTTTACAAGCACAGGCCGGCTGCCTGGAAAACACGCCCGCTGCACTGACTAATAGAACCATTGCCCTTCTATTATAGTAATATACGTTCGGTCTGTCGATTGGGTGCGGATTTAGGGTTCATTCCATTTTCGGGGCAGCTCATTCTTTTACCCCTATCCCCCCAGCCCCCTTTCCCCGCGCGCGGAGAAAGAGGGAGTTAGTCACGCCGCGCGTGGCAAGTCCCCTCTCCGCCTGCGGGGAGGGGATTTAGGGGAGGGGTAAACCAGTCGCCCCAGATTTGGAATGCACCCCGGTTTTAACCGTCTTCTACCCCCCAAAAATTATGAAGGTTAGCTGAAATTCGTTCAATTCCCCAGCTGAAAAGTAAAAATTCTATAAAAACTACGGTATACTGGTAAAGAAAACGTATTGACAGTGATCGAGGTTTATATGGCAACCCTACTATCGAATACTTCCCTTGCGCATGACGAAGATGAAGATCCACGCAAGCAGCCGGAGTCGCAAGACGGCGATGTGAGCGTGCCCTCGGAAATGTCGTTCGCCGAGGAAGTACGCATCGAACGACTGTCGATCTTATGGAAAGCCACCCTGTTTGGGGCTTTTATCCTGATCTGGATTTCGATTGTGATCAGTGGGGGGGAGCGCATCATCTCCACCGAAATTGTGTTCCCGGCCATCCTGATCACCACCGGCTGTTTGCTGGCGAGTTGGTTCCTGGGCCGCGAGCAGCTTGAGTGGGCCGTGTGGAGCTATGCGCTGGGCGGCCTTACCGCCGTCGCGCTGGCGATGTCCTACGGCGGCCACTTTTCGAGCCACTACATGCCGTTTGTCTTCCCGGTGCTGATCTTCGTGGTCGGGCTGCTGGTCCCGGCGCGCGATACGCTGCTGATGCTGGTGCTGGTCACCGTCTTGATGCTGGTGCTGCCCAGTGTGGCGGCGGGCAAGCTCATCTTCGGGCAGCAAATGGCCTTCGCGCTGGCGCTGACGACCATCGCAACCGCCATGTCGGCCCAGGTCAGCGGTGAGTTGTTCGCCATTGCCGAGTGGGCGCTGGAAAACTACCGCAAAGAGCGCCGCACCACCTTCGCGCTGTTCGAGAGCCGCGAAGCCCTGCAAAAGAGCTTCCACCGCCAGCAAGCCCTGACCTACCAGTTACAGAAAACCAACGCTGAACTCGAAAAAGCGCGCACCGCCGCCGAGGAAGCCAAGCAGTTCCGGGGGCAGTTCCTGGCCAACATGAGCCACGAGCTGCGCACCCCGCTAAACGCGATCATCGGCTTCAGCCAGACGATCCTCGACTTCCCGGCCATGTACGACGGGGTCGAACTGCCACCCCAGTACCGCCAGGACATGAACCAGATTCTGAACAGCGGCAAGCACCTGCTGGCCATCATCAACGACATCCTCGATCTGTCGAAGGTGGATGCCGGTAAGCTGGACCTGGAAATCCAGCCGGTCGATCTGGCCCCGATTGTGAAGGGCGTCCTCTCGACTGCCGTCGGGCTGGTGGGCGACAAGGCCGAACAGGTCGAACTCAAGCGCAGCCTGCCCGAGACACTGCCGACGGTGATGGGCGATCCGCTGCGTGTGCGGCAGGTATTGCTCAACATGTATTCCAACGCGGCCAAGTTCACCGACTCCGGCCACATCCGCCTGATCATCCGCGAAGAAGGCGACGAGGTGGTCTTTGGCGTCGAAGATACCGGCATCGGCATCTCCGAAGCCGACCAGTTGACCATCTTCGAGGAGTTCCGGCAGGGCACGGCAGGCCGCAAGAAGGGCCGCCAGGGGGCCGGGCTGGGGCTGGCGATCTCGCAGCAGTTGCTGCGCCTGATGGACGGGCGGCTGTGGTTCGAGAGCACGCTGGGCAAGGGCAGCACCTTCTACTTTGCGCTGCCCATGCGCGACGCTGTCGCAGCGGCCACCCCGGCGCAGACTCCTGCCGCTAAAGACGACGCACAGACCGAGGAACACCCGGCAGCAGCCAGCGCTAAGGCAGACCACGCCAAAGCAACCGACACCGAGTCGACGGTTCCGGCGGCAGATGCGTCTAAGTGACTCAAGTCTAGTTTGCACGCTAGTTTGCAAAGAGATGTGACTGTATGCGCATTTTGTACGTAGAAGACAACGAAACAAATCAGGCGCTCGTTGGGCGGGTGATGCGTGCCCGCCAGCACGAGGTTGTGTTTTGCGAAGAAGGCGAAGATGCGCTCGAGATTCTGGCCAACGATCCCAAGATCAACCTGATCCTGCTCGATATCGAGCTGGCCGGGACGTTCACCGGGATCGAGGTCATCGAGGCCCTGCGCGCGCGCAACGACACCCGCCCGGTCGTGGCCGTGACCGCGTACGCCATGATGGGCGACCGCGAGCGTATTCTCGCCGCCGGCTGTGACCAGTATTTGCCCAAACCACTGGTCGTGCCGGACCTGCTGTCCCTGCTCGACGAGTACGAAGACACGGGGACGGTGGCTCCCGCCGCGATCGAGGCTCCACCGGCTAAAGTGGCATCCGGCGACGGGAAACCTGCCGAGGCTGTGCCCGGCGACGACGGCACACCGGCGGCCCCTAAACCGGAGGCGGCTCCCGCCAAGCGCGACCCGTCGCTCGCCGAGGCTCCCGCTGCTGACGCCGCGCCCAGCGACGACGGCACACCGGCGACCCCTAAACCGGAGGCGGCTCCCGCCAAGCGCGACCCGTCGCTCGCCGAGGCTCCCGCTGCTGACGCCGCGCCCAGCGACGACGACACACCTGCCGACGCCCCTAAACCGGAGGCGGCTCCCGCCAAGCGCGACCCGTCGCCCGCCGAGGCTCCCGCTGCTGACGCCACGCCCAGCGACGACGACACACCGGCGGCCCCTAAACCGGAGGCGGCTCCCGCCAAGCGCGACCCGTCGCCCGCCGAGGCTCCCGCTGCTGACGCCGCGCCCAGCGACGACGGCACACCGGCCGACGCCCCTGCCCCGGAACAGTCCGGTGATGGGACGAAACCGACCTCGCCACCTGTATCCGTCAAGAAGCGCACCAATTCAGCGGAGGACGATACGTCGTGATAAACAAGCAAGCGTCGTCTACGCGCGCCACTGATAACGGCAACAGCCATGATCAGGAGCATGGCCCCGCGCGCGCCCAAGCGACGGAAAAAGCGAACAAGGAGCAGCCCAAGAAACCTGACAAGAAACCTAAAGAGAACGGCAGCGCCAACGCCCAGGCTGCCCCCAAACAGGCGAAAAAACAGGCCGCCAAAAAAGAAACGGCGGCAGCGGATTCAACGGCTGCGTCCCAGGCCGAGGAGCCGGGCGCGGCGCAAACGGCGCTGGTCATCGACGACGAACCCGCCAACCGGGACTTCCTGGTGCGGCTGCTGGAGCAGGCCGGCCTGACGGTGTACGGTGCATCCAGCGCCGGCGAAGCCCTGAAGATCACCCAGCAGCATGACACCCTGGACCTGGTGGCCATCGACAACAAGCTGCCGGATATGGACGGCGTCGAACTGCTGGTCAACCTGCGCCAACGCTACCCAAAGGCGCGGATGGTGATGGCGACCATGCTCGACGAGCGCGCGCTGATGGAGCAGGCGTTCGAGAACGGGTGCGACGTGTTCCTCGTCAAGCCGCACGGCTTTATGGAGTTGTTCCGCCGCCTACAGATGGCCCAGGCCGGCAACGATACCTTACAAAAAATGATTATTGACCAATACGGCCCGCGGCCTTACCGGGGTTGATTTTTTAAAAGCACACGCACGACCAACATACAAAACAGGGGCCAAGGATCATCACCTGGCCCCTGCTGTTTGTTGGACTGGCCGGTTGCGCGGCGGATGCCTACTCGACGGTGATGCCCTTCAGCATGGCCTCGTACATCTCGTAGTGGGTGTCCCAGCCGTATTTGCCCGTCACCTCCATCCGCAGCACCAGCACGCGGCCATCGTCGAGTGGGGCCGCCCCTACCGCGGTGTGCAGCGGCGGATCGGCGTCCATGTCCTGCACCAGCCCGTATTTGCCGCTGAGCTGCTCGCCTTCCCAGGTGTGGACGCTGGGATCGTCCAGGTCGCGCAGCACCGCGTCGACCGAATCCGCCTCGGCGAAATACGCCGTAAACGTGGCGCGCTCCTCGTAATTGTTGTTCTCGGAGGATTGCAGCGCGATCAGGTTGTCGCCGGCGTCGATCTCCGCGAAGTACACGCTGGCGTAGGGCACGCTGACGCCGTCCGCAGTGACGGTGCTGTCAATTGCGCCGGAGTACAGCGCCGGGGGGCAGACGCCGCCGTCGCTGTCGTCGTCACAGCCGATCACGCCGCTGCTGCCATTGCCACCATCCCCCGCGCCATTGCTTCCGCCGCCCATGTCCAGCGACGGGCTGTCACCGCCCAGATCGGGGACGCTGTCCGCCGGGGTGGCGTCGTCTCCGCCGTTGGCGGCAGCGTCGCCGTTATCGCCATTGTCGCCGTCATCCCCACATGCGGCCAATCCCAGCCCCAGGATCAGCAGTCCCGCCAGCATCCACACGGCCCATCGTCGTTTGATCATCGTGTTCACACTCCTGGGCGCAGCGCGCCCCTTATCCACATTTCACATCTAGGCTGTACAGTGTGTACAAATTGTACCGCTAAAAGTGTACCCAAAGCCGGGGGGCGGGATCAAGGGGGTTGGATGAGGCGGGTCCACGAATGACCTGTTATATCCAAAGCCGGCAAAGTAACACGGCTGTCCGAGCGGCGCTTCGTCGTTTACCCCTCCCCCTGGCCCCCTCCCCGCGCGCGGAGAGGGGGAAATCAACATGCGATCAAAGTCCCTCTCCGTTTACGGGGAGGGATTTAGGGAGGGGTAAATCCGCCCACGTTCGTGGACCCGGGTGAGGCCAACCTGCCGCCGGGTGGCCGTTCGCCGCCGGGTGGCCTACAATCTGGCAGACGGAAAACCGGCAGTAATCAAGCAGATATGCAGTAGAGAGAAGGAACACACACGATGGACGAACGGATTCTCACCTTTGACCCCGACGTACAGCGCGGGCTGGTGCGCTATGTGCGCGCGACGTTCGCGCCCGAAGACGACACGCTGCACCACGTGCGGCGCAGCACCATTGAGCACGGTATGCCGGAGATTCAGATTCGCCCAGAGGAAGGGCAGATGCTGCAATTCCTGGTGGCGGCGGTGGGCGCGCGGCGCGTGCTGGAGATCGGCGCGCTGGCGGGCTACAGCGGCATCTGGCTGGCGCGCGGGCTGCCGGAGGATGGGCAGTTGATCACGTTGGAGATGGACGCCAAGCACGCCGAGGTCGCGCGCCGCCACTTCGAGCAGGCCGGCATCTCCGACCAGGTCGAGATCATCCTGGGGGACGCGCACGCGAGCTTACAGCAGCTCGCGCAGGCCGAGCCGTTCGACCTGGTCTTCATCGACGCCGAGAAGGAAGGCTACCCGAAGTACCTGGCCTGGGCGCTGGAGCACGTGCGGCCCGGCGGCATGATCACCGCGCACAACGCCTTCCGGAGCGGGCGCATCACGCACCCGGACGGGGACAGCCAGGTGCGGGCCACGCGCGACTTCCTGGAGGCGATGGCCGCGCACGAGCGACTGGTCAGCACGATCATCCCGGTCGGCGACGGGATCGCGGCGGCGGTCGTGCGCTAAGACGCGCGCCCGCAAGAGAGCACCCACGCGGGAGCCGCCCCCACCCACCCGGCTCCCGCGTCAGCTATTCCCCGCCACCGGCAGGCAGCGGTCAGTGTTTTCCCGGCACCATGCAGTGTGAGCTACCCAAAGCTAAAGCAATTGGGCTTCTAGGTTTCTCAGCAGTCTGCCCGACGGGAAAAGGCTTGGTTTTCGCCACTGGTCCCGCAGACGGGATTTTACAGAGGCTCTACTCCAACCGCATATCCCGTCAGGTCTGACAACCGCTCCACAGGAGGCGAGTTCAACAGCCACTCGCCAGTGAGTGTAGTATACTACGTGAGCAAATCGTGCTGAAGCGCTTCGTATAGCCCTTCATATCCCTGAAGGCATGGGTTTTACGGGGCCTTCCTATAATAGCAAGTCCTGCGTTTGATTGTGATGGATATGTGTCAGAAAGGAAGCCGATGATGCACATGGTAATGTTTGTGCTGGATAACTCCGATCTGCTCGACGACGTGCTGGACGCCTGGAACGCGATAGGCGTGGGCGGCGCGACCATCGTCGAGACGACCGGGCTGCACCGCCGGCAGCGCGAAAAGCCGGTCGGGGCGCGCTATGCCTTCGGGATGGGGATGGGCACGCGCAGCGTCGAGGTGGGTCACCACACGCTGTTTGTGATCGTGCCAGACGAGAAGACGGTCCACGCGCTGATCGCGGCCATCGAGTCGATTGTCGGCGATCTCAGCGAGCCGAACACCGGCGTGTTGGCGGCATGGCCGCTGCCGATTGTGAAAGGCGTTCCGGAGGAACTACGCAGCCCCAAAGAGGACGACGCATGATCTGGTTAGAGTTCATCGGAAGTGCGGTACTGATCGTGGTCGCAGCGTCCAAACTGGCCGAATACGGCGACGTGATCGCGCTGCGCACCGGACTGGGCGGCATGTTCATCGGCACGCTGCTGATGGCGGGGGCCACATCGCTGCCAGAACTGCTGACCGCCATCAACGCCATCGACCAGAACGCGCCCAACCTGACCGCCGGGAACATCTTCGGCAGCAGCATGTTCAACATGTTCCTGCTGGCCGTGCTGGACCTGGCCTACTGGCGGATGCGCATCCTGAGCCGCATCACCGTCAACCACGCCGTCAGCGCCAGCGTGGCCGTGCTGCTGACCGGTATGGGTGTGTTCTTCATCCAGGCCCAGGTCGACTTCCAGATCGGCTGGATCGGGGCCGACAGCCTGGTGCTGATCGGGCTGTACCTGCTCGGCACGCGCGTCATGTTCGGCGGCAACCGGTCCGCGCAGGAGGTCGCCGCCACCCCGGAGATCGCCGAGGACGTGATGAGCCTGCGGCGCGCGCTGATCGGGTTCGGCGTCGCGACCGCCGCGCTGGTGCTGATCACGCCGCTGTTGGTCGACAGTTCGATCGGCATCGCGGAGGAAACCGGGCTGGCGGTCGGGTTCGTGGGGCTGGCGCTGGTCGCGGTGGTGACCTCGCTGCCGGAAGTGATCACGACCATTTCCGCCGCGCGCATCGGGGCCTACGATCTGGCGGCGGGCAACCTGTTCGGCAGCAACATCTTCAACATTTTCGCGCTGGGCCTGGTCGACTTCTTCTACGACGGGCGCTTCCTGGCGACGGTCAGCCCGGAAATGGCGCTGGCCGGGATCATCGCGCTGCTGCTGACGCACCTGGCGCTGACGGGGAACCTGGTCCGGCACCTGACGTGGGGCGAGACGCGGCGGCTGGTGGTCGAGATCGACGCACTGCTGATCATGCTGGGCTACGTGCTGGGGATGGTGCTGCTCTACAACCGGGGGCTGATCGGGTGAGGCGCGGTCGCTGCTGGCCCCGTAGGGCAAGTCATACGACTTGCCAGGGGCGACCAGGGGTCGCCCCCGCGCGCGAGTATTCGCGCGCCTACGGGGCCATTGCGCGTCCGCCAAACGCGCGCCAACCCGTGTACAATCTGTACGGAGCGTGCATCCTTCACCGGGGCTGTGCGTAGTGAGTTGTACCATATAAGGCGCTTGTGCGCCGCGCCTTATATCCCCATATCTAAAGACAGGGGCTTTACGGCGCTTTTCGGTAACAGATAGAACCGAATCAGGACAGAAAGCAACGGAAACTCATGCGCATCATTGTACACACCGGCAAAGGCGGCGTGGGCAAGACCAGCATCTCCGCCGCGACCGCTGTGCGCTGCGCGGAGATGGGCCTGCGCACCATCGTGATCTCGACCGACACCGCCCACTCCCTGGCCGACTCGCTGGACGTGAAGATCGGCCCGGAGCCGGTCCCCATCCAGGACAACCTGTGGGCGCAGGAAGTCGACGCCCGCTACTCGATGGAAAAATACTGGGGCCGCATCCAGCGCTACATGCTCAGCGTGATCAACACGCGCCAGGTCAACGAGATCGTGGCCGAGGAGGTCACCATCCTGCCCGGCCTGGAGGAAGGCGCGCACCTGCTGTGGATCAACAAGTACATGGAGGACGGCGAGCACGACGTGCTGATCGTAGACGCCGCCCCCACCGCCGAGACGCTGCGCCTGCTCAGCCTGCCGGACACCTCGCGCTGGTGGTTCCAACGCATCACCGACCTGATGCGCGGCGCGTCCGGGCGGCTGCTGCGCCCCATCTCCAGGCCGCTGATCGGGGCCGACCTGCCCGACGACGAAACCCTGGACAGCATCGACGGGCTGTTCGACACGCTGGACAACGTGCGCGACCTGCTCACCGACCCGGCCATCAGCAGCCTGCGGCTGGTCGTCAACCCGGAGCGCATGGTCATCAAGGAGACGCAGCGCACCTACACCTACCTCAACCTGTACGGCTACGCGGTCGATGCTGTGCTGGTCAACCGCGTGCTGCCGGATGAAGTGACCGATCCCTATTTCGCCGCCTGGAAGGACCAGCAGCAGGACAACATCGCCTTCATCCGCGAGGCGTTCGGCGAGCTGCCGATGATGCGCGCCCCGCTGTTCAACACCGAGATCGGCGGCATCGACCGGCTGCGGCGGCTGGCCGATGCGCTCTACGGCGACCGCAACCCGGCGGACGTGATGTTCCAGGAGCGCACGCACCACATCGAGCCGGACGGCAGCGGCGGCTATCACCTGATCGTGCCGCTGCCCTTCGCCGAGAAGGAAGACCTCGACCTGTATCGCTCCGCCGACGAACTCACGCTGCGCGTCGGGCCGTATCGTCGTAACATCGTGCTGCCCTACGCGCTGTGGCACCTGGAGATCGACCACGCACGGTTTGAGCAGTCCCGGCTGCGCATCCACTTCGCCCGGCCCGAGGAGCAGAACTGATCGCGCGCTATGGCCCCTCCCCCTCTGCCCGGCGACTCATCGACGGCGCAGGTCGCCGCCGGCCTGGAAGACTCCCACATCCAGTGGCGGCGCTACCGGCGCACGCTGCGCTTCGCGGCGTGGTTGTTCCTGCGCGTCGCGCTGTGGGAGCTGGTGCTGCGGCGTGTCGTTGGTGAGCAGGTCGTAGGCCGGAGCCGGACCCGGCGCTTGCGGCGCTGGGCGCGGGAGTCCCGCGCGCTGGCGGTGGATATGGGCGGGGTGATGATCAAGCTCGGCCAGTTCATCGCCAGCCGCATCGACCTGCTGCCCCCCGCTGTGATCGAGGAACTCGCCACCCTGCAAGACGAGGTGCCCACCGTCGCCTTCGACGTGATGCGCCAGACGCTGGAGCAGGAACTCGGCCCGCTGGAGACGAACTTCGCCGCGTTCGACCCGGAGCCGATCGCGGCGGCGTCGCTGGGCCAGGCCCACCGCGCCCGGTTGAGCAGCGGGGAGCGTGTGGTGGTCAAAATCCAGCGCCCCGGCATCGAGTCGCTGGTCTTCACCGATCTCAAGGCGCTGGAGGTGGTCGCCGGGTGGTTGATGCACCTGCGCTTCATCGCCCGCCGCGCCGACGTCCCCGCCCTGCTGGACGAGTTCGGCGGCGTGTTGTGGGAGGAACTCGACTACCACCTGGAAGCCAACAACGTCGCAGCCTTCCGCCAGATGTTCGCCGAGGATTTCGGCATCTACATCCCCCAACTCTACCGCCAATACTCCACGCGCCGCGTGCTCACACTGGAAGACGTCGGCACCATCAAGATCAGCGACTACGCCGCCATCGAGGCCGCCGGCATCAGCCGCCGCGACGTGGCCCGCCGCCTGGTGAATACCTACCTGTGGATGGTCTTCGTCCGGCGCTTTTTCCACGCCGATCCCCACGCCGGCAACCTGTTCGTCTACCCCCTCGCCCCCGACGAGCTGCCGCCCACCGGCCAGCACCGCAACGGCCCGCCGCTGCTGGGCCGCCCCTTTTACCTGATCTTCGTGGACTTCGGCATGGTCGGGCGCTTGACGCCGGAGATCGCCGACGGGCTGCGCGAAACGCTGATCGCGCTCGCCACGCGCGACACGCATCGCCTCGTGCAGTCCTACCAACGGCTGGGCGTGCTGCTGCCCGGCACGGACCTGGACCGCCTCGAGGCCGCGACGCGCGCCGTATTCGACCGCGTGTGGGGCCTGGACATGGCCGCCATCAGCCGTATGCCGCTGGCTGAAGTCACCGACCTGGGCCGCGAGTTCAAGGACCTGCTGTTCTCGATGCCGTTCCAGGTGCCGCAGGATTTCCTGTACCTGGGGCGCGCCGTGGGTATCCTGACCGGCATGGCGACCGGCCTCGACCCCAAATACAACCCCTGGAAAGAGATTCACCCCTTCATCGCGTCGTTGCAAGCCGAAGAAGGCGAGGCGATGCCCTTCACCAGCCTGTTTGCGCTCACCCCGCGCGACCTGCTGCGCCCGGAGACGGTGCGCGCGCTGCTCTCCGACGACAGCCGCGAGCTGCTGCTCAGCACAGGGTGGGACCTCATCCGGCACGCGCTGCAACTGCCCATCGTGGCCGACGAGGTGCTGCGCCGCGCCGACCGGGGCGACCTGACGCTGCGCATCGAACCGGCCCCGGACCTCGACCAACGCCTGCAAGCCCTGGAGCGCGCCGCCCAACGCACGATCAGCGCGGTGATCTTCGCCGCCCTGGCCATCACCAGCGCCATCCTGTATGCCGCCGGTGCGCACACCCTCGCCGGGGTCGGGCTGGGGCTGGCGCTGTTCACCTTGCTGCGCGTCGTGCTGGTACGGTAGCGAGCCGCCCGGTTTGGGGTCCACGAATAACCTGTTGCGTCGAGTCTGGCCGGCGCAAAAACGCCCCTCACCCGCAGAGCAGGCGAGGGGGAGTCACCGCGCACGCTTTTTCCCCTCGCCCATGCGATGGGAGCGGGGAGACCGCCCGGCAGGGCGGAGGGGTGAGGGCCAGCTTTGGCGACCATATTCACCTATTGCTGACAACTCGTTCGTGGTCCCGTATCCCAGTTTGATGTTGCATGTTTGGGCGGGGACGGTAAAGTAGAGGTTGAAAGCGGCTGGTCAGTTTAAGGAGGATGAGCTTGAGAGCGGCAGGACCTTACATTTTCTCCGGGACATCGAACGAAGCCCTGGCTCAAAAGATCTGTAAATATCTTGGGGTCGACCTGCGGCCCACGCATATCGACCGCTTCAGCCAGGGAACGCTGCGGGTGCAGTTGGGCGAAAGCGTGCGCGACAAAGACGTCTACATTATCCAATCGCTCACCCACCCCGTGCACCGTCACATCATGCAGTTGTTGATGATGCTGGACATCGCGCGGCACGGGGACGCGGCGCGCGTGACGGCGGTGATCCCCTACTACGTGTATGGCCGTTCCGACAAAAAGGACGCCCCACGCATCTGTATCACGGCCAAGCTGCTCGCCCAGTTGATCGAAGCGGCGGGCGCCACCCGGGTCATTGCCATGACGCTGCATTCCGCGCAGATTCATGGCTTTTTTGATGTCCCCCTGGACCATCTCACCAGCATGAGCGTGATGATCAAGCACTTCAAAAAACGCGACCTGAGCGACACCGTGATCGTCTCGCCAGACGTGGGCTACGCCAAGCAGGCCACCAAGCTCGCCTACACGCTGAACGTCCCGCTGGCAATCGGCAGCAAGGTGCGCATCGGCGACCGCGAAGTCGAGATCAAGACCGTGCTGGGCAGCGGGGGCAAAGCCGCTAAACACGCCATCGTGATCGACGACGAGATCGCCACCGCCGGCACGATGGTGAAGATCGTCGAGGTGCTGCAAGCGATGGGCACGAAGAGCTTCTCGCTGGCCTGTACGCACGGCCTGTTTACCAGCGACGCCGTCGAGCGCCTGAACGCGCTAAGCTGCATCGACGAGATCGTGACCACCGACACCGTCTACGCGCCCGACGCCAAGCAGCGGCTCACCAAGACGCTGCACCAGCGGTCGGTGGCGTCGGTGTTGGGCGACGCGATCATGTGCAACCACGAGGGCAAGTCGGTCGGGTCGCTGTTCACGTTCTGGGACGACTCGGTGCCGCCGGATTACTCGTTCGGCTAAACCACCGTCCGCCTACAGCACGCTGTGCACCACGTCCAGCAGCGCCCCGCGACGCACCACATCGACCAGCGCGTCGAGGTACGGGCGCAGTGCGACATCGTGCGTGATCAGCCGCAGCGGGTGCCCGGGCGCGATCTCGACCGTACGCAGGTAGTCCAGCAGCGCGGCGGTCACGCGGCCCAGCCGGGCGTCGGGGTCCCGCTGGAGGCGCAGCTCCAGCGCCTGGAACGCGCACAACAGCTCGATGGCGACCACGGCCTGCGTATTGGCGACGACCTGCGCGGCGTGGCGGGCGGCAATCGTACACATACTGACATGATCCTCACGGTTGGCGCTGCTGGGGATGCTGTCCACGCTGGCGGGATGGGCCAGCGTTTTGTTTTCGCTGACGAGCGAGGCGGCGGTGTACTGCGCCAGCATCAGGCCGCTGTTCAACCCTTCCGTGCCCGCCGCATCGGCGATCAGGAAGGGCGGCAAGCCCCGGCTCAGGCGGCCATCGGTCAGCAGGAAGACCCGGCGCTCGGCGATGCTGGCCACGTCCGCCAGCACGATCTTCAGGAAGTCCAGCGCGTAGCCGACCGGCGCGCCGTGAAAGTTCCCGCCGGAGATCGCCTTGATCGCGCGCGGCAGGTGCAGCGGGCCATCAGCATCCGTGAAGATCACCGGGTTGTCGGTCACGGCGTTGATCTCGCGCGTCAGCACATCGCGGGTGTAGTTCACGGTATCCCACGCCGCACCCAACACCACCGGCGCCACGCGCAGGCTGTACGGGTCCTGCGGCGGCCCCTGCGACGGGTCCAGATCGACACCGGCATCGCCGCGCACCAGCGTGCTGCCCTGCAACAGCCGGTACACAAACGCCGCGACGCGCGCCTGCCCGGCGTGCCCGCGCACCGCGTGCAGATGCGGCAGGTACGCATCCCGGAAGCCGCGCAGCGCCTCCATCGACAGCGCCAGCGCCACCTCCGACGCGGCCAGCGTGCGCAGGCTGTCGGCACACGCCAGCACGCCGATGCCGGTCGTGGCCGCCGTGCCGTTGATCAGCGCGACGCCTTCCTTCGCGCCGAGCAGCACGCGCGGGATGTCCGCCTGCTGCATGGCGGCGGCGCCGTCCACCAGTGCGCCCTCGTAATACGCCTGGCCGTTCGCGCCGGGATGCGGTTCCTCGCCGGGGACGGGCGCGCTGAGCACCAGCGCCAGGTGCGCCAGCGGGGCCAGATCGCCGGACGCGCCGAGCGATCCCTGGGCGGGCATCGCGGGCAGCACGCCCCGGTTGAGCATCGCCACCAGCGTGTTGATCACCGCACGCCGGATGCCACTGTAGCCCTGGGCGAGCGTGTTGGCGCGGATCAGCAGCGTGGCACGCACCGCGTCCAGCGGCAGGTGCTCGCCCACGCCGATCGCGTGCGTCAGCAGCAGGTTCCGGCTCAGCAGGGCCGCCTCGGCGGTGTGCTTGAAGATCGCGCGCCCGGCGTTGTCGCCGAAGCCGGTGTTCACGCCGTAGATCACGCGCGCAGCACGGCCTTCGGCGGCGGCCTGCTCGATCTCGTCCATCGTGTGCTGGACCCAGGCGGCGCTGCGTTCAATACGCGCCAGCCGCGCGGCCAGCTCGTTGCCAGGGGGCGCTTCGGCGGGCAGCGGATCGACGGGGCGCTGGTCGCGCGCCACCGCGACCACGTCATCGACGGTCAGGGGGTCTTGCCCCAGGGGAAAGGATTCTAACAGCATAAGTCTCTTTGTCCTCACAAAAACGCCGCCACGCTCGACACGCGGCGACGGTTGCTCATTTTCTCTATTGTACCACTATTGCCGCCGACGGTATACCGTACGCGGGCCGTTTCGCGGGGCGCTGCCCCGCAGGATGCCGAGCACCCTGCACCCGCCTGTAAGTTTTACCCCTCCCTAAATCCCTCCCCGTAAACGATACCGTTGGCGAACCAGTTTGGCGCTGATGGTTGCCCTCACCCTTCCGGCAGAGCCGGGTCCCTCTCCCTCAGGGAGAGGGATTAGCAAGGGGCTTACTCCCTTCTCCCTGAGGGAGAAGGGCCGGGGATGAGGGCCAAAAAGGTAGTTCGCCAACAAGGTCGTAAACGGAGAGGGACTTGCGCCTCCCCCCTTTCTCCGCGTGCGGGGAAAGGGGTAAAAGTACATAACAGCCTCTAGTCCACCAGCTCGAGCGTGAGCGCATAGTCACCGCGCCCGCCGAAGCGTGTCGCGTCGATGGTGTACACCCCGTCGTCGGGCAGCACAAAGTCGATGCGGGCGTCACGCTTGCCCATGGCGTCGGGCCGCACGTCGCCCACGTCATCATTGGCGGCGATCTCGCGCCCGTCCGGCGCGTTGAGCACCAACTGCGGGTCGAGCGCACCGGTCCCGCTGGCGTCCTGCATGGTGATGATCACGTGATCCCCGGCGCGCGCCTCGAACGTCCACTGGTGCGCCGGATAGCGGTTGTTGAGCGATCCGGCCACCGTCTGCCCCAAGACCAGCGAGCCACCGCCAAACGCGGGGTCCAGTTCGGGCGGCACGGCATCATCCGCGCCGGGATCGTCGGCCATCTCCACCCCCAGCGGCAGGTTGCCGTCGCCGGAGAAGGAAAACGCCTGTAGCTGGGTATAGCCGGTGTCGGGATGGGTTTCGGTCCAGTAACCGGTGCCGTCCGGCCCGATGATCAGCCCCGCCGGCAGGCGATACTCGCCCGGCGCAAACGCCCCGCCCCGGTCGGCGTCGTGGGGCAGCCCGAACACGTCCAGCAGATTCCCGGCCACGCTCAACTCCAGGAAGCCGAAGCCCTCCAGCCCCGGAGCCGCCAGCGCCAGGATGATGCTGTTGTTGGGCGCGATGGCGATATCGATCGGTTCCAGGTCGGCCAGCACGTCCTGGGCCAGATTGACGACCAGCGGCTCGCCGTTGGCGTCGATCACGTTGAGGTTGCCCGTCTGGCCCACCAGGTACAGCGCCCCGGTGCCGACGTTGTTGTCGATGCGCACGCCGGACAGGTCCGGGTTGATGGTCGCCAGGTCAATCGTTTGCAGCAGATTCCCGAAGCTGTCGAAGCGGTACAGCCGGTTCTGCACGCCGCTGCTGTGCCCCTCGGAGACGGTCCACACGTCGCCGCCGCGCGTGACGGCGATGGTCTGCGGCATCCCCGGCGCGAACTGGCCCGGGCCATCGCCGCGCGTGCCCCAGCCGCGCGTATAGTTCCCGGCGCGGTCGACGACCATCACCGCGTCGGTGGTGTCTGCGGCGATGTTGGCGGTGTAGAGCTTGGTGTCCGGCCCGATGGCGACATCGACGAAATTCCCGTCGTACCACGGCCCCATGTAGCTGATGCGCGCGCCGGTGGGCATCTGGAGCGCGAGCACCCCACCCGGCCCGGCGGTCATGTACATCACGTCGAACATGTCGTAGGTGATGCCGCCCGCGTTCACCACGCGCCCGCTGTCGGGCTGCGGTTCCTGGTAATGCCACATCACGCCGCCGTCGTTGGAGATCACGCGCTCCAGGGTGCTGTCATCGCGCTGGGGCGGGAAAAACTCCAGCGACGCGGCCAGCGCGGCGAACTGGTCACTTGCGCCGCTGTTCCACAGCGCGGACGGGGCAATGCCGCGCACAATCGCGACCCGGCCCCCGGCCACGGCCAGCAAGCCGACGCGCGTTGTCAGCGCCTCGTCGGGCAGCATGACGAGCATCTGGTAACCGCTGCCGTTGCCCCAGTTGGCGGGCTGCGCGTCCGGCACGGTGGCACCACGCGGGACCAGCCGGTCCAGCAGCAGCGGCAGTTCGGTCGCGTCGGTGATGCCCAACTGGTTGAACGTGCCCAGCGTGATGCGCACGATCAGGGCTTGCGGCGCGCCGCCGGATTGCACGGTGCTCAGCTCGGCGGGGCTGGCGGCCAGCAGCTTGTTATCCCCGACCGCCACCTCCCACCCGGCGGGCAGGTCGAAGGCGATGCCAAGCGGCGGCGCTTCGTAGCGTTCGACGCCGTCCTGGGCCAGGACCGGCAGGCCCATCACCAGCAAAACCATGATAGACAGGATGCGATATGGTATGCGCGTGCTCATGCGAAATTCTTCCCTCCCAAACGTGTTCGATGTCTGTGTGTCGTGCTCATTGTACCGCGCGATCCGGCATCCGTCCGGCATTCGTCGCTGCGCCGCCGGGCAGCCGTGCGCATGGCGGAGGGCGGGGTCACTCCTCGCCCATGTGCGCGTCCAGCCAGCCGCGCGGCAGGTCGATGTTGAAGTACAGCTTGGCGCTGCCACGGTTGGGATGCGGCACGTCGAACACGTCGAACCAGTGACCGGCGTGCTGCACCAGCGTCTGCTGCGACGGCTTCAGCCCCAGCACCTTGAGCACGGTGTACTCCTCCGGCACGCTGATCACGATGAACGCCGAGTCCGGGCCGCGCCCATCGCCGGTCGCCGTGATCGCGTCGAGCAGCCCTTTAGCAAACGTGCGGTGGTAGGCCGAGCGCGCCTCATCCTCCTGCTGCAAATAGAGATAGTCGGCGGCCATGTGCGCTTCGATATCCAGGTAGTTATTATCCAGCAGGTGATGCACGGCCTCCAGGGCAGCGTCGAGGTCATTTTCGCGCAGCGCCGCTTTCAGCGCGTCCAGGTGTGCGGTGTCGTGCGTATAGGGCCGGTAGTCGTCGGTGCGCGTGTAGGCCATGCGCAGGTCGTGAAAATCGACCCCACCGGGATCGCGCTGGGCGGCGGCCAACAAGTCGTCAAATGTCATGGTGCTATTCCTCCTGAAACGATTGTAAGCCCAGATGGCGTATAATCAAAAGCAATTCATGATGTGGGCGTTATGCTAGTTTTACCCCTCCCCCTGGCCCCCTCCCCGCGCGCGGAGAGGGGGAAACAAACCGGGACCCAAAGTCCCTCTCCGTTCACGGGGAGGGATTTAGGGAAGGGTAAACCATCGACACACGCGCCAGGATATCTAGCATAACCCCCGATGTGGAAAGTCGAGGGAAAGCGCGCCGTATGTATCGGGATGCTGGTCCCGGCCTATGCCCAGCACGCGCCGGGCCTGCACACCATCCGCCAGCGCGATTACGCCCGGACGGCGCACTGGCACTGTGGGGCGTGGACTAGGGGCGCAGCGCGGCCAGCAGATCGTCGATGGCGGGGCGGTCGGTTGGGTCCTGGCTGTAGTAGGTCAGCCGCAGCCGCCCATCCGGCCCGATGATGAAATCCCCGCCGAGCTGGTGCGGGTCGCCCCACACGCCGCGCAGGCGCTCGCCCTGTAACATAAGTTTGAGATAGTGCCCCATCACCTGCGGACTCCACACCCGCCAGAAGGACTTGCCCAGCCCGTACGTGCGGTAGACCGCGCGCGCCGGGTCATGGAGCAGCGCGAACGGTGAGCGCGTCTGCGCCAGCCACGCGTCCATCCCCGCGTTGGAGCCGAACGATATCACCGCGACCGTCGTGTGTGCGGCAGTGAGTTGATCCTGAATCCGGCGCAACTGCGCCACATGCCGGCGGCAGGGCAGTCAGCCCAGGTGCCGCAGGAAGATCAACAGCACGCTCTGCCCGGTGGCCAACTGTTCGCTGAGGGTGAAGGGATCGCCGCTGCGCATCTCGCGCAGGGAAAAATCCGGAGCCGTATCGCCTGGGGTGAGTCTGGTCATGCTGTGCCATCCATTCGGTGTTTAGCGGACATATCCCAGATTGTACACACACTGCGCGCCGGATGAACAGGTGGTATGTGGCGCGGTTCGCAGTATAATAGCCCCGAGCAGGTTTAGAGGAGGTATGTTATTTTGATGAAGCGATTGTGCTTTGTAATGATGGTGGCGGGCGCGCTGCTGCTGGTGGCGGCGTCGTTGGCCTATGCACAGGACGGCAACGGCGACGACACCGCCGCCGGTGACGAGGCCGCGATACACGGCGCAGCAGTGTACGCGGAGTTCTGCCAGGCGTGTCACGGCCCGCAGGGCGCAGCGGTCGCCCCTGGCCCGGCCTTCCCCGCCATTGAGTACGACCCCGACACCGCGCGCGAGTCCATCGCGGCGGGCGTCGATTCCGACCCGGGCGACGGCGTCGCCATGCCGCCCTACGCCCAGGCCAACGCGGGCGTGCTGACCGACCGGCAGATCGACGATCTGCTGGCGTACATGGCGACCTGGGAGGGCGGCGATACCCCGCTGCTGCCGGAGCCGCACCTCACGCCCATCGCGCCGCTGACCGACTACTTCGGCGACGGGGAACCCAACGCCGGGGCGGTCGTCTACGCGAAAAACTGCCTGGGCTGTCACGGTCAGGAAGGCGTGGGCCGCGTGCCGCCCAACTTCCCCGGCTTCGAGGTCGCAGGCGACGCGCTGCGCGTGGTGGGCGTGGTGCGCGCCGATCACCCCAACCCGTACATGCCCGCCTTCAGCGACGCCGCAGGGGGTCCGCTCAGCGAGCAGCAGATCGCCGACCTGGAAGCGTACATCGCCTCGTGGCAGGTCGAGGAGGCCACCGCGCACCACACCGCCGACTCCAAAGGCATCGACAACCTGCTGATCGTGATGGGCGTGGCGGCGGTGCTGCTGGTCGCGGGGACATACGTCACCCGGCCCGAAAGCCGCAAAGAGATAGTCTAGATGCCGGTGCAGGTCGCCCCCCGGCGCGACGTGCGAGATCGTGACGCTCAACAGCCTGGTGGAAAACGTCGGGGTCGGGACGGCACTGCTCGCGGCGGCGCGCCGGCTCAAGCCGCAGATTCCCGCGATTGGGCACGATGGCATCCCCCTGCGCGACGAATTGGAGCTTGCGCTAAGGCTGTGAAAAGCGCCGGAAAACAGCTAGAATATAGCTGTAACATATCAGGGCGTTGTGCTAGTTTTACCCCGCACGCGGAGAAGGGAAATAAGCAGAGGTCGAAAGTCCCTCTCCGTTTACGGGGAGGGATTTAGGGAGGGGTAACCACCGTCACGTGAGCCAGAATATCTAGCATAAAGCTGCATTAGCGCTGGGGGAAAAACATGAAAAGCTTTGGGCAGGAATTCAAGGAGTTTGTCGCGCGCGGCAACGTGTTCGAGCTGGCAGTCGGCATCATTCTGGGGGTCGCCTTCAACGATATCGTCAAGTCGCTGGTCAACGATATTATCATGCCCCCCATCGGGCTGCTGCTGAATGATGTGGACTTCGCCAACCTGTTTATCGACCTGTCCGGCGAGGGGTACGATACGCTGGAGGCGGCGCAGACTGCCGGGGCGGCCACGATCAACTACGGGCTGTTCATCAACACCGTGCTCAATTTCGTGATCATCGCGCTGGTGATCTTCCTGATGGTGCGGCAGGTGAACCGCTTGCAGCGCGAAGAACCGCAGGCCGCAGCCCCGACCGCCAAGACGTGCCCGTACTACCAATCGACGATTGCCCTCGAGGCGACCCGCTGCCCGCACTGCACCTCGCACCTGGAGGATGCGCCCGCCGAAGAATAACTTGGCCGGCGCTTCAAAAGATAGTACAATGGAAATGGATGTAAACTTGTTCAGGAAGGGCGAAGCATGGCAGAACCACATTGGGAAAAAGACGACGTCCTGAAGGACCTTGACAAGCGATCGCTGCTGAAACGCGGCGGGCGCTGGAAATATCTGGTGATCGGCATCGCGCTGCTGGGTGTGATCGCGTACCTGATCGTGTTCAGCACCGGCGAGCGCTACTACGTCACCGTCAACGAGCTGCTGGACGACCCGGAGATGCTCGACAAGCCGGTGCGCGTCTCCGGCGCGGTGGTCGGCGACGTGAACGACTCCGGGCCGGACCTGCACTTCACCATCGCGCACATCCCCAAACACAACGACGAGATCAAGAAGATGGGCGGCTTGCAGGCCGTGATGGGCCAGGCCATCGCCGACGACAGCGTGCCGCGCATGCGCGTAGTAGCGCGCAACATGGGCCGGCCCGACCTGCTCGAGGAGGGCAACCAGGCCATCCTGGAGGGCAAGCTGGTCGAGGAAAACGGGCAGACCGTGTTCTACGCCGACGACATTCTGCTCAAGTGCCCCAGCAAGTACGAGGAAAAGGAGTCGGAGGCCCAGGCCCGCAGCGGCTAGCCAGGCCTGCACGCCATCCGCATTCCAAATGAGCACACGCCGGGACCTGTTCCCGGCTTTTTTTCGTCTGGCCAACACGCGAAGGTTGCCCGGGCAACAATACATGTCAGAACATTGAAGAAGCTTTAATAATATCAGCAGACATAGTGACAAATATAGATGAATAACGTATACTGAAAACCGTCAAGACGCTGATTGGACCTTTCCGTGCAATTAGCGTTACAGGTGTTCTCTCACGTTGGTGGCTGCGATAACGCCTGATACCACTTACCTACCGTAGCAAGAGGAGGACGACCAACCATGCTACAAAAAACGACTGTTCGTATCGCAATATTGCTGGTGTTGGGGCTGGCGTTGATGTCAGCCGCCTTAGTTATGGCCGAAGAAAGCACGCCGGCGCGCCAGCAGACCGCGCAGGATGGGGACATGCCCGGCGCGGATGGCCAGGAAATTCTTGATTATGTACTGGATCAAAATCTTTATGCTGATTGGGGCGCATGGGACGCCGACCGCTGGACCGACTTCGGCGGCTACCTGCAAAGCGGCGCGCCGCATGGTGAGACCGTGCGCATCTTCGTGAACAACGTCGCGCTGGATGCGGCGGCGGCGGACGACTTCGACGGCACCCTGCCCCCTGGCAGCCTCGTCGTCAAGGAGAACTTCGGCGGCAGCGTCGATGAACCGGGCGACCTGGCCGCGCTCACGATCATGTACAAGGTCGAGGGCTTCAACCCCGACGCCAACGACTGGTTCTGGGTCAAGGCCGCCGGTGACGGCAGCGCCATCGATGCCGAGGGCGCGGTCGAAGGCTGCATCGGCTGCCACAGCCAGGACGGCAACGCCGACTACCTGCTGCGCTATGCCTTTGGCGACGAACCCGCCGCCTACTACGGCGAACCGCTGCCCGAGGATGACGGCGATGCTTTGCTGACCTACCTGCTGGATACGGCCCCCTACACCGAGTGGGGCACGTGGCCGGCCCAGGGCGATACCGACTACACCGCCTACCTGCCCAGCGGCGCGCCGCATGGTAACACCGTGCGCATCTTCGTGAACAACCGCGCGCTGGACGCCATCGAACGCGACAACTTCGACGGCACCCTGCCCAACGGCAGCATCGTCGTCAAGGAAAACTTCGGCGGCAGCGTCGATGAGCCGGGCGAACTGGCCGCGCTGACCGTGATGTACAAGCTGGACGGGTTCAACCCCGACGCGCACGACTGGTTCTGGCTGAAGGCCGCCGGCGACGGCAGCGCCGTTGACGCGGCGGGCGCGGTCGAAGGCTGCATCGGCTGCCACGGCCAGGAGGGCAACAGCGACTACCTGCTGCGCTACGACCTGCCGGAAGGCGCGGACATGGACGGCGACATGGACGGCGGCGACATGGGCGGCGGCCTCGACGGGGAAGCCCTGGTGCAAGAACGCTGCTCGGTGTGTCATGGCCTCGACCGCGTGAACAGCGCCTCGAAGGACGAAGCCGGGTGGACCAGCACCGTCGACCGCATGATCAGCAAGGGCGCGAACCTCAACGAGGACGAGCGCGCCGCCGTGATCGAGTATCTCGCCAGCCAGTAACCGCTAACCGGCGCGTTTGCGCAGGGCCTGGAGCGTGGCTCCGGGCCTTTTTTTGTTGGCGGCGATGGTTTTTGTGTATAGTTGAACCAGTCGCTTATCGGAAATGCTTATTGTCAGTCAAACCGGGCCAAGTGTCATAAGCCTCAACCAGGAAATGCGGTATACTATGATAAGTACCATGAAATTATGTTTTAATGGCGTCTACCAATTGGAGAAAGCTGAGCCATGATCGCAGAAATTGGCATTGTCACCACCGGCTTAGCGTTTTTCGCGGCTCTATACGCGATAATCGCCGCATTACTGGGGGTCTACCTGCGCCGCGACGCCTTCGTCGTCAGCGCGCGCAACGCGGCCCTGCTGACCTTCCCGCTGATCACTGCCGCCAGCCTGGCGCTGCTCTACGCGCTGGTCAACCACGAGTACAGCATCGTCTACGTGCGCAACACGACCGACAACGCCACCCCGACCTTCTACCTGGTCACGGCGCTGTGGGGCCGCCAGGCGGGGTCGCTGCTGTTCTGGTCGTGGCTGCTGGCGGCGTTTGTGTTCATCAGCCTGCTGGCCAACTGGCGCTCCGAGCGCCGGTTGATGCCCTACGTGATCGCGGTGACGATGATCACGCTGGGGTTCTTCCTGTTCCTCAACAATTTCATCGAAAACCCGTTCGCGCGCTACTGGGAAACGCCCAACACCGGCGAGATCACCGAGGCGATGTTCGCCCCATACAGCAACGCGACCGTCTTCGAGCCGGCGGACGGCACCGGCCTCAGCCCGCTGCTGCGCCATTATGGGATGGTGATCCACCCGCCGATGCTGTACCTGGGCTTCGTCGGGTTCGCGATCCCGTTCGCGTTTGCGTTCGCGGCGCTGGCCAGCGGCCAGCTCAGCGCGGGTTGGCTGCGCGCCACGCGCCACTGGGCGCTGATCGCGTGGCTGTTCCTCAGCCTGGGGCTAATCCTGGGCGGGCGCTGGGCGTATGACGTGCTGGGCTGGGGCGGCTACTGGGGCTGGGACCCGGTCGAGAATGCGGCGCTGCTGCCCTGGCTGACGGGGACGGCGTTCCTGCACAGCGCTGTCGTGCAGGAGAAGCGCGGGATGCTCAAGTTCTGGAACATGCTGCTGATCATCCTGACGTTCCTGCTGGTCATCCTGGGCACGTTCGCCACGCGCAGCGGCGTGGTGACCAGCGTGCACTCCTTCGCCCAGTCGGAGATCGGCCCGCTGATGTTCGCCTTCCTGGGCGTCACGATGCTGGCCAGCTTCGGGCTGCTGCTGTGGCGGCAGGAGCGCGGCGACCTGCGCGGCGCGGACGAACTCGACTCGCTGTTCAGCCGCGAGAGCCTGTTCCTGATGAACAACTGGCTGTTCCTGGGGCTGACGGTGGTCGTGCTGTGGGGCACCTGGGCGGAGGCGATCACCACCATCGCCGTCGACCTGGGGCTGCGCGATACGATCATCAACCTCGGCAAGGATTATTACCCGCCGGTGGTGCGCCCCTTCCTGGTCGGCATCTACCTGCTGATGGGCGTCGCGCCGTTGGCGGCGTGGCGGCGCTCGACGGCGGAACGCCTGGGCCGCGCGATGCTGGTCCCGCTGCTGCTGGCCGGGGCGGTGATGCTGCTGGTGTGGGGCACCGAGCTGTACCGCGAACGGGTGTGGGACCTGCTGGCCGACGATACCGGCGCGTTCCCCGGCGAGGCGCTCGCCCTGACGCGGGGGCTGGCCTGGGCGCTGTTGGGCTACGGGCTGGTGACGTTCGCGGCGTTGGCCACGATTGCCGAAATCTACAAGAGCGTCGCCACCCGGCACCGGCGCGGCGAGGGCTACCTGCTTGCGTTGGGCCGCCTGATCGCGCGCGACCGCCGTCGCTACGGGGGCTATTTCATCCACCTGGGCATGGTCGTGATCGGCATTGGCGTAATCGGCAGCGCGGCGTTCCAGGACACCACCATGATCGAACTGCGGCCCGGCGAACGGCTGGAGGTCGGCGCGTACGAACTGCAATACAACAACCTGTACGACGCCGTCGCCAAAGACGACCGGCTGGTGCGCATGGCCGATGTCACAGTCTATCGCAACGACAAGAAGGTTGCCGACCTGGCCCCGCGTTATGATTTCTTCGCAAACGGCCAGCGCTCCACCATCCCGGACATTCACAGCACCCTGGCCAACGATTTTTACGTGCGGATTGCCGAGATCAACCAGGCCGACAATACCCGCGTGACATTCCGCGTCTACGTCAACCCGCTGATCAACATGCTGTGGGTGGGCGGCTTCATCCTGATCGGGGGCACGCTGGTCGCGCTGTGGCCCGCACGGCGCACGCAGCGCACGGCCCGCCGCATGACCATGCCCACCGGTTTAGGTGACGAACGTGCTGGCGCGGGGAGGTAATATGCTAGCTGGACACACCAACCGACTGTTTGCGACAATCACATTATGCGCGCTGGCGCTGCTGGCGCTGGCCGCGCCCGTGCAGGCGCAGGGCGGCGACGACGACGAGCCAACCGGCGTCACGCCGGAGCAAATAGCCGCCATCACCGACCAACTGGTGATCAGCATGGGCGGCTCCGGGCCGGGCGTGTCGCTGACGGCATGCTCGTTCGACCTGTGCCAACAGTGGAAAGGCGAGATCGAGCAGCGGTTGCTCGCCGGCGAGGAGCCGGGGCAGATCATCGCGGCCATGCTCGAGGCGCACGGGGACTTCCTCTCCCCGGCGGAGGGCGCGGCGACCACCATGCCGCCCGCCGCCGCGCAAGACGACCTCGCCAGCCGGATCGTGGTTGACGAGTACGGCGCGGCGCTGCTCAGCCGGTGCGGGACCGACTACTGTGCGGACCTGCAGGCCGAACTGGCCGCCATGCTGGATGCAGGCGACGACGCCGCGACGATCCTGGCCGCGTTTGAGGAAAACTACGGCACCGCGACGATCCCGGCAAGCGAGCAACTGCCGGAAGGCGTGACCTGGAACGATGTAAACGCGGTCGCCAAGCGGATGTACTGCGACGTGTGCGAGGGCATCCCCCTCGACGAGTGCGAGAGCCAGGACTGCCGCGACTGGCGGCTGAAGATCGCGTACATGCTGGGCATCGGCTACGATGGCGGCGCAGTGATGGATTATTTCGTCGCCAACGAAGGGGCCGACGTGGCCTCGCTGCCGCGCGACAGCGCCGACCGTTTCCTGGTGTTCGCCATCCCCACCGCGATCGTGCTGGTGATCGGCGCGTTCGGCGCGCTGCAGATGCGCCGCCTGCGCCAGCGTGGGCACCACGCCGGGCAGGTCGTGCGCCGTTCGTCGGGGCCGATGGCGCGCCCCGTGCCGGACGACATCGACCCGGACTATCTCGACCGCTTGGAGCAAGAGTTGAAGGACGTTGAATCGTGACCGACAACCAACAGGATCAACTGCCGGACTGGCTGCAAGACGTGGCGGGCGACAAGCCCGAACCCACACAGGCCGCGCCGCAAGCACGCTTTTCGACGACGACGATCATCATCGGCGTGGTGGTGCTGGCCGCCCTGGCCGTGATCGGCTATGCGCTGTACGACAGCAGCCAGGACCAGCCGGTCAGCGGTACAGCCCCAGACTTCACCGTGACGACGTTCGACTTCGCCCAGACCGCCCCGTACAATGACCAGCGGGTTTCGCAAGCCGAGCTGGAAGGCGACACCGTGCTGGTGCTGAACTTCTGGTCGCGCAACTGTGTGACGTGCAAAGACGAAGCGCCGATGCTGGAACGGGTGTGGCAGGATTACAAGGGCCAGGGCGTGCTGTTCCTGGGCGTCAACATCCGCGACGGGGCCGACAACGCGCTGGTCTACGTGCGCGACCACAAGCTGAGCTTCCCCAGCGCGCCGGACACCAAAAACCGCGTCGAGGACGCCTACCGCATCCAGGGCACGCCGGAAACCTTCGTGATCGACCGGGACGGGGAGATCATCAAACACTGGGTGGGGTCGATGTCGGAGAACGCGCTGCGCCGCGAGATCAAGCGCGCGCTGGTGCTGGGGCCGGCCCCGGATGTCAGCCTGACGCCGTACGAGTTCCAGACCGACGTCCCGCTGGCCGGGCAAACGATCACGCTGGCGGAGTTGCAGGGACAGGTCGTCGTGTTAAACTTCTGGGATAGCCAGTGCTCGGTCTGCGCCCAGGAAGCGCCGGTGCTGGAACGTGTGTGGCGCGATTACCAGGACCAGGACGTCGTCTTCCTGGGGGCCGCAACGGGCAGCGATCCCGGGCTGGCGCGGCAGTTCATCGCCACGCACGGCCTGAGCTTCCCCAGCGCGCCCGCCGGGGAGGCCCGCCAGGCGTTCCACGTCACCGGCACGCCGGAGACGTTCGTGCTCGACCGCAGCGGCGCGGTGATCGCGTACTTCGAGGGGCTGGCAAGCGAAAAGGACCTGCGCCGCCAGATCGACACGGCGCTGGCGAGTTAGCGATTTTTCGGGTAGCTATTTGGACGTTATGCTAGTTTTACCCCTCCCCCTGGCCCCCTCCCCGCGCGCGGAGAGGGGGAAACAAACCGGGACCCAAAGTCCCTCTCCGTTCACGGGGAGGGGGGTAAGTGATCTTCCCCCGATTTCTCGGACACAAAAAGTGTCGTAGACTAGAGAAATCAGGAGAAGGAAATGAGCAAGAAAAATCGAAGTTACACCAAGGAATTCAAGCTGGAAGCGTTGGAACTGCTGCGCAC
>DAOTUD010000053.1:0-8890 GCA_034437275.1 Anaerolineae bacterium
AGCGCTTTCGTCGCCATCAGGTCCATGAACACCGTTACGGCTCAGTTCATCCTGATGTTGTGCCTGAGGAACTCATGCTGGGAGGTGTGGCGGCATGAGGTCAAAACGCAAAGTAGCCACACCCGATTATAACAATATTTGTTAAGGCAAGTGCATCGTCAGGCGACCTGCACACGCGGGGCACTCCCGCAGGCTGGCCCGTGATTTTTAAATCTGGCGAATTTGAAGTATGCTTAGTAGGTGTCGTTGAATCTGCTCCACTCTGCAGGATTTGCTAGTATTGGAGTGCAACAGAAAGCGAGCAGATAGTTATGCCGACCAATCTTCCCCCAGAATATTACAAAATCGAAGAGCAGTTTCGGGCTGCCGAGTCCCCGGCGGAAAAAGTGATGTATCTTGAGGAGATGCTGAGCATCATCCCCAAGCACAAAGGCACGGACAAGCTGCGCGCCGACCTGCGCCGCAAGCTCTCCAAGCTCAAGAGTGCGGCCCAGTCGCAGAAGGGCACCAGCCGGCAGGTGTCGCCCTACCAGATCGACCGGGAGGGGGCCGGACAGATCGTGCTGGTGGGGGCACCCAACGCGGGCAAATCGGCGCTGGTGGATGCATTGACCAACGCCGAGCCGGACGTGGCCGAATATCCGTTCACGACGCAATTCCCACAGCCGGGCATGATGCCCTACGAAAACATCCAGATTCAGTTGATCGACACGCCGCCCTTGAGCCAGGAATTTGAGGAGCGCCAGCTTTACGCGCTCATTCGGCGTGCCGACGTGATCGGCCTGGTGATCGACTTGCAGGCGTTCCCCATCGAGCAGCTCGAAGACTCGCTGGCGCTGCTGCGCGAGCACCGGATCGTGCCGGACACCGTGCAGGAAACGTTCGAGGACGAACATCGCATCACCCGCAAACCGGTATTGGTGTTGGTCAACAAGGTGGACGAGGAGCAGCATGTCGAGGATTTCAGCGTGCTGTGCGAACTGCTCGGCGAGCCCGTGTGCCCGCTGCTGCCGGTCTCGGCCAGGACCGGGCGCAATCTGGACCGCCTGAAACAGCGTTTCTACGACAAGCTGGACATTGTGCGCGTGTATTCCAAGCCGCCCGGCAAAGACGCGAACCTCGATTCGCCGTTCGTAATGAAGCGCGGCGGCACGCTGGAGGAGTTCGCGGCGAAGGTGCACCAGGACTTCGTCAAGAACCTGAAGTCCGCCCGCTTGTGGGGGCAGGGCGTGCACGACGGGCAGATGGTGGGCCGCGACCACATCATGCACGACGGCGACGTGGTCGAACTGCGCACTTAGCGCACGGGGGGCGCGTGGTGGATTTGGTTATTTTCCACAAATATCAACCTGCCATCCGCGCCGGATATATTACACAATGGGGGTCAAATACAATATATGGGAAACACAGCGCATGGCCCGGATGAACTGGTGATCAGCGTTCATCCGGGTGACGAGGTGGGAGGTTCCCTGCAGCGGTGCAGGGCTAACACCAGCGTGACGAATGTCCACTGGCGGAAAATCGATAGATCAGCGGATGCCTCCTGGGGATGCCACGCCCCACGTTTCCCCCTCCTGACAAGCGACGTGACAAACCAGCGCGGGCAACCGGCTGACAAAACACGTCGTGGTGGCCGTCGATCAGCGCCGTATAGTGATCGACGATCGGGGCATGGAGGGGCGTGATTCTGTAAGCCAACAGGCGCGCCAGTTTGATATGGCGTGTTTGTTTGTGTTTCAAACATAACAGGCGCGCCAAACGATGGTGCGCCTGTTGTTTTTTCGTAGGATTAGATGATGAGGCAATCTCTATGCATTCTGCACGCACAAGTTACCAACGCTATCACATCGAAACGCGCAGCGTGCCCGATATCGTCCCCTGGCCGACGCGCTTCAAGGTCAAGGTCAACAAGCTGGGGCTGATCAAATACATGATCAAGGAGACCATCCAGTACCGGGGAGACCGGCAGGTCATCCTCAGCCGCCCCTGCATCTACGGCGTGTTTGGCAGGCCGGTGGGGGGGCTGGCCCCGGTCCAGAAGAAATGTGTGGGCTGTCTGCGCTGCACCACCCAGCACCCGGACTTCGTGCGCATCGAGCGCAACCCGGCGCGCGAAAACCTGGGCGATGCCTACTTCGACGCGCGGCACGTGGACGCGGTGGCCTACGAGGCCGAAACCGGGCGCATCCCCGTGAAGGGGGCTGGCTACCGGGGCAAGTTCGGCGGTACCGGGTGGGATGGCGTGTGGACGGATATGTCCGAGATCGTGCGCCCCACGCGCGACGGCATTCACGGGCGGGAATTCATCTCGACGGTGGTCGATATCGGCGCGAAGCCCGGCTTCCTGAGCTTCGACGCCGAGGGCCAGCCGCAGGGCAGCCTGCCGGATACGCTGGCGCTGCCGGTGCCGATCCTGTTCGACGTTCCGCCCGAGCATGTCGCCTCAGATACGCTGTATACTGCGCTGGCCGGGGCCGCCGAGTCACTGCAAACGCTGGCGGTGCTGCCGCTGGACGCGGTAGTGCGGCTCAAGCTGGACGGGCCACACGTCGCGCCGCTGGTCACCGCGGCGGACGTCGACCGTCTGGATGCACTGCCCGCCCCACCGCGCTTGATCATGCTGGATGGCTGGGACGAAGACACGTTCGCTGCGCTGCAAACCCGCTTTCCCGAGGCACAGGTCGGGCTGCGCACGCCCTTCGCGGCGGGCGATGACCTGCTGGGTTGTGCGCGGGCCGGGGTGCGTGTGTTCCACCTGGCCGCCGATTATCACGGGCGTGGGGCGGATGGGCACTTTGTGTTCGACCTGATCCGCGCGGCGCACAACACATTTGTCGACGACGGCACGCGCGACGAGGTTACGCTGCTGGGCAGCGGCGGCATCGTGGCGGCAGAACACGTCCCGAAGGCGATCATCGCCGGGCTGGATGCAGTGCTGCTGGATACGCCGGTGCTGGTCGCGCTGCAGGCACGCTTTGAAGGCGACGTCACCGACCGGCACGGCAACGGCTGCCACCTGCCCGCCAAACTGACGGCAGCGTGGGGCGCGGCGCGGCTGCAAAACATGATGGCCGCCTGGCGCGATCAACTGCTGGAAATCCTGGGCGCGATGGGTCTGCGCGAGGTACGCCGCCTGCGCGGCGAGATGGGCCGCGCGCTGGTACAGACAAACCTGGAACGCGAAGCGTTCGCCGGTATCGAAGGCTGTGGAGCATAACATGACAGACAACAACGCAATCAACCCAAAGGCAATTGAAAAACACGTCCACGCGCTGCACAACGGCTTCGTGGTGTGGCCCCGCCTGCAATATGGCACGCCGCCGGCGCTGGGCGATCACCGCTGGACGGACGACCTGATCCTGTCCACGTGGCACATGGCCGGCACCGGCGAGGTGCCCGCTAACGGCCTGGAGTACCGTGTCGGGCGATCTGACGGCGGCTTTGACCGGCTGGGGTTCAAGTTCCTGCCGGAAGCCAACTGGACGCCGGACAGCGCCGCGATTGATCTCGCGCTGCCGTTGAACCGGCGCGGCAATGGGCACGCCATCGACATTTCGCTGCCGATCTACGGTGGCGGCATGTCCTTCGGCTCGATCAGCGAGCAGGTGATGCTTGCCCGCGCGCTGGCGGCCCGGGACTGGAACACCTTTACCTGCACCGGCGAAGGTGGCTATCCGCCCGCGCTGGTCCCCTACAAGGAGCACATCATCACCCAGGTGGCGACCGGGCTGTTCGGTGTGCGCGAGGAGACGATCCGCTACGCGCCGATTGTGGAGTTCAAATACGCGCAGGGAGCCAAGCCGGGGTTGGGTGGGCACCTGCTCGGCGACAAAGCGACGACCTCGGTCGCCGAGATGCGCGAGAGCGTGCCCTGGGTCAGCTTGTTTTCGCCGTTCCCGTTCCATTCCGTGTATTCGGTCGAGGACCACCGCAAACATGTCGACTGGATCAAGACGATCAACCCGGAGGCGCTGATCTCGGTCAAGGTGTCCACGCCGCATGATGTGGACATGGTCGCGGTCGGCAGCTACTACGCCGGGGCGCACATCATCCACCTGGACGGCTCGTATGGCGGGACGGGCGCGGCCCCGGAGATCGCCAAGAAGAACATCGCCATGCCGATTGAGTTCGCCATCCCCAAAGTACACAAATACCTGGAAAGCGAAGGCATCCGCGATGAGGTGGTGGTGATGGCCAGCGGCGGGGTGCGCACCGCCTACGACATCGCCAAGTCGGTCGCGCTGGGTGCGGACGGCTGCGTGCTCGGCACCGGCGACCTGGTCGCGTTGGGTTGTACGCGCTGCTCGAACTGCGAGCGCGGGCGTGGCTGCCCGTTCGGCCTGACGACCACTGACCCCGAACTGTCGCTGTTGGTCGACCCGGAATGGGGCGCGGCCCGTATCGGCAACTATTATCGCGCCATCCACACCCAGCTTGAGGACATTTTGCGCCGCCTGGGGCTGCACAGCATCCGCGACCTGCGCGGGCGCACCGATCTGCTGGTTTACCACACGGACTGAGGACACGACCATGCCCAACGCAATGACCAAACGACACACGGTAGAGAACATCCTGCGCTCGCGGCGCGACCTGCGCCCCGCCCATTTTGACCTGCACGCCGGGCGCAACGAGGCCGCCGAGGGTGGCTGCGGCGTGATCGGCATCGCGTGCAGCGAACAGATCGCCGGGCGGCACCTGCTGCAATCCCTGGCGCAAATGCGCAACCGGGGCAACGGCAAGGGCGGCGGCGTGGCGGCGGTCGGGCTGGTGCCGGAGGAGTTCGGTGTCTCGCGCGAGGTGCTGGAAAATGACTATCTGCTGGCGGTGGCGTACCTCGATCCCACCTGCCGGGACGAGGTCGAGCAGCAGCACATCACCCCCACGTTTGAGATCGACCACATCCGCGCCGCGCCGCACCTGGACGACCCCCGCGCGCTGGACGGGCTGAACGTGTCGCCGCCGACGGTGGTGCAGTATTTCGTGCGCGTCAAGCCGGATGTCTTCAAAACCTTCAAATCCGAGCATGACGTCGCGGGCCTGACATGGCGGCAGATCGAAGACGAGATCGTGTACCAGAACTCCTTCCGGCTGAACACCGCGTTCTATTCCTCGGAGGGCGAGACGCGCGCCTTTATGCTCTCGCACGGGAAAAACCTGCTGGTGGTGAAGATGGTCGGCTATGGCGATGATGTGGTGCGCTACTACCAGCTTGAGGACGTCCACGCTCACGTGTGGATCGGCCACCACCGCTACCCGACCAAAGGCCGCGTGTGGCACCCCGGCGGGGCGCACCCGTTCGTGGGGCTGAACGAGGCGCTGGTCCACAACGGCGACTTCGCCAACTACGCATCAATCGGCGAATACCTGGCGCAGCGCAACATCTACCCGCTGTTCCTGACGGATACCGAAGTCTCGGTGCAGGTCTTCGATCTGCTCTACCGCACCTACGGCTACCCGCTGGAATATGTGATCGAGACGCTGGCCCCCACCACCGAGCGCGACTTCGCCATACTGCCGCCCGACAAGCAGCGCATCTACGACATGCTGCAAGTCACGCACATGCACGCCTCACCGGACGGTCCGTGGTTTTTCCTGATCGCGCAGTCCGACCAGGAAAACGACGATCCGGTCTACCGCCTGACCGGGATCACCGACACGTCGATGCTGCGCCCGCAGGTCTTCGCATGGCAGCAGGCCGGCGACGATGGCCCGGCGATTGGCTTCGCTGCGTCGGAAAAGCAGGGCATCGATGCTGCGCTCGATTCGCTGGCGGCGGAAGACGGGCGCTTTTGGAGCCGGGCGGACCGTTACTGGAACGCGCGCGGCGGCAGCCACACCGACGGCGGCGCATTCATGTTCAGCGCCTATCCGGACGGGAACGGCGCGGCGCGGCTGGTCTGCACCGACAAGTTTGGCCGCCACATCACGAGCGACACCGCCCGCCCACCGTATCGCCCCAACGGCCACCAGCCGTCCCCGGTGCAGCTTCCGGAAGGCACGGCGTGGGAGCTATTCGCCTCGGCGGTGGAGCAGATGCCGGGCTGGGATTACGACGCTGTGCAGGACTGGCTGCACACGCTGGCAAGCACCGCCACCACCGACGCCGGACGCACGCGCGCCATCAACGTCCTGACGCTGCTGCTGGACCGGCACTATCCGACCGGGAATATGCGCCGCAGCAGCCTGCTGACGCTGGTTGATGCTGCACTGGACCGGCTGTGGGACGTCATCCGCGCGGAGCCGTCTGCCGGGTATGCGTTCTCCAGCGCCGCGCAGCCCTGGCAGGGGACCGCCCGGCCCGAGCAGACGGTGGTGATCGATGCGCGCAGTTTCGCGCCGGAGGGGCCGGATTCCGTCGCGTTGGAGGTCGTGCGGCTGGTCAAGGCCAGGTTCCGGCACGTGATCGTGATCCACGCGCGCGGGCATCGTTTCATCGGCAACGGCTTCGGCAGCGACACCAGCGACCTCGTGATCGACGTGTACGGATCATCCGGGGATTATCTCGGCTCCGGGATCGACGGCATGACGATCCGGGTGCACGGCAGCGGCCAGGATCAACTCGCGCAGATCATGAAGGCGGGCACGCTGGTGGTGCATGGCGATGTGGGGCAAACGTTCATGTACGGGGCCAAAGGCGGCGCAGCGTACGTACTGGGCAATGCCGCCGGGCGTCCGCTGATCAACGCGGTCGGTAAGCCGCGTGTGGTGATCAACGGCACCTGCCTGGACTACCTGGCCGAGTCGTTCATGGCCGGCGATCCGCATAACAACGGCGGCTTCGTGATCCTCAACGGGATCGCGCTCGGCGATGACGGCGAGCTGGCCGACCTCGACACGCCCTATCCCGGCGGGAACCTGTTTTCGCTGGCGTCGGGCGGGGCGATCTTCGTGCGCGATCCGCACCAGCACGTCACGCCCGACCAGTTGAACGGCGGCACGTTCGCGGCTTTCACGGATCGGGACTGGGCGCTGATCGAGCCGTACCTGGCGGAGAACGCGCGTCAGTTCGGGATCAGCATCGACGCCCTGCTGACCGTCGACGGCATGCGCCGCGATCCGGCGGACGTCTACCGCACGATCATGCCGTCCTCGATGCGCGCGCTCCAGGCCGAGGAAGCCTGGGTGCAGCAGCACTAAGCGCGCCCTATACGCGCATTCCGGCGGCAGGGTGGTCTGTAACGGGCGCATCCTGCCGCCGTTTTGCGTGGGCGGATCGTGACATTCAATACTGCGCAGTCTCCCCCCTTCGCGCTATGGTAAGTGTCCCAAATTCAGTAGACCGCAACGGACAGGTGTGGCTTGAAAAATGGGGACATTGGGATACCTTTTTGTTTGCTAAAACGGGAAGGAGAACCCAAATGTCCCGTAATCAGTCTACCGCAACGAAACGCTTGACCGTGAACGACGTGTACGAATTGATGAGCAACGTGTTGCAAGAATACTTTGAGTTGGACATGAGCAGCAGTGCGTATGAGGCCAGTGATATCTGGGACGTGTTGGTCACGGCAGCGGTGCAACAAACGACCGTCGAAACAGCGTGCGGACTGCTGGAGCGCACGCCCAGCGCGAATACGGTGCGCAATGCAGTAAAAGCGCTGCTGATGGATGATGCCCGGTTGGCAGAATTGGAAAATACGGTGAATGCCATGTTGGTGGCGCGTTTGCCCAAAACCCTGTTGAAGCGCGCGCGCCCCTGCGCCGCAGATTTCACCGACTTGCCCTATCACGGCCAGCATGAAGTGGATGACGAGTATATCCGGCGGGGTCGCGCCAAAAGTGGCACGACGCATTTTCATAGTTTCTTCACTACCGGACACTTTTTGAAATGAGAGGTTGCCCCGCATAATCTAGACTCCTATTCCAACCAAAGAATAAGGAGTTGAAACATGGGAGACAACCTCAGACGCTATCGTGCCATAAAAACGGCATTGAAACAACTGTATCCAAAAACGGTGAAAGGCAATCAAGCCCGGCACATGAACACCTTGGCGGCGTTAATCAGCGGGATTGTAGGCAGTCGTCGAGTGAGTCTACCGGAGGTGGCCAGCAAAATGCCGGATGGGGCTAAACGCGAGAGTCGGGTGAAACGATTTGCGCGCTGGATGCAGAATGAACGGATTGATACGGAAGTGTATTTTCTGCCCTTTGCCCGCGACTTGTTGGCGGTCTTGGCCGAGCGAACGTTGGTGTTGGCGATCGATGGCAGCGAAGTCGGACGCGGATGCATGACCTTGATGGTGAGTGTGCTGTATCGCAAACGAGCCTTGCCAGTCGCGTGGCTCGTGGTCGAGGGCAACAAGGGTCATTTACCTGAAGACACGCATCTGATGTTGGTTGAGCAAGTGCAAGCGGTGATCCCGGACGAGGCGGATGTGATTTTTCTGGGCGATGGCGAGTTCGATGGTATCGACTTGCAGCATGCGCTTGCCGCGGCGGGCTGGTTCTACGTTTGTCGTACAGCGAAGAATATCCAGCTGTGCGAGGAAGGTTTCTGGTTCAGCTTTGAGGACTTAGGTATCACACCCGACCGTTGTATAAGCATCCCGAATGTGCAGTTTACTCAACACGCCTACGGGCCGGTATTGGCGATTGCGTGGTGGGATGCAGCCTACGACGCCCCGATTTATCTGGTCACTAACCTTGAGTTAGCCGAAGAAGCCTGTGATTGGTATCGTAAACGCTTTCGTATCGAAACCTTTTTCTCAGACCAGAAATCGCGCGGCTTTCACTTGAACAAAAGTCATCTGGCTGACCCACAACGGTTAGCACGGCTGATGGTGGCCGCTTGCTTGGCTTATCTCTGGATCATTTTTCTGGGCGTGCTTGCCAAACGCGATAGCTGGGTCGCCATCATTCATCGAACCGATCGGTGTGACCTTAGCCTATTTCA
>DAOTUD010000054.1:0-8647 GCA_034437275.1 Anaerolineae bacterium
CCCCGCGCGCGGAGAGGGGGAAACAAACCAGGACCCAAAGTCCCTCTCCGTTCACGGGGAGGGATTTAGGGAGGGGTAAACCATCGACACACGCGCCAGGATATCTAGCATAACCCCCAATTAGGATAAACATCAAGGGCTGAAGATGGACGAGCAGATTCGAGCATATGAAGACGCAGTTGCAGCGGCGACCACCCCCCGCGACAAAGTCGACGCGCTCAACGATCTGGCCTGGAAGATTCGCCGCCGCGAGCCACAGCGCGCACGGACTTTGTGCGAAGAGGCGCAGGCGCTGCTACCCGCCTGTGATCCGCCGCATCGTGACGGCGAGGCGTACGCGCTGTTGATCACATCCGTGCTGGAGTGGGAACAGTCCAGCTACCAGATCGCGCTGCCGCTGGCGCTGGAGGCGCTGGCGTTGTTCCGCGCGACCGGCAACGACTATCGCCAGGCGTGCACCCTGGTGCATCTGGCCGGGATTCACTTTTTCCTCGGCAACTATTCGCAGGCGCTCGAACTCGCGCTCGATGGCCTGCGCCTGAGCGAAGACTCATCGGATCGCAATTTGCGCGCGGCGCTGCTCAACAACATCGGCTACCTGTACCTGCACCTGGAGCAGTTCCCCGATGCGCTGCCGCAGTTGACGAAGGCGCTGGACATGCACCGCGCGACTGGCAACACGCCCGGCGAGGCCGAAACGCTGGACAGCATCAGCCGGGCCTACCTGTTGATGGACGACTACGCGCAGGCGTTGGAGTACGACCAGCGCAGCCTGGCCCTGTTTCATGAGATCGGCTACCGGCGCGGTGAGGTCGAAATCTCGCTGCACATTGGCCGTATCTACGTGGCGCAGGGCGATTATGCCCAGGCGTTGGCCACCTTCGAGCAGGCGCTGGCGCTGGCCCAGGAGGACGATTACAAGCAGTTCATCGCGGCGGCGCTGGCCGCAATCGGGCGCATCCACACGCGCCGGGGGCACACCGCGCAGGCCATCCCTCGCCTGCAGGAGGCGCTGGCCGTGGCCGAGGGGATCGGGGCCAAGCAGTTGATCTTCGAGAGTCACGAGGCGCTGGCCGATGCCTATGAACAGGCCGGGGAGTTGGCCCTGGCCTTGCAGCATTACCGCCAGTTCCACGCGGCGAAGGAAGCTGTGTTCAACGAAAAAACCGACCAGCGGCTGCGCAGTTTGCAGGTGATGCACCAGGTCGAGGCCGCCAAACGCCAGGCCGAGATCGCCGAACTGCGCAACAACGCGCTCCAGCAGGAGATCGAGGAGCGCGAAAAGCTGATCGCCGAACTCAACGCCTTCGCCTACACCGTCGCCCACGATCTCAAGAATCCGCTGGCGGTCATCGTGGGCTACGGCGAGATCATCGAGGACAGCCTGGACCGCGAGGACCTGTCCGGTCTCCGCGAGATGGTGGTCAGCTTGCAGCGCATGGGCCAGAAGGCCAGCCACATCATCAACGAACTGCTGCTGCTGGCGCGCGTGCGCCAGGAGGACATCCAGCCCGAGCCGCTCGACATGGCCGCCGTGATTGCCGAAGTGCGCGACCGGCTGGCCAACCGGCTCGACGCGGTCCAGGCCGCGCTGCACGTACCGGACGACTGGCCCCTGGCGCTGGGCTACGCGCCCTGGGTCGAAGAAGTGTGGGTCAACTACATCAGCAACGCAATTAAATACGGCGGTGATCCGCCCCGCATCGAGCTGGGGGCCGATCGAGGCGATGGGCAGGTGCGCTTCTGGGTGCGCGATAACGGCGACGGCATCGCGCCGGCGCAGCAGGACCGGCTGTTCACGCCCTTCAACCGCCTGGACGGGTCGCAGGCCAAAGGGCACGGGCTGGGGCTGTCCATCGTGCGGCGCATCGTGCACAAGCTGGGCGGCAACGTTGGCGTGGAGAGCGCCGGGCGGCCCGGCGCAGGTAGTCTTTTCTTCTTCACGCTGCCTGTTGCAGGTGCCGTCACAGACTGACTCTTCCATCTGCACGCGGAACGCGGTAGAATCGCGCCGCTATGAACACACAACAACAACCCCGTTGGACACTCTACGCCATGCTGGCGATCTTGCTGCTGGCGTCTTACATCCGAATCCATGACCTCAACGCGCAGGGGATGTGGGGAGACGAGGGCTGGTCGATGTGGCTGGCGCGCGGCGACAGCGTGCGCGACCTGACGATGACGATGGTCGCCGACCATCACGGCCCGGTCTACTCCGTGCTGCTGCGGGCGTGGGATGCGCTGGCCGGTAACACGGTGCTGGCGCTGCGCGCGATCACGGTGCTGTTTTCGATTGCCAGCATCGCGCTGATCTACCGGCTGGGGCGGGCGCTGTTCAGCCCGGCTGCCGGGGTCGGGGCGGCGCTGGCCTTCACGCTGATGGACAAGCAGGTCGTGCTGACCCAGGAGGTGCGCGATTACCCGATGGTGTTCTTCACCATGATCGGGATCGCGTATCTGTACGTGCGCTGGCGGCAGGACCGTTCGCGCGGGACGGCGTTTGGGTTCGTCGCGCTGAGCGTGTTCGGGCTGTACCTGCATTACTACTGCTACATGGTCAACCTGGCGATCCTGCTGCACGCCGCACTGACACTGCGCGACCGGGCCGCCGGGCGGCACTTCGTGGCGCTCAATGCGCTGGTGGCGCTGGCGTTTGTGCCCTGGACGTTCGTCGTGGTGCACCAGTTCGTAAACACCCCGGTCGACAGCGAGGTACTGACCATTCACGGCTTGCCCTTCGACCGGTACACGCTGGAATACCTGGCCACCGAGTCGTTTGGCAGGCCGGTGGCGCTGTTCGGGCTGCTGGCGCTGGTGGGCGCGGTCGGGCCATTGTGGCGCACGCCCGGCCCGATGCACGACGCCCCACGCCGCACCCGCACCCCGGCAGCGCTGCTGCCCGTGCTGTGGTTCGGCGTGCCGGTGATCCTGACGGCGGCGCTGCACAGCCGCTATCCGCTGCTCACCGACCGCAACATCGCGGTGATTATGCCCGCCATCGCGCTGCTGGTGGGCTACGGGCTGACGGCGTTCGAGCGCTTCGGGGCGCTGTTCCTGGCGGCGCTGATCACGGTCAACGGTGTGTTCACGACCGGTGCCTTCTTCGACAAGCCGCCCTGGCGCGAGATGGCCGCCGATATCGCGGCGGACTATCCCGGCGGGGCGGAGGTCGTGCTGCTCGACGTGGAGGGGGCGCACGCCGCGTTGTGGTACCATACGCTGCTGGCGCTGCCCGGCGCGGACATTGACGCTACAATGACCCGCCTGCCCGCCGAGGACACGGCCCCGGCGGTGATCTCGCTGTACGACTATCGCCAGCGCTATCAGGGCGACTTCATCCCCCAGGTACAGCGCGCGTTGGATGGCGTGCCGGGGTTGTGGCTGGCCTACTGGGGCGACGCGGCCAAGAAGCGCGACATGTTCGATCTGCTGGCCGCCGAGGGGTTCGTCCGCACGGCGGAGCGTGCGTATGATCATCACGGCAACCCGATTTACGCCTACCGCTACGACCGGCGTGCTGCGTTGGCGAGGGAGGTTGGGACATTCCAACTTGACGATTCGCCCCAAAGTGATAGGATCATATTGCACAAAGCCGCCTGGTACGATCCGGCACCGCGTGGCGAGGATTTGCATGTCTTGCTGTGGTGGGGCGTTGAACAGACGCCGGAAAGCGATTACACCGTGTCGGTCTTTTTGCTAGATGAAGATGAGATTCCGCTCTTTGGCCCAGCGGGGCTGCTGGTGCAGCATGACGGCGTACCTGCCGGTGGGGCTGCGCCAACCTCCGGCTGGGTTCCAGGCGAGTTTGTTTTTGTTAGCCATCCCCTGGCCTTACCCCAAAGCCTATCCCCAGGCACGTATACCATTGGCGTAAAACTCTATCGCCTGCTCCCGGACGGTTCGACGGCGGTGCTGCCGGCTGTCGACGGTGCGGAGTGGCAGGTTGTCGGGACGCTGACGGTTAACTGATCCGGCCATTCAACAATTTTGGAGAAGTTTGCCAAATGATCACGACAAAAACGCTGACGTATCGTTATCATAGACAGCCCCAAGCCGGCATGTGGGACTCCCGGTTGATGCTGGGCTTGCTGGCGTTGGCTGTGCTGTCGGTGTTAGTGCGAGTGCCGTTTTTCGATATACCGGTAGGTTCCGACGAAGGGTCCTATGCGTATGTGGCCCGGTTTTGGTCCAGCGATTTTCAACTGTATCAGGATATTCCCTTCAACCGGACGCCGGTCGTCTTCCTGATTTACAAGGCGATCCTGACGGGGCTGGGGTCGAGCGTGGAGTCGATCCGGCTGGGCGGTGCGTTGTATAATGTGCTGTCGCTGGTCGCGCTGTTTTTCATCACGCAAGATGTGTTCTCGCGGCGGGATGCGTGGATCGCCGCCGGGATGTTTGCCGTCGTCAGCGCGGCCCCGCACGTCGAGGGCTTTAGCGCCAATCTCGAACTGTTTACCATGTTTCCGCTGATCCTGTCTGCGCATCTCACCTGGCACAAGCGCTGGTTCTGGGCCGGGTTTGCCGCCGGTATCGCCATGCTCGTCAAGCAGATCGGCATGTCGGGGCTGCTGCTGGCGCTGGCCTGGGTGTGGATGGTGCGCGGCGGGTGGCGCGCGGCGCTGTGGGTGATGGCCGGCTTTGCGATTGGCCCGGTCCTGAGCGCGATGCACGGGCTGATCATCGGCTGGGACCATTTCTGGAATTCGTTCGTCGAGCATACCTTCCTGACCAACTCGTTTTTGGGCAAAAATCTGCTGTATCACATCGCCAGCATCACTGTGCTGGGGCTGCGCTCGCTGCGCGCCTGGATGGTGCCGGGCGTGCTGTCGCTGGTGGCCCTGCTGACGCTGCGCGGGCGCAAACGCTGGTTTGGCGGCCTGTGGATGCTGTCGGCGTTGGGCGGGATCGCGATGGGCGGCGGCCCCTGGCTGCACTACTACTACCAGCTTGTCCCGACGGTGGCGTTCCTCAGCGGGCCGGGGCTGGCCGGGCTGGCGCAGGTCCCCTGGGAGCGCTTCTGGCGCGGGCTGGTGGCGGTTGGGGTGGCGATGTTCATCATGTGGGAGCTGCCGCCCTGGTTGTTTTCCAACATGCAGACCGACTGGCAGGTTTATGACAAGGGGCGCTACGAGCCGCTGTCCCCGGAGCTGGCGGAGTATATCGAGTCGCAGACGACCGAGTACGACACGATCTACGTCGCTTTTACCCAGGCCGAGCTGTACTATCTGGCCAACCGGCGCGGCGAGCCGGTCCAGATGTTCTGGTACGAGGTCGCTAACTCCACGCGCATCTTCAACGAGATCATCTTCAACATCCGCGAGCGCGAGCCGGCCATGGTCGTGTGGGCCCAGGACCCGCCAGAGCAGCACATGACGCCTGAGGAGTTCGAGGCGATCCTGCTCGAAGGCTATATCGAAGACCGGCGCTTCGGGGAGATGCGCGTCTTCCGTCGAAAATAAAAATTCTATTAATTCGGCTGGCTATGAGGGAGGGCAACCCGACGGTTGCCCTTCGTTTGTTGGGTATTAACCTTGACAAAGCCCTATATTTGAATAAGATTTAACCAATCCGCTGTTGTGTTGGGGGTAATGTGAACTGTGGCTAAACTACGTTTAACCTGGGGAACGCTGCACAGCGTCGCCAAAAAGCTTATGATCTGGCAAGTATCGGCTGTGATCGGCATTTTGGTCGGCTTGCGGGTGTTCTTTGGTGAACTGCCCTCTACAGAGTACATTTTGGTCGCGTTTGTGGCGGTCTTCATGTGGAATGCTCGCAACCGGGGGTTCCTGATCGACTTTTCACCGTTCGTGATTCTGATTATCAGCTACGAGAGCCTGCGCGGCTTTGCCGATAATCTCTCCCCGTCCGATGTCAACATCACCAACCTGATCGAGTGGGAGAAGTCGCTGTTTGGCGGCACAATACCCAGCCACTATCTCCAGCAGCATCTGTGGGGCCAGTTCTATACCCCGGTGCTGGATGTGGTGACGAATGTGCTGTATGTGTCGCACTTTTTCGCGCCGGTGCTGCTGGCCGTGATCCTGTGGCACCAGGGCCAGCGCCCGCGCTACTGGGCGTATGCGATCGGCCTGGTGATGTTGTCCTACGCGGCCTTTGCCACCTATCTGCTGTTCCCGGCGGCCCCGCCCTGGTGGGCGACGCTCAACGGCTATCTGCCGGACCAGCCCGCGACCCTGGCGCATTTCGTGGTGCCGGAGTCCGCCGTCGAATCCGGCCCGAACCCCGTCGCGGCGATGCCCTCGCTGCACACAGGCTACCCGACCTATATCGCGATGGTTGCTATCGCCACCTGGCGCAAGAAGGGCCTGCCGGTGCTGCTGCTGCCGACGACGGTGATCTTCGCCATCGTGTACCTGGGCCATCACTACGTGATCGACGCGCTGGCCGGGATTGCCTATGCGGCGGTGGTCTTCGCGCTGGTGTTTGTGCCGGTTAGCCGCTTTGTCCGCAACCACGATCTACAGTGGGGGCGGCAGCCTGCGCCGGCACCCAAGCAAGTTCGGCAGAACTGATGGCGGTTTTGGGGTACAATTTGGCAGAAGGACTCATGTATACCTGAAGGAGTTATTCCATGCCAACGGCTGACGAACTGAAAGACCAGGGCGTCCAATATTACATGCAGCGCGACTACGAGCAGGCCGTCGAGACCTTTCGCCAGGCGGCAGCCGCCTATGAGGACGACGGGACCGCCGATATGGCCGCCGAGATGCAGGTCAACCTGGGGCTGGCGCTGCATGCCCTGGGCGAACGCGACGAAGCCCTGGAACAGATGAACATGGCGCGCGCGGTCTTCGAGCAGATGGACGACCAACACCGGCTGGCCCAGGTGTTGGGCAACATGGCGCGCGTCTACGCCAAGAGCGGCAACAGCGAGCAGGCCATCACCAATTACCGCGAGGCGTCGGCCATCTTCCTCGAACTTGACGACGAGGAAAACTACGGCCAGACGGTGATGGCGATTGCCGATCTCCAGTTCCGCAGCGGCCAGTTGATGAAGGCCGCCGCCACCTACGAGGTGGGGCTGGACTACATCGAAAACCCCAACGCGCGCCAGCGCGTCATGAAGGGGCTGCTCGGGCTGCGCAACCGGATCACTGGGGGCGGTGTGCCCCGTGCCGGCGACGCTGACGACCACGCCGCGCCCAAAGCGGATGAGTCGGACTCCAACGACGACTAATCTACACAGTCCTGTACGGGGCAAGCGCGAGGATGCGGATTGCCCCCTCAAAGCCAACACACACACGTGGAGATTTCGTCATGTCTTCAGGAAGAACAGGCCCTCTGCCGGAAACGATTGGCCCTTACATCATCCGCGAGAAGCTCGGGGCCGGGGGAATGGCGACCGTCTACCGCGCCTACCACCCCGCGCAGCAGGTCGAGTGCGCGCTCAAGGTCGTGTCGCTGGTGCAGGCCAACGAGGCCATCGCCCAAAAACGCTTTGTGCGCGAGGTCCGTACGCTGCTCAGCCTGCATCACCCGCACATTCTGCCGGTGTTCGACTTTGGCCGCGATGGTGACGTGCTCTATCTGGCGATGACATTGCTCGACGGGCAGTCGCTGGACGATCTGCTGACCGACAGGCCGCTGCCCTTCGCGCAGGCCGCCCAGATCATCCGGCAGATCGCCAGCGCGCTGGATTACGCCCATGCGCGCGGCATCATTCACCGCGACATCAAGCCCAGCAATATCCTGTTCGACGCCGGCGGCAAGCCGTACCTGGCCGATTTCGGCGTGGCGTATGTCGACGACGCCACCACCCGGCTGACGGTGTCGGGCGGGTTTATCGGCACGGCAGCGTATGCCTCGCCGGAGCAGTGCCGGGGCGAGCCGCTGGACCGTCCGAGTGATGTGTATTCGCTGGGGGTGGTCGTGTACCGGATGCTGACCGGCAGGCCGCTGTTCCGCGCCAACAGCGCGTTGGCCCTGATCAAGATGCACATCAGCGCGCCGCCGCCCAACCCGATCAAGTACAACGCCGATCTGCCGGTCGCGTTGTACGGCGTGCTGGCGAAGTCGCTGGCCAAGCTGCCCGACCAGCGCTACCCGTCCGCGCTGAAGTTCAGCGATGCGCTCAATGCGGCGCTGCGCCTGCCGATCACCCCAGCCGTCAGCGACGAGGACGCCTGGTTGTACGACGACGGGGAGCAGCCCGTCGATGACGCGCAAGGGCCAGCCCCCGACCCGGACGTGGCGATCCCGATGCCGCCCCCGGTGAATCCGTTCGCAGCGCCCGGTGCGCCGTCCGAAGCGGCGGCCCCGTTTCCCGCAGCGGATCACGACCAGCCGCCGCCACCGGCAGACGATGATGTGCCTGCTGTGGATGATGAGGTGGATGAGTTGGACGCGCTGCTGGCCGATGAGCCGGTCCCTGCCGAGGATGAAGACCCCGCCGACTTTGACGACCTCGACGAACTGCTGGCCGAGGACCCCCTCGCGGACCCGTTCGCAGCGCCAGCCGCCGCGGCTGCACCCCCGCCCGCCGACTCCGCCCCGGACGCGCTGCCGCCGATCCGCCCGTTGGAGTCTGCCCCCACCGCGCCGCGTTCGTCGCGTGCTCGACGGGCCTGGGCCGCCTGGGACCGGCAGACGTGGGCGGTGTACGGCACGATCGGCGTCTCGCTGG
>DAOTUD010000055.1:0-7278 GCA_034437275.1 Anaerolineae bacterium
GCTGCCCTAGTACACGTTGGCGGAAATATATGCCAACCGGTGGGCATATATTTCCGCCAACGTGTACTAGGGCAGCCCGCAGCCAACCAAAAACATCCCGTGCGGGAGTGCGTCTCACACGGGATGTCGTGCTGTCTGCCAGCGTATCGCTGGGCCGTTACTCGGCGTCAGCCGTCTCCTCGACATCTTCGGCGACGTTCGTCACCTCCGGCAGCGGGCCGCCGCCTTCGATGCGGTGGAAGTCGATCGGGCTGTCAGCGTCGCTGTCCTCGTTGACGAACACCTCGACCAGGTCGCCCTGCTTGAAGTCGCCCTTCAACAGGCGCACACTCAGCGGGCTTTCGACGTAGCGTTGCAGCGCGCGGCGCAGCGGACGCGCCCCAAATTCGGGGTCGAAGCCGATCTCGGCCATCCGGTAGCGGGCTTCGTCGGTCATCGCCACGTACAGCCCTTGCTCGGCCAGCCGGTCGGCGATGTCCTTCATTTGCAGGTCGACGATCTCCTCGACTTCCTCAATCGTCAGCGGCTCGAAGATGATGATCTCGTCGATACGGTTGAGGAACTCGGGTCGGAACGTCTGGCGCATCGCCTCTTCGATCTTCTTGTGGTCGGCGACCAGTTCCGGGTCGCCGCTGGGCACGAAGCCCAACGCCCCACCACGCCGCGCAAACTCGGTGCCGAGGTTGCTGGTCATGATGATGACGGCATTGCGGAAGTCCACCGTGCGGCCCTGGCCGTCCGTCATGCGGCCATCTTCGAGAATCTGCATCAGCGCGTTCCACACTTCCGGGTGTGCCTTTTCGATCTCGTCGAACAGGATCACGCGGTAGGGACGGCGGCGCACAGCTTCGGTAAGCTGCCCGCCTTCCTCATAGCCCACGTAGCCGGGCGGCGCGCCAAACAGGCGGCTGACGGTGTGCTGCTCGCGGTATTCGCTCATGTCGATGCGCAGCAGCGCGTCCTCGTCGTCGAACATGAACTCCGCCAGCGCTTTCGCCAGCTCGGTCTTGCCAATGCCGCTGCTCCCCAGGAAGATGAACGATCCGATCGGGCGGCGCGGGTCCTTCAGACCGCTGCGCGCCCGGCGGATGGCGTCCGCGATGGCCGCGACAGCCTGCTTCTGCCCCACGATCCGCTCGTGCAGCATGTCTTCCATGCGCAGCAGCTTCTCGGCCTCGGTTTCCATCATCTGGCTGACCGGGATGCCGGTCCACTGGGCGACCACCGCCGCGATATCGTCCTCGTCGACGACCTCGTCGAGCGTGTGCTCTTGCTGCCAGTGTTCGCGCTCGGCGGCATAATCCGCTTCGAGCTGGAGCCGTTCGGTTTTGATGGTGGCCGCGCGCTCGTAGTCACGGACCAGACTGGCTTCTTCCTCTTCTGCCGCCAGCTTGTCGAGTTCCTGCTTCATGACTTTCAGTTCGTCCGGCATGGAGTACAGCGCCACGCGCAGCTTGGAGGCGGCCTCGTCCATCAGGTCGATGGCCTTGTCGGGCAGCTTGCGCTCGGTCACGTAGCGATGGCTGAAGCGTGCGGCTGCGATCAACGCCTGGTCGGAATAGGTGACTTTGTGGTGCGCCTCATAACGGTCGCGCAGCCCGTGCAGCATGTCGATGGTTTCCTCGACGGACGGCTCCTCGACGAACACCGGCGCAAAGCGGCGGTCGAGCGCCGAGTCACGCTCGATGTGCTGGCGATACTCATCCAGCGTCGTGGCCCCGATGCAGTTCAATTCGCCGCGTGCCAGCGCCGGTTTCATCATATTGCTGGCGTCCAGCGCCCCAGACGCGGCCCCCGCCCCGACGACCTGGTGCAGCTCGTCGATGAACAGGATGATCTCGCCTTCGGAGCGTTGAATCTCCTCGATGGCGGCCTTGAGCCGCTCCTCGAACTCGCCGCGAAAGCGGCTGCCGGCGATCATGCCGCCCAGGTCCAGGCTGACGACGCGCTTGCCCATCAGGATTTCGGGCACGTCGTTACCGGCGATCTTCTGGGCCAGCCCCTCGACGATGGCCGTCTTGCCGACTCCGGCATCGCCGATTAGCACCGGGTTGTTCTTGGTGCGGCGGCTCAGGATCTGGATCACGCGCAGGATTTCCTCGTCGCGTCCGATCACCGGGTCGAGCTTGCCTTCGGTGGCCATGCGCGTCAGGTCGTGGCTGTACTTTTCCAGCGTGCGGTAGCGGGTTTCGGCCTGCGGGTCGGTCACGCGCTGCCCGCCGCGAATATCCTTGATCACGTCCTGGACACGCTCTTTGGTGACGTTGGCCTCGGCCAGAATCCGGGCGACGGCGGTCCGCCGTTCGCTGAGGATCGCCAGGAAGAGATGCTCGGTGCTGATGTAGTCGTCCTTAAGCCGGTTGGCTTCCTCGTTGGCGACATCGACGACGCGCTTCACACGCGGCGTGATGAACACCTGCCCCGCGCCGCCGCCATAGATCGCGGCCTTCGGACTGGCTTTTAGCACTTCGTCCAGGTGCTCGCGGATAGCATCCTGGTCGACGTTCATCTTTTCCAGCATCTGCGGGATGACGCCGCCCGGCTGCTCCAGCAAGGCCAGGAGCATGTGCTCGGTGTCAACTTGATTGTGACCGTAGCGCTGCAAGATTTCGTAGGCGCGGACGGCGGCATCTTGCGCGCGCTCGGTGAATCGGTCAAATCGCATCATAATTCGTGTATTCCCTCTACATTCTGAGTCATGTTAAAGTTTACACCGAAAACCCGGCGCGGGCTATCAGATTCGCGTTGGAACGGGTGTGCGCCTGGCCGCCTGCCGGCTTACTCATCGCGCGGGATGCGCATCTCGCGCAGCAATTGCTCCGTTTTGGCGATCAATTGGTCGAGCAGTTCGAATACTTCGTTCAACGATCCCCCGGCCAGGTTGGTGCGCCCTTGCCGCGCTTCGACCAGCGCATCCAGGCTGCGCCAGGGGTTTTCGGTCGCCGCCAACACCTGGGGGATCAGCAGCGTGCCGCCCATCACCAGCGGCACATACGCATGCTCCAGGCTGGTGGGAATCCGGCCTTCGAGCGCGGCGACGATTTTTGCGGCGTACTGCATGCGCTCCTGGCCCTCGCCAAAATCGACATCGATGCTGTGTTCCACGCTGCGGAATGCCAGCAGCACCGCATCCTGCACGACCGCGCTGTAGACCAACTGCACCAGGCGGCTGAGATTGTTCACGACCTCGGCGTCCGCGGCCATCAGGGTGCACAGGCGGCGGAACCAGTGCGACTCGACCAGCGACATACCTTCTTCCAGTTCCAGCCCTTCCTGCATGGTGTAGGCCAGCAGCTTGCTGATCACGGTGATCTCGCCCGGATGAAGGGGGACGCCCGCATCGCCGAACACGCTGCGCGTGCGGTCCTCCAGCGCCGCCAGCAAGCTGTTGCGCAGCAGGTTGTGCGTAAAGCGCAGAGCTTCCCCGGCCATGGCCTGGGCGCGCTGCTGCTCTTGCGCCATGTCCTGCACCGTCCACAGCGCTTCATAGCGCGGCATGGGTTCGTCGGCCTGGGGCGGGAAGCGGCCCGGCAGCACATCAAACGCGACCGTCATCTGGCCGGGGGCGCGTTCCTGCGCGGTGAAGGCAATATCGCGCAGCACCGCGATCCGGAACGGCGACACCGACAGCATGTTCGGCGGTGCGCCACCGACCGGCGGACGCACCGGCTCGAACGCCTCGGGCGGCGCGGCGCTGACCTGCACCCGCACCGGGTAGCCGCTGCCGGCGGGCGTCGGGAGTTGGGGCGTCACCGGCAGATGCAGCAGCCCACACTCCCCGGCGGGCAGCGTGAAGGGCATGCGCGGTTTGGGCGTAAACATGCTGATCAAGTGCCCCTCGCTGTTTTTGGTCGGCGTGCGGATCGCCAGGTGCCCCTGCACCGGCTGGTTGGTCAGGTTTTGGAGCAGCAGCAGCACTTCGACCGGCTGGCCGACTGCCGTCGCCGTGGGAAAAACGCCCACCGCACACTGCATCACGTCCGCGATAGTCAGCCGTTCCTCGGCCACCATGCCCAGTACGTCGGGATACATTCTCGATCCTTTTCCTGCTAGCTGGCATCCAGCGCGCGCTCGATCAGCCGCGTGGTCAGATCGAAGATAAACGCATTATCCGCGTTGCGCTCGCTCTGGCGCTGGTCCAGCGCTTTGGACAGCACGAACACCGTCTCGCGCACCTGCTCGCGCGGCATGGTCACCCGGGTATTGGCGATCAGGCCGCCCAGGACCATCGGGAAGTAGGTCCGCGCAAAATCCAGGCGCTGCTGTTCGACCAGCGTATCGACGATACTGTCTGCATAGTGGCTGGCTTCCTCGTCGTCGCCGAACTCCTCGTCGGCGACGGTGCTCACCATCGTGAAGGCGTACATAATCGCGTCGTATACCAGATCGGCGTACAACGGACGGGCCGCCAGCAGCGGCACCTGGTTGGCCAGGTTCGGATCGCGCACCAGCGCCCGGCACAAGGTGGTAAACCAGCGCGGCCAGGCCGGTTTGGGATCGTCCGGGGTCGGCTTGGTGATGCCCATCTCCAGCAGCAGCGTCAGCAGCTTGGTGATGAAGATCGCCTCAGGCGGGTGCAGCTTGTAGCCGCACGCCGCGAAGTGCTCCTGGGTGGATTTGAGCAGCGGCATAAAGACGTTATCACGCTGCAACTGGGGCAGCACGGTCTGCACCTGGTCCCACACCTTGTCGGCGATGACATAATCGTCCCGGTAGTCGCGCATGGTCCACAGGCTAACCCATTCCGGTTCCAGGTTTTTCTTCAGGCGGGCCAGGGCCGGCGGCAGCACCTCGAAGGGGGCCTGGACGTAGTGCCGTTTGCCGCTGTTCGCGGTGGCAAAGGAGAGCGCGCGCAGGCGTTCGATGTGGTCTTGGGCGTCGGGCGGCAGCTCGTCGAACACAAATGCGCCGCCGCCCTTGGCCGCGCGAATGCGCTGTGAACGTTTGCCCATGCGCTTGATGTCGAGCTTCGCGCCCAGCGTGTAACCGGGGGCGGGGGCCGTCTTGGGCGACGAGCCGAGCGGCATCGTCAGGAAACCGACCTCGGCGGCTTGCAGCCCGATGCGAATCCGCTTGGTGTGGGTGGAAAAGCGGTTTTTGTGCTTGGCCGCATCGCGCGCCGGCAAATCTGGGGTGACGATCACGTCGACGTCAATATCGGCGGCGTTTTGCAACACCAGCACCAGGTCGAAAAATTGGCCGGCATGGACCTGGGCCGGACGCACGGCCAGCGCACACTGGATCACGTCGCTGTTAAGCCGCGCCCCGCCTGTGATCGCGCCCAACAGGTCCGGATAGTTCACTGTGTTTTCGTCGGTCACGAGTACTCCATCCCTCAAAACGTACAAACACGCTCGTGGTTATCATATATTGACTTATCCAGCGGCACAACCAAACGTCTGTGAAGCGTTAGAAAAATTGCCCAAATTCCCCGAAACCGATACACTTAAAATAGTGTGATGAGTCGGGGTTTAGTGCGCGTATCCGGATTAAGCAAAATAAATTTTACTTGCTTTAAGCCTTCGCTTAATCTCACTTTTACACGCTGTTTCCCCCGGTCGCGTTACAATCTCCATTTGTAGTGAGGACGAGCCATCCCTCACGAATAACTTTAATTCATATATAGGAGGAACCAAACATGCGTAAGTTAGGTGTTCTCGCGACTTTGGCATTGGTAGTGGCGCTTGCTCTGCCGCTATTCGTTGTCAGCGAAACAACCGCCCAGGATGATATGCGTAGCACATTTGATCTGGGGCCGGAACCGGCTGAAGAAGGTCCGCTGGCCGGCGTCGATCCGAGCGACGTGACCATCACCTGGTGGCACCAGCATGGTGGCGCTCGTGAAGAATTTTTGATTCCGTTGGTAGAAGAATTTAACGCGAACAACCCCTGGGGCATCATGGTCGAAGCCTCGAACCAGGGTGGCTATGGCGACATCTACAACAAGATGATCGCGGGCATTCCGACTGGCGACGTGCCGAACATCGTGGTGGCGTACCAGAACCAGTCGGCGGCCTACTACCTGGCCGGCGGGCTGACGGAAGACATGGACATTTATGTCACCGATGAGACGTGGGGCCTGAATGCGACTGAGAAGGCAGACTTCATCCCTGGCTTCTTCAACCAGGACTACACCCCCGATGGCCAGCACCGCATCGGCTTCCCGCCCAACCGCTCGATTGAGGGGATGTACTTCAACATGACCGCGCTCGAAGAACTGGGCTATGATGCCCCGCCCACATCGTGGGAGCAGTTCGGCGAGATGGCCTGCATGTTCACCGAGCAGGGCTGGAGCGGCTATGACGGCGACGACCCGATCGGCTACACCGTCCGCACCGATGCGTCCAACATCGCAGCCGGCACCTACTCGCTGGGCGGCGACATCTTCATGGATGGCGAATTCAACTATGATGGCCAGGAAACCATCGACTACATCCAGTTCATGGTGGACCTGTACAACGACGGCTGTGCCGAACTGGTAGCCGAGCGGTATGGCGATCAGAACAACTTCACCGCCGGCAAGGCGCTGTTCTACGTCGGCTCGACCTCCGGTCTGCCGTACGTGCGCTCCGGCATCGAGGAAGCCTTCGATGAGCCGTTCGAGTGGAGCGTCACCTACCTGCCGTACGAGGACGTGCCAGTGGCCGACATCTACGGCGCGAGCGTGAGCATCGTCAAGAGCACGCCGGAGAAGGAACTGGCGTCCTGGTTGTTCATCCGCTGGTTCGCCGAGACTCAAAACCAGGCGAATTGGGCTGAAGTCAGCAACTACTTCCCGGTGCGTTTCTCGACTGCCCAGAACATGGACGCGATGTTCGAGGACTTCCCGCAGTACGAAGCTGCCTGGGGGATGCTGCAAGGTGAGATCAAGGTCGAGCCGCAGATCGCCAGCTACGACGTAATCCGCGACGAGGCCGAAGCCACGTACCAGAACCTGCTGGTTAGCGGCGGCGACGTCGAAAGCGCGCTGACCGAGTTCAACATCACGGCTAACGAGATCATGGCGTCGTTCATGCCCTTCTAGGCGTGTTACAACGCTACAACACACAAGGCCGTCCAGCGCTGGGCGGCCTTGTTGCGTTGGGGGGCAGCGGGGTTAGGATAGCTTACAAATGGCAGATGGGGCGTTATGCTAGTTTTACCCCTCCCCCTGGCTCCCTCCCCGCGCGCGGAGAGGGGGAAACAAACCGGGACCCAAAGTCCCTCTCCGTTCACGGGGAGGGATTTAGGGAGGGGTAAACCATCGACACACGCGCCAGGATATCTAGCATAACCCCC
>DAOTUD010000056.1:0-9009 GCA_034437275.1 Anaerolineae bacterium
CGTGGTCGCGGCGCTGGTGCGTGCCGCCACCGCGCCCGATGTCGACCAGCGCGTGATCAACGTCGGCAGCGGCGTCGAGACCAGCATCAACGACCTGGTCCGGCTGGTCGGCATGGTCACCGGTGAGGAGCCGCACCCGCTGTACGTGGCCGGGCAGAACGCCGGTGCGTCGCGCATGTGCGCCGACCTCACGCTGGCGCGCGAGCTGCTGGGCTACGCGCCGCAGGTCTTCCTGGAGGACGGGCTGCGCCGCATCCTGGCCGCCGACCAGCGCTTCGCGGCCCACCTGCGCACAGACGAGTGACCGCGGCGCAGATATTGCCCCAAAGCCCCCTATGCCTGGTATACTGTGCACCTGGTATTAGGGCGTTATGCTAGTTTTCCCCCTCCCCGCGCGCGGAGAGGGGGAAACAAACCGGGGCCCAAAGTCCCTCTCCGTTCACGGGGAGGGATTTTAGGGAGGGGTAAACCACCGGCAATCATTCCCGGCCAAACCGAAGCAAGGACAAACAACACCATGACCAACCCGCAGCCCCCAACGCAGCCCGCCAGCAGCGCCCGCGCCCTCTCCGGGCGACAGATCGCCCGCGCCGCCGGCGTCGTGATGCTGGCCTACGTGCTCAGCGGGGTGCTGGGCATCGTGCGCCAGGCCGCGATCTCCTCCACGTTTGGCGCGGGGTCCCGGCTGGACGCCTTCGTGGCGGCGCAGCGCGTGCCGGAAACGCTGTTCGTGCTGATCGCGGGCGGCGCGCTCGGCTCGGCGTTCATCCCGGTCTTTACGCGCTTTTTGGCCGGTGGCGACGAGGACGGCGCGTGGCGGCTGGCCAACGGCGTGATCACGCTGCTGTTCGTGGCGGCGAGTGTGCTGGCACTGGGCGCGTTCCTGCTGGCGGAGCCAATCGTCGAGCGGCTGCTGCTGCCGGACGACGCCCCGGCCACGCAGGCGCTGTGCGTCGAGTTGATGCGCATCATGCTGCTGACCGTGATCATCTTCGGGATCAGCGGCCTGTTGATGGGCGTGCTCAACGCGCACCAGCATTTCCTGGCCCCGGCGTTGGCCCCCAGCATGTACAACATCGGGCTGATCGTCGGGGCGCTGGTGCTGGCGCGCGGCGATAACGTGCACGGGCTGGCATGGGGTGCGGTGATCGGAGCCGGGCTGCATCTGCTGGTGCAGGTGCCGGCCCTGCTGCGGCTGGACTTCCGCTTCCGTCCGGCCTTTGGGCTGCGCGTGCCGGGCGTGTCGGAGGTGCTGCTGCTGATGGGGCCGCGCGTGATGGGGCTGGGCGTGGTGCAGATCAACTTCTGGGTGAACACGGCGCTGGCCTCCGGCATGGCGGAAGGCAGCAACACCGCGCTGGCGGTGTCGTTTACGCTGATGTTCACCGTGCTGGGCGTGCTGGGGCAGAGCATCGGGACGGCGGTCTTCCCCACGCTGAGCACGCTCAGCGCGCAGCAGGACACCGCCGACTTCCGGCGCACACTGGCCAGGGCGCTCAGCAGCGTGATGTTCCTCTCGATTCCGGCGGGCATCGGGCTGGCCGTGATCAGCGAGCCGATGGTCGCGCTGCTGTTCGAGCGCGGCGACTGGACCAGCACCGACACGGCGGGCACGGCCTGGGCGCTGGCGTGGTTCAGTGTGGGGCTGGCGTCGCACGCCGTGCTGGAAATCCTGGTGCGGGCCTTCTACGCACTGCACGACACCTGGACGCCGGTCAAGATCGGCACCGCGACGATGCTGTTCAACATCGCGCTGTCGCTGGCGTTGATCCACCTGATGGGCTACCCGGAGACGGACAACTTCGAGCGCGGGCCGTTCGGCGGGCTGGCGCTGGCGATGACGGTCGCCACCACGCTCGAAAGCGCGGCGCTGTGGGCCATCCTGCGGCGGCGTACCGGCGGCCTCAACGAGCGACAGGTCTTGGGCGGGGCGGCGCGCACGCTGTTCGCGTCCGGGCTGATGGCGCTGGCGCTGAGCGGGTTCCTGTGGCTGCTGCCGGGGCTGGCCGTGCTGGTGCAGGTCGTTGGGGCGCTGGCGCTGGGCGCGGCGGTGTTCTGGGGCGCGGCGCTGCTGCTCGACATCGACGAGGCCGAAATGGTCCCGCGCCTGGTGCGGCAGCGGTTGCGGCGGTAAGTTTTCCGTAAATACAAAAAGGTATATACTGCCTGTTATCGAATCGTCAGATGATGGGGAGTATCCGATGAAGGCTGCTATTTTAGTGATCCTGGCGCTGGCACTGTTAGGGGCCAGCCCGGTTGTTCTACAGGCTGATCCCGTTGTGGTGCGGCAGTTCGGCGAAACATCCTACACGCTGCGCGATGTGCAGTTCATCACGCCGGAACGTGGGTGGGCGGTTGGCGTGCCGCATTGGGACCAGGCCGCCCGCCGCGTCACCGGCACGATCATCGCCACCACCGACGGCGGCACGACGTGGGATGCAGCCCCGGACGTGCCCGCTGTCGAACTGCGCGGCGTGCATTTCGTCGATCCACAAACCGGCTGGGCGGTTGGATCGGCGGGCACGATCCTGCACACAGCGGACGGCGGCGCGACGTGGGCCGCACAGCCGGTCGCCACCAGCGACGATTTTCGCGGCGTGGCATTCGCCGATGCCATGCACGGCTGGGCGACCAGCATCCAGACCACGCAGATCGACGACTGGTCCGGCGAGCCACTCGAGTGGGTAGGCACGATCTGGCATACGGCAGACGGGGGCCAGTCCTGGACGCAGCAAGCCCTGCCGGAGGGAGCCAGCTTGCTCAACCGCGTGGATTTCGTCGATGCCCAGACCGGGTGGGCAGTCGGCATCAAGCACGCCGGCGGCGACAGCTACCGGCCCGAGCATCGCGGCGCGATCTACCACACCACCGACGGCGGCGCGACGTGGCAGGAACAGTACACCACCGCCGATCCGATCGTGTTCACCGGCGTGGATTTCATTGACGCGCAGCACGGCTGGGTTGCCAGCTTCCCCGGCAACAGCGGCCTGGAAGGGGGCTTCGTGTTCTATACGGCGGACGGCGGCGCAAGCTGGCAGCGCGGTGAGCCGGGCAGCGCCTTCGCGCCGCTGTGGGATGTGCACTTCGTGGACCAGCAGCGCGGTTATGTCGTCGGCGCGGATTACATCAGCGCGTGGGGACCGCCGGTCTGGCGCACGCTGGACGGCGGCGCAACCTGGGAAAAGCTGATGCTGGAAAAACACGACAACGAGGGGTTGTACGGCGTCAGTGTGATCGGCGATCAACTGGTCGCGGTCGGCGATCACGACATCCTGGTGCGCACCCCGCGCGCCTGGGCACCTCCGCCGGGGTTGGGCGAGACGTCGCTGTTTACCGCCGCGTATATCAATGTTCACTATCGCTTCGAGGACGTGCATTTTGTCGATGCACAACGCGGCTGGGTCGTCGGGCGGCGCAGCTATGGCCCGTCCATGTGGGGCCAGGTGATCCTGCACACGGCGGACGGCGGCGCAACCTGGGAAACGCAGTACACACACCCGCCCGGCGAACACCTGTTTTCTGTGCACCGGCTGGACGCCGTCACTTTCGCGGATGCGCAGACCGGCTGGGCGGTGGGCAAGTCGGACAAGTACGGCGATCCCGCTGCGCCCGGCGCGATCCTGCACACGGCAGATGGCGGCGCGACGTGGCACAACCAGGGCGTGGACCTGATCACCAACTGGGACGTGGAGTTCTTCGACGTGTGCGCGCGGGCCGATGGCACAATCTGGGCGCTGGCAACGCGCCACACGCCGGACCAGACGGTCTTTCTGGCGCGCGGCACATCCTCCGGCGATGCGTGGGAATGGGTCGATACCGGAGTTGAGGGGATGCTGGCGATCGGGTTCGCGCTGGTGCAGGGCGAACTGGTTTTCGCCGATGCGCAGCACGGCTGGATTGCGGGCGGCCTGGGGCAGGTCCTGCACACGGCGGACGGCGGCGCGACGTGGTCCGCGCAGCAGTTGACGTGCGACTACCCGCCCTGCCGGCTGCGGACGTTCACCGTCGCGTTTACCGATCCACTCAACGGCTGGATCGGCGGTGAGGGATTGTTCCACACCACCGACGGCGGCCAGACCTGGCCTCCGGCCCCGGTCGAACTGCCGGGCGATGTCCACACTATCGCGTTTGGCGACGCGCAGACCGGCTGGCTGGCCGGGGATGGCGGGCTGCTGATGCTGACGCCAGACGGCGGGCAGACCTGGATGCCCATCGACAGCGGGACGTTCGCGACGCTGCTGGGCGCATCGGTGCTGCCGGGCGGCGAGGTCTGGCTGGTGGGCACGTCCGGGATGATCTTGTACGTGAGCCAGCAGTAAGCCAGGTACCGCAAGCATCACGACAACAGCGGCGACCTGCTGGAACCCGGCCCGTGTATGGTGCGGCAGCGGCTGCGGCGCTAGGCCAGGGGGCCGGTGGTCCCGTCGGGGTCCAACTGCTGCACGCGCAGCTCGGCGGAATCCAGCAGGTCGCCGCAGTGCTGTGCGAGCTGCTGCCCCTGCTCGTAGAGCGTGACTGTCTCGTCGAGCGTCAGGTCGCCGGATTCGAGCTGCGCGACGATCTCTTCTAAGCGGGCATAAGCGTCTTCAAACGTCAGGTCGCTGATATCGCTGCTCGTGTGTTCACTCATCGTGGTTATGTCCTGTTCACTGTGCCGGTTAACGCGCTTCAGTCCAATAGATTCTGGCAGTCCCACTCGCCGGCCTGGGCCGCTGCCAGCCAGGCGTCGAAGGCCGTGCCCAGGGTGTGCTCCTGGGCGGCGGCGAAGTCGGCAGCCGCGCCGCTGGCGTCGCCCTGGGCCTGCCGGACCTGGGCGCGCAGGATGTGCAGCAGCGGGAAGTCCGGCGTCAGGTCCAGCGCCCGCGTGTAGGACGCTTCCGCTGCCGCGTCTTCGCCCAGGTTACACTGCGCCAGTCCGCGCACCAGCAGCAGGTCGGCGATCCCGATGGGGCTGATATCGTCCGCTGCGCCGTCGCCATCCGGGATGAGGGCAGTGTCGGTCTGTTCGAGCACGGCGGTGTACTGCTTGAGCGCCAGGTTGGTGCTGGCCGCGAAAAACGCGCCGATGTGGCGGTGGTGCGGGCTGTTGCCATATACGGCCTGCATGGCGCGGTTGGTGGCTTGTGCGTCGGGATATTTCTCGCGGATGGTAGCGACCAACGCCTGCGCATCCGCGCTGCGGCCCTCGCGCAGCGCGATCAACACGGCGGGCAGGTGCGGCAGGTGCAGCGGCGGGTCGAGCGCGATGGACTGCGCCAGGTCGGCGCGTGCCGCGTCGAGGTTGCCCTGCCACTGGTAGTACATGATCCCGCGCAGGAAGTGCGGGTACCAGTCCTCGGGGCGCAGGATGATCACCTGGTCGTAGAGCCGCAGCGCCTCGTCGAAGGAGGCGGTGGGCGACATCATCAGGCCGCTGAGCCAGTTGTCCGGCCCGCGAATCTGCGCGGTGCCGATATCGATGTCGAACGCGCGCAGGTCGCCGCTGCGCAGGTGCGCCATGCCCCGGTAGAAGAACGCCAGGGGGTGGGCGCTGGCCTCGACCGCCTGCGCGAAGAGATCAAGGGCCTGCGCGGTGTCGGCGGTGTAGGCCAGCAGCGCGCGGTGCATCGTCGCGGCCAGGCTGCTGCCCTGCGGTTCGGCGTCGATCACGTCCAGGTAGCCGATCTCGGCCATCGAATACAGGAAGCCGAATTCGTCCCCCTCGGCGGCGGCCAGCATGTTCAGCACGTTGAGCACCAGCCGCGCCGCTGACTGCTCGCGTATGTCGCTGATGTGCGCGCGCACGTTGGTCACGGCGGCCAGCTCCGCGCGCGAGTAGGCCATGTACGGGAAGTCCGCCAGCGCGCCAGGCTGGATGTTCAGCTCGATCACATCGTCGTCGTAGTTGCCCCACACGACCACCGGCGCGCCGACCGCCTCGGCAATCGCCTGTGCCTCGTCGTCGGAGTCGATCACCGCCGGATAGCGGCGCACGCGGAGGTTGGAGAAGGGGATGTCCTGCTCCAACCGGTTGGTGAGATCGTCGGCCACGACGTCGGAGACGTTGGCGCGGGTGGTGTCACCGCGCGGCTGCAAGTCCGCGACCAGCACCATGTACTCGTCCGGCCCGACCGGCGCGATATCGGCCAGCGCCGCCGGCAGCGCGGTCGGTTCCGGCGTCGCGGTGGCGCGGTCGTCCGGGGTGGGCGGGATCGTGGTCGCGTCCGGCGCGCCCGCGTCCGCCGGGGCCAGCAGCGGGTTGGCCGCGGTGAAGAAGTTGTCGCAGCCCAGATCGCCGGCGCGGATGGCGCGGATCATGGGCTGGAATGCGTCGCCCTGGTCGCTGCCCCGGATCACGGCAAAGTCGTCGTCTGCGCCCGCGTAGTTGTACTGCCGGCGGCGCACATCGGCACGCAGCAGGTAGGCCAGCAGGAAGTCCGGGTCGTGCTCAATCGCGCGCGTGTAGTCGCTCTCGGCGGCCTCGTAGGTGCGCTGGGCACAGTAGGCCATGCCGCGCATCCAGGCCAGGTCAATCGAGGCATGGTTAAGCTGCAGGCTGCGCGTGGTGTCTTCGATCACGGCTTCGTAGTCGCGCAGCACCAGGTTGGTGAACGCCGACAGGACGTTGCCGTAGTTGCTGAGCACGCCCTCGCCGAGCGTGGCGTGGATCAGGCGGTTCATGTAGGCCGGGTCGGGGAACTGGGTCAGCATGGCGTTGATGTGCGCGCCGGCGTCGTCGATGCGCCCCTCGCGCAGCGCGAGCAGCGCGGCGTACACATACGGGAAGTTGGCGTTCGGTTCCAGCGCGATGGCGGCCTGGATGTCGGCCTGGGCCTGCGCGTACTGTTGTAGTTCGTAGTAGACCGCGCCCCGGAAGAACAGCGCGAACCAGTCGTCGGGCCGCATCGCGATGATGGTGGTGTAGTAGCCGATGGCCTGCTCGATGGACGGCGTGCCGGCGGCCAGCATGTACTGTGGGATCGACCAACTGGACAGATTCTGGTCGAGCTGGGTGGCCGCGCGCGCGGCGGTTTCGGCCTTCTGCGCGACCTGTTCGGGCTGGTCCAGGTGCGCCCACACCAGCCCCTCCAGCACGTAGACGAACGGGTTTTGCGGGTCGTTTTCGATGGCCTGCTCGATGGCGTCCAGCGCGCCCTGCGGGTCGTCGTGCAGCCGCACGAAATAGCGGTGCACATGCGCGGCCACGTCGCTGCCCTGGATGCTGACCGGCTCGACGTCCAGCGTGTCGAGAATGGCCATCATGCGCATGAACTCGAAGGCGCTGCTGTTGGCGGCGTGCAGGATCGCCATCACGCTCGCCACCTCCGGCGCGACGGACTGCGTCTGCGGGTCGGTCATCTGCAGCCGCACGTTGGCTGTGCGCGCGATGATCTCCGCGCCCATCTGCATCTGTGGGAAGGCGGTCATCGTCCCGACACGCAGCTCGAGCGTCACCGCCTCGGCGGTGTAATGGCCCCAGATCACGACGGTGGCGTCGTTGCGCGCGGCGACGGCCTGCGCCTCGTCGGAGGTGGTGATCACCTGTGGCACACGCCGCACGCGCACGTTGGAATACGCGATATCCTCGGTCAGCCGGTCGGTCAGGTCTTCGGCGATGTAGCGGCTGATGTCGCGTTCGCCGGTGTCGATGGGTTCCAGGTCGGCGATCAACACCATGTACTCGTCCGGCCCGACCGGCTCGACGACCTGCGGCGCGAAGGCCCCACCGTCGGTTTCCTCCTCGCCCTGGCCAAAATTGCCGAACAGGATGCCGACCACCATCACCCCGGAACAGGCCAGCACCACAATCGAGACCATCACCGCGATCCACTTCCACATGCCGGAGGTGTCGATGATGGTTTCGCCGGTGCCGGGGGTTGGCGGGAGTTGGGCAGGGGATGGCGGTGGTGGGGCAGGTGGGGCCGAGGGATAGACGCTCAGGCCGTGCGTTTGCCCGTCCGGGCTGCCGGCCATGGCCGGGACGTCGTCCGCACCCTGGTCGGAGGGGGTGGCGAACCGCGAACGCTCGCCCGGCGGGGTGTGCGCGGCGAGTTGCTCGCGCATCGGGGTGTCCAGCCCGCGCATCAGGGCTTCCAGTTCGGCCCCGACCAGCCGCACGCTGGCGATACGCCGGTCGCGGTCTTTCTCCAGCATGGAGTAGATCAGTTGCAGCAGGCCGGGCGGCGTATCGGGCCGCAGGCGGTGCAGGTCCGGCGCGGGCTTGGTCAGGATCGCGGTCAGGATGGCGGCGGTGCTGTTGGCCTCGAAGGGCACGCGCCCGGCCAGCATTTCGTAGAGCAGGATGCCGAACGACCAGATATCGGTGCGCTCGTCGAGTTCCATGCCGTTGCACGCTTCCGGGCTGAGGTAGGCATAGGTGCCGATCACCGAGCCGGTCTGGGTGAGGCGCGTGCGGTCGCCGAGGTGCGCCACGCCGAAATCCGTCAGGCGCGGGGTGCCGTCCTCGGCCAGCAGCACGTTGTCCGGCTTGAGGTCGCGGTGGATGATGTTCAGGCGGTGAGCGCGCGTCAGGGCGTCGGCCAGGTCGAGCGCGATGTTCAACACGCGGTCAATCGGCAGCCGCCCCATCTCGTCGATCAGGGCGCGCAGCGACCCGCCGCTGACGTATTCCATCACCAGATAGTGCGCGTCGCCCTCGTCGATGGCGTCGAGCACCTGCACGATGTTGGGATGCCCCAGTTGGCGCAGGGCTTCGCCTTCGCGCTTGAAGCGGTCCACGATCTGCGGGTTGTCCTGGATGATGTGGGCGTGCAGCAGCTTGATCGCCACCGGGTCGCCGGTTTGCCGGTCCATGCCGCGATAGACGTCGCCCATCCCGCCCCGGCCAAGCAAATCGCCCAGTTCGTATCGTCCGGCGATAATTTTCTTTTCGCTCATAACGGCGTTGTTGAATGAATACGCCTGAGTTACACTGTGAGCATGGCACAGAAAAAAATGAGACACGAAAATGACAAAACGGGCTAAGAAGGACGCACAGAAAACAACCTATCGCGTGCGTAATTGGGCGGC
>DAOTUD010000057.1:0-5171 GCA_034437275.1 Anaerolineae bacterium
TTACTGAGCCTTGCATATGAATCTAAACTGACAGGTGCAGACGGGCGAGCTTAAAACAAGACAAAATGACATCCGTTTTGTGGCGCAGCCGTACGGTGGCTTTGCGCAATTCATAGCGCAAGTCGTCGAGCGTCTGACAGCACAGGTTTTTCATCTCGACGTATTTCAGGTAGCGCCAGATACCTTCATCGGGATTGAGGTCTGGGGCATAACTCGGCAGTTGTTCCAAATGAATACGGTGGGCAGCGCCTTGGGCCAGAAAGTCTTTGACCGCCTGGCTGCGATGAGCAGGCAAACCATCCCAAATGATGAGTAGGTTGCCAGGAATGTGACGCAACAGCTGCCGCAGAAATCGTACAATGGCTGGTCCCTTGAATGCACCGTCCTGGACCATCATATACAGCTTGCCTTCAGGTGTGATGGCGCTGATCGCCGACAAATGATCGCGGGTCAACGGCACGCGCAATATCGGCGTTTGTCCTCTGGGGGCATACGTCCACACCCCGGCAGGCAGCAAGTAGAACCCCGCTTCATCCACAAACACTATGGTGCGTCCTTCACGCCGCGCTTTTTTTCTAACTCGACCCATCGCGCCGTGCGCCAGCGCTCAATCGCCGCTTCATCGCGCTGGCTGGCGCGGGTGACAGGTTTCTGGCGGCTCCAGCCCAGTTGCTTCAGTAGCCGTCCCACATGGGCCGGATGGTATGACACGCCAAAGATGCGTTTGATCAGCTGCGCCACCCGGGGTTGGGTCCACACATCCCCGCGAAAGCCAAAGTGCTCGGCCCCTTTAGCCAAATGCGCGGGCAACTCAGCCAATTGGGCTTTGCTCAAACGCGGTTTAGGCCCGCCGCCACGCCGACTGCGTAAGGCTTCCGGCCCCGCTTCTCGACCGCGCTTGAGCCACTGGCTGACCGACCCGGGCGTGACACCCAACGCTTCGGCAATGTCTTTCTGCTGCCACCCTTTTTGGTGCAGCTCCCAGGCGCGTAAGCGCCGTGCTTCGCGCCAATCTCTTGGTTGTTGGTTGGTTGATTTGTCCATAGGGTCTAGTGTACCTCACTTTGCCCTTCAGTTTAAAAAGTTATGTGAGTATCAGTAATACAGCATTCCTCAACATTCGCCGCCTGCGGCTTTCCCCCTCGCCATTTCTCACTACAATAAACACAAGACAAACTCGCGCACCTGGAGGAGCCTATGAACCGGTTACAATGGGTGGCGTTGTGCGTTCTGGCGGCGGGAATGCTGGCAGCATCCAACACCACCACCGCCCAGGACCGCCCGGCCCACGAGCATTTCCCCGACACGTTCGACGGCATTCATGTCTTCAACGACCAGATCAACGTTCACAATCTGTCCGACGCCCAGGTTGCATTTGCGGCCACGCATTATGCCGGAACGCAAAAAACAACCCTGAGTGAGACGCAACGCCTGCGCGCCCATAACCCGGGTTTTGTCGTGCTGCACTACCGGCTCGGTCTCGGTCTGGGTTTCCGTGCGGCGACGGGCGATTGCCAGCCAGACGGGGAATACCTGCACATCATCGATGGCGACGCCTGGGTCCAGGAATGGCCGGGCGATGACGCGCTGCCGGAAGACTGGTTCTACCATGTGCACGGCCAGCGGGTATACTGGTGCGCCTGGGGCTGGTATCTGATAGACACCGATCATCCCGGCTGGCGTGCATGGTGGATCGATCAGGTCCGGGGCCAGATCGCAGCGAGCGCATACGACGGCCTGTTCGCCGACAGCGTCACCGTGCCCAACTACCTGGGCGCGGACGACTGGCGGCCCGCGCTCCCGGCTTATGATGAAGCATTCGAAGCTGAGTGGACGCGGCGTATCAATGACTGGCTGACCTGGGCCGATAATGGCCTGGGCGCGGAATACGTCCTGATCGTCAACGCCGGGCAACTGGTCACCACGCGGGAAACGACCGATTACAGCCGGGCGGATGGCGTGATGGTGGAAGGCTTCGCGGGCTGGGGCGAATACGAGCGTTTCGAACCTGGCGACTGGCAATTGCAGATGGACCGGGTACTGGCCCTGGTCAACCGCGACCGGATCGTGCTCCTGCAAAGCTACGTGTGGGACACGCCCGAACGCCTCTGGACGCTGGCCAACTACCTGCTGGTAAAAGGTCACCACACCTATATCAACCTGGAGGTCAGCCAGGAAGCCGAATGGTTCCCGGAGTACGATCTGCCCATCGGTCAACCGCTGGCCGGACCGCCCGGTTCAATCAGCGACCTGCTGAACGAGGCGGGCCTGTACGCCCGCGCCTACAGTAACGGCCTGGTGCTGGCCAACCCGGACCCATCCGGGCAGCCGCGCAGCATGGCGTTGAACGAACCGATGGCGCTGGTCACGGGCGCGGTCGGCGGCGGCGACATCCCAGCGAACGCGAAGCTCGGCTGGCATGTCACGACCCGCGAGGTGACCGAGGTCACCGTCCCCCCCGGCAGCGCAGCGATCCTGCTCTACACGGCAGCATTCGAAACCACGCAGTCGCCACCACCTGCCGCCACGCCATCTCTGACCAGCCCGTCCGCCACCATCCCCGGCACTCTGCACACATTTCATCGAGGCGGGCAGACCTTCCTCACCTGGCCGGAAGTGCCGGGTGATCCCGCACTGATCTACCAGGTATTCCGCGCTGCCGCTCCCATCGACGCCGTCAACCTGGACCAGGCGCAACGAATCGCCGAAGTCCCCCAGGGATCGGGCATCTTTTGGACAGAGCGCGCGCGGGCGCTCGATCCGCCGTATGAGGACGGCGAATACGAGTCGCTGCGCAATTACGTGATCGCCGAGCGGGGGCCACAACTCGCCGACGGGACCGGTCTGTTCGTCTGGACCACGCACGAGAACGGCGAATTCTACTACGCGGTGCGGAGTGCGGATGGCTCGCTACTGCTCACGGCTGGCCCGGTGACCGAGCGCGTCAGCGAACCGGAGCCGGTGCTCGCCTGGGAATCGGCGGACGGCCTCAGCCGGGTTTACACGCAGTTCATGGACTATGCCGCTTACAACCCAACTTATGACGCGCCGCGTCCAGGTAACAGCTGGCTGGGCCTGCACAACTGGGCTGAGCTGGAACAGACCAACAACCACCAGCAATATGCCTACAACTACTGGGTAGGGCTGCCCACCCCGGAAACCTGCGGCGGTGCGGTCCCGGAGCAGGTGCCGCTGATTCTACACATCGAGGGCTGGGGCAGCCGCTACACAGCCATGCACGACGCGCCCTACTGGTGTGCCGTGCATCTGTGGGGCGACGACCCGGCCCAAAGCTGGTATTTTGGCTTCAGCGCCACGCACGACTACCGGACCGAAACGCCGGTCACTACCGGCCCTATCGTCAACTACACCGAGGCGCGACTGCTGCGCGCAGTCCGCGAGACCATCCGTAACGCCCATCAGCCCGCCATCGATCCCGCCCGTATTTACGTCTACGGGCATTCAATGGGCGGCACCGGCGCACTGATGCTGGCCGAGCGTTACCCGGACGTGTTCGCGGCAGCCGCCGCCAGCGAACCGATGATGGATTTCGCTGCTGCCGAGATGTGGCGGCCCGAACTGGCCAGCAAATGGGGCGCGCCGGACCTGAACCTGCCAGTTGAGATTCGCGGGCCGGATGCCTCCCACCTCGCGCCCTACCAGGGCACGGGCGTCTGGGATTGGCAAAATCTGGGGCATCAACTCGTCGCGCGCCGGGGGGACGAAATGGCTTTTATCGCCATCGCGCATGGCACGCAGGACATCGTGATCGACTGGGAAACCGTCGCCCGGCCCAGTTACGCGTATTTTCACCAGGGTAACCGGGCTTTTATCGGCGAACTGATCGCTGCCGACCATACCTGGCTGGGCTTCCGTGACCATCCCAACTGGCAGTTCGACTGGTTGACCTTCCGGCGCGATGAAAGCCTACCCGCCCTGGCAAACGCTTCGGGGAGCGCGCCCGTACCCCCGACCGGCACCGGCGGCTATAACCTGACGCTGGAATGGTCGGCCTCGTGGAACAACTTCGCGGGCCCGCCGGTGGATACGCCGGGCGAATGGGCGATGGTGCTGCGCAGTCTGGCGGGTGACCAGACTGTAGACGTCACACCCCGCCGGTTGCAGCACTTCACCATCACGCCGGGCACAACCTATACATGGCAGAATATCCGGCTGGATGACGAGACCGTCATACAAGCGGGAATCATCATGCCGGACGCTGATGGCCTGTTGGTGATCACAGGATTCGAGGTAGGAAAAACGGGCAACCGGCTGGTCATCCGGCCCCAGTAAGGATAGCGTTCGCTATTGCGGCGCGCGCCCCAGCCAGTGCTCGGCGAACAGCGCCCATTCCAGCGAGTCGGTCGTTTTATACTCGTACAGGCCGACTCCCTGGAACAGATCGCCATCATCGCCCGCCAGATCGATGCCACGCCGGACGCCTTCAATCGCAGGGCGCACGCTCTCGATGGCCGGGTCATGTTCGGGGGACGCCTCGTAGGTGGGCAGCGCCACGTAAAACACCGGCGGACGGTCCAGTTCGCCCAGGACCTCCGCATAGCTCACCACCTGGTAAGCGGCCCAGGCCGTGTATTGACCGGAATCAGTCAGCCCGCTGGCATGGGCCATAATCACCATATCATCTACACCCACCAGCGCCACCCGCTGCTTGTAATCCACCGTCCAGGTCAGGTTGGGATCGATCACCGCGCCCATCGGCACATCCGGATCGGACGGCTGGCGATCGGGCGGGACCGTCACCGAGAGCGTTTTCCGCGCACCAATCGCGCTGCGCAGATCGCGCAGAAACTCGATGTACGATTCGCTGCCGGTGAGCAAGGCGCGCCCGTTCAGATGCACGCCGTCCATGCCCCAGCCCTGCACCGCGCGTCCAGCCAGTTCGATGGCCGCCGTCTGGTACTGGGGCTGAGCGATCTCCCCGCCGGACATGCGCAGCCATAGCAGGATTTCGACCTCCGGGTAAGCCGATCGCAGCGCCTCCACAAACGCGCGCGCATGCTCGCCATCCAGGATCGAACCATCCGAACGCCAGGCCGCCGCTTCCAGGTACACGGTCTGGATGTCGTGGGCGGCCAACCGGTCCCCCAGCGACCGGACGGCGTCCATGTTCACCGGCTCGTTGGCCCAGGCATATTCCAGCCATGTCCGGT
>DAOTUD010000058.1:0-16115 GCA_034437275.1 Anaerolineae bacterium
GTTGTGGCGAGCAGGTCGCCACGTAAAATTTGAACCGCACAAGATGAGAAACCTCTTTTTGGGTGGGACACACCCTTGTCGCTTAACGTAGGGCCACTGCCTGCGCTCGTTCATGCAGGTAAGCTCATGTGTGCGCCAGAAGCCCCCGCCTTTAGGCGTGGGGAGTGTCACGTGCAGACCACACGGGCCGCGATGGCCGCCCGCGAGGAAGACCCCGACATCACGCTGCACGGCATCATCAGCAAGCGCCGCCAGGAACAGCGCGGCTAGCGCGCAGCGGCACACCCTCCGCCAACAGAGAAAGTCGGGACGGTTCCCCGGCTTTTTTGCTCGTTCAACGATCGTCTAGCGGCTGTTATGCACGTTTTACCCCTATCCCCCGACCCCTTTCCCCGCACGCGGAGAAAGGGGGGAGGCGCAAGTCCCTCTCCGTTTACGGGGAGGGATTTAGGGAGGGGTAAAACGTACGGGAAAAAAACCACTGTAAACAGCCTGCGTAAGTTCATAACACGCTCTAGCGCGGGATGACCAATACCTGCCCGGCGTAAATGCGCGCCAGGTTGATGATCCCGTTGGCCTGTGCGATGTCATACATATTCACCCCGTAGCGCAGCGCAATGCGGAACAGATTCTCGCCCGGCTGCACGACGTGCGTCACATAGCCCGGCCCTGGCGCGGGTGCCGGGGCAGGGGTAACACTCACCACCGGCAGGCTCATGATCGGGGTGGTGGTCACGATGTAACCGGCACTGACCCAGCCCTGGGTCACACCGTCCGGCAGCGTGACCTTCACCCACGAGCCGTCCGCGGTGCGCGCCTGCAAGAACAGGCCGGTGCCCCGGTACACGGACGTCACCCGCCCATAGCCCACGCCCGGCCCGCTGCGGATGTTCAGGGCATAGCTGATCACGGTCCCGGTCGCGCCGCTGACGCCGCCCTGCACTGGCAGGCTGGCCAGCGGGTAGCTGGTGCTGATGTAGCGCGCGTTCACCCAGCCTTGCCGCCCGGATGCCAGCATTACGCGCACCCACGAGGCGTCCGAGTTGCGCGCCAGCAAGCTGAGCGTGGTGCCCCGGTACACCGAGGTTTGCACCGCGTAGCTCACACCCGGCCCGCTGCGGATGTTCAACGCGCCGGTGTTCACGACGGCGGTCGGGTACGTCTGGGCATTCGCCCGTTTTACGACAGCGCCCATACTCGTCCCGACCAGCACGACGATGAGCGCCAGGATAAGCCACCGTTTGTTGTTCATCACACTACCCTCCCTGTTCCAGTTACCACTACTGTTACTTATAGTTTAACGGAAATGCAGGGCAGGCTCAAGCAGGCGTGGCATAGCAGTGGGGCAGGCGTAGCTCACCAGTGGGGTAGAATCGACATTCCCCGCCAATCACCAGCGGGGAATGCTCGATAAACGATCTGGCGCGCGGCCCGGTCAGGCCGTTGTTGTGCGATCAGGCCGATTGCAGCAGCGTCTCGACGTGATCGCAGAATACCTTCATCGCCACCGGTTTCGCCAGAAACCCGTCGGCTTCCAATTGCCCGGCCAGCTTCTCGCCCTCCGGGTGCGCCGAAACGACCAGCACCCGCGTGCGCTTCAGCTCGTCCGTGCTGCGTACGAACCCCAACACCGCATCCCCTGAGGCCCAGGGCATCATCAAATCAAGGATAATCAGATCAGGCCGGTAGTATGACACCTGGTACAGGGCGTCTACGCCGTTGGGCGAACCTATCACTTCATGCCCGCGCCGTTCCAGGACGGTTTGGAGCATTTTCTGAAGGTCTTCGTCATCCTCAATGATTAAAATAGTTGCCATATTACTACCATCCCCGTAGGGTATGATTTAGGTTTGCGTTTAATTTTACGCGCTGGTGATGTTGCTGGCAAGCTAAAAGCATCCCTACGGAACATATTCTAACAGTATCCCAACCGTTTATTCTCAATTTTTTGCAAGTATGATCAATGCGGTGACAATCTCGGCCACCGGTTCGATTTTTTCGACCTCGACGTTGGCGAACACGTCGGCGGCGGTGTGCAGATAATCCCGTGCCGCCGTCTCCTGCCCCCAGTTGGGATCGTCCCCGGCCTCCCAGTTCCAGCGCTCGAAGTACGCCACCGCGATCCCGGTCTCGGCAAACGGGTAATGATCGCTCCAGGGGCCGGTGAAGCCGTCCCACCTCGCCGCCGGCGAGGTGCGGATCGCGTGCCCCAGTTCCGCGCCAGTGGCCAGCGCCAGGTCGCGCGCCCAGGTGGGGCCGGGCGTGCGCGGCGAATGGTACGAGCGCCCCTCGACCACCGCCCCGGCGTACACATAGAGATGATCGCCGATACCGACCGTGTCGATGTTGACCATCAGCCGGATGGCTGCGCGTTCGCGCGGGGCAAGCTCTGCCACGAAATGTCGCGATCCCCGCAGCCCGACCTCCTCCGCGCCAAACGCGACGAACGCCACCGGGCCGCGATCGGGCCGCGCGGCGAGCACCTCGGCGGCGGCCAGCATCACCGCCACGCCGGAGGCATTGTCATCCGCGCCGGTGCCAACCTCAACCGAATCGAGGTGCGCGCCCACCACAATCTGCGGCTCCTGTGCCCCCGGCAGCGTGGCGATCACGTTCTGCGAGGCGATCTCCGCGCTGCCGACGGTGACCTCGAACGGCTGGCGCGTCACGGTGTAACCCCAGCTTTCGAACTGCGCCGCGACATAGTCCGCCGCCTGGGCCTCGGCCTCGCTGCCGGCGGGCCGCGCGCCAATGTCCACCGCCAGCGCGCGGACGTGCGCCGCGATGGGCTGCGGGGTGATCAGCGTTTTGACGTCGGGAAGCGCGGATTGTGCCGCACCGGGGGCGGCGGTTCCGGCCAGCAGCGCGACGATTACGGCCAGTAGTCCAAGACGAGTCGCCATATAGTTGATCGTAACTCCTGCGTGTGTGTGCGGCATGAAGTATCACCCCCTTCGTGCATTGCTTCCAGTGTATATCACACTTTGCACCGCTGGCGCAATGCTGGCCGCGTACATTTCACCAAAGCGCACGAGATGGTTTGCTGCGGTTGCCTGGCGAACCGGGGGCGAATCTGTGCAATGCGGCCTGTTTAAGGGTATACTCTGTGCTGGTACCGGGCTTCTCGACGGAGGAGAAACAACCCCATGCGGCATTTCCACACACTCGACACCGTTTTGCACGATCCCGACAACGACACGCTCCTGTTTCAAGCACAGGCCTCCGAGGATGGCGTCAGCCTGTGGTTTGGGCAGGAAGGGCTGTATGTGACGGTCTCGGCGCGGTTTGGCCCGCTGGAGATCGCGCTGCGCCCGCGCCGCCGCGATCTGAAAGCCAGCCTGCACCAGCTCCAGCCGACCAAACGCCAGGCGGTCACGCGCATGGTCGGTACCGGGCAGGCCCACCTGGAACTGGGGCTGCTGCAAAGCGGCGAACTGCTGGTGCGCGCCGCGATCGTGGCCGACGCGACCGGCCATGTGGCCATCAATACGCTTTTGACGCCGGATACGCAGCGCAAGCTGTACGAATGGCTGGAGGTCGACGCACCCGCCACCCAACCGAACCGCCGATGAGGAGAGCGCTCGCCGCCAGGCGCGCCACCGACGGGGCAAACGGGACCACCTGCTGACTGGGGACCCGTGAAACTCTCAGGTTCCATCACTCATTGCCGGGACTCCCTCTGGAAAGCGCAGCAGCACTGCGCGCCGACGGGGCAAGCTCGCCGCGTGGTGAGTGAATCTCTCAGGCCAGATGTACAGGGGCAAACAGTCAACCGGGCTGTTTGCCTTTTTCTGTTGTGTGTTACACTCTGGATAATCGTAGGTCAATCAGGAAAGGAATGAACTCATGGCTGATTGGAAAACCCCCGATAACTTGAAATATGCTGAATCGGACGAATGGATTTTAGTCGACGGCGACACCGCCAAGGTCGGGCTGACCGACTACGCGCAGGACCATCTCTCCGACCTGGTTTTCGTCGAACTGCCGGAAGAAGGCGACACCGTGACCAAAGGCGAGAGCTTCGGCGAGGTAGAGAGCGTCAAGGCCGCGTCGGATGTCTACGCCCCCGCCAGCGGCGAGGTCGTGGCCGTGAACGAGAAGCTGGCCGACGAGCCGGAGATCATCAACCGCGATCCCTATGGCGCGGGCTGGATGATGGAGATCAAGCTGAGCGATCCCGGCGATGTCGACGACTTGATGGACGCCGCCGCTTATCAAAAACACTGCGCCGAACGCGACGAGTAGTTGGTTCGACCGGCGTGGGGGGTGAGGGCGGATGCGCGGTGTTGCGATGCGCCCGAGCCATCCACGCCACCGACAATAACTTTTTTCAGGAGCTGTGTAGATGACTTATATTCCCCACACGGACGCCGACCGGGAAGCCATGCTCAAGGCGATTGGCGTGGAGCAGATCGACGATCTGTTCGATGCTGTGCCGGAGGACAGCCGCTTCCCCACGCTGAACCTGCCCGCGGCGCTCAGCGAGATGGAGGTCGCCTGGGAACTGGGCGGGCTGGCGAGTGCCAATGTCGCCGCCCAGGATTACGCGACCTTCCTGGGCGCGGGCGTGTACCACCATTTCATCCCGAGCGTGATCAACCACATTCTGCTGCGCGGCGAGTTCTACACCGCGTATACGCCCTACCAGCCGGAACTCAGCCAGGGCACGCTGCAGGCCATCTTCGAGTACCAGAGCATGATGTGCGCCCTGACCGGGATGGACGTGGCCAACGCCAGCCACTACGACGGCGCGACCTCGCTGGCCGAGGCGGTGATCATGGCCAACGCGCAGTTCCGCGGCAAGCGCACCAAAGTGATCCTCAGCCCCGGCATCCACCCGCATTACCGCGCGGTGACACGGACCTACCACCAGGGCAGCGCGATGAAGTTCGTCGGGGACAAGGGCAACGCCACCATCCCCGACCTGATCGATATGCTCGACGAGGACACCGCCATGCTGGTCGTAGCGTACCCCAACTTTTTTGGCCAGATCGACGAGTTCGGCGGGCTGGCGCAGGCCGTGCACGACGCGGGCGCGCTGCTGTGTATGGTCGTCGACCCGATCGCGCTGGGGCTGTTCAAGCCGCCGGGCGACCTGGGCGCGGATATCGTGGTGGGCGAGGGGCAGCCGCTGGGCATCCCGCCGAGCTTTGGCGGGCCGTACCTGGGCTTCTTCGCCGCGCGCGAAAAACTGGTGCGCAAGATCGCGGGCCGCATCGTGGGCGAGACGGTCGACAAGCACGGTCGCCGCGCCTACGTGATGACGCTCCGCCCGCGCGAGCAGGACATCCGCCGCGAGAAAGCGACCAGCAATATCTGCACCAACCAGGGCCTCATGGCGCTGGCGGCGTGCGTGTACATGAGCGTGATGGGCAAGCACGGGCTGCGCAAAGTGGCCGAGCTGGCGTATCACAAGGCACACTATGCCGCCGAGAAGATCAACGCGCTGGAGGGCTACAGCGTGGACATGAGCAAGCCGTTCTTTAAGGAATTTGTGGTCACCTGCCCGCAATCGGTCGCGCTGACCAACGACTACCTGCTGGAACATTGGGGCATCATCGGCGGCTACGACCTGGCGCAGGATTACGCGGACCGCGACAACCAGCTGCTGCTGGCCGTGACCGAAACCAACACCAAAGACGAGATCGACACGCTGGCCGAGGCGCTCAGCAGCATCGACGCCATCGCCGCCCACAGCCAGCACGAGCACGCGCATTAGAGGATGGGAACGATGACAGACAACGCAACACACACGACCAACGCAACCCCGCCGCCCCTGGAACCCTTGATCTACGATCTGGGTGCGCCGGGCCGCAAAGGGATCAACCTGCCCGACAGCGACGTCCCCGAAGCCGGCCTGCCCGCTCACCTGCTGCGCGATGACCTGGACCTGCCCGAAGTCAGCGAGATGGACGTGGTGCGCCACTTCCTGCGGCTCAGCCAGTTCAACTACGCCATCGACAAGGGCTTCTACCCGCTGGGGTCGTGCACCATGAAGTACAACCCCAAGCTCAACGAGGACATGGCGCGGCTGCCGGGCTTTGCCCTGGCGCATCCGTTCCAGGACCCCTCGACCGTGCAGGGCGCGCTCAAGGTGTTCTACGAGCTGCAGCAGTGGTTGGCCGCGATCAGCGGTATGCAGGGCGTCAGCTTGCAGCCCGCCGCCGGCGCACATGGCGAATTCGCCGGCATCCTGATGATCCGCGCCTACCACATCGCCAACGGCGAGCCGCACCGCACCAAGATCATCGTGCCGGACAGCGCGCACGGCACCAACCCCGCCACGACCGCGATGGCCGGGCTGGAGGTGGTCGAGGTCCCGTCCGACGAGAACGGCGACGTGGACCTGGACAAGCTGCGCGCGGTGTGCGGCGAGGATATGGCGGGCATGATGATCACCGTGCCTAACACGCTCGGCGTGTTCGAGGGGCACATCAAGGAGATCGTCGCGATCATTCACGGCTGCGGCGGCCTGATGTACATGGACGGCGCGAACATGAACGCCATGCTCGGCGTCGCCAAACCCGGCGAGCTGGGCTTCGACGTGATGCACTACAACCTGCACAAGACCTTCAGCACGCCGCACGGTGGCGGCGGGCCAGGCAGCGGGCCGGTGGCAGTCAACGCCAAGCTGCTGCCGTTCCTGCCGGGGCCGGTTGTCGGGATCGTTGAGGAAGGCGACGACGAGCAGCCGCCGCTGTACGGGTTCACCATGCCGGAGCAGAGCATCGGGCGGCTGAAGGCGTTTCACGGCAACTTCGGGATGCTGGTCCGCGCTGCCGCGTACATCATGATTCACGGCCCCGACGGGCTGCGCGACGTGACCAACCACGCCGTGCTCAACGCGAACTACATCCGCGCGCGACTCAAGGACACCTACCCGATGCCGTTCGACCGCGTCTGCGGCCACGAGTTCGTGTGCGAAGGGCACTTCAAGGACGTGGAGGGCGTGCACGCGCTGGACATCTCCAAGCGGCTGATGGACTACGGCTTCCACCCGCCGACCAACTACTTCCCGCTGATCGTGCCGGAGGCGCTGCTGATCGAGCCGACCGAAACCGAGAGCAAGGAAGCCTGCGACGCCTTCGCCGACGCGATGCTGGCCATCGCCAGGGACGCGCACAAGGACCCGGCCCTGCTGCACGACGCGCCGCACGAGACGCCGGTCGGGCGCGTGGACGAGGTGCGCGCCGCCAAGCAGTTGGTGCTGTGCTGCCGTCCGCCCGACGCCGCGAAGTAGCTGTAAGGGCAAATGCGCGGGGCGCTGCCCCGCACCCCGGCAGGATGCTGAGCGCCCTGCACCCACCTGGCTGTGCTGGCGGTGATACGCCAGGCAGGAATGATTGCCAATGGTGGGCAATCCCCGGCCTGATGGCGCGCGCCGCGCGCCATCAGGGGCCATCGGCCCCGTGCGGGAGTGTGAGGGCCGCGCCCCATCAAAATCTATCTCCCATCCTCACCTCATACCACTTGCATGATCGCACCCACTTTGGCATACTCAAGCTATAGTGTAAAGGTAGGGGCTGTTATGCATCGTTTTCGAGAACCGTTGAGTGGATTCAGTCACCTGGCGGGGGCCGTGCTGGCCGCTGTCGGGTTGGTGGTGCTGGTCGCCATGACGTACCATGACGGGGCCAGGCTGACCACCATGATCATCTATGGCAGCAGTCTTGTTCTGCTGTATTCAGCCAGCGCGACGCTGCACCTCACGCGCGCCCCGCAGCCGGTGATCCTGTGGCTCAAACGCTTCGACCACGCGGCGATCTACGTGCTGATCGCCGGGACGTACACGCCGTTCTGCTACAACCTGCTGTCCGGCGGCTGGCGCTGGGGGCTGCTGGGCACGGTCTGGGCGCTGGCGGTGGTGGCGATGTTCTTCAAGCTGGCGTTCCACAAGCGCAGCGGCAAGCTGAGCACGCTGCTGTATGTCGGGCTGGGCTGGCTGGGCGTGCTGGCTACGCCGCAGATCATCCACGTGCTGCCGCCGGGTGGGATCGCGCTGCTGCTCAGCGGCGGGATCGTCTACAGCGTGGGCGCAATCGTCTACAGCCTGGACGACCCGGCCAACCGCCCGCGCTATGTCAATTTTCATGATATCTGGCATTTCTTCGTGTTGGGTGGCAGCGGGCTGCACTTTGCCGCGATCCTGGTCTACACTACCTGAGCGCGTGGATCGTGCGTACGGGGAACGAAAACAGCGGGCACCGCGCGGCCCCCGCTGTTTTGTGTGTAACCTACCGGCGTGCGATCACTGGATGTATAGATCGACGACGCCGGTGCCGCTGCCGGTGTTGTTGGAAACCGTGACGCCCAGCGCATAATGCCCCATCAGCCACTTGCAGTTAGGGTTGCTGGTGATCGGCACGATGTCCATACGATACAGGCCGCTGGCGACCTCTGCCGCCCCGACCATCTGCACCGTGCAACCGCCCGGCGCGACGTAGACGGTCGACACCTGGAAGTTGGTCGCGTTCAGGCCGTACACCGGCCCATACGGATCGTTGACCGCGATCAACAGGCTGGCGGGGTCGGTGCTGCCGTTGCGGGCGGTGCGCTGGTTGGCGACGATATCCACGGCCAGGCGGTTGCCGCCGCCGGCCTGGCTTTCCGGTGTGGCGATCAATGCGACCGCGATCACGACCAATGCCAACACGCCGATACCTAATATTACTTTCTTGACCATGCTGAACCTCCTCATATTGTGCCCCCCATGTGCGATATTAATATTTAATCACATAACTGCATGAACGCGCGAATCGGGGGGCGCGTGATGTGCCCCGTGTGCCGCGCGCAGTTGGACACCCGGCCCAGATCAAGTACAATTGCCGCCTGATATCGAACAGACTGAAGATGGCAAGGAGCAGTTTCGGTGAAGATTTTTGTACCAGGACGCATCTGCCTGTTGGGCGAGCATTCCGACTGGGCCGGGGGCTACCGGCGCATCAACCCGGAGATCGAAAAGGGCTACGCGCTGATCACCGGCACAAACCAGGGCATCTACGCTGACATTGAGCCGCACCCGACGTCGCTGGTGCTGACGTCCGTCACGCCCGACGGGGAACAACGCGGCCCGCATGAAATCCCGATGGAGCCGGAGGCCCTGCTGGCCGAGGCGCAAAGCGGCAGCTTCTGGAGCTACATCGCCGGGGTGGCCTACCAGGTGTTGACGCATTATCACGTGCGCGGGCTGGCGATCAACAATTACAAGACCGACCTCCCGGTCAAGAAGGGGCTGTCGTCCAGCGCCGCGATCAGCGTGCTCACCGCGCGGGCCTTCAACCGCGTTTACGACCTGAAGATGACCATCCGCGGCGAGATGGAGATGGCCTACCAGGGCGAGATCACCACCCCGTCGCGCTGCGGGCGCATGGACCAGGGCTGCGCGTTCGGCAACCGCCCGGTGCTGATGACCTTCGACGGCGAGCGCCTGGACACCACCGAACTGCGCGTCAGCGAGGACCTGCACTTTGTGCTCGTCGATCTGCAGGCGGAAAAAGACACGCGCGAAATCCTGGCGCGGCTCAACCGCTGCTATCCCATCGCCGACAACGAGGTCGAAGCCGGGGTGCAGAAGCTGCTCGGCCCGATCAACAAGCGCATCATCCACCAGGCGATTGAGGCGCTGCAAGCCTCAGACGCCGAACGGCTCGGCGCGCTGATGCGCGAGGCGCAGGATTTCTTCGACCACTACGCGACTCCGGCCTGCCCGGAAGAACTCACCGCGCCGGCGCTGCACAAGGTGCTGAACTACGACCCCTTGCAACCGCACATCTGGGGCGGGAAGGGCGTCGGCTCGCAGGGCGACGGCACCGCGCAGTTCATCTGCCGCAGCCAGGCCGACCAGCAGGCCGTGATCGAAATCCTGGAGCGTGACCTCGAACTGCCCGCGCTGGAGCTGACGATCAGCAGCGGGCCGAAGGTGCGTAAGGCCGTGATCCCGGCGGCGGGGTTCGGCACGCGCCTGTTCCCGGCGTCCAAAGCCACCAAAAAGGAACTGTTCCCCATCGTGGACCGTGACGGCATCGCCAAGCCCGCGATTTTGCTGATCGTCGAGGAGGCGCTCAACGCCGGGCTGGACGAGGTGATCATCGTCGTGCAGGAGGAAGACCTGCCGGACTTCGAGCGTTTCTTCAACGTGCAGGTCTCCATCGAGAACTACAACAAGCTGCCGCGCCATTTCCAGGACTACGCGCGGCACTTGCTCGACATCGGGCAGCAGGTACGCTTCGTGGTCCAGGCAAACCAGGAAGGGCTGGGCCATGCCGTCTATGCGGCGCGCGAGTTTGTCGGCGACGAGCCGTTCCTGCTCATGCTCGGCGACCACATCTACCGCTCCGAGAGCGAGAAGTCGTGCGCGCAGCAGTTGATCGACGCCTTCAACCAGCACGGCCTCAGCGCCTTGGGGCTGCGCCGCACGCCGGAGGACCAGATCGCCAACTTTGGCACCGCGACCGGCATCTGGATGGACGACAGCGGGCTGCTCAACATCACCGAGTTTGCCGAGAAGCCCACCACCGACTACGCTCGCATGAACCTGCAAACGCCCGGCCTGCCGGAAGGCGAGTATCTGACTGTGTTCGGCCAGTACATCATCAAGCCGCAGTTGTTCAGCTACCTGGAGGAGCACATCGACCACAACGTCCGCGAGCGCGGCGAATTCCAGTTGACCTCGGCCCTGGACCGGCTGCGCAAGGAGGACGGCTTCCTGGGCGTGCTGGTCGATGGGCGGCGCTACGATATTGGCCAGCCGGAGTACTACCTGGACACGCTGCGCACCTTCCGCGCGGGGTAGGGCGCGGGGCGGAGGGATTCTAACGCTTTTTTTATGAGGCGCTTGTGTGAATCTTACGCAGCAACCCTATATGTTGATAGTGAAAGTGGTCGGTACGATGTCATTCACTTCCGAACGATCAGAAAGGAGTGAGTTACAATGTTGACGATCATTGAACGGCTGGTTGAGACGCTGTACTACGAAATGCTGGTGCGGCACGAACTGCACTTCATGCTGAACCGCGTGACGGACTGGGCCGACAAGATCATCGGACACATTTCGTAGCACCTTGCGTAGAAAAACCTTTTACTCTCCTGGGGCGCGGCTGTGTTGAGGCCGCGTCCCTTTTTGCTGCTGGGCCGGCGGGGTATGTTCCTGGCTCTTCACATTGACGCGCTGCCGTTGCCGGTGTTTTAATAGATACAGGAATCGCCCAGTGGATAGTTATTTCTTGTGGAGGTCACCATGAGCGACAGCGTGTATAAGGTGATTGAACTGGTTGGGACCAGCCCCGAATCGTGGGAAAAAGCAGCGGCGTCTGCGGTCGAGATGGCTGCGCAAAGCGTGCGCGATATGCGCGTGGCCGAAGTCGTTGAACTGGACATGACCATCGAGAACGGCAGCGTGCGCGCCTACCGCGCCAGGGTCAAAGTATCGTTTAAGTACGAACGCGAAGATTAGTTTCCGTCAAAAGCGCCACGCCGGGCGATTCCTGGCCAGCCCCGCGCGAAGTACGCAGCCGTGTTATACTTCGCGGCATGGATACCATCCTGATTGTGATTATCGCCGCGCTGCTGGTCGGCCTCACCAAAGGGGGGCTGGGTCCGATGGCCGGGGCGCTGGTGACCCCGCTGCTGAGCTTCACCATGCCCGTCACCGACGCGATTGGCCTGGCGCTGATGCTGCACATGATCGGCGATTACCTGGCGGTGCCGGTCTACTGGCGGCAGTGGGACACGGCCACGCTGCGCCTGACGTGGCCCGCGGCGGTGATCGGCGTGCTGATGGGCGGCTGGCTGCTGGCCAACCTGCCGGAGGATGTGCTGCGGCGTATTCTGGGCGGGTTTGCGCTGCTGGCGGTGATCTACAAGCTGGCCAGCGACCGGCTGCAAGCCGTCAGCTACACGCCGCGCGACTGGCACGGGCGGCTGGCGGGGTGGGGCGCGGGCTTTGGCTCTGCCCTGGCGAATGTCGGCGCGCCGCCGATCACGATCTACATGCTGCTCAAGAAGACCCGCCCGGTGATCTTCGTAGCCACCACGCTGTACTTCTTCATCCCGTTGAACATGCTCAAGCTGCCGCTGTTTATCGCCGCCGATGTGATCGAGCCGCAGAACCTGCTGGACGTGATCTGGGTGCTGCCGTTGATCCCGGCGGGGGTGTGGCTGGGCCGCGCCGTGATCAAGCGCATCAGCGCGACGGTCTTCGAATGGTTGATGATCGTGCTGCTGGCGTATGCGGGCGTGGCGCTGCTGGTCAGCACGTAGCGGGGCTGACCAATGGGGGCGCGGTCATGACCGCCAGATTTTCCCATACAAACCCAAATACCTATCACAAATATCACAACAATTAACGCACAAAAAATCCCACCACGCCTGCCGGTGCATGTGCGCTGCGGCACGACGTGGTGGGAGGTGATCGCGATTCCTTATATATACATTGTACGCGCGCGTGGCGCGGCGTGGAAGGCGGCGCAGGCCAAGCGCCGGGTCAGCGTCGCGTGATAGTAGTGCGGCAGTAGGCTGGGGGCCGGATCAACGCAAAAACCGGGGCGCAGCGGCCCTGGTCGCTGGCAGCGGATTGGGCAGCCTCCTACGGCAGGCGGCTGCTGGCCGATACCGGCGGTGTGGCGGTCGGCGTGATGTACGGCGCGACGGCGGTCGCGGTCATGGCGGCGGCCTGCGTCTGCGTGGCGTAGATCGCCTCGGCGCGGGCCTGCATATCGACCGTCTGCTCGCTGATCGTCACGCGGTTGGCCAGGTTGAACGGGCGCACCACCTCGAACCAGGTCTGGCCGGGCTTGAGGTGCATCGGCGTTTCGCCATCCTCGAAGGTCAGCCACAGGCCGGTGCGGCCCTGGGCGTGCCACCAGGTGCCCTCCCACCATTGCCCATCCCGGAACAGCCAGGCGTCGCCGTGCCCCCACAGCACCGTTTCGATCACCACCCCGCTGATCGAGCTGTCGAGGATATCGGGGCGGTCGATGTGCTCGGCGGCCAGGATCACGATGTTGTCGGCAGCGAGCTGCTGGCCGGTCACCGCGTCGACGTGCGGCAGGTCGGTGTTCCAGCGGTAGTAGCGCCCGTCGGCGGGGTTGTACTGCCAGCGCGTGGTCTGGCGGTCGTTCCAGTATTCGATGAAGATATCGCGCGCCGGGACGCCGCCGGGATCGGGCACGTCGGAGAACGCCAGCCCCCGGAAGGCGATCCCCTGGTTGACCTGGCGATCCTCGGCCACATCCCACAGGTCGAAGGTGTTGGCGAACATGGTGTGCTCGTAGGCTTTGTCGCCGTCTGGGATGCGCCGGAACGGCTCATTGACGCCCAGGTGCGGCGACAGGGCGCGCCACTTCCAATCGGTTTCCAGGATGAACTTGCGAATCCACTCGTTGGAGCCGCTGTAGGCCAGCAGTGCCTCGAACATCTCGACCAGCTCCAGGTCCAGCAAGCGCGCGCTGCGCACGCTGCCGACCCTGTCAGCGCCCTGGCTGCGATAGATCGCGGCGAAGCGCGTCACGCCGCCTTCGACTTCGAACTCGAAGACGATGTCGGCTTTGTCCAGGCCGCTTTGGGGCCGCACCACTTCGGGAAAGTTGGACACCTTGACGATCAGGGTGCGGCGGTCGCGGGCCGCGTCGCTGGGGTAGGGCAGCCCGGTCAGCGGGTTGAAATTCTCCGGGTATTCGCTCGGCCCGACGACCGTCGCGGTCGGGCTGGGCGTCAGGGTCGGTGTGGGCGACGGGGTCAGCGTCGGCGTCAGGGTCGGCGTGGGTGTCAGGGACGGCGACGGCGTCGCGCTGGGCGTCAGCGTCGGCGTGTGGCTCGGTGTGGGACTCAACGTCGGCGAAGGCCGGGGCGTATTGGTCGACGGGACGGTAGGCCGGGGGGTATTGGTGGGCGGCGCGGTCGGCTGCTGGGCGTCCGTCCCGGCTTCGGAGCGCGGGATCGCCTGGGCCAGCAGTGCCAACAGCAGCACCGCCACAACGAAGGGTACGATAAGCGCCAAACGTCGCATACATTGTTTCCTCAACTACTTCTCTCACAACGGTGGCCCAGTATACCGCCCCAGGCCGGGTCTGACTACCCGCGACTGCTCGGCGCTTGCCATACGCGCAGGTGAGCAGCTTGCGGTTAAGTTAACTCTCATATTTATATTATTTATTTCTCACCGCATTATCGGGAAATTTTAATCTACTGGCTTTATGCTCTTTTACATACACAAGGCAATGATTCAGTCCCGCTGAATCACAAACACAGGAGGACAACATGCGTAAAATTAGTGTAGTAAGTTTGCTGCTGGTTCTTGTTCTTTCGCTGGCGCTGCCCGTGGGCGTATTCGCCCAGGACGGCGAAAAAGACATCGTCGACATCGCGGTTGAGGATGGGCGCTTCACGACGCTCGTCGCAGCGTTGCAAGCCGCTGAACTCGTCGACGCACTCAAGGGCGACGGCCCGTTCACCGTGTTCGCGCCGACCGATGACGCCTTCGCCGCGCTGCCGGAAGGCACCGTCGATGCGCTGCTGAACGACATTCCCGCCCTCACCGACATCCTGCTGTACCACGTGGTTGAAGGCAAAGCGATGGCCGCCGACGTGGTGGGCCTGGACGCCGTGACCACGCTGCAAGGCTCGGACATTTCGATCACCGTTGAAGACGGTAACGTCTATCTGGACGGCACCGTGCAAGTCATCATCACCGACATCGAAGCCGCGAACGGCGTCATCCACGTGATCGACACCGTGCTGCTGCCGCCGGCTGACATGCCGGAAGACATGACCGAGGTCCACGGCCCGGACGCCGCCCGCGTGCGTCTGGCGCACTTCTCGCCTGACACCCCCGCCGTTGAACTGTATGTCGCCGGTGAACTGAGCGACGTGCAAGGCCTGGAATTCGGCCAGGTCACCGACTGGATCGCGCTGCCCGCCGCGACGTATAACATGGCGGTTGCGCCCGCTGGCACGTCGTTTGGCGATGCGGCCATCGGCCCGATCAACTACGAGCTGCAGGCTGGCTCCTACACCACCATCGCCGCGATCGGCTCGCTGGCCAACGGCACGCTGACGGCGCAGGTGCTGCGTGAAGACTTCGGCGAGTACGAAGAGGGTAACGCCCGCGTCGCCGTGTTCCACGCGATTGAAGACGCCCCCGCCGTTGACCTCATCCTGGCCGATGGCACCGTGTTGGCTTCGGGGCTGGAGTATGCCTCCGGGTTGGCGTTCAACAGCGGCCTGGTGACACTCGACGTGCCCGCCGGCACCTACGACATCCAGGTCGTGCCCAGCGGCGCGACTGAGCCGGTCGTGCTGGACCTGGCCGGGACCACCTTCGACGCCGGGACCAACTACTTCGTGGCCGCCATTGGCACGCTGGACAACCCGGGCGTGGCGCTGGCCGCTACCCCTGAGATGATGCCGATGGCTATGGCTGCTGATGAACCGATGGGCACCATCGTCGACATCGCGGTCGCCGACGGGCGCTTCACGACGCTGGTCGCGGCAGTGGAAGCTGCCGGGCTGGTTGACGCCCTGAGTGGTGAAGGCCCGCTGACGGTCTTCGCCCCGACCGATGACGCCTTCGCGGCTGCGTTCGAGGCCCTGGGCATCGAAGCGGCGGACCTGCTGGCCGACACCGACACCCTGACCAGCATCCTGTTGTACCATGTGGTTGAGGGCCAGGTGATGGCCGAGGACGTGGTCGGCCTGGACGCGGCCCCCACGCTCAACGGCGCGGAGATCAGCATCAGCGTGACGGATGACGGCGTGTTCCTGAACGACGATATCCAGGTGATCATCACCGACATCGTCGCTTCCAACGGCGTGATCCATGTCATCGACGGCGTGCTGCTGCCCCCGCAGTAAGTGTCACATTGTAAGCCGCGTTTTCTTCACGAGGCCGGTAGTGCTAAGCTGCCGGCCTTTGTGTTATTTCAGGCGTGGAAATACAAAACGCTCCGCCGGAGACCCTGGCGGAGCGTGGTGCGTGTGGGTGGCAAGGGACTCGAACCCCTGGCCTCTTCCTTGTAAGGGAAGCGCTCTATCCAGCTGAGCTAGCCACCCGTCACCCCCGTATTATAGCCGCCCCGAGGGACCTGCGTCAAGGTTGACGTTGGCGGCGGGGGGCGTTT
>DAOTUD010000059.1:0-5821 GCA_034437275.1 Anaerolineae bacterium
CTGTAGTTTCGCCAAAAACACGGAAAAGCGAAAGAACGAACCCGATGTTCTTTAACAATAGACACGCCGAAGCAGCCCAGACCGCGCAGGTGGACTGAACAAGCGTGAGATAGCGGGAACTGACAAGCGGCACTCAAATGAGTGCGGGCGCGAAGCGGTCCATAACCTGATCCAGGTCACCGGTCTGGATCGCCATTTCGCAGGCCGCGCGCAAGGTTTGGCGGGCATGGTCGAGGCGTTCCTGACGGATCACGTCGGCAGGGGTTTTGAAGCATGCCGGCTGGGTGGCGACGCGCCATTCGAGAAAAGCGAGCGCCAGCCAACAGGTGACATAATACTTCTCGATAGCTTCAAAGGACCGCAGGCGGAAATCGCCGAGGCCAAGGCGGGTTTTGAGGTACAAATTCGCCACTTCACAAGGCCAGCGTTTCTGATACCAAGACAGCGCCCGATGGGCGCTCAACGACAGGTCGGTGGTCATGAAGTACCGAGGTTTCCGGTCGTTGGGATGCCGTTTGGAGATGAAAACGCGGACGGTACCAGCGACGTGATTGAGCGTGCCGGTGAGGTCACGCACCAGATAGGTGCGTGGGGTGTCCGCAGCGGTGAGCGTGATACGCGTATACCGCTTGTGCCGTAAGCGCTGGCGGTGCTGGGCGAGTTGGGTACCATTGAGCACCCGGTTGGACCGTAAGGCGCAAATCACATGCCAGTCGCGGCGGCGACACCATTGGATGAGTTTGGCTGCCGCGTACCAGCTATCGAACAAGACATAGACCGGATAGTCAGCCGGGATAAGCGGCGCGACTTCATGCAACATAGTCCGCGCCAGGCTGATTTTGCTGCGAAACTTGAGCCGCTGGGCTTTGGGACGACCCCGGTTGAGCCGCCGCACCGTCTTTTCACGCAGATAGAGGCGCATATCCACCGTGAAACTGAACGGGCCGACATGCAAGCGCAGCAAGATAAACACCATCCCGTTTTTGTAGACCTGATGACCCGGTCGGCTTTCCGTATGGTCGTGGTGCCAATCGACCCCTTCCAAATGGCGTGTCGCTTGACCTTTGACCGTCAAACTGTCGTCTAGACTGAGAAACACCAGGTGCGCTGCTCCGACTGTCTGGGCTAACCGCAGGGCAGTGCGCACCAGAAAACTACGCAAAGGCGACCGAATCAAATTGGCCGTCCAGGGGCTTTCGCGGAAGGTATCCGCCATCGCCTTGGGGTCAGGTTGCTCCACATGCAACCGGCTCAAGTCGGATAGCGTTTTGCGGCCTTGCCCCACTATCAACCCGGCGATGACATTCAGCACATGGTCGCGTTGGGGGCGTGATAGACTCACTTGGAGCGCCAGCATGAATGCCATCAGGGTGGGGGTGTGCTGTATAATGATAGGGAGCATGATGTCCTTCCGATCTGATCGGTTTTGAGACCTTGGTCAGTCTCACTGTACATCATGCTCCCCTTTTTGACCTATTTTGGCGAAACTACAGGTTGATATAATAGGGAGCATGAATGCTCAGCGTGATTCCGTAGTCTTCAGCCGTGGCTTTTATGTCCGCACACGTTTTGTCGGAAACGCGCACACTGCGCACCCAGGCGATCTCCAGGTGATTCAGGCCCAGCACACGCGTATGCTCTATCGCCGCCTGGGTGCCGGATTTCGGCGTGGTCTGGGGGCTGCCAACGGTGCCAAAGCGTATGGTGCTCATGATGATGTTTCCTTTCGATAGGTAACGCCACCAAACAAAGAGGTAGCTATGTCGATCCAAGAAATGAATGCAGGCCAACGACGCGATCTAACGCTGGCGCTGGTGGCCTTTGGTATTGCGTTTGTGCTGTGGCAGATACAAGGCCTGTTCTTCATAACATATCCGTTTCGGCTGTTTGTGACCATGATTCACGAACTGGGGCACGGTCTGTCCGCCATGTTGACCGGTGGTGAATTCGTCAAGTTCGAAGTTAGCAAACGTGGTGCAGGGCTGGCCACTACCCGGCCCGGCGTGCGCTTTGTGATCATTCAGGCGGGCTACCTGGGGACTGTGATCTTCGGTGCGGTGCTGCTGTTTTTGGCCAACCGCACCAAACGCCCCGGCGCCGTCGCCATCGGCGTGGGGACGTTCCTCATCATCCTGACCGTGCTGTTCTCGGGCATTGAACTCGCCAGACTCGGCCTGCTCGAAACGCTGATCGTGGGCGCGATCAGCGCGATGGCGCTCTACATGATCCTGGTGAGTGAAACCAACCAGGGCCGTTACGTCGGGCTGGCGATGGCCGGCATCGGCGGGGTGCTGCTCGTCACCTTTGCCGGGGGCGGCAACGTCACGCTGACGGTCAGCGTCGGCGTCATCAGCGGCGCGCTGCTGATCCTGCTCGGTTACTATGGCAGCCGCAACATGACAGTCATCACGCTGGATTTTCTGGCGTTCCTGACCGGGCTGCAGGCGATCACCGACGCATGGGTGCTGCTGCAAATTATCTCGCTGTCCAAATCAATTATGCCAGCGAACGATGCGTCAACGATGGCGAGTGAGATCGGCGGGCCGGCGGCGCTGTGGGCTGTGCTGTGGATTGCGCTGGATATCATCATTTTCGGTGCGGCGGTCTACCTGACTTTTATCCGCCCTATCCAGACCGAAAAAAGCGCCGAACAGGCCGCCGCCTGAACGCCGTCCGCGTGGAATTCCGGCACTACTCGCTGCCGGACGAGTCCTCCGGGCCAAAGACAGCGTAGATGACCACCCCGGACGATGCGAACAAAATGCCACTGACCAACACAATCGCCTGCAAGCCGCCCAGCAAGGGCCGCGCGTCATCAGGGCCGGGATGGCTGCCAAAGCCCAACACATCCGCCAGCCCGCCCGCTGCCGCCACCAGCAGGCCGGTCAGCGTCAGGCGAATGCCGATATCCTGCGCTAATGTACTGGACGTGTGGGGATAGAACGCCTGCTTGACGAAAATATAGGCCGCCAGGAAAAGCAAACTAAATCCGGCCAGAATCACCAACACCTGCAACACGCCAACACCCGCAGTCGCTTCCAGCCCGATGATGCCGGGGAACAGCCCGATCAACACGATCACCACCCCCAGCGTGCCGATGGTGATGCTCAGTTGTACATACCGTTCCATTGTTACCGCCTGTCCGGGAGTGCCGCACGCAAAACACGCAAAAAGTTACCGCCCAGAACGGCATCGATGGCGTCTGGTTCGAAGTCCCGGTCGGCTAACATGGCCCCCATCCCCCACAGATCATCGACTGTTTCCAGCCCCACCGGCGTCGATTCCGAGCCAAAACCCCCGTCGAAATCGCTGCCGATGCCGACATGCCGCGCGCTGCCGGTCACCTGGCAGATGTGGTCTATCGCGGCAAACACGGTATCCATCGTGACCGCGTCTTTCCGGTCGCCGGGCATCCAGCCGTCCACCAGAAACGCATTGTACAGCACAACGCCGATCACGCCATCCCGTTCGGCGATGCGGCGGATGATGTCGTCGGACAGGTTACGGTCCGGACGCGCGGGGCGGAAGCGCAGCGGATTCGAGTGGCTGGCGATCAACGGGCCTTCGTAACGGTCCAGGGCTTCCAGGCAAGCTTCGGGGGCCATGTGCGACAGGTCCAACACCATCTTGTACTCGGCCATCACCTCCAGCAGTTCGCGCCCCAGGTCGGTCAGCGGGCCGACCGCTTTGGACCCACCGCTGTAGCGGGTCGCGCTCCAGGCCGGGCCGACCATGCGCAGCCCGCGCGCGTACCACTCCTCCAGTTGAGCCGGCTCGATGATCGGGTCCGCGCCCTCCATCAGCAGCACCAGCCCCACATGATGATCAGCCAGTTCGGTGCCTGCGGCCCACGTCGCCAGCACCGCGTCAAGCTCCGCCTGGGTGCGCACCAGGTCCACCCGTTCGTGCTCGTCGGCCAGCCGATGATAGTAGTCGATCTGGCGCTGCGCGTGGCCATACGCCTGCTGCGGCGTTTCGTACAGGATTTTTTCGTCCGGGTAGAGTTTGGCCCAGGCGGGCGCGGTGAAGATCGTCGCCCCGATCAACGCCACCCGGCCCAGAATCGCTTCGGGGAAGCCCGTCATGCACCAGCCGTAACGCCGGAGAAAGGTCGGATCGGTTTCACGACGGCGCTTGTCCCACGCGCTGCGCATGAACTCCCGGCCATTGTTGAAGTAATTCCAGGCGATATCTTGATGTGCGTCAAAAACAATGGTGGTCATCGTAGATCACTCACTTAGCTGGTTAACCGTAAATTCAAGCTCCATCACGCTCACCTGCTCCCCGTTGACGAACACACTCGGCGTCCCGCGCAGACCGCGCTGCTGGAACTCGTCGCGTGCGGCGTCCAGCACCATCGCCGGGTGATCGTCGTCCATGCAGGTGGCGAACTGGCCGGTATCCAGGCCCAGGTTTTCCGCGCCGTTTTTAAGGCGCTCGGAGTCGAACACCCGCAGCCGGAACTCCTCCTGCCAGTGGTAGAGGGCGTCGCTCATCTCCCAGAATTTCCCCTGCTCTCCGGCACACATGGCCCCTTTCGCAGCCTCGCCGGCCCCCATGCCGATATGCGGGATCGGGACGAAGACGACCTGCACCTCACCGGCTTCGACGCGATCCAGCATCTCGACAAACTGCTCCTGATGCAGATCGCGGCAGTGGGGGCAGGAAAAGCTCGAAAAATCCTCAACCAGGATCGGCGCATTCGGATCACCCAGGCGCGGAAAGCCCTGCGCCGTCGTCCCGCGTGCCAGCCCTTCGTACCGTGTGCGCGTGCCGTCCGGGATCGGCGCGTCCAGCGGCATGAAATAGTACAGCCCAAATCCGCCGCCCAGCAGCAGCACCATCCCAACCATCACCACCAACCAGATCGGCACCCGGCGGCGCGGTTTGATCTGTTGTGACAGGTCGTCTAATGTGTTTCTTTTCGTCATAATACTTTCATCGTCGTCTATCACTCACGCCAGCCCTGCACCAGCGGCAGCAGGTCGGGCAGGCCGGTTATCGTCGCATCCGGGGCAACCTCGATCCCCTCGGGCAGCCAGTGGCGCGGCTGTTCGATCCACACCCCGCGCAGCCCGGCTTGCTGAGCGCCCCACACATCGAAATACAGGCTGTCCCCGACGTACACCGCTTCTTGCGGCGCAAGCCCCAGCGCCTCCAGCCCCAGCTTGAAGATCGCCGGGTGCGGTTTCCAGGCTTCGACATCCGCCGAAAATACCAGATGCTCAAGGTACGGCGTCACGCCATAGCGATCGAGGTCCTGGCGGTGGAATGCGCCGGGCCAATGTGTGTTGGAAATCAGGCCGACGCGAAAACCCTGGTCGCGCAGCGCCCGCAGTGTGTCGACGGCTCCATCCAGCGGGCGCACCGTCGCCTGGATGGCGGCCATATACGCCTGTCCCAGCGCCTCGATGCTCGCCTGGGGGAGATCGTCGTGGACATTCCACAAGGCCAGGATGTGGCGCATCAGCTTGTAGAGCTTGAGGTCCTGCACAGCGTGCGCGTCCAGGTTCATCCACAACGTCTGCGCATAATCCCAGGCCGCCTGGAGCGCTTCGTCCTCCGGCGGAAGGGTATAGCCCTGCGCAGCCAGTTGGCGGTAGACATGCTGCGCGCCGCGCTTTTCCATGCCTTCCCAGTGCTCGCCGGGCGGGGTGTAGTGCAGCAGGGTCCCGCCCATGTCGAAGATCAAACCATGCAGTGGCATCGGAGTCCCCTTTATTCCGCCAGCATATACCGCGCGATAAGCTGCGCGCTGTGGGTCAGGCTGTCAGTGTGCGTGCGTTCGTAAGCGTGTGAGGCATCGACGCCCGGCCCGAGG
>DAOTUD010000060.1:0-5258 GCA_034437275.1 Anaerolineae bacterium
GCCCCAAATAGACAACAAATCGTCGAAAGGGGCAACTAAACGGATCAAGGCGATAGGTTTTTGAGCGACACTTAAGGTGAAAAGCCAACATGTTGCGAAAGGAAACCCATCGCCATGAGTAAGCATACCAAATTTTCCGCCCGTGCAAGTCTGGCCGCGCTTGGTGTTCGAATGCGGCAGTTGGGGATCTGGCAAGTGATTGAGCGGCAGGTGCAGATCGAGCAAAAAGTGATCAAGCATACCCCCTTGAACAAGCTGTTGGATGCGTTTATCAACATCCTGGCCGGTGGGCAGGGTATGGTCGAAGTCAACACGCGTGTCAGACCGGATGACGGGATACAACGCGCCTTTGGACGCGCTGACTGTGCGGATCAATCGACGATTAGCGAAACCCTCAATCAATGCGCGGCTGAGACAGTTGAAAAAATGCAAACCGCGTTGCAAACGATCTATCAAACGCATAGTCAGGGCTATCAGCATGACTATACAGGCGGCTACCAGGTGTTGGATGTGGATATGACCGGGATGCCTGCCGGACGCCAAGGTGAAGGGGTGACCAAAGGGTACTTCGCCGGTCAAAAAAACCGACGGGGTCGTCAATTGGGGCGCGTGGTAGCGACGCTGTATGATGAAATCGTCGTCGATCGCTTGTACGACGGGAAACGTCAACTCGACCGAAGTTTGCAGGAACTGGCCATGACCGCGGAAGCAGTTTTGGACTTGTCGGCTGAGCGACGTCACCAGACGATCCTGCGCGTCGATGCGGGCGGCGGGCGCGATGAGGATATCAATTGGATGCTTGCGCGCGGCTATCATATCCTGGTCAAAGTCAAACACTACCGGCGTTCGGCTAAACTGGCCCGCTCGGTCACGACCTGGTATCCCGACAACAAAGTCGAGGGACGGGAAGTGGGTTGGGTTGAAGCCCCGCAGCCCTACGTCAAATCGACCCGTCAATTGGCGATCCGCAAACGCAAGCGCACCGGCGAATGGAGCTATCATGTGTTGGTCTTCACTCTGCCGAATGCGGCACTCTTTTGGCTGGGACGCCATCCGCTTCGTCATCATCCCACCCCTGAGCAGGTCTTGTTTGCCGCTCTCGCCGCCTATGACTTGCGCAGTGGTGGCGCGGAAACCATGATCAAAAGTAGTAAACAGGGGTTGGGCTTGACCAAGCGCAACAAACGCAACTTCGCCGCTCAAGAAATGTTGGTCTTGTTGGCTCAATTGGCCTACAACCTCATTTCGTGGACCCATGACTTGTTCGCGGAGGCTCCCAATAAGCTGCGCACGTTCGGCGTTTTGCGCATGGTGCGTGATGCGTTTCACATCCCTGGTCGTTTGGAGTTGGATGCACAAGGGCGCTTGCTCCAGATTGTGCTGTGTGCCAAACATCCGCTTGCTCACTCTTTCGCTTCCGGCTTGGCGCTGTTCTTGGCCCGTGACAATTTGTCACTTAATTTGGGCGAAATTTAGGTAATGAGCGCCAAAACGATAACTGGGGAGAGTAAACAAATCGCTCGGTATCTTCTTGTACAAATGCAAATCGTCCAACTGTGCCTTTTGAAGTAAAGACTACATCTCCAGGATTACTAATTTTTGCTCCTACTTTGTGCAAATCATCCTTTGGAAATCGATCTGCGTCATCAAATTTGAAGCCGTTATTTATATTGCCGCCTCGTGCAAACGGAATACCAAGCCTACCCAACTCAGAGTTTTTCGCACGGTATCCATCACCGATATATAGCCTTCCATCAGCTATTAAGTCTTCAATATTACACTGTACCCATTCGTGGTTCATTGCAACCCAGACTTTCACAATTCGTGCGGCATAGGTTTCGATCACATCAGATTCTCAGCCGTGTTGGTATTAAGCGGCCACATATTCGCGTACGTCCACCTGCACTCCGGCGCGTGCGGCTTCCTCGACGATGGCGAGCAGGTGTGTGGAGGTCGCTTCATCCAGATATGCCTCACCGCAGTTCTGGCATACCTGCGCCGGAACATTCTTGAACACAAGCGTCATGCTGCCACGCTCTAGGGTAACGGTCGTGGTGGCCGGGGCAGTTTCGCCGTGTTTGCAGATTACGCATTTCATGATTTTCTACTCCTGAAATCCGATTCCCATAAATCCGGGTCGGGTTCATATACGGTAATGATGATCGTCTCCTGCGTGTCGTCGTTATCCGCCGCGACCACATGCAACGGGCGTGTGCCACGCCAACCCAGGATTAGACGGCTAGGATAAGGCGTATCGTCTGGATAGTCGCGGATCAAGTCGCCGTTTTGCACTACATCGCGCACATCGTCAACCGTGATGGCACGTTCGGCCATGCGCTGTACCGCGTGAACCCGGAACACCAGACGATCATAGCTCATACCCAATGCTCCGCAGATTATCCCTGATTATGTCTTCCAGTTGTGCCGATTCGGCAAACTGCTCCGCAAGCTCGGCGGTTAGGTGCTCCATTTTCTCCTCGAATGGTTCGCCGTCATCTTCAATGTCCGGCGCGCCCACGTAGCGGCCCGGCGTCAGCACGTAGCCATGCCCTGCGATCTCATCCAGCGTGGCGCTCTTGCAGAAGCCGGGCACGTCCTCGTATACATCGCCATTCACGTCGAGCCAATCGTGGTAGGTAGCCGCAATGTGGGCGATGTCGTCATCGTCCAGTTCACGGCGCACACGGCTGATCAGCGTTCCCATGTCTCGCGCGTCAATAAACAATGTCTGGCCGTACCGGTGCTCCGGTTTGGCGCGGTTAAAAAACCACAGGCAGGCGGGAATCTGCGTGTTGTAGAACAACTGGGGTGGCAACGCAACCATGCAATCCACAAGATCAGCCTCGACTACAGCGCGCCGAATCTCTCCTTCGCCGCTCGTGCTGGTGGACATCGAGCCGTTCGCCAGCACTAACCCGGCGCGCCCGTGGGGAGCCAGGTGGTAAAGGATGTGCTGCATCCAGGCGTAGTTGGCGTTGTTGGCCGGCGGGATGCCAAACTGCCAGCGCGGATCCTCGGCCAACAGATCGCCGCCCCAATCGCTCATGTTGAAAGGCGGATTTGCCAGAATGAAGTCGGCGCGGAGGTCGGGATGCAAATCGTTGTGGAATGTGTCGGCAGCATGCGGCCCCAGATTTACCTCGATGCCGCGAATAGCCAGGTTCATTTTGTGCAACCGCCAGGTGGTCGGGTTAGATTCCTGGCCGAAAATGGAAATATCATCCAGGCGTCCGCCGTGTGCCTCAATGAACTTCTCTGACTGCACAAACATTCCCCCAGACCCACAGCACGGATCGCAGACACGCCCTTTGTATGGCTGGAGCATTTCGACCAGGAGCCGAACAACACTGGTCGGCGTATAGAATTCGCCGCCCTTCTTGCCTTCAGCGTCGGCAAACTGTCCCAAAAAGTACTCATACACCCGCCCCAGAATGTCCTGGGAGCGGCTCGCGGCATCTCCAAGCCCAATCGTGCCGATCAGGTCGATCAACTCCCCCAGACGGCGTTTGTCCAGTGCCTCGCGCCCATAATCCTGCGGCAGCACCCCTTTCAGACGCGGGTTGTCGCGTTCAATGGCTGCCATTGCGTCGTCGATGAGTATGCCGATTTCCGGGCCCTTCGCGCTGTGCTGGAGATAATCCCAACGAGCCTCCGGTGGCACCCAGAACACGCCCTCCGCGAGATATTCGTCCCGGTCTTCTGGGTCGGCGTGTTTTTCTTGTTGCAGTTCCTCGTAAAGCCCCTGGAAAGCATCGGAGATGTACTTGAGAAAAATCAGGCCCAGCACAACGTGTTTGTATTCGGCAGCATCCAAATGGCCACGTAGCTTGTCGGCAGCTGCCCATAGCGTCTTCTCAAAGCCTAGGTCGGCTCCGTTGGTTGAGTTTTGAGGCATGTTCCACCCATTCATGGTAGGGGGTGTGATGGTTTCAGGACTGAGAATTTAGAATACTACCGAAACGGTGAAAATACAAACAAGGGTAGAATATACAATCCCACCGCAGGACTGTTTAGGTTTATTACCTGTAGAAAGCGATGCTTTGGTATGCCAGAAAGGAATGCGTCTGGACTGGGAGTTAAGAGGCGACACAATGAAACAAATACTGTCCACTAAAACGGGGTAAGGTCACAAATGACAGGAGCAGCAGCGCGATCCGCGCTGCTGCTCCAACAGCATGTTCGCCCTGGGTCACGGCTTAGGAACGTTGTCAACCTGACTCTCTGGTGCCTCCTCTGGTGCTTCGCCATCGGTCAACGCGGCCCCATGCACTACCAGCACGCGAATAGCTTCTATAATAGGTGCGGGCAGCCGCTGGACCAGCGTGTCGGTGTCTTCGTCTACCAGCGATCCAACCGCCTGCAAAACTTCGTGTGGCAGCTTGAGCTGCGTGCCATACGGGGCCAGCGTGTCGTCCAGTTGGCCCAGGAACAGCCCGAAGATGTGCCGGTACGGCTCCAGCAGCGCCTGCACGTTCTCGCTGCCCTTGCGGTTGGCGTAAGCCAGCACGGCCAGCGCCGCCAGGCTCACCAACCCCAGGATCAGCGTGGCGATCAGATTAATCAGTACGGTGTTGTCCATCAGTTTGTCCTTCCTTTTCTTGAGCTTTCGATTCAGGATTGAGCGCCTCGACCAGCGCCGTCAGCCGTTCCATCTGGCGGGTGGTCTGGCGGGAATACGTCTGGATTTCCTGCTGCAGCACCTGGCGCAGCGACGGCGTCAACTGCTCGCCCATCGCTTCGGCCTGCTGCATGATGGCCTGCTCGATGTCCTCGAAGCCGTCCTGGATCAGCGTTCGCAGCCGGTCCATTTGCGGCTCTAACCCGGCCTGGACCACCCCGGCGACGCCCTGGATGTCACTGTGCATGACATTCAGCTTTTCGTTGCGCTGCTCGGTGACGGCAGCCATACGGTTTGCTGCCTCTGTCTGGCTGGCGTTCAGCCGGTCGACGGCGGTCGTCAACTGCCGGATGGCAGCCAGCAGTGAACTGGTCACCGCCTGGTCGGCGTCACGCTGCTTCTGCTGGCTTTCGAGCCCCTTGCGCAGCGCGTCGAGCGCCTCGGTCTGGCCGTTCTCGGCCTGGATGCGCTTCATCTCCCGCTCGTGCTCCAGCCCCGCGATTTCCCGGCGCGTCTTGAGCCATTCCAGGCCCAGCTTCCACAACGCCAGCGCCACCACGATCAACAGCACGATCAACGCCACCGCCACGCCCGCATCACCGACGTGCGACAGGTCTCCGATGTCTATTTGTGCGATTAA
>DAOTUD010000061.1:0-18430 GCA_034437275.1 Anaerolineae bacterium
GTGGCACGGCAGGAACGGCCCTTCCCCGACGCGCGTCCAGTGGATGCCGTCCGCGCTGTACGCGAAGGCAGTCCCGGCGGGCACCGTGTCACACGTCGCGCCCCCGCCGAAATAGCTGAACCAGTCCTGGCCCCAGCCGGTGTAGAACATCTCCCAGCCGTGATCGCCCTGGCGCACCGTGACCGGGTCGATGTTGTCGCCGTCGTCCCAGTTGCCGCGCTCGGAGCCGGTGAAGATCGGGTCGCTGGTGCGGAACTGCGGCTTATCGGTGGTGGGATCGTCGTAGCGCGTCCAGGCGATGCCGTCCGGCGAAGTCGCCAGCCCAACCGCCCCAAAAGAGCCATACGCATCGTAGAACATCCAGTATTCATCCTCGACCTTGAGCACGCTGTTGGCCGCGATCAGGTGCCCGTCCCAATCGCGCCCGCCGGTGGCCTGCATGACCGGCTGCTCGTCGATGGTCCAGGGGCCGGTCGGCGCGGGTGCGGTCGCGCGCAGGATCGAGAGCGACTGGTCGGCAATGTCCGGGCGTTCGTGCGGGTTGAGGTACAGCACCCAGGTGCCATCCTCCTCCAGCAGCGGGATCGCCATGCGGATGCCATAGGCTGCCTGTGCCGCGTCCAGTTCCAGGATCGGGTTGTCGTCATACTTGGTCCAGGCGATACCGTCTGGCGAGGTTGCGTAGCCAATCGCCGAGGGCCGGATGCTGAAGTCTTTGCCGCCCGCGTAGAACATGTGGTACTGCCCGTCGTGATAGACGACCTGTGGCGCGTAGGTAAAGCCGGAGTCCCATTCGTCCTCGGCTCCGACCGGCAGGATCGGGTTGTCGTCGTAGGGCGTGATGTCGATGGCGGTGGGGATGGGATCGTCCTGGGCGGCTGCCGGGACCAGCCCCACGCCGATCACCACCAGGGCCACGAGGGCCAGCGTTACGATGCGTGTATGCTCCAAAATCATAATCAGTCCTCCTCTAAAGACATTGTGATCCACCGAAATTGGCGATCATTCACCTGGTTATACGTTTACTACGCCGCTGTTTGTACCTACTGGGCCAGAAATCACGGTCTGCTGAGCAGTTCGCTGTCGAACATCCGTGCCAAACGCGGTATAATATCTGCCAGACTCTCACCAGGTAACAATGCACGAGGCACACTATGTCTGACCTGTTTGATTACGCCCGCCAACAACGCCAGCAGCACACCGCCCCGCTCGCCGACCGGATGCGCCCGCGCACGCTCGACGAGTTCGTCGGGCAGGCGCACATCGTCGGGCCGGGGCGTTTGCTGCGCCGCGCCATCGAAGCCGACCAGCTCAGCTCGATCATCCTGTGGGGGCCGCCCGGCAGCGGCAAGACCACGCTCGCCAACGTCATCGCCCACGCCACCGCGCGCCACTTCAGCCGCCTGAACGCCGTCACCGCCGGGGTCAAGGACCTGCGCGCGCTGATCGCCGACGCCCAGGAGCGGCTCGGTATGTACGGGCAGGGCACGGTGCTGTTCGTGGACGAGATCCACCGCTGGAACAAAGCCCAGCAGGACGGGCTGCTGCCGTTCGTGGAGGATGGCACGGTCGTGCTGGTGGGGTCCACCACCGAAAACCCGTTCTTCTCGCTGGTCAACCCCCTGCTGAGCCGCAGCCGCGTGTTTCAGCTCAACCCGCTGAGCGAGGACGACATCCGCACGCTGCTGGAACGCGCGCTGGCCGACGAGGAGCGCGGGCTGGGGCGGCTGCCGGTCACGCTCACCGAGGAGGCCGCCGCACACCTGGCTAACGTGGCCGGCGGCGACGCGCGCAGCGCCTACAACGCGCTCGAACTGGCGGCGCGCACCACGCCTCCGCGCGCGGATGGGGGCATCGCGATCGAGCTGGCCGTCGCGCAGGAGAGCATCCAGCGGCGGGCGGTGCGCTACGACCGGGGCGGCGACGAGCATTACGACACGATCAGCGCGTTCATCAAGAGCGTGCGCGGCTCCGACCCGGACGCGGCGCTGTACTGGATGGCGAAGATGCTGCACGCCGGGGAAGACCCGCGCTTCGTGCTGCGCCGGATGTTCATCCTGGCCAGCGAGGATATCGGCATGGCCGATCCGCAGGCGTTGGTGGTGGTTTCGTCGGCGGCGAATGCGTTTGAATGGGTCGGGATGCCGGAGGGGTACTACTTTCTGTCGCACGCCTGCATCTACCTGGCGACCGCGCCCAAGAGCAACAGCGCCGGGGCGATCTGGCGCGTGCTGGATCACCTGGAGCAGCACGGCCCCGGCCCGGTGCCGCCCTACCTGCGCGACAAGGCGGACCGCTTTCACGGCGCAGCCCGCGAAAACTACCAGCGCGCGGTGCGCGAATCCGCCGGGGACGCCGGGCCGTACCGCTACCCGCACGATTACCCGGGCGGCTGGGTAGCGCAGCACTATCTGCCGCTGGACATGGAGTCGCCGGGCTGGTACCAGCCGAAGGATATCGGCTACGAGCGCGCGGTCCGGGAACGGCTGGCGCAGTTGGGGCAGGGGGACGAAGACGACGCGCCGGAGGCGTAGCCGCCCGCGATCACGCTATTCTGCAGAGCTACCTCCCGCCGCAAATCGGCAAATAACGGTCGGGCGGGCATCCTCACAGCACAGCCAACAGGCGTGCGGCGAAGTGGGGCGGGTCGCTGCGGTCGATCACCAGGTCGGTCGCACCGTGCCACGCCATGAAGTCGCGCAGCGCCGCCGCGATAGCGTGCACCAGTTGGTCGTCCAGCGCCACGTGCAGATACAACGCCTGGATGTGCAGCACGCCGGTGTCGCGGTCCAGCTTGGGGTCCATGCGCCCGACGAGTTGATCGTGCCACAGGATCGGCAGGCAGAAGTAGCCCCATTCGCGCTGGGCGGCGGGCTTGTAGGCTTCGAGCACCTGCCGGAAGTCCCACAGCAGTTCGTCGCGGCCCTTGCCCCAGAACAGGTTATCGAACGGGCTGAGGAAGGTCGTTCGCTCGGCGGGGAGCATCTCTTCGGTGGCCCACTCCAGCAGCGGGATCGTGTCGCGGTGGGCGAGCAGCGTGTCCGTCTCGCCGCTGGCGACCTCGCACGCGACCTCGACCAGCACGTCCGCTTCCAGCAGGCGCTCGATCACGGGATAGGCAGTGCCGCGCTTGAGGTAGGCGTAGTCGGCGATGTGCCCGGCCTCGGCCAGCCCCAGCGCGCGCGCGGCCTGTTCGACCTCGAACTGGCGGGTTTCGTCGAGGGTGGGGAGGGTGGTGTCGACCCACGCGGGCAGCACGCGCTCGCGCAGATCGTAGACGCGCTGGAAGTTGACGCGCTCGGCGATCATCAACTCGCCCCGGTCGAAGAGGAATTCCAGCGCGCGTTTGGCGGGCTTCCAGTCCCACCATGCCCCGCGCTGGGTGCCGTCACTCTTGAAGTCCGCCGCACGCAGCGGGCCTTCATCGCGGATGCGGGCCAGCACGGCGTCGGCCAGCGCCAGGTTATCCGGGTCCTGGCCCCATTCCGGCCACCAGCCGCTGCCCTCGCGCAGCCACTGCATTTTGTGCAGCCGGTAGCGGTAGTGCTCCAGCGGGATCAGCGAGGCGGCGTGCTGCCAGTATTCGAACAGGCGGCGCTCTGCCGGGTCGTAGGCCAGCGTATCGAGCGCGGCGGGATCGTACGCGCCGACGCGGCTCCACAGCGTCAGGTAGTGGCTGCGCCGCACGACGTGCACCGTGTCGATCTGGACACAGCCCATGCGCTCAACGACGCTGTGCAGCACGTCGAGGGTCGGCTCGGCTTCGGTTGTGGGGCGCGTGGTCAGGCCCTGGGTATGCAGGGCCACCGCGCGCACGGCGGGGAGGGGTAATGCAGCAGGTGTCATGACACACAACTATCCTTACACGCGTATGCTCAACCTAGCACACTCGTTCGGCCATGTCAATCTGCTGGATAAAAACAGGGCCATTCCGAATCTGGCGTTACGTGCGGCGGGCGACCAGCAGCGTAATGTCGTCGAACTGTGGCGCGCCGGCCACGAACTCCCGCACCGCCGCCAGGATGGTCGCGTGCACCGCGCGGGCGTGGTGCTCCGGCGCGGCGCGGGCGGCGTCGATCATGCGCGTCTCGCCGAATTCGTCGTTGGCGGCGTTCTGGGCTTCGCTGACGCCGTCGGTGTACAGCAGCAGCGTGTCGCCCGGCGCGATGATGGCGCGGGCCTGGTCCCACGCCATATCATCGAACATGCCCAGCGGGATGCCGGTTTTCTCCAACGGGCGGGGATCGGCGCTGTTGGCCGGGACGATGAAGGCCGGGTTGTGCCCCGCGTTGGCGTACACCAGTTCCCCGTCGGGGTGCAGGATGGCATAGAACACGGTCACGAACTGGTCAGATGCGGCGTCGGTCAGGATGCGGTGGTTGGCAAGTTGCAAGGCGCGCGCGGGGTCGTCGGGGTGCTGCAGCGCGAAGGTGCGGATCAGGGTGCGGCTGAGCGCCATGAACAGCGCGGCCCCGGTGCCCTTGTCGGCCACGTCGGCCACCACGATCCCCAGGCGGTCATCGTCCAGCGGGACGAAGTCGTAGAAATCGCCGGATGTCTGCCGGGCCGGGGTCAGCCCCGCCGCGATATCCCAGCCGGGCACCTGCGGCACCTGCGCGGGCAAAAACTGCGCCTGGATGCGCCCCGCCAGCGCCAACTCCTGGGCCATCTTCTGGGCGGCGAGGGTTTCGGCGTGGACGGTGGCGCGGTACAGCGCCGAGGCGATCTGCGAGGCGAGCGCCTGCGTTGCGGCGAGTGCGTCCAGCGTGCGCGACGCGCGACGGCGCAGGATGGCGATCCCGCCCTGGCACTCGATCACGTCGTCGGGGATCGCGTCCAGAATCTTGACCAGCAGCACATCCCCGTAGGCGGCGCGCATCCCCCGCGGGGTGACGTCACGCTCGACGATGTAGGGCGCGTCGGCGGCGACCAGCTTTTCCCAGGCGGCATCGTCGACCGGTGGTGCGTCAGGGTCGGGGTAGATCAGGCGCATCCCGCGCCACGCGCTGCCGGCGTCCGGCTCGAAGATGCGGATCTCGAGGCGGACGCCGGGGAACATCTGCGGCACGAACTGGTTGAGGATATCGGCCAGGGATGACATATCCGGCGGGGCCTGGATGATCGCCTCGCCCAGCGCCTCGAGTTGGGCCAGCTCGCGCGAGCGCTGGCGGCTGCGGTTGTTGGTTTCGCTGAGGTAGTACGCCAGGAAGTTCACCACGACCACGCCGGCGATGGTAAACAGGTACAGCCCGACGCCGCCCTCGACGTAGATCAGCGCGACCAGCAGGCTGAAGGTGCTGGTCAGGATTTGCATGGCCCAGATGGTGAGCCACCAGCGGCGCACGCCCGGCTGTTTGGCGATGCCCATCATATGATTCAGAGTGCGGATGACGGGATAGATCAACACTATTTCGGACGTCATATAAACGGCGATAGCGACCGCAGCAGGCAGCACATCCTCGACATGCAGCCCTGCCGGTGGATGCGTTCCGCCCAACAGATCAAACACCAGCAAACCGATCAGCGGCGTGAACAGGTACCCTTGCAATCCCTGGAACCCCCCGCTTAACGCCTGCCAGATCATGGAGCGGCCCAGGCGGTGCATCTGGTAGGCCGTGAGGATCATCCAGGCCACCTGGAAGACGACGCCCATCCACAGCGCGTCCGGCCCGTAGATCAAGGCAGCACTCCACAGCACGATGCTGCCTAGCGAACTGGTCGTTGGCAGGTCCTGGTTCTGCTCGTTCTCGATGTAGATCGTGAACGCTCGCCGCCCGACCAGGGTGATGACCGCCGTCAGCACCAGCAGCACGAGCGCATGATCGACGAGTGTGCCAAAGTCGGTAACGAAAATGAGCCAGATCAGGCCGAGCGGAGCAAATGGCGCGGTAAACAGCACCGGGATCATTTCGATAAAGGTGAAGAATTGCTGCTGGCCTTCGAGCTGCTTGATTTGGGGATTCAGTCGCGTGGCGATGCGCCATAGGAAGTTGTCGGTCATGCTCGCTTGCCCTCCGTAGAAATTGTACTAATATAAAGCATAACGGGCGATCTGAAAAATCTGGTGGCAAACCCACCGCTACATGATCCGCTGCCGCTTCATTATACCGTGATGCTCCGGCGGCGGGCTGTACCGCCGAATCGCTGGCGTGCGTCATCGCCCTGCCCCACTGAGCACAACGCGCGCCGGGTTTCCCCCATTCGATGACAAGATACCGAAAGGCAGGTAAGTGATGCGAAGCAAACTGTTGATATCGGGACTGCTGGTGCTGGCGCTGACCGGGTTGGCGCTGCCGCTGGATGCGCCGTCTGTGGGCGCGCAGCCCACGTCGAGCACCGTTCAGATCACGGTCGTGACCGGTGCCGACGGCACCGAAAACCCGCTGCTGGTCACGCTGTTCGGGCCGGGCGGAGCCGATCCGGTCCCGGTGTGGTACGTGGTGCTGGCCGCCGGGGCAGGCGATCTCCAGCCCAACCAGACCAACACCTACACCTTCCAGGTGCCGTTGGGCTTCTGCGACTTGATCAAGGTCGAACTGCGCAAACCGGCCAGCCCCGGCATCGGCGACGACGCCTGGGCGCTGCAAGAGTTTTACATCAGCGTGGACGGGGTGCAGGTCGCCTTTGATACGACCGCGTGGGAGTATTTCTCGCCCCAGACGGTGACCGCCTATCCCTTTAACCTGAGATGGGACGGCACGCAGCAGTACCAGGACCGCTGCTCGGGGCAGCCATTGACGGTGCTGACGATCGTGCCGTCCGGCGGGCTGCTCGTGGTCACGCCGCTGTCGGACTTCCAGCCGCCGCCCCTCGCGGTGACGCTGGCCCCGCCACCGATGCAGCCCGGCCAGGGATCGCCACAGCCCACGCTGCCGCCGCCTGCCGTCATCACCGAGCCGCCGCCCATTGTCACGCTGCCGCCCGCCATCACGGCCCCGCCGCAGCAGGGCCAGACGGTCAATTGCCCGGGCTTTAACCTCACCTCGCGGCTGCAAGTTGGCCAGCGTGGACGGGTGCTGCCGGGCATCCCCAACCGCATACGCGCCCAGCCCACCACCAGCAGCGCCCAGGTTGGCCTGATCCCCGGCGGCGGTGAGTTCGACATTCTCGCCGGTCCGACCTGCGGCCCGACCGGGATTTTGTGGTGGAAGGTCAACTATGCCGGGCAGATCGGCTGGACGGGCGAAGGGCAGGGCAGTACCTACTGGTGCGAGCCGGCGAACTGAGCGCGCCACATCGGAAACTGGCAGGCCATCGGGCACTCTGTTGGCAGGGAGTGCCCCCCTGCAACCCCGCGCCGCACTCCTGCGTAGTAGTGCGTGAAGGTACACAAGAGGAGTGAACGGCAATGGACGTCACACAGACGCGGGCCATAGGCGCGGGGGTGTTTTTCGTCGCGGTTTTTGCATCGGGGTTCTGGCTGAGCCAGACCGGCAGGCCGCTGAATGACATCATCCTGACCATCCACAAGCTGATCAGCGTGGCGGCGTTGGTCTTCCTGGGCATGATCACCTACCGCATCCACCAGGACGCCAGCCTGAGCACGGGCCAGATCGCGGCGGTGGCGGTAGTGTATCGAACTCGGTTGAAACTCGCGTGTTTACCCCTCCCCAAACCCCTCCCCGCGCGCGGAGAGGGGCTTAACCGCGCACTTACTTCCTCTTTCTCTGTTTACGGGGAAAGGGGGCCGGGGGGATAGGGGTAAAATCCGGGCCGATCACGCAAGTTATCAGAGTTAATGCAAGAAGCAACGGTCGTTTGAATTTCAACCGGCAAAGATACTCAACCTGCATCTTCACCACTACCCCAGATCGGCGGACGTTTGATACAATCAAGGGCATGGACAATACACACGATATCGAATTCCAGCGCGACTTTTTTTTCCAGACGGCAGCCGAAGGGATTCTGCTGGCTGATGGGGATGGGTATCTGCGGCGGCTGAACCCGGCGGCGGCGGCCATGCTGGCGCTGTCGCCCGAGGAATCGCTGACCCGGCACACGACTGCGCTGTTCAAGTTCCAGCCCGACCTGCTGCGGCTGCTCAACCAGCCCGGCCCACAGCACGCCCGGATCACGCTGCCGCACAAGCGCATCGCGACCGGCGTGGGCATGGACCGGCCCGGCGGCGGGCGCGTGGTGCTGCTGCACGACGTCACCGAGCGCCAGGCCGTCGACTCGCGCCGCGAGGCCCTGATCCGCCAGGTGGCGCACGATTTCCGCAACCCGCTGAACGCGCTGTCCGGCTATGCCGACCTGGTCGCCAGCTTCGGCGAGCTTGCGCCGCAGCAGCACAAGTTCCTGGACCGCGTGCAGCAGACTGCCCATAAGCTCTACGATCTGGCCGCGACCCTGGTCGATCTGGCGTGGGTCGAGGCGGGAATGGCGCTGGAGCACCAGCCCTTCGATCTGGCGCACCTGATCCGCGAGGCGGCGGACGAACTGACCGCCGAAGCCCGCGAGCGCGCGATCACGATCGTGATCAGTATCCAGGACCCGGTCCCCTCCGTGATCGGCGATCCGGGCCGCATCCAGCAGACGGTGTGCGTGCTGCTGGAAAACGGCGTGCGCTATTCGCACCCGGACTCCAACGTGGCGATCCACGCCTGGCAGGATGGGCCGCACGTCTACTGCTCGGTCGGCGACCAGGGGATCGGCATCCGCCGCGAGGACCAGGAGTACATCTGGGACCGGCTGTGGCGCTCCGAGGACGAGCGCGTGCGCGCGGTGCCCGGCGGCGGGGTCGGGCTGACGTTTGCGCGCGCCATCGTCGAACGCCACGGCGGGCGCATCTGGCTGGAAAGCGAGCCGGACGCGGGCACAACTGTGACGTTTGTGCTGCCGTTGGCGGAAGGCTGGTAACACAGCAATGCCCGATCCGCTGCTCCCCACAGCGCTGGGGTGCGTCGATGCCTTCTACGCGCGCATGTTCCGCGATTGGCCGGACGCGGTGACGCACATCGTCGACGGCTGCACGCTGAGCTACAGCGGCAGTCCCCGGCTCAACGGCGCGAATCACCTGTGGCCCCACACCGCGCACTCCCTCACCGGCGAAGTGCTCGACGAGGCGCTCGCCTTTTTCCGCCCCTGGTATGCGACCTGGAGCGTAATCGTAACCGACACCTTCATGCCCCGCGCCGCGCTGTTTTTGCAGGAACGGGACTTCATCACGCGCTGGACCTCGCCGCTGATGGTGCTCGACGCGCCGCCGGCTCCGCTGGATGTGAACCCGGCGGTGGAGGTGGTGCGCGCCGACTCGGGCGAGGAGCTGGCGCTGGTCGGGCTGGTCATGGCGGAGGCGTTCGCCACCAGCCGCGACGTCAGCCGCCGGGTGGCGCGTGCCGAGCATCTCGACGATCCCGACGTGCGGCACTACCTGGCGTACCTCGACGACGAACCGGCAGGCTGCGCGACGGTGCTGGCCTGCGGCGGCATGGCGGGGGTGTGGAATGTCGGCACGCGCCGCACGTTCCGGCGGCAGCGTGTGGCGACAACGATCATGGCCGTGCTGCTCGACGATCTGCGCGCACGGGGCTGTCCCGTCACCATGCTGATGGCCTCCGCCGCAGGCCGCCCGCTGTACGACCGGCTGGGCTATCGCCAGATCGGCCTGACGGCGTACATGGGGCTGCCACGTTCCCCTCGCGTGTGATAATCGCCGGCGTGCGGTAAAATACATGCAGTGCCCTAGATGCCAGGATATTTTGTGATGAGCGATTCGACGCTATGCTGACTGCCACGCGGCGATCCGGCGGCAGGGGGTGGCGCTCGACCGTCTGATCCAGGCGTACACTGGCGGGGTGTTTCGATATTTGGTGGCACATGCCGCAGGGCCCCGGGTATTTTCAGCCGGTAGTGGTGGCGCGCCCGTAACAACATAACCACATGAAAGGACGGCATCATGCGCATTCTGGTTATTGGCGGTACGCGCTTCATCGGGCCACCGGTGGCCCTGCGTTTGCACGAGCAAGGCCACACGCTCCGGTTATTTCATCGCCATCCCCCGGATTTTCCTTTCCCCGCCGCGATCGAGCATGTGCTGGGTGACCGCCGGGCCGATTGGGACGCCCATGCTGAGGCCCTGCGCGCCTTTGCCCCGGAGGTGGTGCTCGACATGATCCCGCTGACCGAATACGATGCTGTGCAGGTGGTCGAGACGTTTCGGGGTGTGGCGCAGCGCGTGGTGGCGATCAGCAGCCAGGACGTGTACCGTGCCTATGGCCGCGTGAACGGCTCCGAACCTGGCGACCCCGACCCGGTTCCGCTGGCCGAAGACGCGCCGCTGCGCGAACGGTTGTACCCCTACCGCACCTCGACGCCGCGCGCGCCCGACAATCCGCGCCGCATCCTGGACGACTACGACAAGATTCTGGTCGAGCGCGTGGTGATGGGTGCGCCCGAGCTGGCCGGTACCGCGCTGCGGCTGCCGATGGTCTACGGCCCACGCGATTACCAGCGCCGTCTGTTCCCGTACCTCAAGCGCATGGACGACGGGCGGCCCGCGATCCTGATGGACCGCATGACGGCGCGCTGGTGGTGGACGCGCGAGTATGTCGAGAATGCGGCGGTGGCCATCGCGCTGGCCGTGACCGACGACCGCGCCGCCGGGCGCATCTATAACGTGGGCGATATGCCTGCGCTGAACACGGAACAGTGGGTGACGATCATCGGCGAGGTGGCCGGGTGGGAGGGCGAGGTCATCACGGCTGCCGACTACCAACTGCCGGAAGATATGCGCGCCCATGCCGGGATGGAGCAAGACCTCGTCGCCGACTCGTCGCGCATTCGGGACGAGTTGGGCTATAAACCGCCCGTTCCGCTGCGGGAGGGGCTGCGCCAGACGATTGCCTGGGACCGGGCCAACCCCGTCACGGAATACGACCCCGCCCAGTTCGATTACGCGACCGAGGACTCGATCCTGGCCATCATCTGGCAGCAGCGGCGGTGAGGGGTCATCCGGCACAAAAAACAGGGACAACCGCCGCGTTGTCCCTGTGGATGAGCGTGCATGATTGGCGATGATCCCCTCAACTCCGGCTCATGCGTGCTCAACTTCATGTCTTACTTCGATGCGGGGACGCAGTGCAGCGTCCTGGTAGCGTTGAGCGATGATATCGTTCAAGTTGCTGAGCGCTTCCTTGATCGATGCCCCGGTGATGACCAGCGTGCCGTCCGATCCCCTAATGACGTACACGTTGTCGTCGTCGCGCTGTTCCATGTGGAACGTTAGGACGTCGTCCGTAGTTATGGATATGATGCTGTTCTCCTGCTCAAACTGAACGTCGCCTTTTAGGATACCATGCTCGAGAGCGTTTCCACAAGTTTTTTTGCAAACGATTACATGCCCTTACGTGCCGTCTGGCAGCAGCCCGTCGAACCGGGCCGGTGTGTCGTCGGTGGCATTGGCTTGCGGGTGGTCGGGGCCTTCCGGCTCGGTCACCTGTGGGCGGTGGGCACGCCTGGCCTTCGGATCGCGCACGAGCTGCGGCTCGGCGTCCGGCGGCAGCGTCGTCTCGTGCGCGGACGGGAAGCGGATCGTGGTGGCGTCGCGTTCGCGTGCGACCACCACCCCGTACTGCGTCCAGCGCATGGCGTGCTCCTCGAACCAGTACGGCCCGGTGATCATCACCAGGTTCGGGGCCAGCACGAACGCCCCGAACAGCCGCGCGAACCAGCCCAGCGACACCGCCCCGTCGACCGTGTCCGAGTCGCCCAGGCCCGCGCCGGTGTCGGGATTGTACATGCTGCGGAAGGACCCGTCCTCGCGCAGGCTGCGCACCTGGGCGGCCAGCACACGCCGGAACAGGTCGGCGGCCTCGCGCTTGTAGCCGTGATCCATCAGCGCCCAGGCGAGGCGCGCATTCCAGCGCGGCCACATTCCGCCGCAGCCGTTTTGCAGCGCGGCATCGTACAGCGGGTCGTCGGCGGCGCAGCCCGCCACGCCATAATCGCGCCAGTAGCGCGCCGGGTCGGTCAGCATGGCGACCATGCGCGCGACTTGCTCCGCGTCCAGTGCATCCGTCCACAGCGGCATAAACAGCGATTGGTCGTGCTGCCCCAGGTCGAGGGTGCGCACCGTGACCTCGTAGACGCGGCTCAGCCCGTCGAACTTGAGGTAGGTGATCGCGCGCCACACGGTTTTGGTGGTGGTCGCGCCACTGCCCCGGTACCAGTCGAAGGCGTCTTTGTCCAGCGTTTCGTGGGTGGCCTTGCCGCTGGCGTCGATGCCCTCGATTGTGCAGCCCAGGGTCGGCTTGCGGCTCAGCCCACCCGCCGCGCGCAGGATCAGGCGGCTGGGGGTGGCCAGCGTGGTCTTCTCGCTGAGCGGCTGGTCGCCTTTGCCGGAAAAGATCACCTCGCCGGTGGGGAAGGTGTGCGTGTCGCGGTCGCGGTAGAAGAACTCGCCGCGCCCGTCGTCCCACATTTCGCGCAGCCGGGCTTGCAGCCCGTCGTACTCCGGCGTGATCTCGGCGCTGACGTCGTCGCGGCCCAGCACATCCGCGATGCGCAGCAGGCTGTGGGCTTCGCGCGTCAGGTAGGCAGCCAGATCGGGCGCTTCCAGCGTGCTGATGTCGATGCCCTGGCCCCAGCGCCGGTTGGCGGCGAAGAGGGGGCTGTCGCCGAACGCGCCTTGCTGCGGCGTGGTCCACTCCGGCACGCCGTCGCGGTCCTGGTCGACGTCGCCCTTGAACCAGCGGAAGAAAAACGCCACCAGCCCATCCAAACACCCGGCCAGGAAGTCCTGGTCGCGCGTGTAGTGGTAGACGGTATAGGCCAGCGTGGCCAGCAGCGGCGGCGCGAGCACGTTGGCGCGCTGCCCGTCGAGGCCGGGTTTGGCGTCGATCCAGCCGTCGTCACGCTGCACGGCCAGGTAATTCCGCACGACGCCCTGCGCCAGCTCCGGCGCGGCCTGTGCGACCGTTGCGGCGATGGTCACCGCGTCGGGGAGCGCCTGCCCGCCCCATGCCGCGCTGAAGCCGCCGGAGTGCGCCCCGGTCAGCGCGAAGCCCTGGTGCGGCTTGCGCGATTCGACAAAGGACGGGTGGGGCAGGCTGCCGGTCGCGCTCAGGAAGCTGCGCAGCACAAGCTGTTGGCTCCAGGCCAGCGCGGCGTCCCAGTCCGGGTCGCCGGTTTCGATCTGCGGGGCGGCGTCGGCGCGCGCGGTGATGGCCGCGATGTGATCGTCCCAGTTGGCGGCAGACAGCCAGCGGTAGGCCAGCCCGATGCTGGCGTCACGGTCCGGCAGGCTGGCGAGCACCCAGCGGACGGTGGCGTGTTCGCCCGGCTGGAGCGTCAGCGGGCGGCTGAGGCGGGCGCTGGCCCCGGTCCCGGTCCCGCCTTCGAGCAGCAGCACCGGCTCCAGATTGCCGATCTGCTGGCGGCCCAGTTGCAGCGCGGCCAGGTCGCCTTCCAGCGTCAGGAAATAGATTTGCACGTCCCGGTTTTCGCGCATGGCTTGCAGCGCCAGGTCCAGCCGCAGCGTTTGCGGGTGCTCGCCGGTGTTGTAGCACGTAAAGCGCCCGCCGACTGCCTGCGACTCCATCGCCCAAAACTCCATCATCAGCCGCACGTAGAGCGTCAGGTCGGCGCGCACGCACAGGTAGTCCGGGGCGAAGGCGCTCAGCACCGGCAGGGCGTGGTAGCCCTGCGTTTCGTAGATTTGCCGCCGACCCACGAACCACATCGGCAGCACGCGCGCCAGTCCGACGCGCCCGCCGTAGCGCGTTTCCAGCGCGACCGCCGGTTCATCCGGCTCGCCCAGCCGGAGCTGCCAGCTCTGGTCGTCCAGGTAATTGGTGCGTCCGGTGCGCGCGTCGGCAGCGATGCGCGGCGCAATCAGATCGGCGTAGGTCAGGTGCCATTCACGCATGTTCATTCCCTCGCTTGTGGGTTGATCGGTCCCTCTAACCATAATACGAAAAAGGTGGCAGGAAAAGCGCGCGGATTTTGCGCGATGCACACAAAAACACCAGGGCCGAGGGAAAGCAACCCTGGTGTGATCGTGTGTTGTCGCTGCGAAATATGCCGCGCCTACTGCCCGTAGCCGGTGCTGGGCAGCGTGCTGATCGTGTCTGCCGTCGCGCTGGCCGAAGCCGTGACGTCGCCGCCGCTGACGGTCGCGGAGTTCGTGACCGGGCTGGGCGCACCGTCGAGCACGGTCGTCACGATCTGGATCGTCACGGTGTCGCCGGGGTCAAGCTGCCCCAGGCTGACGGTGACGGTCTGCCCGTCGATGCTGAACGATCCACGCTCGGTGCTCACGCTGTCGATGCGCAGCGCGGGGATCAGCGTATCCGTCACCACCACGTCATCCGCGCCGGCGCTGCCCTGGTTCACGACCGTGATCGTCCAGGTGAGCTGCTCGCCGGGCAGGCCCAGCTGGCCCGGCTCCAGCACGCCGAGCTTGCTGATGGCCGGGTCGAAGACCGCGATATCGGGCGCGGGTTCCGCCGGAACCCGCGCGTCGGTGATCGTGACAGTGTGCGTCGCGATTGCCGCCAGGGATGCGCCAATGCCGGTCGGGTTGCTCAGCGTGAGGAGCACGGTTTCGTCCGGCTCGTCGATGCCATCGTTGATCAAAGTCAGCAGGTCCTGGGTATAGGTGCCGTCGGCGCAGCCCGCCGTGCAGTCAAACGTGACGGTCGCCGGGCCGGTGTAGTCCACGCCGCCGCCGGTCGCGGTGCCGCCGTAGGTGACATCCGCCGTATAAGTCCCATTCGCTGGACCATCGCTGACCGTGAGCGTGACCGCAGCCGCCGTGCCGTCAGATTCGCTCACACTGCTGCTGGCGCTGCCAAAGCCCAACGTGACCGCCGGGGCGCGGTACAGCTTCAGGGCGTAGTTGGTCTGGTCGAAGTAACTGATGACGGGATCGCCGGTGCTGTCCAGCACCAGCGCGGTGTGCTTCCCGACATCCCCGGCGCTGTCGACGGCGGCGAAGCGCTCATCGCCACCGGTGCAGTTGGGATCGTTGCAGCGTGCCAGCTTCAGGTCGTCGTTGGTGTCGTCCCAGTAGCTGATGACGGGGCAGCCGCTGCTGTCCAGCGCCAGCGATGTGTACTCCCCGACATCTCCGGCGCTATCGAGGGTGACGATGCTCTCGTCGCCGCCGGTGCAGTTGGGATCGTTGCAGTGGGCCAGCTTCAGGTCGTCGTTGGTGTCGTCGAAGTAGCTGATGACGGGGTAGCCGCTGCTGTCCAGCGCCAGCGATGTGTACTCCCCGACATCCCCGGTATTATCGACAGTGACGATGCTCTCGTCGCCGCCGGTGCAGTTGACGTCGTTGCAGTGGGCTAGCTTGAGATCGCCGTTGGTGGAGTCGTGGTAGCTGATGACCGGGTTGCCGCTGCTGTCCAGCGCCAGCGAGGTGTATGTTCCGACATTCCCGGCGCTGTCGAGGGTGACGATGCTCTCATCGCCGCCGGTGCAGTTGACGTCGTTGCAGTGGGCCAGCTTCAGGGCACCGTTGCTGTTGTCCCAGTAGCTGATGACGGGGTTGCCGCTGCTGTCCAATGTCAGCGAGGTATACATCCCGACAGACCCAACGCTGTCGACGGTGGCGAGGCTCTCGTCGCCGCCGACGCAGTTGGGGTCGTTGCAGTGGGCCAGCTTCAGGGCACCGTTGCTGTTGTCCCAGTAGCTAATGACGGGGTAGCCGCTGCTGTCCAGCGCCAGCGACGTGAACCCCCCGACCCACCCGGTGCTGTCGACAGTGACGATGCTCTCATCGCCACCGGCACAGGCCGGGTCGTTGCAGTGGGCCAGCTTCAGGTCGCCGTTGGTGTTGTCGTAGTAGCTGATGACGGGGTAGCCGCTGCTGTCCAGCGCCAGCGAAGTGTACAGCCCGACCCCGGCGCTGTCGACGGTGTTGGTGCTGGCCTGGGCGGTGTGGTGGCCTGGCAGGATGGTCAGAATCAGCAGAACCAGGATGATGCTGTGTGTGGCACGCTTCATATTTCCCCCTCAGGTAAATTGGGATGTGCCCCTCAATTATCGCCGGAAACAGGCGAGAGTGCCAATTCGCGCGAAACACACCAGGGCCGGTAATAGCGCCCTGGTGTGTGTACGCTTACTGAAGCGGGAAGATGTGCCCTACAGCGATACGCCGCGCATCAACTGCGCGTTGATGGCCACGATCACGGTGCTGGCCGACATCACCGCCGCGCCCACCGCCGGGCCGAGCGTGATCCCGATCGGGGCCAGCACGCCCATCGCCAGCGGGATCGCGATCACGTTGTAGCCGGTTACCCAGGCCAGGTTTTGGACCATCTTGCGGAAGGTGGCCTGGCTCAGCGACACGATCTTCACCACGTCGCGCGGGTCGTCGCGCACCAGGATGATCCCGGCGCTCTCGATGGCGACGTCCGTGCCCGCGCCAATCGCCACGCCGACATCCGCCGTAACCAGCGCCGGGGCATCGTTGACCCCGTCGCCGACCATTGCCACGCGGCTGCCATTCCCCTGCAACTCCTTGACCTTGTCGGCTTTGTTGTCGGGCAGCACTTCGGCGAAATAGGTGTCGATGCCCAGCTCATCCGCGACAGCCCGCGCCACCGCTTCGCTGTCGCCGGTCAGCATGGCGACGCGCACGCCCATGTCGTGCAGGGTGCGGATCGCCGCGCGGCTTTCCTCGCGGACCACATCCGCCAGCGCGAACAGTGCCACGATCTCCCCCTCGCGCACCAGGTAGACGACCGTCTGCCCGGCGGATTCGGCCTCGTCGCGGGCGGCGCGCAGGGCTTCCGGCACGGACCAGCCTTCCTGCTCCAGCAGGCGCGGCCCGCCCACGTAGACGGTCGCGCCGTCGACGGTGGCCCGCACGCCGCGCCCGGCCAGGTTCTCGAAGTTCGACGCTTCCGCCGCGTCGATGTCCTGTTCCTCGGCTTTGGCGCGGATGGCCTGCGCCAGGATGTGCTCGCTGTCACGCTCGACGCCCGCCGCGATGCGCAGCGCCTCGTCCGCGTCGACCCCGTGCGTCGCCATGTTCACCACGCCGTACTCGCCTTTGGTGAGCGTGCCGGTTTTGTCGAAGATCACCGCGTCCAATTGGCGCGCGCGTTCCAACGCCATCCGCTGGCGAATCAGCAGGCCGTTCCGCGCCGAGAGCGTGGTCGAGATCGCCACCACCAGCGGGATCGCCAATCCGAGCGCGTGCGGGCAGGCGATGACCAGCACCGTCACCGTGCGGCGAATGGCGACCGGCAGCGCGCCATCCAGCAGCAGCCACCCGGCAAAGGTGATGGCGGCGGCGGTGATGGCGACGATCGTCAGCCAGAAGGCAGCGCGGTGGGCGAGCGTCTGGGCGCGGGACTTGCTCTGCTGGGCCTCGCGCACCAGCCGCATAATCCCGGCCAGCGCGGTATCCTCGCCGACGTCGGTGATCGTTACACGCAGCGCGCTGCCGGTGTTGACCGTGCCGCCGATCACCTTGTCGCCCGGCGTCTTGTGGACCGGCCTGCTCTCGCTGGTGATCATCGCTTCGTTGACGTCGCTCTTGCCCTCGGAGACCTCGCCATCGGCGGGGATGCTGGCCCCGGGACGCACCAGCACGCGGTCGCCCGCGTGCAGCGCGCTGACCGAAACGGTTTCGGTGTCATCGGATGCGGTGATCCGTTCGGCCTCGTCGGGCAGCAGTTTGGCCAGCTCGTTGAGCGCGCCCTGGGCCTGGCCCACGCTGCGCATCTCGATCCAGTGGCCGAGCAGCATCACGTCGATCAGCGTCGCCAGTTCCCAGAAGAACCCGGTTTCGTCCGGCTGGAAGATCTCGACCGCCATGCTGTACACATACGCGGTCGTGATCGCCAGCGAGATCAGCGTCATCATGCCGGGCTGCCGGTCGGCGAGTTCCTGGCGCGCCATGGTCAGGAACACGATCCCGCCGAAGATGAAGATCAGCGTGCCCATCACTGGCGTGATCAGGTCGCTGCCGGGGAATTCCGGCGCGCTGAAGTTGAACCAGTCCTGGATCGTGTCGGAGTAGAGCAGCAGCGGGATCGTCAGCACCAGCGACAGCCAGAAGCGGTTGCGCATCAACTGCCGGTGCCCGGCGTGATTGCCGTGCCCGTTCCCGTGATTGTTGTGATCGTCGTGATTATGGTCATGCGTCATGGTGGTTCCTCCTGTGGGGGTGGTGACTAGTACAGGTCGGCAGAAGTTACTGTCCAGTTTTGCCCTCACCTGCTGGCCCTCACCCCTCCGCCCTGGCGGGCGGTGTCCCCTCTCCCATATACGGGGCGAGGGGAAAAGCGCGCGCTGTGACTCCCCCTCGCCCCACTGGGTGGGTGATCTTCCCCCGATTTCTCGTACACAAAAAGTGTCGTAGACTAGAGAAATCAGGAGAAGGAAATGAGCAAGAAAAATCGAAGTTACACCAAGGAATTCAAGCTGGAAGCGTTGGAACTGCTGCGCACCAGTGGCGAAAGTGCAGCCCAGA
>DAOTUD010000062.1:0-10177 GCA_034437275.1 Anaerolineae bacterium
TGCATCTCGCCTTGCCGGGGATAGACATACATGCAGCGCACCACCGCCGACTCGCCGGCGGGCAGGGCGATATCCTCGCTGCACCCGACGACGTCCTGCGCGGCGTGCGGATACCAGCGCACGGTAAACGGCCCGGCGTCCATGCTGCCCGCGTTGCGCACCGTGATGTTGATGTCAGCCCCGCCGGCGGGCGATTCCAGCGCGCGCGCCGTTACGTCGTCGATCACGATGTCGGCCTGGGCGGCGCCATCGCCGCCTCCGGCGCTTTCCTGCACCGTGAGCGGGAAATCGCGCGCATTATCGGCGATGGGTTCCGGGTTGCCGGTGGTGTACCACTGGTCGGTGGCCAGCACGCGCAGCATGTACTGCCCGACGTTATAGTAAAACGTCTGGTGCACTTCCAGCGTGACCTGCTCCCCAGGGGCCAGCGTGGGCACGGGTTGCAAGTGCCCCGGGTTGTTCGGTCCGTCCGGGCTGTAGTTCGGGATCACGACCAGGTCGAAGTTATCGACGGTCTGGCTGCCGGTGTTTTCCAGCGTGACGGTAACGTGCGTGGTCTCGCCCGGCACGATCACGCCAGGGGACGCGGTGCCCTCGACAATGGCAACGTCGGGGTAACCGCCGGTGGGCGGCTGCTGCGGGGGATCACCCGGCTGTACGGGGGCGGGCGGCGGCGGCGGATCGCTCACGTCGCCGGCAGGCAGATCGCGGACCAACCGCATCACCAGCACGTTATCGACGCCCGCGAAGGTGCCATCCAGCGCACCGACAGCGACCGTCCCTTGCAGCAGTGCATCGGGGTCGGTGTGATCCAGCACAAGCTGGCCGTTGATGTATACCTGCATGTGCTGGCCCATACAGCCGATCACAACCGTGTTCCAGCTTTGCATGGCCGCCGGGGCCGCCTGGGCCAGGGTCACGAAATTACCCGCCGGGTACTCCTTGGTGAGCAGCACGCCCTCGGGCCGAAGCTGCACGATGTAGCGCCCGTCGGAGCTATAGCGGAAGCTGAGCGCCAGTGTGCCCGAGTCGACGCGCGTGTTGGCGCGAAACACGTAATCGTCCCAGTCCGCGCCGTCCTGCACCCACGAAATGCCCGGTTGCCGCGAAATATACAGCGCGTTGGTGGTGGGGCGCTCGACTGCCCAGGCCGCCGCCGGTTCCCAGCCGGCCAACTGGTCGTTTTCGAAGTCGTCAGCAAACAGCACATAGTTATCGTCCTGCTGGCTGTGTACCGGGGGGCTGCCGCCCACTGCCATCAACAGCACGCACAACATCCCCAACATTATCTTGCGAGACATGCTAATTTCCTTTCTATTCGGTTGTATACGGTTGCTTAACCATCCAGATCGGGGGCAGTGGTAGCGGGCAGTGGTTGGTTGATGTCGGTATATGTTTCAGTCCGGGTGGTGGTTATGGTGACGTCCATCAGGCTGCCAGCGCTCAGATCGGGATCGAACTGCGTGCCGGGTACCTCGGCGGCCTGGGCTTGCATGGTGATATCGATGCGTGATATATGCTCGTCGGCGTCGATCCACAGCATGACGACCAGGTCACTCTCCGGCAGCAGATAGGGGCCGAGGACTGCCGCCAGCGCTGGCTCGATATCGGTGATGTCGGGTTCGTCCCACAGTCGTCGAATACCGGCTTCGTCGACGGTCAAGGTGATGATGTCGATGGGCGTGCCGTCGTCCAGTTCACCCGGCTCGACGCTGGCATCGACCACACTTTCCAGCATCAAATCGAGGTCATCGATCCACAAGGGGCGGTCCAGCAAGTCCGTCAGTTCCAGTTGGGCCAGGGGATTGGCCTGCTCGTCGGGGTCTTCCAGTTCGATCCAACCGTCGGGGAGGGCAGGCAGTTGGGCAGCGGGGTCTTCGTAGTGCGCTTGCACATACAGAATATCATCGACCAGGCGCGCTTCTGCGAGCACGCGGTAAGCTTGCACGCCCTGCGGCCCGGTCTGCTCTACCGACAGGATTATCTCGGCCAGGATGTTCCCCTGGTCTGCCGTGCGCACGACGGTGCCGGTGCGCGCGAGTGTACTGTCGGTGCTGCGGGAAACGGTACGATTACCCTGCACGATGGCGATCTCAAAGAGATGGGTAACAATGGCTTCTTCGCGGTAACTGTGATATTGGTCTTGGATGATGCGGGCATTGTGCACCCGCTCCACGAGCGCCAACTGGTCTTGTGTCAGCCCATCTTGAGCCGAGGCCGACAACGCCAGAACGCCAACCGCAAGGAGTACCAAGCACAACGAAACGATCTTTTGCATTATGCTTAACCTCCTACTATAGCTTCATTGTCCCTCATTGTAGTGAGATTTCCCCCACGCGCAATTGCGCGGCAAAACATCGCTCACGGCCCCGTCCACAAATAACCTGTCATGCCGACGGCGCGTCGTAGGTCGCCGGGTCCACATCGGCGAAGGTGGCGGTCAACGCCGGCGAGGAGCCGGGCACCGCGCAAGCCTTCATCGAGGAGGGGCGCTACACCTTCCCCGTCGCGTTGGACTTCAATATGGACGTGGTCCAGCCGTACAACGTCGAGAGCTTCCCCAGCTCGTTCCTGATCGACCGGGGCACACTGGAGCGCGCGATCACGCCGCTGTACTGGGCACCGGGCGAACTCGTCAACCCGACGCAAGTGATCGAGGCGGGCGACACTGCGCGCGTGATCGGCCTCGACGCAAGCGGCGAGTACTACCAGATCATCTGGGTGTGCGACTTCCTGTGGGTGCCCAAAGACACCCTCGCGCCGAATCCGGATGCGGTGTGGCAGGGCGCGCCCCTCCCGACCGACGTCGTTGAGTAGCGCCGAACGCGACAACAGAGCGTACCCATCAGCAGGGGATCGGAGCGTCCGGTCTCCTGTTTTGTTGCAGGATGCAGTTCTCGCCCGCTGGCCCCCCAGGTATACAATGTAGCAACCCCATTAATCCGAAATGACCGACTAAACGGTCAGATGATGGGCTTATTCAAGGAGAAAATTATGCTACGTAAACTGGGTATTGCTATTATCCTCACGGTCATCTTGATCGCACCCGCCCACACGCACGCGCAAGGCCCCACCCCGGTCCTGGAAGCCGAGGACGCGATCCTCTTGTGGTGCGATTCAGCCGGAGCAATCGCGTTTGTGGAGGGCCGTCTGGCCATCGATGCCGAAGATTCGCTGGAGTATACGATGATCATTAACGGGACGGTCATCGACTCGGTCACCGTTCCTGGCCCAGGCGATCTCGCCCCTATCATCCCCGCGTATGCATTCTCACTCTCGCCACTCAGCTATCCCTACACCTGGAACGCCACACTCACGCTGTTCGACAACGGCGACCCGTTCAAGAGGCTCACCGTCAGCGGCACCTGCACCGGCGAGGACACCGGCACGGTCAGCTTCACGATTGACACGTTCGACAAGGTTGCTGCGCCTGTACCCGGCTGCGACGCCCTGCTGCCGATCCCGGCGAGCGCGGTGGGCGGGCTGTTCGTCGCCGACGCGCCGCTGTACTGGGCCCCGGGCGAAGCCATCTCCCCGGCGCAGGACATCGCCGCCGGCAACACTGCGCGCGTGATCGGCCTCGACACAAGCGGCGAGTACTACCAGATCATCTGGGTGTGCGACTTCCTGTGGGTGCCCAAAGACACCCTCGCGCCGAATCCGGACGCGGTGTGGCAGGGCGCGCCCCTCCCGACCGACGTCGTTGAGTAGCCTGCACGCGCAGAGAATATAGTAACGAACAGGGGACCGCGCGGTCCCCTGTTTTTTGCTATACCCGGGTAGTGCAAAAGTCTTATTCGTCGTCCTCCGCGCCGAGCAGCGGCTTGAGCGCCTCGCAGGCCGGGCAGGTGGTGTCGGGCCGCATGATGGCGTAGCCCGCCGACGTGACCGGCTCGTCGAAGGACGCGATGTCCAGCTTGTACACGATCACCAGCCGGATATCAGCCTGCTGCTGGGCGTAGTTCACCGCGCCGGCCAGCCATTCGGCCTGCTGCGCGACGGTGGTGTCGGCGGCCCAGGCGACCTCGTCCGGCACGCCGCCGAAACTCTCCGGCGACAGGTAGCCCAGCCGCGTGTAGCACACCGGCAGCGTGCTGCCGAAGGCATCCCGCGCGCGGGTGGTCATGTCGCGCAGGTAGTAGATCGCGCTGTCGCCGCGCGAATCGCCGCTGGTGGCGGTGGGCGGCACCGTCCCCTGCACGTACTGCACGCCGAGGCAGTCGGCGTAATCCGCTGCCCCGGCCACATACAGCGCAGTGGCAAAGGCGTCGTCGTCCCAGGCGTCGGCGCTCTGTTCGGCCTCGTCCATCTCCAGCGGGTGCAGCGCGCCGGTGATCACCAGGGCGCTGGGCCGCGCGACCTTGATGGTGTAGTAGCTTTGCGCCAGCAGATACTTGTAGCCGGACGGGCCGAAGGTGTCGTCCAGCGGCCAGGACTGCGCGCGGTTGGCTTCCGGCCAGATTTCGATGCCGTCCGCGCCGTTGAGCGCCAACTGGCCGACGTAGATCGCGTAGTCTTCGACGTAAGCCGCCGGATCGTCGGACGCGCGCAGGTCCTCGACACTGCCGCGCACGGTGAACAGCACCTTGAAGTTGCTGGCGTGCGTCTCGTCGATGGCGCGCTGCTGCTCCGCCGGGTCGAGGCCGGGCGTGTAGTCGATGGTGATCTGCCGCCAGCCAAAGTTGGTCTCGATCAGGTTGCGGCTGGTATCGCGCGACAGCCGCGTGACGTACGCGCCGATCGCCAGCTCGTCGCCGGTGTCTGCCGTCGCCAGGATGGCCGGATCGACAACCGGCACCTCCAGCGTGCCCAACGGCGGCGGCGGTTCGTCGCTGGCCGTGTCGCCGGCGGGTTCAGCCGTCGCGGCGGCATCATCGCCACCGGTATCACCGGCGGGCGGAGTCGTGGGCTGCGGGGTGGCGGTGGCCGGGACCGGCGTCGGTTCGGGCGAATTGACCGCGACCGTCGCGCTGGCGAGGGGCTGCCCGTTGAACTGCGCTTCGACCGTGATCTGCGGCTGGCCTTCCTGCGCGCGCAGCAGTTGGACCGGCTGGTCCGGCTCGCCGGGTTTGGGGGGCAGCGCCGGGCCGCCGTCGTCCACATGCCATGTCAATTCCAGCGGGAACGGCTCCAGGCCCGGGGCCTGCTTGCCAACCTGGTACGCGATCAGCGCCTCGTCCAGGCCGGGCACGACGTGCGCGGCGGTCTGGCCCTGGCGCGGCATCAAGTCCGACACAACCACCCCGCCCAGGTTGAACTGCGCGGCCAACTGCATCCGCTGGTGCAGCGTGGTGGGATCGGTGATCCACATCGTGCGCAGCACCGTGCCGTCCGCGTCCAGGTAGCGCACGTAGGACGCCTGCACCGACTCCTCGCGCCCGAACTGGATCACCACACCGGACGGGTGGACCAACTGCGCGGTGATCGGCTGGCCGGGGTCGGCCACCTCCGGCGGGTCGAGCTGGACCTGCGCCTCGTTGAGGTAGCGCAGCGCCTCGTCCAGCGGGACCGCCGACAGCACGCCCCCGCCCTGGTCCTCGATGCTGAGCGCGGTCAGGCCCAGCCGCAGCTTGTCGCGGTCGACCTGCGTCACCGCCCAGCGCACGATCTGCTCGGCCTGCCCGCCCGACAGATACGCCAGCGGGTCGAGCGGCATCGTGATCACGATCTCGTCGGCGGCGCGGCCCAGCGCGGCCCAATCGTAGCCGCCGGAGTCACAGGTCCCTGCGCTGCACATCGGCGCGGGCAGCAGCACCGCCAGCGTGCGCTGCTGGCCGTGCAGCGGTCCGGCCAAATCCTGCACGAAACGGGCATAACTGGCGCGCAGGTCGGGCGGGATCGCGCGGTAATCGAGCACGGTGCCATTGTACGGGCTGTCGTCCGGCAGCACCGGGAACAGAATCTTCTTGAGGTGATTCTCGCGCAGCGCCGGGTCTTGCAAGATCACGCGCAGCGCCCCGAGGTTGATCACCGCCGGATCGTCGAAGTTCTGGAGCAGCGGCAGCACCTCGTAGCCGTCGTCCGGCTCGAAATTGGCGGGCAGCACCGCGTTGAACGAGCCATCCGGCAGCAGGCGAAAATCACCCACGTAAACGCGCAGCGCGCCCGCGGCCAGCCCGTCGAGCGTGAGGATCTGCGACGAGGTCAGCGTCACGCCGACCTGCCGCGCCGAGTCCTTGTTGCGGAACAGCGCCACACAGCGCGGCAGCTGCGTCACCTGCGCGACGAGCGTGTCCGGCGACGCGCCGGGCCGGGCGGGCAGGAAGCGCCACACCGCGTCGGTCGCGTCCCAGGAGTACAGCGCCAGCGCATCCGCGCCGGTGTCCGGCAGCGCCGACACGCGCAGTGTCATCTGGGCAGGGGGGCTGCCGCTTTGCGACAGGCTGTACACCCGGCTGGCGACCGGCCCCGGCAGCGCCGGGAGCGGATTCGCGCGGCAGTGCCAGCCCTCGGTGGGGGTGTTGCCGGCCTGGTAGTCGGCGAAGGGCAGCGCCGTGATGTACACACGGTAATTCTCGCCGGGGTCGTCCGGGGTAACCTCGATGGTCAGCCCGTCGGCCTCGGCGCGCGGCGTGTCCGCGTCCAACGGGATCGGCTCCAGCGCGGCGGCGTCGTCGCCATCGTTGAGCGCCTCGTCGATGTCTTCCCACAGCGACAGCGGCGGCAAGAACAGCGCCAGGATCACCAGGGACAGCGCCACGACGCTGATGCCCAGCACGCCCAACAGGCAGCCGCCCCGGTTGCGGGGGCGTGGGGGGTAGGGACTGCCCGGCGGCTGGCGGTCTTTGGGAAATTCGGCGAATCTGCTCGGCAGTGACGGGTTCGGCGGGTGGTGTTCTTCGGGAAAGGGGGTGAAGTCGCCGCTGTCGTGTGTTTGCGTTTCGGTCATTTCGTCCTGGGGGGGAATATCGCTCATCGTCTCTCCATCGCTGTTTCACATAAACCGGGGACAAGGTGCATGGCTATCCCCGGTTTGGTCCAATCGGCGCAGCTACCCGGCGCTAGCGCACCCCGGCCAGGGCGTTGCAGGCCGGGCACGAGCCGTCGGGCCGCACGATGGCATAGCCCGCCATCGGGTCCGCGCCGTAGTTGGTGAAGTCCACATTCCAGATGATGACCAGCTTCACTTTGCCGCTGCTGCGCGCCAACTGCACGGCCTGCGCCAGCCACGCCGCCTGCTCGCCGAGGCTGGTGCTCGCGCCCCACGCAAACGCGCCCGGCAGCGGGCCGAAGCCCTCCGGCGTCAGGTAGCCGAGTTCGGTGAAGCACACCGGCTTCGCGCCGCCAAAGGCGTTGTAGTACGTGTTGACCATGCCCCAGAAGTAGCGCGTGTAGTACTCGCCGCGCGGATCGCCGCCGGTCTGGCTGGGGCCGACGATGCCCTCGTTGTAGTGCGCGCCGATGCAGTCCATATAGTTCGCGGCCCCGGCAGCGGCCATCCCGCGCACGTAGCGGTCGTCATTCCACACGCGCGCCGCCCCGAACGCGCCTTCGGCCCCGGTCGGGGCGGGCGCACCGCTGATCACGGCCACGTTGGGGTTGGCGCTCTTGATCGCGTTGTAGGCTTTGGCCAGCAGTTCGGTGTAGCGGGCGGGGTTGATCTGGCCGGTCGGCCATTCGCGGTCGATGTTCATCTCGTTCCAGACCTCAATAGCGTCCGGGCCGAGCGCCGCGACCTCGCCCACGAAACGCGCGTAATCGTCGTAATAGCCGGGCGCGCCCATCTGGTTGGGATCGCCGACAATGCCCAGCAGGATTTTGAACCCGTTGGCGTGCGCCTGCTGGATGGCTCCGGCGGCCACATTGCCAGAGGCCCCCATCTGGAAGCGAACCTGGCGCTTGGCCCAGGTCATCCCGGCCTGCTGCATCAGGTTCGGATGCGCGAAGCTGTCGACGTGCCCGCCATAGCCGAACCCGGCCAACCCGGCACCCCCCGCCACCGGGGCCGGAGGTGCGCCACCGTCCCCCACGTCAGCCCCGGCGGAAGCGGCAGGAGCGGCGCTGCTGGTGGTGGGCGCGACGATCTGGTCGACAATCGTGGTGCTGACCGGCAAATTGCTGATGTAGCCGGACGTGAGTTGAATGTAATCGTAATAAATCCAGCCGTCCTGCCCGTTGGCGTTGATGAGCACCCAGTCCATCGTATCGGTGCGGCCCTTCGCCAGCACGGATAACCCCGACGACAGGGTGCGGATGATCCGGTAGCTGGTGCCCGGCCCGGTGCGTATGTTGACCGCCGCCAACGTCTGGCCCGGCACGCCGGAGCCTTCCGGGAAGCCGCCGCCGTTCGCCGGGGCCGCCCCGCCATCGCCACCATCGCCCGCGCCGGTATCGTCACCCGCCGGGGGGTCCATCGGCGTGCCCAGGTCGGGCGGCGCGTCGCGGAAAGGCAGCATGTCCATCGTGAGGCCGGCGCGCAATTCGACATAGCCCGACGCCAGCCAGCCGGCCTGTCCGTCCGGTGTGCGCCCATACACCCAGGACCCGTTTTGGCCCAGCAGCGTGAGGGTGGTGCCGCGCGCCAGTTGGGCGATCACAGCGTACTGGCTGCCGGGGCCGTGCCGCATGTTGAGCCGGTCCGGCACGACGGTCGCATCCGCGCCATCCTGGGCCATCACCGGGACGGCACTGAACACGATCACGACAATGAGTAAGGCGGTTACGATACGCATAGAATATTCTCCACAAAACACACTTACCCGTAACAGGGCACGGGGGCAGCGCGCCCCGATTTTTCTCGACAAAGTGCCGGTAGTGTAGCACGCGCGATCGGCTTGTGCAAGGGGGTAGATAGGCGTGGCGCGTCACTCCGCCGCCGCCAGCCCGGGCAGGATCACCTCGCGGCGGAGCAGGTCCAGCGTTTGCAGCGTCAGCAGGTTGCGCCGCGCATAGCCCGCCACATCCTCCTGGCCCCGGAACACGATCTGTGTCGGGTCATACGCAAAGCCGCTGTCTGTCAGGTGCGTATATTCAGCGACCAGCCCGCGATCGGGCAGCGCCTGGGCCGCGCGCCAGAAGTTGATCAGCGGGATGTCGTAGTCCTGCGCGATCTCGACCGTGATCATGTTGAAGCGCAGCGTGGCGTGCCACAGGCGGTCCTTGTGCCAGGTGAAGGTCGTCAGCACCGGGATCACGCCGCGCGCGATGGACAGCTCCACCACGCCGACCACCGCCGCCCGGAACTGGTCTTGGTTGAGGTTGAGCATGTCGTTGGGGCCGAACATGATCACCGCGACGCTGGGCAGCGCGCGGCGATATTCGCAGGCCAGCACGCCCTCGCCCGGCCTGCACAGGTTCGGATCGGCCCACAGCGCGTTGAGCATCGTCTGCGCGTTGAAGCCTCTCCGCCCGGCCAGGCTGTAATGCGCCCACGACCCGGCGAAAAAGTCGATCGTCGGCTCCAGGTCAGCATACGGGCCGAGATCGTAGAGGTTCTCGTCGAACGCGGACAGGAAATAGCCGGTTTCCGTGTTGCAGTCGCCAACTTTGGTGAACACGTGGGGGTCATTGCCCAACGCCTGCCCCCGCGCGAAGATCGCCGCCGAAGCCGCGCCCGGCGTGGGCAGCACGGGCGTCGTTTGCAGCGTCGTCAGTTCCACCGGGGGGCCGGGGTCGGGCACGGTGGGCAGCGCATCGCACGCCCCCCGCGGGATCACCACCCACGCCGCGATCCACGCCGTTTCGTGGAAATCCACCGCGTACCAATCGCCATCTGTGCTGGTTCCGAGCACCGGCAGCGCATTGCCGCGCGGCAGCACGCCAACCACCTCGTAGGCGTACGCACCCGGCCCGCTGCGGATGTTCACGTCGTTGTTGATGGCGACCACTTCGCAGGCCATGCCGTCCTGGGCGGTGACTGGCGTCAAGGCTGCCAGCGCCACGTAGACCGTTAGGATCATCACCAAAGACCATCGCTTGATCACGGCTGCCTGCTCCAACTACTCGTCCGGCAAATCGCCGGTAGTGTAGCACGCGCGCGGCTTCGTGCAAGCGGGGCAATTGGCGGGGGTCCCCCGGCATGGTACACTACACGCAATAACATACACCTGTGACACTCCCCACGCCTAAAGGCGGGGGCTTCTGGCGCACGCATGAGCTTACCTGCATGAACAAGCACAGGCAGTGGTCCTACGTTAAGCGACAAGGGCGTGTCCCACCCAAAAAGAGGTTTCTCATC
>DAOTUD010000063.1:0-44341 GCA_034437275.1 Anaerolineae bacterium
GTGCCCGGCTGCGATATGCTCGCGCTGCCGCCTAATGCCGTCGTCGGCCAGGTGCTGGCCACCACGACCGCCTACTGGGCACCCGGCGAGATCACTAACCCACCGGTTGTGCTGGAAGCCGGTAAGACCGCGTGGGTACTCGGCCAGGACGAGTCTGGCGAATACTACCAGATCGCGTTCGCGTGCAGCTACCTGTGGGTCCCGGTTGAGGCGATGGGGCCGAACCCGGACGCCGTGTGGAACAACACGCCGCTGCCGACCGACACGGTCAACTACAAGTAGGCGCAACGCAGACTCTCTCCTGCGTGCTGAACGGTCGTGCCCCGGTGCGTGTGTGCCGGGGCACGTTGCGTTGGCCTCGTCGTTGCAATGCACCCCCGTACTTGCGTTGGATTGGACAAGCGGCGCGTGTTGGATTATAGTGTGGGTTAAGTGTGGGAAAATCATATCCCTTAACGTTTAGAATTTTAGAGATGCGGGGGGCCGACTTTTGCCCAGCAGCCGATGGACTCATTTTTGAAAACCAGGCAGCAGCGTTCACAATCTGACTCACCATCCAGACGCCAGCCAGCAGGCCGGGGCCATGTGCGCCCACGCGACCCTGCCGACACCTCCCCCCACGCCGACACCGAGGCCGCCGCGCCGCCGGTGCAGCGCATGACGCCGCTTGCCCGCGCGCATGCCCGCAGCGCCAGCGTAGGCCGCCGCCGGGCGTCCCGTCGTGTCCGCCAGGCCCAGCGCGCCAGCCGCAAGCCGCGCCGCCGGGTGTCCGTCAGCGGGTTGTTTTCCTGGCGGGTGGTTTCGGGTATGATGGTATTGGGTCTGTCCGTTGTGCTATATCTCTTTTTGACGGCGGACGCCTTTTATGTCGATTCGATTGCGGTCGGTGGCGATCTGTCCTATCTCGACACGCGCGAAGTCTTCCGTTACAGTGACGTGGCGCGCGAGCATATCTTCTGGATCGACCCGGAGGTCGTCGAAGCACGGCTGGAAAGCTACCCGAACATCGCCAACGCGACGGTGTACACCGGGTGGCCGCCGGATGCCGTGCAGATCATCGTCGACGAGCGTAGGCCGGTGTTGACCTTGGAGCAGGGCGAAGGCGCGGAAGCCGTGCGCCTGTGGGTTGATGTCAACGGCATTTTGATGAAGCAGCGCGAAGACCTGCCCAAATTGCTGCTGCTCAAATGGACCGATACCGACGCCATGCTCGAGCGCATCCCCGTGTCGCTTGTCAACGGGGCACTGGAACTCCGGGCGCTGCACGACACACACGCCGCGTTCCAGGACGACATAAACGAGTTAGTGTACGAGAAAAACAAGGGCCTGGGGTATAAGGACAGCCGGGGCTGGACGGCCTGGTTTGGTGACGGGCAGGACATCCGCACCAAGCTGATCGTCTACGATGCGATTGTCGCGATGGTGCTGGAACAGTACCCGAACGTCTACCCGCGCGCGATCATCGTCAGCAGCCCGGACCGGCCTGTGGTGTCGATGCCAAAGGGCAGTTGGTAGGTAGAGCAAGCGGAAAATTATGGGTGAACTGGTTGTAGGGATTGATATTGGAACGACCAAAATCTGTACCATTGTGGGGGAAGTCCGCGAGACGGATACCTATGTGCTGGGCGTCGGGATCGAGCCGTCGCACGGGATGACCAAAGGCCGGGTGGTGGATGTCAACGCCCTCAGCGCGGCGATCTCCTCATCGGTGCACAAGGCCGAGCGCAGCAGCGGCTACGAGATTGGGCGCGCGTTCGTGTCGATTGCCGGCGGCCACATCGAGTCGATCAACAGCACCGGCGCGGTGGCTGTTTCCAACACGCGCGGCGTGCAGTTGGGCGACCTGGAGCGCGCGATGGAGTCGGCGCGCGCCGTGTCGCTGCCGCACGGGCGCGAAGTGCTGCACGTCGTCCCGCGCAATTACAGCCTGGACGGGCAGGCCGGGCTGCGCAGCCCGTTGGGGATGCTCGGCTTCCGGCTGGAGGTCGAAGCGCACATCATCACCGCCGCCTCGGCCAGCATCCGCAACCTGGAGAAGTGCGTCGAAACTGCCGGGGTGTATGTGGACCGCTTCATTCTCAACCCGCTGGCGTCCGGCGACGTGGTGCTGACCAACGAGGAGCGCGAGGCCGGGGTGATGGTGGTCGATATTGGCGGCGGCACGACCGATCTGGCGATGTTTATCGACGGCTCGGTGTGGCATTCGGCGGTGATCGCGGTCGGCGGGCAGCACGTCACCAACGACGTGGCGCACGTGCTGCACCTGCCGTTTGAGGTGGCCGAAGCCGTCAAGCTGAAGTACGGGCACGCCGACCCGCACGCCGTCAGCGAGCTGGAGGCGTTCGATATCCAGTCGTTTGGCGAAGAACTGCCGATCCGGGTGCAGCGTGCCGACCTGGCGAACATCATCCACGCCCGCGCGGCAGAGATCTTCGAGCTGGTGCTCAAGGAGGCCAAGCGCAGCGGCTACGATGGGCTGCTCAAGGCCGGGGTCGTGCTGACCGGGGGCAGCAGCCAACTGTCGGGGCTGAAGACGGTCGCGATGGACGAGCTGAAGATGCCGGTGCGCATCGCGCAGCCAGAAGACCTGACCGGCATGTCCGACACGCTGAAAAACCCGTCATACAGTACTAGCGTAGGATTGCTAAAACTGGGTCTGATCATGGATGTTGAAGATGATCGCCGGCGATCGTTGCACTCCAGCGACGCCAACAACCCGCGCTTTGGCGCGCATGTAGGGGAGTTTGTCCGGCGGGTGATCGGGCGGTTGCTGCCCGGCGAAGAGGAAGCGTGAGTGGGGTTTGTAGATTCAAACCGTTTGTATCCGGGGGCGATTTCCCCTATTTGAAAAATGCCGTACAATATGCAGCATAGCGGAGCCATAATACACGGTGATGTGAGGCGTGACAGGCCACTAGCGATCCATTCCAACGCCGCTAACACTGCAGCATCATTTAGGAGGGTTTTATGACTGAGTCAATGCCTATGGGCGAAAACTTTGCAAGTATTAAAGTGGTTGGGATCGGCGGTGGCGGCAACAACGCCGTCAACCGCATGATCGAAGAGGGCTTAGGGGGCGTCGAGTTTATCGGAATCAATACCGACGCCCAGGCATTGTTGCTCAGCAAAGCAAAAACGCGCGTGCGGATTGGCGACAAACTGACGCGCGGGCTGGGCGCAGGGGGTAATCCGGATGTGGGGCGCAAAGCCGCCGAGGAAAGCGCCGACGAACTCTACGAAGTCCTGCGGGGGGCCGATATGGTCTTCATCACCGGCGGGATGGGCGGCGGAACCGGGACCGGCGGTGCGCCGGTCGTGGCCCAGGTCGCCAAAGAGTTAGGCACACTCACGATTGGCGTGGTGACCCGGCCCTTCACCTTCGAAGGCTCGCGTCGCATCCAGGCTGCCGAAGCCGGGATCGAGGCGCTCAAGAGCCAGGTCGACACCCTGATCGTGATTCCCAACGACCGGCTGCTGCAAATCGTCGACAAACGGGCCAGCCTGCAAGATGCGTTTGGCATGGCCGACGACGTGCTGCGCCAGGGTATTCAGGGCATTTCGGAACTGATCACCGTGCCCGGCCTGATTAACCTGGACTTCGCCGACGTGCGCGCCATCATGTCCGAAGGTGGGGCCGCGCTGATGGCGGTCGGGCGCGCCAACGGCGAAGAACGCGCGCGCGTGGCTGCCGAGGAGGCGATCAGCAGCAACCTGCTGGACGTCACTATCGACGGGGCGCGGGGCATCCTGTTCAACATCACCGGCGGGCCGAACATGAGCCTGTTTGAGGTCAACGAGGCCGCCGCGATCATCAAGGAAACCTCGCACCCGGATGTGAACCTGATCTTCGGCGCGGTTATCGACGAGAACATGGGCGACGAAGTGCGCCTGACGGTGATCGCCACCGGGTTCGAGCAGTCGCGCGTGACGACGCGTCGTCCGCAGAAACGCCTGGGCACGCCGTCGTCGGCCCCGGTGCGGTCGACGCCGCGTCCAGCAGCCGAGCCGGCAGCCCCCGAACCGGAACCGGACACTGCCGAGCCGGAGGAGGAGCCTGCCGCGCGCAAGGTCGAGGAAGAATTCACGTCGCGCGTGTACGACACCGACGACCTGGATATTCCGGCCTTCTTGCGCCGGCGGTAGCGCGTCGTTCGGGACGTTTGATACATATCGATACCTAGCCCTCACACGTTGCCGCCTGATCCAGGCAGTTGTGGCCTGTCTGCCTGGGCCGGGTGGCAGCGTCGATTCGGGATGAAGCAACCCTTAAGAATGCTTAAACAGGTACCGGGGTACTATACGACAGAATGCCTGTTCGTGCTACAGTGGGAATCCCTCTGACCCCCATATATGGGGTTTGGAGGGTAGTTAACCCCCATATATGGGGGTTAGTGCGCAAAGGTAGTGTTTGATGCGATGCCCGTACTGCGGGGCAGATCGATTGCGGGTGGTTGATACCACACACGACACAGACGACGGCATCCGGCGGCGTCGTGAATGCAGAGTTTGCCACAAGCGGTTTTCCACATACGAAAAAGTGCAGGGGGATACCCCGCTGCTGGTCAAGAGTAGTGGGGACCGCGAGGCGTTCGACCGGAACAAGCTGATCCGGGGCATCCAGATTTCTTGTGCCAAGCGTCCGATCCCGGCCTCGGCCATCAACGGCTTGGCCGACGAGATCGAAACATATTTACAACACATGGGCAAAGATGAAGTGTCCAGCCGGGTGGTGGGCGACATGGTCATCGAGGGGTTGAAGGAAATTGACGCCATTGCCTATGTCCGCTTTGCGATTGTGTATCTTGGCCTGGATAATCTGAACAGCCTGCAAGAGGTGCTCGACAGCCTGCTCGCCGAGCAGAGCAGCGCCGCGCGCAAGAACATGGGTCGCTCCTCGTCCTGACCCAGCATCAACCATCAACCGCATAGCGTCTCGATATTTGGGGGGCTGCTCATGGCCAACACGAGCAGGCCAATGGGATGTGTTTTTTGTTTTTCGGGTGGACTGTAACGTAAAGGAGTAGCTGCGGTGGGAACCAGTACACAGACCAATGTGGGGAACGGATTCCAAAAAGTCCCTTTGCCGCCGGACCTGGAACGCTCGATTCCGCTGGCGGATAATGCGCGCACCGTGCTGAGCAAGCGATATTTGCGGCGCGGCGAGGATGGCCAGCCGGTCGAGACCGAGCAGGAAATGATGTGGCGCGTGGCCTACCACGTGGCCAAGGCCGAGGAAGCCTTTGGTGTTGATGATATTGAGCCGGCAGCCCGGCAGTTTTACGATTTGCTGACCAAACTACATTTTTTACCCAACAGCCCGACCTTCACCGGGGCGGGGACCCCGCTGGGGCAGCTTGCCGCGTGCTTCGTGCTGGCCATCGACGACGACATGGGCCGCACCGGGGCCGGCATCTTCGAGACGCTGCGCCATGCCGCGCTGATCCAGCAGACCGGCGGCGGCAACGGGTTCGCCTTCAGCCGGTTGCGTCCCCAGGGGGCGATTGTGCACTCGTCCAACGGGCAGGCGACCGGCCCGGTCGGGTTCTTGCGCGTCTACGATCAGGCGTTCGGCGAGATCGCGCAGGGCGGCTCGCGGCGCGGCGCAAACATGGCCGTGCTGCGCGTGGATCACCCCGACATCCGCGATTTTGTCACCTGCAAGACCAGCGAGGACGCCATCACCAACTTCAATATTTCGGTCGGCGTCACCGACGAATTTATGCGCGCCGTCGAGGACGACACCGACTTCGACCTGGTCAACCCCCAGGACGGCACGGCGTGGGAGACGGTTCGCGCGCGCGACCTGTTCGCCATGATCGTCGCCCAGGCGCATCACAACGGCGAGCCGGGCGTGTTGTTCCTGGATGCGGCCAACCGCGAGAACCCGGTCCCGCAGCTTTACGACCTGGAGAGCACCAACCCCTGCGGCGAGCAGTTCCTCGGCCCGTTCGAGAACTGCTGCCTGGGGTCGGTCAATCTGGCGCGGCACCTGACCGCCGACCGCTGCGTCGACTGGGACAAACTGCGCGCCTCGATCCAGACCGCCACCCGTTTTCTGGACGACGTGGTCACGGCCAACAAGTACGTGCCTGCCGTCCCGCAGCTTGAGGAGGCCGCGCACCGCGTGCGGCGTATCGGGCTGGGCATCATGGGGCTGGCGGACATGATGTACGTGCTGGGCGTGCGCTACGGCTCGCGCGAGGGGCAGGAGTTCGCCAGCCAGGTGATGGAGTTCGTGCGCTACCACGCGATGCGCACCAGCATCGCGCTGGCGCAGGAACGCGGCCCGTTCCTCGCGATCAAGGGCAGCGTGTACGATCCCGACGATCTGCGCTGGCAGCCGCCGCGCCCGCTGGTGCCCTACGAGCACGACTGGGGCCGTCCGGCGCTGGACTGGTCGCAGGTGGCGGACGGCATCCGGCAGCACGGCATCCGCAACGGTGCGCAGTTGACCGTCGCCCCGACCGGCACGATCTCGACGGTGGCCGGGTGCGAGGGCTACGGCTGCGAGCCGGTCTTCGCGCTGGCTTACCTGCGCTACGTGAACGACAACGGCCAGCAGTTGACGCTGCAATACACCAGCCCGCTGTTCGAGCGCGCGCTGCGCGAGGCCGGGCTGGACGAGGCCGCGACTCGCCGTGTGGTGGAGCAGGTCAACCAGACCGGCACCTGCCAGGATATCGAGGCGGTGCCGGAGGAGGTCCGCCGCGTGTTCGTGGTTAGCGGCGACGTCACCGCCGACGAGCACGTCCGGATGCAGGCCGCGCTGCAAGCCTTCACCGACAACGCGATCTCCAAGACGATCAACTTCCGCACCGGGGCGACCGAGGACGACGTCAAGACCGCCTACCAGTTGGGCTGGCGGCTGGGCTGCAAGGGCATGACGGTGTACGTGACCGGCAGCCGCGACAAGGTCGTGCTGGAGACGGCGGAAACCCGGCAGCAGAAACACGACGACGAGGACGCGACCCAGGTTCGCCTGTTCAACGAGGACAAGAAGGCGCGTCCGCGCTATCTGGCGGGCAAGACGTACCGCGTGCAGACGCCGCTGGGCACCACGTATGTTACCGTCAACGAGAACGGCGAAGGGGCCGGGCATCCCTTCGAGGTCTTCATGCACACCGCGAAGGCCGGCTCGGACACCGCCGCCGTGTCGGAGGCGATGGGCCGCCTGATCTCCTACACGCTGCGCCTGACCTCGACCGTCAGCCCGCGTAAGCGCCTGCGCGAGATCGTGCGCCAGTTGATCGGGATCGGCGGCGTGCGCGCGATCGGCTTTGGGCCGGGCCGCGTCAGCAGCCTGCCGGACGGTGTCGCCCAGGTGCTCCAGGAATACCTGACCGAGAGCGCCGAGGCCGCCGGCGAGCAGCTCCCGGTTGAGGAAGTCCCGGTCCCGGACGAGCAGTTGGCGCTGCCGCTGGAACCGCGCCAACTCGGCGACCTGTGCCCGGAGTGCGGCGCGGCGACGCTGGTCAACGAGGAAGGCTGCCGCAAGTGCTACTCGTGCGGCTTCAGCGAGTGCTAGCGGGGGACCGCCGCTAGCAACCCAGGCCACGCCTGTTCACACACGTCCGCTTCCCGGCGCAGGGAGCGCGGCGTGTTTGCATCCACACCCGGACAGTGTTACAAGCTTGATACCGTTGGCGAACCAGTTTGGCGTCGGTGGTTGCCCTCACCCTTCCGGCAGAGCCGGGTCCCTCTCCCTCAGGGAGAGGGAAAAAACGCTTTGCCCCCCTTCTACCTGAGGGAGAAGGGGCTGGGGGATGAGGGCCAAAAACCCTGGCAGAAACTTCTCAAATGGCTCTCAAGCTTGGAGAGGAACCACAACGGAGGAGGGACGAGATATGAAGCGTTGGCTGGCGATCATTGGCGTGGTGGTGTGGGCGGTCTGGCTGGCCGGGTGCGGCGGGGATGATGGCGATCAGGATGCCGACCAATCCGGGCCGCCGGACCAAAGCGACGGGCTGGCGGTGCCCGCCTCGCCGACCAGCCCGGCCCCGCGCTGGCTGCCGATGCCCTCGGGCGACCCGGCGGCCTTCCAGCCCCCGGAGTCGCTGGGTGAGTTCCGGCGCGACAGTATGCGCGACCGGGCGACCGCGACCCAAATCGGGGGGTTGAAAGCGACATATCAAGGGTGGGGCGAAGTGCTGACGCTCAACGTGTACTACTTCGGCACGCCCGCGCAGGCCCAGGACACGGTGCGCTTCATGTTGGAGCAGCGCAGCATCGTGCAGTTGGTCGAGCCGTTGTATACCGACGCGGAGGTCGCCTACGGCATCGGCCAGGGGCGGCAGGGCGGCTATCTGGCGGCATGGAGCCATGACCGGTGGATGTTCGCTGTCCAGACCGGCGGCGAGTTGGAAGCGTTGTATGCATTCCTGGAGGTTTTCCCGTATTAGGCACCGCTGGCAGCGCCGGCTGTTGGTCGTCTTGATCGGCGGCGCGCTCAGCGTGCTGATCGGCGGCCTTGTACTGGCGGGGGTGATCCTGCACTACGGCGCGCAGGACCGCGCCCGCCCCGCTGCGGTGATCGTCGTGCTCGGCGGCGGCGAGTCCGGCACCGCCCGCCGTGCCCAACACGCTGCCGCGCTCTACCACCAGGGCTATGCCGGGCGGGTGCTGTGCACTGGAGGCAGGACCGTCGGCGCGACGCCGGAGGCGCGCCGCTGCGCGATCACGCTGGCGGCGCACGGTGTGCCGCCCGAGGCGATCCGCCTGGAGCTGGCCAGCCGCAGCACCGAGGAGAACGCGATCCAGGCCGCCCGCATCATGCGCGCGCAGGGTTGGGACGACGCGGTGCTGGTCACGGACGATTTTCACCTGTGGCGCGCGGTGTGGCTGTTCGAGCACGAAGGCGTCATGGTGTGGCCCAGCCCGGCCCAGAGCAACCTCGCGCCGCGCGAGCGTGCGCTGGCGGTGGCGCGCGAGGTGGCGGCGATTGGCTGGCAGCTTGGCAAGTCCGCGCTGGGGCTGCCCTATACTCATGTTAATTAGGTGATTTCATAGGAAATTCACAGGTTTTGTTCCCAAATCTACTACACTACAGTCATATACGTATGCGCGCACATCCGGAGCCAGTATGCCACGCATCCTGACGATTGAGGACGACGAAGATCTCAAGTATCTGTACGAGATGATGTTGACGCGCCAGGGCTACGAGGTGGTCGGCGCGAAGGACATCACGTCCGCGATCCTCTGGCTGACCAATGACGAGTTCGACCTGGTGATCCTCGACATGAACATGCCGGACTTCCCTGGCACGCGGCTGCTGGAGTTCGTCCACGACGATCCCCACCTCAAGCACATTCCGATTGTCGTCATTTCTGCCAGCGATAGCTGGAAGGAGCAGGTGCTCGCCTTTGGTGTGCGGTACTTCATGACCAAGCCGGTCACCATGCAAGACCTGGTGGCGACGGTCCACAAGGTGCTGGAGGACTGAGCGTGGATACCGTGCACCAGCCGTAGGGTAGGCGTGCCCCGCACGTCACGCGCGGGCGGCGCGCCCGGTTACAATGAAATATGCAGGCGTGGAGAGGCTGCGTCCGGTGGCCTCTTGTTTTTCATTATACCAGGGGTGACATATAATGAAGTCAGTACCCCTAAATTGAATTCAGATTCCCCATCAGGTTTATATAGAGTTGTTTGGGAGAGGAAAACATGATGAAACGCAGAGTGTGGTGGGCAAGCAGCATGGCAATGGTCCTGCTTGTCCTGGGTTTGGCAGTGGGCGTGGCCTGGGGTGCGCCCGGCGCGCAAGACGACGCGCCGCCGCCCCAGGTGTTCGATACGGACCCACTGCCCGGCGAAGAACTGGCGCTGGATGGCCCGGTGACGTTCTACTTCGATCAGGCGATGGACCAGGCCTCGGTCGAGGCGGCGTTCAGCGTCGCCCCGGCGGTGGCCGGCGAGTTGTCCTGGCCGGATGACGTGACGTTGACCTTCACCCCGACCGCAGCGTATGACCGCGCCACCGAATATACCTTCAGCATCGACACCCGGGCGGCGTCGGCGGAGGGCGTGCCCCTGGCCGCACCGTTTTCGCTGACGCTGCGCACCATCGGTTACCTGGAAGTGGCCGAAGTGCTGCCGGCGGACGGCTCGGAAGCGGTCGACACCGACACCGTGTTCACGGTCATTTTCAACCGCCCGGTGGTGCCGCTGGTCATCGTCGAGGACATGGACGACCTGCCGCGCCCGCTGCGCTTTGAGCCGGCGGTCGAGGGGCAGGGCGAATGGTTGAACACCTCGATCTACCAGTACGCGCCGGCGGGCGAACTGCGCGGCGGCACGGAGTACACCGTCACCGTCGAGGCTGGCCTCGAGGACGTGACCGGCGGCGTGCTGGCGGAGGACTACACCTGGTCCTTCACCACCGTGCGCCCCGACGTGCTGGAGATCACCCCGCGCGACGAGAGCGACCGCGTGTCGCTGGAAACGCCGGTCGTGGTGCGCTTCAGCCAGGCGATGGACCCCGCCACCGTCGAGGACGCCTTCACGCTGGCCCCGCTGGCAGATACGGGCCGCCAGCTTGACGCGCAGGCCGTCCCCGGTACGTTCGAATGGAGCGACGACTATCGCCGCATGACGTTCCAGCCCGACGAGATGTTGGAGCTGGGGGCGAGGTATATGGCGCAGGTTAACGCGGACATCGCGCGCAGTGCCACCGGGGCCGAACTGACCAGCAGCGCGACGTCCGTCTTCATGACCGTGCCTTACCCGGCCATCGTCGGCACCGATCCGACCGATGGCGAGCAGAACACGTCTCCCTACGGCGGCTTTACGATCTACTTCAACACGCCGATGGACCTCGACTCGCTGGAGGGCAAGGTGATCGTCGAGCCGGAACCCTGGCGCGAGTACGACACCTATTTCTACGACTATCGCAACAGATACACCCTTTCGTTCGATACCGAGCCGAGCACCGAGTACACGATCACCATCCTGCCCGGGATGGAGGACCGCTACGGCAACGAAATCGAGGAGGGCATGGTCGTCAACTACACTGCCGCGCCCTACCCGCCGGAGCTGACGATCCAGGCGACGGGCCGCGTCGGCGTGTACGACGCCGGCAACCCGTCCACGCGCGTGTTCGTGACGCATCGCAACGTGTCGCGCATCGAGCTTGGCCTGTGGCAGGTCTCGCTCCGCCGGCTGGCCGAGTTGACCGGGCCGAACAGTTGGGACGCCTGGCAGGACTTCGTGCCGCGCTCGTCCGACCTGCTGCGCCAGTGGTCGATCGACGTCAGCAGCCAGCGGGACACGCGCCGCTACGAACTGTTGTACATCGCCGACAAAGGCCCCAGCGGCATCACCAATATCCAATGCCTGGGCGCGCCTGATCCGCAGGTCATCATCGGCGACGTGGTGGTCGTCACGCGCGACGATCCGGCCCCGCTGAACATCCGCCAGGAGCCGAATCTGACCGCGCAGGTGATCAGCCAGGTCGAACCCGGCGACACCTTCCAGGTCATCGGCGGGCCGTTCTGTGAGGGCGGCTACCTGTGGTGGAAGGTGCGGCTGGACGACGGCATCATTGGCTGGGCCGCCGAAGGCAGCCAGGAAAACTACTTCTACGAGCCGCTGCTGAGCGTGCCTGACGATCCGAACACACCCCAGGTCGAAGGTGCCCAGACCGTGCCGGAGCCGCTTGATCCCGGCATCTACTTCCTGCGCGCCGATTCGCCCGAAACACGCGCATGGGACGACCGGCCCCGCGAGCACTTGATGGTGGTCACGTCGGCCAACATCACGCTCAAGTTCAGCCAGGATTCCGCGCTGGCGTGGGTCACCGGCCTGCAAAGCGGGCTGCCGGTGGAAGGCGTGTCGGTCATCTTCTACAACGCCGACTTCAACCCGGTCGCCGAGGCGACGACCGATGCCGACGGGCTGGCCGTGGCCAACATCCCACACCTGGAAGACCTGTACACGACCATGTACGCGACGGTCGACACCGACGAGTACTTCGGCTATGCCGTCAGTTCGTGGTCGGATGGGTTGGACCCCTGGCAGTTCGATATCCGCAGCAACTACGATCCCGAAGACTTCACGATCTACCTGTACACCGACCGCCCGATCTACCGGCCCGACCAGCCGGTGTACTTCAAGGGCATCATGCGCAGCCGCGACGACGTGCGCTACACGCTGCCCCCGGATGCGACCGTGCCGGTCACAATCTACGACGACCGGGGCGAGGTGATCTACGAGAAGGTGCTGCCCGTCACGCCGCAGGGATCGTTCAGCGGCGAGCTGATGCTGGACTCCGATGCACCGCTGGGCTACTATCGCATCGTGGCGGGGACTGAAAGCGGCGACCGTCCGAGCTTCGGGCTGAGCTTCAGCGTGGCCGAATACCGCGCGCCGGAGTTCGAGGTCAACCTGTCCCCGGCCCGCGACCAGGTCGCGCAGGGCGACACGATCCAGGTCGCCGTCGAATCGACGTACTTCTTCGGCGGCGCGGTGTCCAACGCCGAGGTGAGCTACAGCGTGCTCACGCGCGACTATAACTTCAACTACACCGGCGATGAGCCGGGCTACTGGTCATTCGTCGACCGCAACTACGACTTCTTCGCGCCGGAATACTACGGCCCCTACGGTGAGATCATCACCGAGGGCACCGGCGAGACTGACGGCGAGGGACGCTTCATCATCGAATTGGACGCCGATCTGGGCGACAAGACCAGCAGCCAGACCTACACCATCGAGGCGCAGGTCGTCGACGAGAGCGACCAACTGGTTGCCGGGCGCACGCAGGTGATCGTCCATCAAGGGCGGGTCTACCTCGGCTTGCAGCCGGAGGACTACGTCGGTCGCGCCACCCGCGAAAACGGGGTGCGCCTGCTGGCCGTCGATTGGGACAGCCAACCTGTCGCCGGGCAGGAGGTCGCATACGAGGTCGTCGAGCGCCGCTGGTTCAGCGTGCAAGAAGAGGACGACTTTGGGCGCACGGTGTGGACCTGGGAAGTCGAGGAAAACCCGGTCGAGGGGGCCAGCGGCACCGTCACGACTGGCGATGACGGGCTGGCGCGCATCGCCTTCACCCCGCCCGCCGGCGGCGTGTACAAGGTGTACGCCACCACGACCGACGCGCAGGGCAGCACCATCCGCTCCAGCGCGTTCCTGTGGGTCAGCGGCAGCGACTTCGTCAACTGGCGGCAGGAGAACTCCAACCGCGTGCAGTTGATCACCGACAAGGACGAGTACGACGTCGGCGACACCGCCGAAATCCTGATCCCCAGCCCCTGGCAGGGTGAGGCGTACGCGCTGGTCACGGTCGAGCGCGGCGACATCCTGACGCAGGAAGTCATCCACATGACGACCAACAGCCACATCTACGACCTGGACATCGCGCCGGACTTCGCGCCCAACGTGTTCGTGAGCGTGGTGCTGGTGAAGGGCACCGACGCCAACAACCCGACGGCGGCCTTCCGCATGGGCGTGACGAATCTCGTGGTGGATACCAGCCGGCTGGTGATGGACGTGGACATCGAACCGGACATCGACACCGACGCGGGCGAGTTCGCCGGGCCGGGCGACGAGGTCGACTACACGATCACCGTCACCGACTGGCAGGGCACGCCGGTGCCGGGCGCGGAGTTGGGCGTCGGCCTCACGGATAAGGCCGTGCTGACCATCGCTGACCCGAACAGCCCCGACCTGCTGCCGTTCTTCTACTCGGAGCGCGGCATCACGGTGCGCACGGCGGTGCCGCTGACGATCAGCGTCGACCAGGCCACCCAGGTGATCATCGACACCATCAAGGGCGGCGGCGGTGGCTTCGGCGAGGGCGGCATCTTCGATGTGCGCCAGGAATTCGTCGATACCCCGCTGTGGGAGCCGAGCGTCGTCACCGACGACAACGGGCAGGCGACGGTTTCCGTCACGCTGCCGGACAACCTGACGACCTGGAAGATGGACGTCCGCGCCGTGACGACCGGCGAGGATGGCCCGATGCTGGTCGGGCAGGGCACGGACGAACTGCTGAGCACCAAGCCGGTGCTGGTCCGTCCGGGCACGCCGCGCTTCTTCGTGGTGGGCGATGTCGCCACGCTGGCGACGGTCATCAACAACAACACCAGCCAGGACGTGGTGGCCGAGGTGTGGCTGGAAGGCTCCGGCTTCACGCTGGCCGAGGGCGAAATGCAGCGCCAGCCGGTGCGCATCCCGGCCAAAGGCCGCGCGCGCGTCAACTGGCAGGTCGAAATCCTGGACGTGCCGCACGTCGACGTGACGTTCTACGCCGACGCGGGCGAGTACCAGGACGCCAGCAAGCCGCCGGTCGGCCAGGGCGATGAGCGCGTGCTGCCGGTCTACAAGTACGAAGTGCCGGAAACCGTCGGCACGGCGGGCACGCTCTACGGCCCGGACGCGAGCAGCCGCACCGAGTCGGTCATGCTGCCGCGCCGCTTCGACGTGACGCAGGGCGAGCTGACGCTGCGCATCGACCGCTCGCTGGCCGCCGCTACGGTGGACGGCCTGGACTGGCTGCGCAACTATCCGCACTACTGCATCGAGCAGGTGATCAGTCGCTTCCTGCCGAACGCGGTCACCGTGCGCGCGCTGCGCGATCTGGGCATCGACGATCCCACGCTCGAGCGTAATCTCGACACCCAGGTCAACTACGCGATCCAGCGGCTCTACGCCCAGCAGAAATCTGACGGCGGCTGGGGCTGGTTCATCAACGACGACTCCAACGCGATCGTGACCGCCTACGCGCTGATCGGACTCTACGAGGCGCGGCTGGCGGGCTACACCATCGACGCTGACGTGTTCGATGGCGCGGTCGAGTTTGTGCAGGATTCGCTGCTCACCATCCGCCCGCAGGATGCCCCCTGGCGCGTCAACCGGCAGGCGTTCCTGCTCTACGCACTGGCCTACACCGACAACGGCAATATGCCGCGCACGGTGCGCCTGTTCGGCGAGCGCGAGAAGATGAGCATCTACGCCAAGGCGTACATGGCGATGACGTTCCACCGTCTCGACCCCGACGACACCCGCGCGATGGAGCTGATCAACGACCTGAACAGCGCCATGATCGTCAGCGCGACCGGTGCCCACTGGGAAGAGGACTATCAGGACTGGTGGAACTGGAACACCGACACCCGCACCACCGCGCTGGCGCTGCGCGCCATGATCGAGATCGATCCCGGCAACCAGATGATCCCCAACGTGGTGCGCTGGCTGATGGTCGTGCGCACGGCGGATCACTGGGAAACCACGCAGGAAACCGCGTGGGCCGTGATGGCGCTCACCGAGTGGATGGTCGAAACGGGCGAACTGTACCCGGACTACACCTTTGGCGTCACGCTCAATGGCGACCAACTGCCGCTGGACGACGACACCGCCACCCCGGACAACGTCAAGGACACCGAGGTGCTGCGCGTCGAGGTGGGCGAACTGCTCAAGGCGCAGGCCAACCAGGTCGTGTTCAGCCGGTCTGAAGGCGACGGCAACATGTACTACACCGCACACCTGCGCGCCTTCCTGCCTGTGCCGGAGGTCGAAGCGCTGAACCGGGGCATCATCGTGGCCCGCAAGTACAGCCTGCTCGACGATCCCGACGCCGCGCCCATCGACGGCGCTGAGGTCGGGCAGCCGGTCCAGGTGACGGTTACGATCATCGCGCCCAACAGCCTGCACTATGTCATGGTCGAAGACCCGATCCCGGCAGGTGCGGACGCGGTCGATCCCAACCTGAAGACGACCAGCCAGGTCGGCACGCAGCCGTCGCTCAACCGCGACAACCCGCTGAGCCGGGGCTGGGGCTGGTGGTGGTTCTCCAACATCGAGATGCGCGACGAGAAGGTCGTGATGTACGCGACTTACCTGCCGCGCGGCACCTACCAGTTCAACTACGTGATCTATCCCAGCCTGGCCGGTGCGTACAACGTGATCCCGACCACCGCGCAGGAGTTCTACTTCCCGGAGGTCTACGGGCGCAGCGACGGGGTGCAGTTCACCATCACGGGCGGCGCACCCTCCGATGCGATGGAACCCGCCGCCCCCGCCGACGATGACGCTGCTGCTGATGACGCTGCCGAACTGGCGGACGCTGATGCCGGGGATGAGCCTGCCGCCGCGCAGGACGTCCTCGGCACGGCAGCCGGTGCGGGCCGCTTCTCGCTGCTGGTGGGTGCGGTCGAGATCGCCGGGCTGGTGGATGCGCTCAGTGGGGAAGGGCCGTTCACGGTCTTCGCCCCGCCGGACGATGTGCTGGCGGCGCTGCCCCCGGAGATGATCGACTCGCTGATGGCCGATCCGGATGCGCTGGCGGCGCTGCTGCAATATCATGTGGTGGCGGGCGACGTGCTGGCCGCTGATCTGGCCGACGGCGACACTCTGACCACGCTGCACGGCGCGGAAATCGCGGTCACGGTTGACGACGAGGGCAACGTCTTCCTGAACGACGCGGCGCAGGTCGTCGAGGCGGACATCATGGCCAGTAACGGCGTGATTCATGTCATCGACGGCGTGCTGCTGCCGCCGGATGATGTGGCCGAACCGGCAGATGCCGCCGCTGACGCTGCCGACGACAACTAACGTTCACCTGCTGCGCCGCTGATGGCGCGCGGGCTAACCCGGCGGGGTGCCATGCCAGGATCGACGGTGTGGCACCCCGTTGTGATGTTCTTCACAAGATACCACTGCCCAATTCGAATCAGGCGGCGAGAGCCGCCAAACGGGAAGTTCGAGTCTGGGCACGTGGTCTGTCTTGAAAAGCTGAGCATTCCGGGGGCGCGTCAGATGCTCATTTTTGTGTTATGGTTTTAGAGGACTCTCTGGATGAGCGAGGAAATGGGTGCTTCTCACTCTTCTGGCTGCTGGGGAGTTAGGTGTTGAGAGGGGCGATCCCACTCCCATAGGATCGCCCCGATCCATTTTTACCTGCTGCGGCGGCAGTCCTGCGGGCAGTTGAGCGCGCTTTCGGTGGGATCACAGGTCCCGTCCCCGCACAGCGCCCCCCCGACCGGCGCGAAATACTGTCCCGGCGCGCAGTCGGCAGGGCAGGTCAGGCCGGATTCGTCGGCGGCACACGTCCCGTCCCCGCACGCTGCACCGTCCCAGGGGCGGCAGTCCTGCGGGCAGACGAGCAAGTCCTCGCCCTGGCGCAGTTCGCAGCGCCCATTGCCACAGCCGCGCAGGTCGAGCGCGTCCGGGCAGTCAACCGGGCAGGTCCGGCGCTCGCGCAGTTTGCACACCCCGTCGCCACAGTCAGCCGCGGCCAGCGGGGCGCTGCGCGGCGCGGTCACGAAGTCCAGCCGGTCGAGTTCGAAGCGCAGGCCCGCACCGTCCAGTGCCATACGGCGGCCCTCACCGATCTGGTACACGGCGGCGTAGTTGGCGGCCCAGGCCGGGGCCGCATCCGGGACGGCGGCGGGTTCTGCCGCGTCGTCTGCCGGGGGCGGTGCCACCGCGACGACGGTCGGCGGGGTGCTGGTGGGTGGCGGTGATGTGGCTGCGGGGCCACCAGCTCCGCCGGTGGGCGGCAGGCCCGTCGCGGTCGGCGTGGGCGGCGGTGCGGCCATCACCGGGCGCAGGTGCGGGATCACGTTCACCAGCCCGCCCATGTTCTGGAACACGACCCGCCCGTCCGGCAGCACGACCGTCTGCCAGCGGGTGCCGCGCACCAGCGCCGTCGCGCCGGGCGTGTGGATTTCGAAGCGGTCGTCGGCATCCAGCACCGCGTCGACAGTGCTCAGCGTGCTGCCGACCAGCAGGTCGAGCGTGATATCGAACGGTTCGTCCTCCGGCAGCGCCAGCGTGCTGACCACGACCAGCGTGCTGGGGCCGATCTGCGTTTCGACACCCGCGAAAAAGCGCAGGTACGCCAGCCCGTCGTGGTCGGTGCGGATGCGGTCGCCTTCCACTACCGGCGTGCGCTGCGTGATGGTCTGCCAGCTTGTGATGTCCTGCGGGTCGTCGTCCACATGCTGCAGCTGGATCAGGCCCTGGGCGGGGTCCAGCGTGGCGATGTACGCTGCCTGATGGGCGCGGGTGGTGGCCTGAGGAGTGATCAGCAGCGTCAGCACGAGCAGCACGATACCAATCCGAGCCAGGGAGTACATAGGTATTTCCTCCGGCATAATGAGCGGGTATGCTGTCCATTATATGCCGGATGGCAGGCGAGACGCTAGCCGCGCAGCTCGCGCAGGTTGTCGCAGATGATCAGCAGGCCAACTGCCATCACGCCCAACAGCACGATCTGCCAGAAGAATTCGTAGATCAGCACCAGCATCGCGGCCAGGCTGAGCGCCAGCGTCACGCGCAGGATCAGCGTCTCGAAGCCCTCGCGGAAGATGATCTCCAGCGCGGTGAAGGCCGCGATCAGCACGCCCACGCCGGGCAGCCAGTTATCGCGCGTGACCAGCAGCAGCACCAGCGCCACGAGCAGCAGCCCCACACTGAAGGCCGCCCAGCTTTCGGCCAGGCTGCTGGTGCGGATCTCCTCGGCGCTTTGTGGCTGGTGCGGGTGGCGGATGTGAGCGCGCAGTGGCCCGATATCCCCGGCGGCCAGCGCGTCGAGCCGCTGCTGGCAGGCGCGGATGATCTCGCCCCGTTCGGCGATGGCGGCGTACAACCGGTGCAGCTCGCGCTCGTGCTGCCGGACTTCGGCCCATATCCGGTGCCGGGCGTCGTCCAGGTGGTGCTGGCCGAGCAGCGCGCGGTCCTGGGCGTGCAGCCGGCGTAGTTTGGCGTGCAGTTCCCCGGCGGCGGCCCGGTCGTCGGCCTGGCTGGCTTGCAGCGCGGCCAGTTGGCGGCTGAGCGTGGCGGCCATCTGCCCCGGCGGGTCGACCTTGTGCAGCCCACTCCAGCCCAGCGGATCGTGCCACGACTGGCGGATCGTGCTGTCGCGCTTGAACTTCGGCCCGGCGGGTGCATTTTCGCCGGAGACGGGGTCTCGGGCATAGAAGCCCCACAGCCCCCGGTAGCTGCTCACCCAGGCCGGGACCGGGTCGAGCAGCACCGGCGACCAGCTTTTGTCGCCGCCCGGCCCGATGCTCAGCCCGTCGCCGCGCGCGTAGTCCACAAACGGGATGCGGAACAACTCGCCGATGTCCTGCGCCGGTTCCGGGTCGCCCTGGCGCAGAATGTCGCGCCAGAAGCGCTGGCCCGCGCGCAGCACGCGGATCAACGGCTTCAGCGGCGACAGGCTGACCGTCACCAGGTATTCGCCGGGCACGAAATAGCTGGCGTGCGACCCGGCACCGGCATACACCACCGGGTGATCGCCGATCTTTTCGACTTCGGGATCGTCCCAGCGGCGGCGCAGATCGTCGCCCTGGTGATCGTGCGTGGCATACGCGATCCAGGCCGGGCGCGGCGGCTCTGATCCGCGATCTTCGAGGTAAATGACCACCTGCTCCCAGTCGGCTTCGTGATCGTTGACGCCGTGAAACGCCGAGCGCCAGTCGTTCATGCAGTAGAAAAACAGGTAATGCAGCACCAGGTAATCGTCGTGGCGCAGCACACGCCCGTAATAGGTGTAACGCTCGTCCTGGGCTTGCAGGTCGCGGTAGGCTTGTTCGGCGGCGCTGCTGGTGCCGCCCGGCACCGTGCCGCGCAGCATCAGCGTCAGGGTGAACATGGCATCCACGATGCGCGACACCAGCCCCACGCGCGCCAGCCGTCCGCGCGCATGGAAACGGGGCCGGTTGGGGTGGGCCAGCGCGCGCTGCAGGTCGCGCCCGCCCAGCGGCTCGACAAACTGCAAAAACTGGATGCCGTCCTGGGCCGGGATGCGCGGCAGATCGTCGATGATCAGCTCGCCGTGCGGCACGATCTCGCGGGCGGGGCTGCGCTCCGGCTGCTCCCACAGCCCGCAGTGTCCGACATAGCGCGCCACGTCGAACGGGAAGAAGTGCTCGCCGTGCGTGTAGCGGATCACCGGCTCGTACTGGCGCAGCAGGGCCAGATCGTCACTCATAGGCGACCTCATCCTGATCGCGCGGATGGAGCGTGTGCGGCGCGATCTTCTCCGGCGCGCGGAACACAAGCTGCACGTCGCGCTGGTTGAGGTAGAACACCGTGCCGACCGAGATCAGCATCTGGATATAACGCGGCTGGCCGGTGAAATAGACGTACAGTTGGGCGGCGAGGTACAGCCCTTGCAGAAACATGGTGGCGACCCACGCCTTCGGGTGCAGCGTCCACATGCCCCACGCCATCACGATCCCGGCGATGGTCACCGGCAGCGTCAGCCAGTCGAGCAGCGTGAAGTCCGCCGAACGGTCTTGCAGCGCGTCCGGCGTGATCTGCCCGCCCAGGTCGCGGTACAGGTCGATCACCTCCGCCAGCCCGGTGAGCAGCGCCAGCAGGCCGTTGAGCAGCAGCAGCGCGGCGATGATGGTCACCCCAAAGGGGCGCGTATGGTGTTGGGGAGTGTGCATTGTGTATCCTGACGTGTGATGGCTCTTGCTCAGATTATAGGGTGGCTGGTGGCGCTGGCAAAGCGCAGGCGGGCAGGATGCTGTACAATGGAGGCCAGGTTGTATCGTGCACAACAGGAGCAGATAAGTATATGGGCTTTTTAGACCAGGTTTCCAACGTCAAAGAATATCCGCTGACCGTGCTGATGGCCGGCTTCCAGGCGCAGTGCCAGTTCGAAACCGTCGGGCTGGTCCAGACCTTCATCAACGACGAGCAGCGCGGCGTGTTCACCCTCAACGACGTGCACCTGCACGCCGTCGACCCGGGCCTGAGTGCGATCAACATGGCGCTGCCGGAGCTGCACATCCTCAAGGAGGTGTGTCATGTGCTCGCCTTCGAGGAGATGCTCTCGCAGGACGAAACCGGGCTGATGCCGCGCGCCGAACGGCTGGCCGTGTATACCTCGCATTACGCGATCCAGGCCAACTTTCACATGGGTGCGGACAGCAACATCAGCGATTTCATCGAAACATCGCGGCTGCTCTTCATCGCGGCCACGGATGCGCAGATTTTCCCGCTGTTCGCGCCACGGTCTGCGCTGGTCCAGCAAGCTCCATTGGTGTACGTGGCACAGAGCCAGGTACGGATGCACCACCCGGTGTAGCTGCAGGGCGCAGCGGGTGGGGGCGCGTTAGCTCTCGGCGGCGACGTTGACCATCAGCGCCGCGATCACGCCGGGAATCCAGCCCAGCAGCGTCAGGATGAACACCAGCAGCACCGCGCCGCAGCCGCGATCCAGCACGGCCAGCGGCGGAAACAGCAGACATAACAACGCACGGAAGCAACCCATCGCTCATTTTTTCCTTTCACTTGTCAGGGATCTTGTTGGCGAACTGCCTCTTTGGCCCTCATCCCCGGCCCTTCTCCCTCAGGGCGAGAGGGACCCGGCTCTGCCGGAAGGGTGAGGGCAGCAATCGGCGCAGAACTGGTTCGCCAACGGTATCGCCAGGGATGGGATCACGTGTGCCGCCCCCGTTGGTATGTATTGTATAGCACGCCTCACTGCGTGACCGGCAGCGTGTACCCCGCCGGGCAGTCCAGCTCCGCCAGCAGGAACCCGGCGATCCACGCCTGCACATCGTTGGGAAGCTGGAGTTGGAACCACTCCCCGCTGATGTCCTGGCCGATCACCTCGACCGGCGTGCCGTTGGGCAGCACGTCCAGCACAGCGGAATCCGTTCCCGGGCCGCGCCGCACATTCGCCGCCCCGTTGACCGTCACGGTCGCGCGGCAGGACTGCACGACAGGCGCGCTCGGTGTTGGGGGGCTGCCGTCCGGGGCCGGGTAGCGGTAGCTCGTATCCGGGTAGGCGTCAATCTCTCGCCCATCCGCTGCCACCCAGAGCGCCGCTGCACGCCACCGCAGCCGGTCCGGGTCGAACACGATCGGGACCGGCGCGCGGGTCACCGGGTGCTGCACGCGCCGCAGCGCCGCGTACAATTCGACCAGCGCCAGCCGCACAGTGAGCCGCTGCCCGTCCGCGCTGAGCGTGGCCGTAACCGGCACCGACGCCAGCCGGATGTTGAGCCGTTCCCCGTTGATCACGTCGTTGATCAGCAGGTCGGCGCGGGCCTGGGGATTGCCGCCGGCGTCCGGCTCGACCCGGATCACCAGATCGGCCCCCAGCCCGGCGTACACGCCCGGCGGCGCGGGGGGCTGCCGCCCGGTGGCGGGGTCGCCGTCCAGGTCCAGCAGCACCAGCCAGCCCAGCCGGTCCCCGGCGGGCTGCGCCATGTCGAGCGTGACCGTCAGATCGCGCGCGGCGGGCGGCAGCGCCGCGATGGCATCCGGCAGCGGGATCGCGGCCTGTGTGATCGCCCCGTCCGGCGCGATGTGCAGGTGCAGCGCAATCGCCGCCTGTCCGCCAGTGCGGAGCGTGCGGCTTTCTGGCGCGTGCAGCGCCAGCTTGCCTTCAAATACGTATACGTGCGTACCGGCATCTGGGTCGCGGGTGAGCAGCGCGTTAGCGCCGGTCAGCGTCAGGTCGATCTCCCCCAGCCGCACAGCGACCGGCGGCAGGGCGGGCAGGTATGGCATCCGGCGCAGCACGAGCGTGATCGACTCGCCGCCGGTGACGGTCAGCGCGGCGTCCGGCTCCGGCAGTTCCACCGCCCAGCCGGGTCCATCGAGCCACAGCCCCGCGCCCGCCGGCAGCATGATCTGGGCGGTGCCGTCGCCTTCCAATGTCTCGCCCCAGGCCAGCGGAGTCAGCGTGTCCCCGGCCAGCAGCAGCCCCTCATCGACAGGGCTGCCGGTGGGGGGGAGCGTCACCCCGGCCAACGCCAGCCGAGCTGCCGTCAGGTCGGCCTGTGGCGCAGCATCCCCGGCGGATTCCGGGGGCGGCGGATCGAGGGCGGCGGGCGTCGCGTGCGGCGTTGGCGCGGGTGGTGACGGGCTGGGCGACGGGCGGTCGGGGTCGGGCGTGGTGGTGGGCGGCAGGGTTTCGGTTTCGACCGGCGGCGGCGTCGGGGTGGCGTCTTGCGCGCGTGCCCCGGCCCATGTCCCCGCCAGCAGCGCGATCACGCCCAGCGCCAGGATCATGGCGCGGCTGGTGCTCATCGGTTCCTCCTTGCGTTGGTGATGGCCAGCATGCAGCCCTCGTGTCAGCGAACGGTTGGCCCCTCGCTCCCAAACCCGCTCTCCCCAGCCAGGCTGGAGCAAGAGGGCTTACGGCGCGCGGTGCGCGAGGGGGTGAGGCCAATTGCTTCCTAATAGGGCGTTATGCTAGTTTTACCCCTCCCCCTGGCCCCCTCCCCGCGCGCGGAGAGGGGGAAACAAACTGGGACCCAAAGTCCCTCTCCGTTCACGGGGAGGGGTAAACCATCGACACACGCGCCAGGATATCTAGCATAATGCCCTAATAATAACCCGGTGTTGCAACACGCGCACAGCCGGTATAATGCGGGAGCCACAGATCGCGTAATGTCGCATGATGTGAAAGGATGTGTATGAGCTACGAACCGATCACGCCAACGCCCACCGCCTGGGATGCCTTCGTCGCGGCGCACCCGCGCGCGCATTTGCTGCAAACCGGCGCGTGGGGCGAACTGAAAGCCGCGTTCGGCTGGGCACCGATCCGGGTGGGGCTGGCCGACGCCGGCGGTAAGCTGGTGGCCGGGGCGCAGATTCTGTTCCGGCGGCTGCCGCTGCGGCTGGGTTGGCTGGCGTATGTGCCGTATGGCCCGCTGGTGGACTGGTCCGACGCGGAGCAGGTGCAGGCGCTGCTGGCGGCGATTGACCGCGTGGCGCAGATTCACAGTGCCGCGTTTTTGAAGATCGAGCCGGGCTTCGGCCTGGATGGGGTGGATTTCGCCGCCTACGATTTTGCGCCCAGCCCGCAGACCGTCCAGCCGCCGCGCACCGTCGTGCTGGACATCAGCGACAGTGAGGACGACATCCTGGCGCGTATGAACCAGAGCACGCGCCGCAACATCCGCAAAAGCGCCAGGCATGACGTGGCGATCCGCCAGGGCACGCGCGCGGACGTCGACAGCTTCAACGCGCTGATCAACCGCACCGGCAAGCGCCAGGATTTCGGCGTGCACGCGCCGCACTACTACGAACTGGCCTACGACCTGTTCGTGCCCGATGGGCAGGCCGCGCTGTTGATGGGCAGCTACGAGGGGCAGGATTTGGCGGGCGTGATGGTCTTCGCCTTCGGGGGGCAGGCGTGGTATTTCTACGGCGCGTCCTCGCGCGAGGAGCGCAAGCGCATGGCGACCTACGGCGTGCAGTGGGCCGGCATCCAGTGGGCGCGCGCGCAGGGCGCGGCCCGCTACGATATGTACGGCGTGCCGGACGAGGACCCCGCCACGCTCGAAGCGCAGTTCACCGAGCGCCACGACGGGCTGTGGGGGGTGTACCGCTTCAAGCGCGGCTGGGGCGGGGAGGTGGTGCGCAGTGCCGGCGCGTGGGACCGCGTGTACAACCGGCTGGTGTACATGGCCTATCGCGTGGTCGCCGGGCGCGAAGGATAATCTTATGTTACACTCATTCTGCCCATAACCGAATGAGCCATCCGGCCTATGCGGATGTCCATCGCCCGGCCCTGTTGGTGATGCCCCGCAGCGTTTATCATAGGCGCTGGTTTACGCAAAAGAGCCTGTAAGGAGCGTCTAAAGATGACTCTTGTCGAATTTTTGGTATTATTGGTGATTGCTGGGATCGTCGGCAGCCTGGGGCAGACGTTGGCCGGGTTTGAGGTCGGTGGCTGTCTGGCGTCGATCCTCCTCGGCTTTGTCGGCGCGTTCGTCGGGCTGTGGCTGGCGCGCCAGTTGGGGCTGCCGGAGCTGCTGGTGATCACGGTCGATGGCGAACCGTTCCCGATTGTGTGGTCCGTGATCGGATCGGGCATTCTGGCGCTGATCCTGAGCTTGTTCACCCGCCGCCGTGCGGCGATTTGATGACGAAGGAGTCTGGTGTATGACGATTACAGTTGATGCCGACCTGATCGCCCTGATTATCATTGGCTTCGTAGCCGGATCGACGGCGGCGATGCTGTTCGAGCGCCGGCGGGATAGCAACGCGATGTGGGTGCGTAACATCATCATCGGCGTGATCGGCGCGTTTATCGGCGCGTTTCTGTTCGACCAACTGGGGCTGCGGGATGATATCCCCGGCATCCTGATGGGCGAGATCACTCCGGCGGATATCCTGGTCGCGTTTGTCGGGGCGGCGGTGTTGATGCTAATCGCCGCTGTCATCAGACGCTAGGAGGGCAGCATGTTCCCTATCGGAGACGAAAACCGGGGCGGCGGCTGTCTGACGGTGGTCGTGCTGGTGCTGGTGGTGCTCAACGCGCTGGTGTTTATGTATGAGGCTGCGCTGCCACTCGAAGACCTGCGCGATTTCATCATGACCTATGGCGTCATCCCGGAGGAAGTCACCGGCGGCGAGGACCTGTACACGCTGATCACGTCGATGTTCGTGCACGGCGGCTATGCGCACATCGTGAGCAACATGGTCTTCCTGGTGATCTTCGGCGACAACATCGAGCGCCGCATCGGGATCATTCCCTTCGTGATATTTTACATCCTGGCCGGGCTGGCGGGCAGCGGGGCGCACATCCTCACCAACCCGGACGCGGCCCTGCCCAGCGTGGGAGCCAGCGGCGCGATCTCCGGGGTGCTGGGCGCGTACCTGGTGCTCTACCCGACCAACCGCGTGCTGGTGCTGGTCGGGTACTGGTTCGTGGTGCCGCTGCCGGCCTTCATTTTCCTGGGATCGTGGTTCCTGCTGCAACTGGCCAACGGTGTCGCCGCGCTCAATGTCGAGACGGCGCAGTCGGCGGGGGTCGCGTTCTGGGCGCACATCGGCGGCTTCGTGGCCGGGATGGTCGTCGGGGCGGTGGCGCGCGTCACGACCGAGGCTCCGTCCGAGCCAACGCAGGCCGAGTTCCAGCGCTTTGGCCGCTATTAGCGCGGCGCATTTTTCCCCACGCAGCACCAAAACTTGCCGGGCGCTCGCCCGGTCTTTTATTATTGCGGACGTGTATTGTGTTTACGCTTCCCGCTGGCCCCCGCACGCAGAGAGAGGGAAATTGGCCCGGATTGAAAGTCCCTCTCCGTTTACGGGGAGGGATTTAGGGAGGGGTAAACCTCCGGTCTGAAGGAGGAACGCCCATGCTGAACGCTCGCCCAATCACCGACCGCGACACCTGGAACGCCACCCTGCGCGATCTGCCCTGCGCGCACGTGCTGCAAACGTGGGAGTGGGGCGACTTCAAGCAGGGCGAAACCGGCTGGACGCCGGAGCGCTGGGCCTACGCGGATGGCTCTGGCGTGACGGTCGCGGCGGCGTCCGTACTGACGCGGCGCGTTGGGCCGCTGCGCGTGATGTACGTGCCCAAAGGCCCGGCCCTGGATTATGCCAACGCCGATCACATCGCGGGCGTGCTCGACCACCTGGAGGGGCTGGCCCGCCAGCGCCGCGCGATCTGGCTCAAGATCGATCCTGACGTGGTGGCTGGGACCGGCATCCCCGCCAACGGGCGCAATGATCCGGACCAGGCCGAAAAATACCCCGCCGAGGACGATCCCGCCGGGGGGCGCGTGCTGGCGGCGCTGCGCGAACGCGGCTGGCGCTGCAGCGCGTCGCAGGTGCAGTTCCGCAACACGATCACCGTCGACCTGTCCCCGGACGAGGATACGCGGCTGATGAACATGAGCCAGAACACGCGGCGCAAGGTGCGCCAGGGGCCGAAGAAGGACGTCAGCGCGCGCGTGGCCGATCCCGAACGCGACCTACAGGCGTTGTACGACCTGTACCGTGTCACCGGGGAACGGCAGGGCTTCCTGATCCGCCCGCCGGAGTATTACCGCGCGGCATGGGGGCGCTTCATGCAGGCCGGGCTGGCGACGGCCTTCCTCGCGGAGTGGGAGGGGCAGCCGTTGGCCGGGCTGGTGCTGTTCCACTTCGGCCCGAAGGCGTGGTATTTCTACGGTATGAGTTCCAACCGCGAGCGCAAGCGGATGCCGACCTACCTGCTGCAATGGGAGGCGATGCGCTGGGCCAAAGCGCACGGCTACCGAGTCTACGATTTTTGGGGCGCGCCGGACGTGTTCCACCCCGACGATCCGATGTGGGGCGTGTACCGCTTCAAGGACGGCTTTGGCGGCACGGTGACGCGCCACATCGGCGCGTGGGATTACGCGCCCAACCGCGCGCTGTACGCGGCCTACACGCGGCTGATGCCGGCGGTGCTGGGCGTGCTGCGGCGGCTGCGGAAAAAGCGCGCGCGGTGACTCCCCCTCGCCCACTTGCACAGAGGGGGGACACAGCAAAACATGAAGACCGCAGGTCTGTTAACTAAACCGTATTGGATTAAACCAGCGACACCCGATCCGGCAGGACTACAGCATAGCGTGGAGCCGGATTCAGGCCCTCATCCCCTAACCCCTTCGCCCTGAGGGCTAAACTTTACCCACATCTTCATTTTTCCGGTTCCGGATGGCCCCCCAGCCCGGCGCGCCAGCGCCCGTCTCGGATGGAGCGAGGAGAGCGGGAGGGGGTGAGGGCCAACCAGCGAACGATCACGCTATTCTGCAGAGCTACCCCCAAGCCAGGATATCTAGCATAAGGCCCTACTCGTCCTTCGGCAGCGTGCCGCTGAAGCCCACCGTCTCCGCGATCCCCATCAGGTCGGCCTCGAACTGCGCCAGTTCGCCGCTGGCGGTAAAGGCCAGCATGATCACGTCCCGGTCGCCGGCCAGTTCGACCGCCAGCCCGAAGCCCTCCGCGTTGTCACCGCTGGTCTCGACGCGGTAACCGGGCTTGCCGCCGACGGTCACGTCCTCGACCTCGCTCACGGTCATGGCGTTGCCCTGGTCGTCCTGGGCGGCGGCGACGATGGGCAGCGTCTCCTGCACGGTGAACGATCCGCCCTGGTTGACCATCGCGGTGCCCAGCGGATCGAGCACCAGCAGCACCGCCATGCCAGCATCCGGGCGGCCTCCGTCCAGCGCGGCATCGAGCGCGGCCTGGCTGTTGGCGACCACCAGCGACATGTCCGCCTCCTGGACGACCCAGCCCTGCGGATAGCTCATCACCAGCCCCCCTTGCGTCATGTAGACTTCCCAGCCCGGCGCGGCGGCGCCCAGCGTCGGGGCGGGGTCGCCGGGATCGGCATCAGCACCGGCGTCACCGCTGGTGATGTCGCTGCCGTCGTCACTGTCGCTGCTGGCGTCGTCATCCTGGCAGGCGCTCAGCCCCAGGCTCAGCACGATCAGAATCAGCAGGAAAAAACGTGTCCATTTCATCGATCGCATAACTCGTTCCCCTTGTGCGAAACAGGTCTCTCAACGAGGGCCAATACTACCCAAAATGCGCCCCAAACCAAAACGCCCCGGCGATGGCGATCACCAGGGGCGTGTCGTTAGCAGTCGGGTAAAACGCGGCGTGTGTTAGCTGTCGTCACCCGCGTCGTCAGCGGCATCATCTGCCGGGGCGGAGTAGCTGACGGAGCCGAAAATGTCGACCAGCGTGTCTTCGTACTGGTCCAGTTCGCCACTCGCCGCGACGCCAGCCGCCAGGATCACCTGCCCGTCGATTTCGATGCCCATGTACATACCATCGGTTTCGTCATCGGGCATTGCAAAGCGATAGCCGTCATAGTCGCCGAACGAAGCTTTCTCTAATTCGGGCGTGGTGTCCATGTCAAAGGCCATAGCTTCGGCAGACGCCTGCATATATTCATCGAACGACTGGCCTGCCATTGGCTGCGGCGGGAAGATGAACATCCCGACCGCACCCGACTCAAGCGGGTTGTCATCGCTCATCGTGTCGATGGCTTTATCGACCACCTCCTGCGAATTGGCGATCACGACCAGCGTCATGCCGGCGTCAGTCTGCTCGGCAGCGGCCCAGTCTTCCGGGTACTCAACCGCGATGCCGGTTGAGGCTTCGAAGGACTGCATCGCGCCGCCGTTATCTCCATCATCGTCGTCATCCCCGCACGCGACCAGCGCCATCGGCACCACCAGCAGCAACAGGACGACCCACACCACCATTTTCCGCGACATCGTTTTCTCCTTGTTTATTTAAAATGATAGCGAGCAGGGCGCTGCGCCGCTGCTCATGCTTGTACTATATCTAGAATTAACACACTTCAGTTTAATATACAAGACAAACGTGTAAAAAACCTGAAAAAAGGGCACGCGGCAGGGCCAGGATCAAAAAACTCCCCTGGAACATCCCAGGGGAGCATTGCTACCGAAGGAAAACAGCAGGGTTAGCTGTCGTCACCAGCATCATCAGCGTCGCCCATGTCGTCGCCAGCATCATCGGCGTCGCCCATGTCGTCGCCAGCATCATCAGCGTCGCCCATGTCGTCACCGGCGTCATCAGCCGGGGCAGCATAGGACATGCTCCCGGCGATCTCGAGCGCGGTGTCTTCGTACTCGTCGAAGCCATCTTCGCCGCCCGCCGCCACCATCAGCGCGAACTGCCCATCACCAAGATCAACGGCCAGGATGAAGCCCTCTTCGCCATTCTCGCTGGAAATATTGATGCGCGCCGCGCTGTGGTCGCCGACGGTCACGTCTTCGACTTCACCAACCGTCATGTCGTCGTCTTCGATCGAGACAGCCATCGCGTTGGCGGCGTCCGCCGGCGTGGCGGCATCACCCATCAGCATGCCCGCGATATCCGGGGCAAACAGCGTCAGGCCGAAGTCGCCTTTTTCCATTTCGTCGCTTTCGAATGTGCCTTCACGGTTGGCGATCATGATCATGCCTTCGTTGTCCTGGAAGTCCCAGCCGTCCGGGTACTTCAAGCTCAGGCCGGAGTCGGTGGTGTATTCAGTATCGAGCGATACGTCCCCGTTGCCGCCATCATCGTCATCATCGCCGCACGCCACGAGCGCCATCGGCACGATCAGCAACAGCACGACCAACAGCAGTACACTACGTTTCGGAAACATCATGTCCCCTCCTGGAGGATAGTCAAACAAAATGCCAGCCATTGCTAGCATTGTTAGAAATATCATAGGTTAGAGAATAATGCAATACCCAAGTTAGTAAAAATCAGCGAATCACGATTTTGGATGTCTCTTGCGCCGATTCAGCCCTCCCTTCCGACGCCAGTCGGAAGGGTGAGGGCCATTCAACGAATCCGTGACTCACTGAAAATTGTTAAAAGCCCCGGAATCGCGCGGATCCCGGGGCGGTGTCGCTCGTCGTGCCTACTCGAAGGACATGCTCTCGGCAACGGCGAGGGCGGCGTCTTCGTACATCTCGAAGCCCTCTGGCCCACCGATGGCCATGATCATGCCGAGCTGCCCATCGCCAAAGTCGAAGACCAGCGCGAAGCCTTCGGAGTCCGGCGTGGTGAAGCTGGCGCGGGCGGCCTCGTTGCCGTTGACGGTCGTTATTTCGGTTTCGCTGAATTCGATGTCTGGGTCATCCCCGGCCAGGATCGGCAGCGTTTCGTCCAGCGCGTCAGCCGGCGCAGGGGACGTGACCAGCAGGCTCATGATGTCCGGGCCAAGCACGATGATGCCCAGGCCATCTTCGGGCAGTACGGGCGCGATCGCGGCTTCTTCGCTGTTGGCCAGCAGGACCAGCCCGGTCGCGTCTTCTTCCAGGAACCAGTCTTCAGGATACTCGAAGGTCAGGCCGCCGGCGGTGGTGTACGATGCCATGCCGTCCGCCGCCATGTCGTCGTCGTCGCCCATGTCGCCATCGTCGCCGTCAGCGTCCATGTCGTCGTCATCGCCGCCGTCAGCGTCCATGTCGCCGGCGTCGGCGAGCTCCACACTCGCGATAATCGCCAGCAGCGTGTCTTCGAAGTCTTCCATCTCGCCAGTAGCCGTCATGCCCGCCGTCAAGACAATCGTGTCGTTGGGGCCTTCGTAGGCGATGAAAATGCCGTCGGTCACGTCGTCGGCGATGTCCACGCGGAAGGCGTCGGTGCCGTCCAGGTCGATTTCTTCGATGTCACCGATGATCATGGCGGGATCATCGTTTTGGGCGGTGACCAGGCTCAGTACTTCGGAGACTTCCATCCCACCGGCGGGAATGCCAGGGAAGATGATCACGCCGGCCTCGCCGGGCTGCGGGTCCTGATCGTCGTCGCGCTCCAGCAGGGCGGGATCGTTGAAGATTTCGATGCTGCCGTCGTCCGGGTTTTCCTCGGCAACCCAGCCTTCGGGGAACATCACCGTCGCGCCGGAAGTCGCCTCGAAGACCTCAGTCAGTTCGTCCCCGTCACCATCCTGGGGGGTGACGGCTGGCGCGGTATCTGGCACTTGGGCGGCAATCGTCAGTGGCAGCGACAGCACCAGGAGCAGCAGCAGTGCAAAGCGCAGTTGTTTGGACATGTTGTTTTCCTCTCTATCTCTCTTAAGATTGGGGCCAGAGCATCAGGCATTGTCGCTCTGTTAGGGGCCGTTTGCTAAGGCCTTTACCGGTCCGCAGCAGGGTTGCAACGAGAGGTGAATTCCTTATCAAATGACCGCTACTGTTTTGTCGAGACGGTTGGTCCCATGTCTCGCCTCTAGAATATACACTAAAGGCCGGTTTCGTCCAAGATAGGGGTGGGGAAGTGATTGCAAATCTGTTAGAGTTGCGTTTTGTATTCGCTGAGGGCTGTGCTAGAATGGTGGACGGCGACGCGCAGATGGGATAATTGCCCAACCCCCGGGTGACTGTTATACTAGCCCATCGTTGCTCATCAACTGTTAATGTTGCTTTTTTCCGTCCACGTATGCGCTGGAGGGCGGCACGACGAATGAGTGTGAATGAATGGATTTTTATCGGATTGTTTTTTGCGCTGGGCTGGACGTTGCCCGCCATCCCCATTGTCTTTAGCAAGTGGCTTAGTCCCAAACGGCCCAACCGGATCAAAGAAGAGACGTACGAGTGCGGGATCGAAACGCATGGCGAAACCTGGACGCAGTTCCGCGCACAGTATTACGTGTTTGGGCTGGTGTTTGTGGTGTTCGACGTCGAGTTGATTTTCCTGTTCCCCTGGGCGCTGGCCTATAATGCGCTGGGGTTGTTTGCGCTGTTTGAGATGTTCGTCTTCATCTTGCTGCTGGTGGTGGCGCTGGTCTACACCTGGCGCAAGGGCGCGTTGGAATGGGCGTAACTAACGAAGCTGCCGGTCATGGTTACCGGCTTTTTTGCCTATCGCCGGAGAAGGTTGCATGACAGATATTTTAGTTGACATTGGCTTTTCCCACGATTGGGCGGTGCTGATCGCCAAGTCGATCGGTGTGTTCGTGGTCGGCGCGTTTGGCCTGCTGTGGACGCTGCTCGGCATCTGGATCGAGCGCAAGCTGGCCGGGCGCGTCCAGGACCGGCCCGGCCCGAACCGCGTCGGCCCCTTTGGGCTGATCCAGTCCATCGCCGATACCATCAAGATTTTGCTCAAGGAAGATATTGTGCCCAAAGGCGCGGACCGCTGGGTGTTCAACCTGGCCCCGATCCTGTCGGTGCTGTCCGTGATCCTGATCTGGGCGGTGATCCCGTTCGGACCGGGGCTGATCGGCGTCGATCTGAGCATCGGCGTGGTGTACATTCTCGGCGTCGGGTCGCTGGGCGCGATTGCGGTCATCATGGCCGGCTGGGCCAGCAACAACAAGTTCGCGCTGATCGGCGCCTTCCGCGCGACGGCGCAGCTCGTCAGCTATGAGGTGCCGATGGTGCTCTCGCTGATGGTGCCCGTGCTCCTGTCCGGGTCGCTGCGCACGCAGTCGATTGTCGAGGCGCAGCACATTATGTACCTCTTCGCGGTCCCGCTGACGCTGCTGATCTTCCTGATCTCCAGCCAGGCCGAACTGGGGCGCGGCCCCTTCGACCTGATGGAAGCCGAGTCGGAGCTTGTGGCCGGGTTCCACGTTGAATATTCCGGCATGAAGTTCGGCATGTTCTATGTCGGCGAATTCCTGCACGCCTTCACCGTCGGCGTGCTGGCGGCGGTGTTCTTCCTGGGCGGCTGGCGCGGTCCCTGGGCCGAAGATGTGGTGATCCTGGGCTTCCCGATCCTGGGCTTCTTCTACCTGATGATCAAGAGCCTGATCGCCTACACCGTGATGATCTGGGTGCGCATGACGCTGCCCCGCCTGCGGATCGACCAACTGCTGGACATGAACTGGAAATTCTTTGTGCCGCTGAGCCTGATCAACCTGCTGGTCGTCGCCTTCGTGTGGAAGGCGATCCCCAACACCGCCTCGATCAGCAACTTTGGCGAGGCGCTGGGGCCGACGTTGATCCTGTTGGCGGTGAATCTGGCGATGATTTTGGGCATCGGGGCGGTACTGCGCCAGCAGGGCCGCCGCGAACGTGCGCGCATCGACGCCCGGCGCGGGCCGGTCGCTGACCCGCGTGTCGGGACGGACGCCGTACCGGTCGAAGCTGGTGACTAGGAGGGCCGTGTGGAACTGAACGCTGAATCGATTGTGTTTATCATTCTGAGTGCCGTGACGTTGGGCGGGGGGCTGCTGGTGGTGACCGTGCGCAACCTGTTCCACGCGGCACTTTACCTGATGCTGTCGTTGTTTGGGGTGGCCGGGCTGTTTGCGCTGCTCACCGCGCCGTTCCTGGCCGGGGTGCAGGTCGTGGTCTATATCGGCGCGATCGCGATCCTGATCGTGCTGGCCATCATGCTCACGCCCCACGTAACGCGCGTCGACGCCACCAACCGGCAGTGGATCGCTTCGCTGGTGGTGGCTGTTATTTTCTTCTTCATGCTGGTGTCGATTGTCACCCCGTTGATGGATGACCTGGGCGTCGACGATTGGAACGCCGACTTCAGCCAGGACGACCCGGCGGACGTGCCCGACGACGCGCTGACCGAGTTGGGCGAAAAGCTGGTCGACCCGCACGGCTACATGCTGCCGTTTGAGGTGGCGTCCGTGCTGCTGATGGCGGCGCTGATCGGCGCGGCGCTGATGGTCGGCCCCCAGTCGGAACCCGGCGAGAACGAAGACCAGAGCGGAGGCTAAAGGATTTTATGGTGCCTTTGTATATGTATCTGACGGTCGCGGCGGCGCTGTTCAGCATCGGGCTGTACGGGGTGTTGTCGCGCCGGAATGCAATCGCAATTTTGATGAGCATCGAGTTGATGCTCAATGCAGTGAATATTAACCTGGTGGCGTTCTGGCGCTACCAGCAACCCGCTGAACTCAACGGGCAGGTGTTCGCCTTGTTTGTGTTCGTGGTGGCAGCGGCAGAGGCCGCCGTCGGCCTGGCGCTGATCATTACGATCTACCGTCGCCACCAGTCGGTGGTCGTCGACGACGTGGACTTGCTCAAATGGTGATTTTGATGACCTACAGCCCGCCACTGGGCGTATATTTAGGACAATAGCGTATGGATGTTAACTGGCTTCATGTCGATTATCTTCCCTGGCTGATCCTGTTCTTCCCGCTGCTGAGCTTTGCGATCATCACGCTCTTTACATCCGAGCGCTTGATCCTCAGCCAGGCGGTGGCCGTGATTGGGATCGGGCTGTCCTGGGTGCTGAGCATGGCCGTGTTTGCCAAGGTCGTGTGGGGCTTCGAGGTGCGGGATATCGGCGAGCGTCCGGTCGGCAGTGCGACGGAATGGCTGGACTACGGCTCGCGCACCCTCAAGCTGGGGGTCATGGTCGATCCCCTGACGGCGTACATGTTGTTGATGGTGCCGCTGGCGTGCCTGCTGATTTTCATTTACTCGCTGGGCTACATGCGCGGCGACGAATATAACGCCCGCTTTTTTGGCTACCTGTCGCTGTTCTCTGGCGCGATGCTCACGCTGGTGCTGGCCGATAACCTGCTGCTGCTGTTCATCGGCTGGGAGGTGATGGGCTTCTGTTCGTACTCGCTGATCGGCTTCTGGTTCCGCAAGAAGTCGGCCATGGAAGCGGGCGTCAAGGCGTTTATGACCACCCGCGTGGCCGATGTGCTGATGCTGGTCGGGGTCGGCTACCTGTTCGTCGAGACGCGCACGCTGAACTTCCGCGAAATTATGTACGACCATCACGGCGCGCTGCTGGAGAAGCTGGCCGCGACCGACGCGGTGATCTTCGGCGGCAGCGCCGCCGCATTGATCGGCGTGCTGTTGGTGTTCGGCACCATCGGCAAGAGCGCGCAGTTCCCGCTGCATGTGTGGCTGCCCGACGCGATGGAAGGCCCGACCCCCGTCAGCGCCATGATCCACGCCGCGACGATGGTTTCGGCGGGCGTGTACATGGTGGTGCGCATGTTCCCGCTGCTCGCGGCGGGCGCGGACTACCACGCCGGGGATTTCAGTACGCCGATGATCGTGATGGGCGTCGTGGGCGGCGTGACCGCACTTGGCGCGGCGATTCTGGCCGTGGGCCAGAACGACATCAAGCGCATCCTGGCCTACTCGACCATCAGCCAGTTGGGCTACATGATCGCGGCGCTGGGCGTCGGGGCCTGGATTGCGGCGGCGTTCCACCTGGTGAACCACGCATTCTTCAAGGCGCTGTTGTTTATGGCGTCCGGTTCGGTGATCCACGCGATGGAGCACGGCGAGCATCACGCCCACGAGCACGGCGCGGAGGGCGAACACCACGCGGAACCCGACGGGCTGGTGATGGACTACTGCGCACCACCCAACGACATCCAGCGCATGGGCGGCCTGCTGCACAAGCTGCCGGTCACTGCGATCACGATGGCGATTGGCGGGCTGTCGCTGGCCGGGTTCCCCTTGCTGACTGCCGGCTTCTGGTCTAAAGACGAGATCATCGCCGAGGCGTGGCACGGCACCGCCGCAGGCTACCCGCTGGCGCTGTTCGTCTGGCTGGCGCTGGTGGTGGCGGCGTTCCTGACCGCGTTCTACACCGCGCGCATGTGGTTCATGACCTTCTGGGGCCAGCCGCGCACCTCCGCCGCCGAATACGCCGGGATCGGCATGTTCCGCAAGCAGTGGGTGGTGTGGTGGAACCGCACGCGCCGGGGCAAGGACAACCCGCAGGCGCTTGAATACGCCGACCCGGTGCACCGGCTCTCGGTGCAGCAGATGGAGTGGCCGCTGATCGTGCTGGCCGTGCTGGCCATCGTGGGCGGCTTCATCGGTGTGCATACCGACTTCCCGCTGCTGGGCGCGCTCGACAACCCGCTGCACGACTTTTTGGCGGGCACGACTGCGCACCATCCGGCGGTTATCGCGCTGGAATGGTTCCCGGTGCTGCTGAGTATGGCGCTGGCGCTGGGCGGATTGGCGTTGGGCTGGTGGGTGTACGGGCGCAAGCCGGTCGAGGCCGGCCAGGCCGATCCCACCGAGCGCGCGCTGGGGCCTGGCATCTGGACCGCGCTGCAAATGCGCTTCTACGTCGACATCGCCTACCGGCGCTATATTGTCCGTCCGGCGGAGTGGGCGGCGGTGCACATCGTGATCGATGCGATTGATAAAGAGACGATAGACGGCGTGCTGGAAACCATCGCCGAGACGTTCACCGGGTTGGGCGAGCTGTTCAAGCGCTTCAACCGCGTGGTGATCGACGGCGTGGGCGACGGCATCCCCGCATCGATAGGTAATTTCGGTGCCTGGTTCCGCCAGGTGCAGACCGGGCGCATCCAGCAGTACTTGCTGTTCGTGACGCTGGCGCTGCTGGCCATTGGCACGTTGTTGATCATCCAGGTAATGTAGTTCCCGGTCCCTGACATGCGAGGGGGCCGGCGCTGCCGCCCCTCGTCAGAAGGAGAGGCACTTATAGATGTTTGACTTTCTACCCCTAGACTTCCTGACGACCATGACCCTGCTGCCGGTCATCGGTGCGGTGATTGTCTTTGCGCTCCCGCGCGAGAACAAACGCGCCGCCCGCTGGACGGCGATGGGCTTCAGCCTGGTGGTCCTGGTGATGGCGCTTGGCGTGTTCTACAGTGTGCAGGCCAACCCACCCAACAGCCCGACCGAATGGGCCTACGAGGAGCAGGCCGAATGGTTCCCGCAGCTTAACGCCACCTGGCACATCGGCGTGGACGGGCTGAGCGCCACAATGGTGCTGCTGACCGGGCTGCTGGTGCCGCTGGCGATCCTGATCTCGTTCGAGATCGAGGACAACGTCCCGGCCCACATGGCCCTGTTCCTGTTCCTGGAAACCGGGCTGCTGGGCGTATTCGTGGCGCTGGACATGATGATCCTCTTCCTGTTCTGGGAGATCGGGCTGGTGCCGATGTACTTCCTGATCTACCTGTGGGGCGGGGAGAACCGGCGCTATGCCGCCAACAAATTCTTCCTGTATACCATGGCCGGCTCGCTGGGGCTGCTGCTGGCGTCGCAGTTGATCGGCTACACGGTCGGCAGCTTCGACATTCCCGTCATGCTCCAGGAGTGGCCGGTGTTCGAAGGCGTGGGCAGCGACAAGACCATTTTGGGGCTGGATTTCCAGATCACGAAATATTACGCGCTGCTCGGCTTTGCGCTGGCGTTCCTGATCAAGATTCCGGCCTGGCCGTTCCACACCTGGCTGCCGGACGCGCACACCGAAGCGCCGACCGCCGGCTCGATGCTGCTGGCGGGCGTGCTGCTCAAGCTGGGCGCATACGGCTTCCTGCGGCTGGCGATCCCGCTCTTCCCGCGCGAATGGGTGACCAAGCGTGCCATCTTCAGCCTGGAGTACAACCTGGTGGACGTGCTGGGCTTCCTGGCCGTGGCCGGGATCGTGCTCGGCGCGATGGCGGCCTGGGGTCAAAACGACTTCAAGCGGCTGGTGGCCTATTCCTCGGTCAATCACATGGGCTTCGTGGTGCTGGGGCTGGCGGCGGCTGCGCTGATGTACGGCACCGTCTGGGCCGAGACCGAAGGCAAGTACAGCCTGATGGCCGATGCGGCGGATATCGAACTGTCCGAGCAGGAACGCGGCAGCAGCGCGCAAGCCAGAGAAAAGGTCGATGCGCTCTATCCGGCGGAATTCCGCGCGGAGGACCGGGACAACGCCGAAGTGGCGCTCAACGGGGCCGTGTTGCAGATGTTCAATCACGGGCTGTCGAGCGCGGGCATGTTCCTGCTGGCCGGGGCGCTGTATCACAAGGCGCACACCCGCGACCTGCGGCGGTTTGGCGGCCTGTGGGGCATTGTGCCCGTCTTCGGGGCGCTGCTGATCTTCGTGAGCATGGCCAGCCTGGGGCTGCCGGGCCTGAACGGCTTTGTCGGCGAGTTTATGGTCGTCGCCGGGGCGTTCAAGGCCTACCCGTTCTACGTGCTGCTGAGCATGGCCGGGCTGGTCGTGACCGGGATTTACATCCTCAAGGGGATTCAGAAACTATTGCATGGCCCCCACAACCAGGAGTGGGAAGACTATCACCACAACGAGCACTCGCTGGAGATCACCCGGCGCGAGTTTGTCGCGCTGGCCCCGCTGGTGGTCCTGATGTTGATCACCGGCCTGTATCCCAACTGGGTGTTAGAGCTGATCAATCAAGGTGTTGTCCACTGGTTCCCTGGGGTCTGATTTTTGGTAATGCGGTAGGGGCAGGGCTTGTCCTGCCCGCCTGGGCGCGAGCTGCGCCCCTACTTAGGAGGGCCATTATTTATGGTAATTACGTTTAGCGGTGTCCTGACAGGCATCCTCCTGACGCCAGTGATCGGCGCGATCATCATCCTGCTGCTTGATTCCGAGCGTAAGGATATTATTCGCACCGTCGCGGCACTGACCACTGGCGTCACGCTGCTGCTGGCGTTGGGCGTGTTCTTCGGCTACAACACCGACGCGGCCAACGCGGTCGCCGACGAGGTGGCCGACGCCCGCGCCGACGTGGTGTCGGCGGGGCCGGATGTCGCGCCGGAGACGATTGAGACTGTTGAGCCGTACTTCGCCTACGAGGACCACGTCAAGTGGGTCGAATCGGTGGGCATTAGCTGGCACCTGGGCGTGGATGGCATCGCCGCCGCGATGGTGCTGCTGACGGCGATTGCCGGGTTTACCGGCGTGTTGATCTCGTGGGGCATCGAAGACCGCACCCGCGAGTTTATGGCGTTCTTCTTGCTGCTGGTGGCTGGGGTGTTCGGCGTGTTTGTGGCCGTCGATCTGTTCGTGCTGTTCTTCTTCTACGAACTGGCGATCTTCCCCATGTACTTCCTGATCGTGATCTGGGGCTGGAAGGCCACGCGCGAATACGCGGCCATGAAGCTGACCCTGTACATCCTGATCGGGTCGGTGGTGGCGTTGGTCGGGCTGCTGGCGGTGTACTTCAAGGCCGCCGAAGCGACCGGCGTCTACAGCTTCGATTTCGTCGACCTGCACATCGCCGCCCAGCAGGGCGCGTTTGATACGCCGTTCTCGCCGGAATGGTCGGGCGTGTCGACGGCCAGGCTGTGGTTCCCGGCGATCTTCCTGGGCTTCGGCGTGCTGGCGGGTGTGTGGCCGTTCCACAACTGGTCGCCGGATGGTCACGTCGCGGCCCCGACCGCCGTCTCGATGATCCACGCGGGCGTGCTGATGAAGTTGGGCGCGTTCGCCGCGCTGCGGGTGGGGGTGCAACTGCTGCCCGAAGGCGCAAAGGTGCATCTGCCCTGGATCATCTTCCTGACGCTGATCAACGTGGTGTACGGCGCGCTGATCGCCATGCGCCAGCGGGATTTCAAGTACGTCATCGGCTTCAGTTCGGTCAGCCACATGGGCCTGGTGAGCATGGGCTTCGCCACCATGAACGTGACCGGCATGACCGGCGCGGGCTTGCAGATGTTCAGCCATGGGGTGATGACGGCGCTCTTCTTTGCTGCCGTCGGCATGGTCTACGACCGGGCGCACACGCGCGATATCCCCAGCCTGGGCGGCTTTGTGACCAAAATGCCGCTGGTGGCGGTCGCCTTCATTGTGGGCGGCTTCGTCAGCATGGGGATGCCGGGGCTGAGCGGCTTCGTGGCGGAGTTCCCGATTTTCGTCGGGCTGTGGGATGGGCCGGTCTTCGAGGCGGGCAGCATCAGCAGCCTGTTCGACAGCTTCAACTATTACGGCTTGATCGCGGTTGTCGCGGCGCTGGGCATCATTGTCACGGCGGCGTATGTGTTGCGTGTCGTGGGGCAGGTGTTCTTTGGCGAGTTCAACGAACAGCGCTTCCCCGATGTGCCGCCGATCACCGTCTTCGACAAGATCGCGTTGGGCCTGCTGGTCTTCTGGCTGGTCCTGCTCGGTGTCTATCCCCGGCTGATGGCCCCGATCGTCGAATCTGGGGTCCGGCCTATCGTGTCCATGCTGGGAGGTTGATTTGAACTTCTCGACTGATGCCCAGGCGAGCGTAATCGCTATACTGCCTGAAATTGTAATGGTAATTCTGGCCGTGACGGTGCTGGTGTTGGACGTGTTCTGGCCTAAAGACCGGCGGCGCAAAATCGGCTATGTGGCCGGGTTCGGCCTGCTGGTGGTGTCGGCGGCGCTGTGGTTGGTCGACCTGACGCCGACCGGCGGGTTGTCGGACCAACTGCTGTTGGGCGGCATGGTCCGGCACGACGAGCTGTCGCAGATCTTCCGCGTGATGGTGATCTTCGCCGGGGGGCTGAGCTGTCTGATCAGCATCGGCATCCCGCAGCTTAACGCGCGCGGTGACTTTTTCGCGATTCTGATCGTGTCGGTGATCGGGGCCAGCCTGATGACGGTGGCCGCCGACCTGATCATGGTCTTCCTCGCGTTGGAGACGACCTCGATCGCGCTGTATATGCTGGCGGGCTTTCTGCGTGACACCGATCGCAGCACCGAAGCGGGCATCAAGTACTTCCTGTTCGGCGCGTTCACCTCGGCCATCACGCTCTACGGCCTGTCGCTGGTGTACGGCTTCGCGGGCGAGACCAACATCTACCGGCTGGGCAAAGCGATTGCCACCGGGGCGCTGACCGATCCCGCAGTTGGGGTCGCGCTGTCGCTGATGGCGGTCGGCTTCGCCTTCAAGGTGAGCGCGGTGCCGTTCCACTTCTGGACGCCGGACGTGTACGAAGGCGCGCCGACGCCGATCACGGCCCTGCTGAGCACGACCAGCAAAGCGGCCAGTTTTGCGCTGCTGCTGCGCGTACTGCTGGCGGTCTTCCCGCCGGCGGATATGTTCGCGTCGGTGGGCGCCGTGCAGGACTACAGCGATATCTGGGTCCAGTTGGTCGCGGTGCTGGCGGTGGTCACGATGACGCTGGGCAATGTGCTGGCGCTGGTCCAGAGCAACATCAAGCGCTTGCTGGCCTACTCGTCGATTGCGCAGGCCGGCTACACGCTGATCGGCGTGGCGGCGATTGCCACCGACACCGCCGGCGATGGCGCGGCGGCGGTCGCGTTCTACCTGTTCATGTACGTGATGACCAACATCCTGGCCTTCGGCGTGGTGATCTTGTTTGCCAACGCCAGCGGCAGCGAGGATATCGCCGACTTCGCCGGGCTGAGCCGCCGGAACCGGTGGCTTGCGCTGGCGATGACGCTCGCGCTGCTGAGCCTGGCCGGAATTCCGCCGGCAGCCGGTTTCGTTGGCAAGTTCCTGTTGTTCCGCGCGGCGGTCGACGCCAACCTGACCTGGCTGGCGCTGGTCGGCATCGTGAACGTGATCATCGGCCTGTACTACTACCTGACCATCGTCAAGGTGATGTACATGGAAGAGGCCAAAGACCCGGAGCTGGTCGTCCCCATCAGCGGGCCGTACCGGCTGACGCTGGGCATCACCTCGGCGGGCGTGGTCCTGCTGGGGACGGTGCTGGTCACGCCGTTTGTGGACTGGGCGACCGAGGCCGCCGAGGCGCTGTACGTCTTGCTGTAACAACATGCGGCGTGCGGGGCGCGCTGACCGTGCCCCTGCGCCGTTTCATGCTGCAAAAATGCACATCACCACATCGAGGGCGATCCGTGGGGGGAAATCGCCCTCAGTTTTTTTGGGGCCGGTGCGGCGCGCGCAAAAAACGAGGAGGGGCGTACACCCCTCCTCGCTGGTATATGGCAACGGTCGGCGTCTGTTAATACATTGTGTAGAACTGCACGAAAACGCTGCAGCTAGAGTTCATGGTCACCGCATTCGTGACCTGATCATAGGCGGGCGTCGTCAGGTCGTCACAGTCGCCGGACCAGTATTGGACTGCATAATCTGTATCCGGCGCAACCTGGATGATCACCAGCGACCCCGGCGTATACCCGCCCTGGCAGTTCTGCGGCGTGATGTAGGAGACGGAGCCGCCCGCGCTCGTACCTACGCTGAGCGAGTAACACGGTGGTGGCGGCGGCGTGGGGCCATCATCATCATCGGGCGGCTGCTGTGGCTCGTCGTCGCCGGGCGGCACGTCGTCGTCACCACCGGGAATCTGCTGCACGCAGGTCGCCGGGTCCCACAGGCATTCACCGGTGGGCGAGGTGACGCACTCGTTCGCCGGGTGGCCGCAGGTGTCGCACGATCCGCACGGCAGCCATTCGCCCGGATCATCGTCAGGCACGATGGGCGGAATTTCACCCTGCGGTACCTCGTCGCAGTCGCCGCTGGCGACCACGTCGCTGGCCATCACCCACAGGCTGGCCACGCTCGTCCCACCCGGGATCACGGTCGGGTCGATCTGCCACCACAGGTTGCCGTCGTCGTCGAGCGCCTGCCCGATGACGGCGATATCCTGGCCGGTGGGCAGATAGTCGAACACGCCCCGGTTGCGCCCCGGCCCAACGTGCACCCAGATGATGCCTTCGCCGCGAATGATGCACGGCACGCGGGGTTCCGCCGGTTCCGCCTGCTGCGGCTGCGACGAAAAGTCCACCATGACTTCGGCGGAGCAGACCAGGTCACCGCGCTCCATCCACAGCACCGCCCTGATCCCGTTGAGTTCGGGCGGGAAGTGGTCGAACACGTATTCGGAGAACATCCCATCAACCGGGATCATCCCGCTGAAGGATTCACCGAAAGGTGTGATCGAATACAACGCGATGTCGAAACGGTCGGCCCCCAGCGTCGGGTCCCAGCGCAGGCTAACGCTGCGCGTGTCCGGGTTGGTGAGGATGGCCTCCAGGCCCAGGTCCGGGCATGTGCGCAGGCCGCGCTGGAAGTAGACGATGTCCTGGTCTGTGCAGATCACTTCGCCGTCCTCGAACACTTCGAGCACGATACGGAACCCGGCAAACTCTGGGGGCAGGAAGTCGAAGTTCCGTGCAGGATAGTCGTTGGTGTCGACCTCCACCCAGCCATACGCGAATTCACTGCCATCCGACATCAGCGCGTAGAACGTCAGCCGGTAGGTGTCCGCGCCGGGGATCGCGTTCCAGGTATAGTCGATGGTGCTCGTCGCCGGCTCGATGAGGGACACGTCGAAGGCGGTGTCTATGCACCGGTTGTCGGTCACGTCGATTGTGCCGGGTGGATCGCCGCCGCAGTTCGGGCAGGGCGGGCATTCATCGGCAGCCGCGCCGCCGTCCTGGCCACCTGCGCAGCCGGGCGCGCCGTCCCCACAGCTGACCAGCAGCGTGATCGCCCCGGTCGCCTGCGGATCGTCCGACAGCACGTCGACTTCGTACCATCCGCTGAGCGCTTCGACGGTGACACGGTCTTCGACCATTTCACCCCCGCGCAGCAGCGTGACTTCGGTGCCCTGCTGGTCACGCACGCGCACCACAAACGGGAAGCTGTACGGCTGCCCGGCGGACGGATTGCTCACGGTGAGTGTGGTCGGGCAGTTTTCGGTGTCGAAACGGTAGTACTGCGGCGTGGCGTTGGCCGGGATGTCGACCGTCACCGGTACGCCGTAGACCAGCGGCGTCGGGATCGTGGGCGGTCGCCCGTCCAGCCGCAGCAGGAAGTCGCCGCCGGTGCCGTTGGCCCCGCTCACGGTGATCGCATACGGGCCGGTCTGGGGCAAATAAGCCGCAAACCGGACGTCGTTGGTAGTATGTACGAACAGGTGATTGTTGTTCGTCTTGAGCACTTGCTGCGCCGCATCGGCGAGCGTGACGACCGGGTCGAGATCACCCGTCAGGCCGCGTACATCGACGCTGACCAGGTCGCCGGCGTTGCCGTCGAAGCTGTAGGTCAGCGCGGGCGTTGTGGCTGAGATCACGCCGAAGACCGCGTTGCCATAACTGATCGTCCCGCCGATCTGCGCCTGGCTGGGTGATGCCTGTCCGGGGATCAACAGGATGATGGCCGCTAGCACGAACACGAGAGCGGCTTTGGGCAGGTGGTGCTGAATGGTGTTTATCATTTTTTATCCTCCTTAGCTAGCCGCTGCTACCGGCGCGTAACCGAGACGCTGTCGGTGCACAGTTCGCCCGGCCCAGTATACGCCTCGACGAAAATGCGGAAATTGGTGCCCGGCCCGATGGCCGCTTCGCTCACGTCCAGCGTGAGGCTGGTAGCAGGCGGCGCAATTCTGCCCGAGACCAGGACGCTGGAGGAGTTCATGATTTTGACCTGGTACGTCGTGGCTTCGGGTACCTCGGACCAGAAGAAGGTTTGCAGCCCGTTCGCAATCGCCTCAGTCGGGGCAAGCAGCGTGACCGAACATACGACGGCTGGTCCCCATTCCAC